>DATBJC010000122.1:0-38406 GCA_036556625.1 Gemmatimonadales bacterium
TTTATCCTACTCCAGGGACCGTCACGAAGGGCCGTGTGGAATCGGCTGGTCGGGGAAGAAAGTCCCCACAGGGGCCGGCGGCAGGTGAGCTAAATCCAATGGCCAGAGAGGGAATCGAACCCCCGACACGCGGATTTTCAGTCCGCTGCTCTACCAACTGAGCTACCTGGCCGGCAACAACCTACGACGTCTGAGGGCCGCCCAACTCGGGGTATTCCGTGTCTCGGCTTCGACCGTGGGCGCGTGGCCGAAAAAATAGCCATCTGCAATCACCATGTGAACCCTGGTCCCAGCTCGCCCTTCCTTACAAGGCGCCCCTGGGGTCGAGGTTCCAGCAGCTGCAAGGCCTACAACTCACCGCGGCCGTAGTGTACCCTTCCCCATCCCTACGATCCCCCAACCTATGACGGCTTCAGCCACCCCATGACTGCCTTGCTGCGGCAGCCCGCCCTCCGGTCACCCGAATTCGGGCTGGCCCTCGGGCTCGTCGTCGGGCGTTTCGCGCTCGACATGCAGGACCTTCATTACGGCTACTGGACCGACGACCTCGAGCTGACCCCGCAGAACATCGCGCGAGCCCAGGCCCGCTATACCGACGAGCTGATGGCCGACATCCCCCCGGACGTGCGGTCGATTCTCGATGTGGGGTGCGGGGCGGGCAATACGGCGCGCAAGCTGCTCGAGCGAGGCTACGAGGTCGACTGCGTCTCGCCCAATGCCTGGCTCAGCGCGGAAGCCCGCCGGGTGCTGGGGAACCGGGCCCGGGTCTTCGAATCCAAGTTCGAGGACCTCACCCTGGACCGGACCTACGACCTGATCCTCTTCAGCGAAAGCTTCCTCTTCATGAAGGCGAAGCAGGCGCTGGCAAAGGCGGAAGCCGCGCTCCGGCCCGGCGGCTACATCCTGATCTCCGACATCTTCAAGCTCCCAGCCGACGAGAAGAGCCCGATCGGAGGCGGCCAGAACCTGCGCCGCCATCGCGCCCGGCTCGCGGCCTCGCACTTCACCGAGCTGAAGGACACGGACATGACGGCGAATATCGCGCCGACGTTCGATCTGGTGAACCGGGCATACGTCGAGGCGATCGGCCCCGCCTACGGCCTTATCCTCGCCAGGCTGGACGCGGCGTACCCCCTGCTGATGAAGTTCGTGCGCTGGAAGTGGAGGGCCAAGATCGCCCGTTACGAGGACAAGCACTTCAGCGGCAAGCGCGACGCGGCCCACTTCATGAGGCACAAGTCGTATCGGAGGATGCTGTATCAACTCAGGATTGGGAATCTCGAAGCCCAATAGCGCTCGACCCTTCGGGCCAGGCCTCGCGCAGTAGCTCAGGCAGCAGCTGCCCCGCCGGCCCCGTCAGGTGATGGATCCCGATCCCCCAGCGTTGCCCCTCCATTGATGTATTCACTACCCCCACCACCGCCCCCTGCGCCGCCGCCAGCCAGGGAAGGCTCGCCGCCGGCTCCACCAGGTTCGACGTCCCCACCGCCAGGAACACATTGCAGTCGTAGACCGCGGCCCACGCCCGGTTGAGGGCCTGCTCCGGTAGCTGCTCACCGAACCACACCACGTCAGGACGCAGGTAGGCGCCGCAGTCCTCGCAGCGGGGGGGCTCCCCGTCATCGGACGGCTCCTCCCAGCGGTCCGTCACCGACGTCTCCCGCGAGCAGCGCGCTCGGGTAAGATCGCCGTGCAGCTCGACCACGTTGCGGCTGCCGGCGCGGCGGTGGAGCCCGTCCACGTTCTGGGTGATGAGGGTAAACCGGGGTACCAGGGTCTCCAGCATTGCCAGCGCGACGTGTGCCGGGTTGGGCTCCGCGGCGAGCGCAGCCTCGCGGCGCATCCTGTACCACGCCCACACCGTCCGGGGGTCGCGCTCGAAGGCCTCGGGAGTCGCGAGATCCTCGGGACGATGCTTGGCCCACAACCCGGTGAGCGCGTCGCGGAAGGTCGGGAGGCCGCTCTCCGCGCTCACGCCGGCGCCGGTCAGCACCGCAACGTGACGGGCGCGGCGCAGGGATTCGGCCAGGGTTTCGTGCATCAGCTCAGCCCTTCGGCAGCACCCGAAGGAGCCGCCCGTCGTCCTCGTCCGTCACTAAGTAGAGCAGGCCGTCGGGCCCCTGCTGCACGTCGCGGACCCGGCCCACGTCCGAGAGGTAGCGCTCCTCCTTCGTCACCTTGCCGTTCTCGACCGCGAGCCGCACCAGCGCGCCCGGCTGCATCGAGCCGACGAACAGGCTGCCCTTCCATCCGGGATACCGGTCGCCGGTATACCACACCGCGCCCGACGGCGCGATTACCGGATCCCAGTAGTACACCGGCTGCTCCATCCCCGCCTTCGCCGTGCCCTCGCCGATCTTGGCGCCCGAATAGTCGCGGCCGTAGGTGATCACCGGCCAACCGTAGTTCTTCCCCTTCTCGGGATGGTTCAGCTCGTCGCCGCCCCGCGCGCCGTGCTCCACCGTCCAGATCTGGCCCGTCTCCGGATGCAGCGCCGCCGCCTGCACGCTGCGATGCCCGTAAGAGTAGATCTCCGGCCGCACTCCGCTCCTTCCGACGAATGGGTTGTCCTTCGGGATGGAGCCGTCGGGGTTGATCCGCACCAGCTTGCCGAGCCCGGATTCGAGACTCTGCGCCTGCTCCCGGTAGGCCTGGCGGTCGCCCTGGGTGACGAAGAGCGTCCCGTCCTTCGCGAACACCAGCCGGGAGCCGAAGTGGCCGTTCCCCTCCACTTTCGGCTGCTGCCGGTAGATCACCTGCACGTCCTCCAGCGCTCCCTCGCCCAGCCGGCCGCGTGCTACGGCCGTCCCCGCACCGCCTTCACCCGGCTCCGCGTACGAGAGATAGATCAGCCGGTTCTCGGCGAAGTTGGGGTCCACCGCCACGTCGAGGAGCCCGCCCTGCCCCTGGGCGTGCACCTTCGGCACGCCGCCCAGCGGCTCCGACACCCGCCCGGTCGGCGAGATCACCCGGACTCGCCCCGGCCGCTCGGTCACCAGGATCCGTCCGTCCGGAAGGAAGGCCAGTGCCCACGGATGCTCCAGGTCCGTGGCGACGGTCTCCGTGGTCACCACGCCCTGGATCGGCTTCGGCTGGGGCGAGCGCTGGGCCGGCCCGGTCTGGCCCTGTGCATGGCACTCCGTGACCAGCAACATCATGGTGAGCCAGGCGAGCAGGGTCACGCCCCGCATGGCCGTCTGTGTGGATCGCATCCTCAGCTCCTTGGAGTCGTCCCGCTGCTGGAGTGTGCGCCACCCAGGAGCACAAGGCAAGACAGCCCGAGGGACCCCGCGCCCGCGCGCCGGGTGATGCTTTCGTGTGCCTGGTAGGCACCTTCCGGCGTCTCCACCCATACCCTGCAAAACAGCCCTACCCGCCGGCTCCCGCTCGGAGCGAGGAGGCCTCCCTGATACGCTTGGAACACGTGCGCGTGCTCGGCGTCTGCCTGGCCATCGCCGCCTGTGGCACCGAGCCGGACACCGGCGCGGTGGAGATCACCACGGTCTCCAGCGGTCGGGACGTGGACCGGGACGGCTACACGGTGCACCTGGCCGGAGCCGGTTCGCTGTTCATCGGCTCGAGTGCCAGCGTGAGATTTCCGGAAGTGCCCGCCGGCGATCGCGAGGTGAGCCTGACCGCCATCCGGGGTAACTGCAGGGTCCAGGGGCCGCATCCCGTCCTGATCAGGGTCCCCGCCGACGAGACCTTTCACTTGAGCTTCGAGATCGCCTGCGCCCACGCGCCCCTGCTCGCCCGAATGATCATCAGTAAGGCCCGGGGGGACAGCAGCCACCTCTACGCGATGAGCCCAGACGGCACCAGCCAATACCGACTGACCCGTTCCGACCTTTGGGAATCGTCCCCTTCGATCTCGCCGGACGGGTCCAGGGTTCTCTTTGTCGGCTATGGGCGGTACGAGAGCGATTTCCGCGGGTTGGGAGCCGTCTACGTCATGAATGCGGACGGCACCGGACTGGTGGCGTTGACGGACGACAGCGACGATGCTCAGGATCCCGCCTGGTCACCGGACGGCTCACGCATCGCGTTCGTCACCAGGAACGACATCCACGTCATGAACGCGGACGGGACGGACCCGCTGAACATCACCCGAGACACCGCCGAGTACGAGATCGCGCCCGCGTGGTCGCCCGACAGCCGACGGATCCTCTTCCTCGGGTACTCCAGTGACGAGGCTGCCAACTACTACAGTGTGAACGCGGACGGCAGTGGGCGGACGACAATAACCGACGACTCGACTGCCAAGGGCAGGGCGACGTGGTCGCCGGACGGCTCGCGCATCGCGTTCGAGGGGTACGACCAGAGCCAGGGGTGGGATCTCTACCTGATGGACACAGACGGGTCCGACCGGGTCCGGCTGACCGACCTCCCCGGCAGCGAGTGGACTCCCAGCTGGTCACCGGATGGGTCGCGGATCGCGTTCTCGTACCTGGACCATGCGACGGGTCACTTCGATCTCTACACCATGCACCCGGACGGCACCGGGCTGAAGAACGTCTCCAACACCGCCGATGTCAGCGAGCGCATCGGCGCCCATCCCTGGGGTCCATGACGAATGAGCCGGACCACCCACCCATGCGGCGGGTGGTCCCCTACTGCCTGAGCATCGCCCCCGGCATATTGGATCCATGCCACGGGCATCGTTCCCCAACCTGACCGTCCTCACCCATCCGCTCATCGCCCACAAGCTCTCGATCCTCCGGGATCGGGACACCAGCACCCGCGACTTCAAGCAGCTCGTGGGCGAGATCGCCACCCTGATGGCGTACGAGGTCACCAAGGACCTTCCCACCGAGCCCGTGGAGATCGACACGCCGCTGGAGCGGATGACGGGGCAGCAGGTCTCCGGGAAGAAACTGACCCTGGTGCCGATCCTCCGCGCCGGTCTCGGGATGGTGGAAGGGATCGCCCAGCTGATTCCCTCCGCCCGGGTCGGCCACATCGGGCTCTATCGCGACCACGATACGCTGAAGCCGGTGGACTACTACTTCAAGATTCCCGCCTCGGAGGTGGAGCGCGACTTCTTCGTGCTCGATCCGATGCTCGCGACCGGCGGCTCCGCGGTGGCGGCCGTCTCCGCCCTGCAGACGGCCGGCGCCCGGCGGATCAAGTTCCTCTGCCTCGTCGCCGCGCCCGAGGGCGTACGGGCCATGCTCGAGGCGCACCCCGACGTCCCCGTCTTCGCCGCCGCGCTGGATCGCCAGCTCAACGAGCACGGCTACATCCTGCCCGGCCTCGGCGACGCAGGAGATCGACTGTTTGGAACACGATGAGGAATCAGCTATCAGTTATCAGGTATCGCCGAGCACACCGGACTGCCACAATGTGCTCACCGATAGCTGATAACTGATGACTGACAGCCCCCGAGGCCAATGATTCGTCTTTCCTTCCATGGCGCCGCCGGGCAGGTCACCGGCTCGATGCACCTGCTGGAGGCGGCGGGCGGGCGATTCCTGCTCGACGCCGGTCTCTTTCAAGGCCGCCGGTCGGAGACCCACGAGCTGAATCTGCGGCTGCCCTTCGACGCTCGCCGGCTGGATGGGGTGGTGCTGAGCCACGCCCACATCGATCACGCCGGGCGGCTGCCGCTCCTGGTCCGCGAAGGATTCCACGGCCCGATTCATACCACCCCGGCCACTCGCGGACTCTGCGCGGTGATGCTGCCCGATGCGGCCCACATCCAGGAGATGGACTTCGAGTTCCTCCAGCGACGCGGCAAGGCGGGCGACCAGAGCCAACCGCTGTACTCCATGGCCGACGCGGTCGCTACCCAGGAGCTGATGGTGGGTGTGCCCTACCATCGCATCACTCACCTGCGGAAGAATCTGGCGCTCGAGTTCCTGGACGCCGGCCACATCCTGGGCTCCGCCTCGGTAGACATCCGGATCACCGAGGCAGGCAGCCATCGCCTGGTGTTCTCCGGCGACATCGGCCGCAGCGGGCTCCCCATCATCCGCGATCCCGAGCCACCCTCGGGCCCCGTCGACACCCTCATCATCGAAGCCACCTATGCCGACCGGAGCCACGAATCGGTAGCGGACGCGGAGACCAGGCTGGGCGCGGCCGTGCGGCGGGTCGCGGCACGGGGAGGGAAGGTGCTGATGCCGGCGTTCGCGCTGGGGCGCTGCCAGGAAGTGGTCTACAGCCTGCACCAGCTGTGGCGCGCCGGGAAGATTCCCGAGATTCCGATCTTCGTGGACAGTCCGCTCGCCGTGGATATCACCACCGTGTTCCGGCTGCATCCCGACGTGTTCGACCAGCGCGAGCACATGGTCGCCGAAGAGAGCCGACTGTTCGATTTTCCCCTCATTCGCTATGTGCGCAAGGTGGAGGACTCCAAGGCGCTGGACAGCGGAACCGGTCCCTCTGTGATCATCGCGGCCTCGGGCATGGCCGAGTCGGGCAGGATTCTCCACCACCTGGCGCATGGCATCGGCGACCACCGGAACCTGGTGCTCATCGTCGGATTCCAGGCCGAGCACACCCTGGGACGCCGGATCCAGGAGGGCGCCAACCCGGTCAAGATACTGGGCGATGAGTACCCGGTCCGGGCGGAGATCGAGACCATCGGCGGCTACTCCGCCCATGCCGACCGCGGAGAGCTGCTCGCCTGGGTCCGCAAGCTGGGTGGCCCGATCCGGCGGGCCTTCGTCGTCCACGGCGAGGCGGGTCCGCTCGAGGCCATGGCGAAGCTGCTCCGGGAGGGCGGCGTTCGGGACGTGCGGATCCCCAAACACGGCGAGACCTTCGATCTATGACCCGGGCCGGGCCGGGCGGCCGGAGGGTCAGCCGCCCCGTCGCCGCGCCGCGCCGTCGCTCGCTGCGGTCGAGTGTGGGAATGGTGCTGTTCGTGGCGGGGTTGATCTACACCGTCGCGCTTGGCGCGGTGCTGGTGACCAGCCAGCATGACCAGCGCCGCCCGGCCGACGCGATCATCGTGCTGGGCGCCGCCCAGTACAACGGCCGCCCGTCGCCGGTGCTGCGGGCCCGGCTGGATCATGCCGTCGGACTGTATCGCGAGGGATACGCTCCTCTGATCGTGGTGACCGGCGGCGTGGGCCGGGGCGATACCACCAGCGAGGCGATCGTGGGCCGCCGCTATCTGATCGCCCGGGAGGTGCCCGGCGAGGCGGTGGTGGCCCAGCCGGTCGGTCGCAACACCCGGACGTCCATGACCGCGGTGGGGGCCTGGCTGCACCAGCGCGGGCTCAACCGGGTCCTCCTGGTGAGCGATCCTTTCCACATGTTCCGCCTCCGGCTGGAGGCTCGTCGCACCGCGCTCGAGGCTTACACTTCTCCCACGGACAGCAGCCCGATCTCGGACAACCCGGTCCTGGAGCTCCGCTACCTGTTCGCCGAAGGGCTCAAAGTGCCGGTCGCGTGGGTGCGGGCGGTCCTGGGTAAGGCGTGAAGCGTGAAGCGGTCGGGTATGACTGGCCTTGGTTGCCCCACACGACCATCACGCTGTTACCGCTGCACTTTTCACTCTTCACCCTTCACGCTTTTCTCTATGGCCCTTCTCTCCACCTCCCGCCTCTACTCCGGGCGCATCGTCAACCTCGACCTCGATAGCGTCCGGTTCCCCGACGATTCCACCGGGCAGCTCGAGATCCTGCGCCATCCCGGCGCCTCGGCGGTGGTCCCCTTTCTCGACCCGCCGGGGAGCGACGATCCCCGCGTGGTGCTCATCCGTCAGTTCCGGCACGCGGCCGACGGCTTCATCTGGGAGGTGCCCGCGGGACGGCTCGATGCAGGTGAGACTCCCGAGACCTGCGCGCGCCGGGAGTTGGAGGAGGAGACCGGGATGCGGGCTCGGAGACTCGAGCGACTCACCACCATCTACACCACACCGGGGTTCACCGACGAGCGGATCCATCTGTTCCTGGCCCAGGGGTTGGAGCCGGGAGCGGAGCATCGGGAAAGCGACGAGTTCATGGAGCTGCATACCCTGCATTGGTCCGAGGTCATGCAGCTGGTCAGAAGCGGAACGATCGTCGATGGAAAGACGCTGATCAGCCTCATGTTCGTGCAGTGCTTCCGTAGATAGCCGTGCCCCGGCTCCCGTCCCTTCCCGATCCCACGCGTCCGGCGCGAGACGCCGCCCGGTTTGCCGCCCGGCACGCGGGCGGTGTGTGGGACCGCTTCGCCGAGTGGTTCAACGCCTTCCACTTCAACGAGAACAGCATTCTGCTGGGCTTCGCCGTGGCCATCGGCCTGGGAGCCGGGCTCGGCGTGGTGGTGTTCTACCGGCTGATCGATCTGGCCTATTGGGTGCTGTACCTCACCCCCGCCGTCTTTCTGACCCAGTCGGGGATCCTGGCGTACCGGCCCCTGCTGACCGCGGGCGGGATGACGCTCGCCTATCTCATCATGCGGGGGCCCGGCCGGGGGCATGAAGGGCTCAACGTGCCGGATGTGCAGCGCGCGGTGGCGCGGGAAGGAGGCCGCCTGCCTTTACGACCGACGCTGGCTCGCACCGCCGCGAGCGCCGTCACGCTGGGCAGCGGCGGCGCCGCGGGCAGCGAGGGTCCGGTCGCGGTGCTGGGCGCGGCGCTGGCATCCTTTCTGGGGCGCGCGTTCCGCTTCGATCCCGCGCGCACAAAGGTCATGGTCGCGGCCGGCGCTGCCGCCGGAATCTCGGCCGCGTTCAACGCGCCGCTGGCGGGCGCGTTCTTCGCGCTGGAAGAGATCCTGGGCTCGCTCTCGGTCGGTGCCTTTCCCTCGGTGGTGGTGGCCAGCGTGGTGGCGGCGGTGGTGTCGCACTACTTCCTGGGCAACAATCCGGCCTTCCCCATTCCCGAGGAGTACGGCTACGCCCTCCAGCGGGAGCTGCTGCTGTTCTACCCCTTCCTGGGTGTCATCGCGGGATTGGTCGCGGTGCTGTTCGTGCGCGTGTTCTTCCGGATGGAGACGTTGGCCCGCAAGCTCGAGGGGCCTCGCTGGACTCTGGCCTTTCTCGGCGGCCTCCTGGTGGGGGTACTCGTGCTGCTCTCCAAGGGGCTGCTGGTCGGGCACGGGCATCTCGCGGTCCATCTCGACGTGTTCGGTGGCATGTCGTGGACCGCGCTGGCGCTGCTCGCGTTAGGCAGCATCCTGGCCACCTCCATCACCCTCAACACCGGAGGATCCGGTGGGGTGTTCACGCCCTCGCTCTATGTCGGCGCCGCGACCGGCGGGGCGTTCGGCGTGGCGCTGACCGGGCTCTTTCCCGGTCTCGGCCTCCGTCCTGAGCCGTACGCGCTGGTGGGCATGGCCGCGGTGGTCGCGGCCTCCACCAGCGCGCCCATTACCGGCATGCTGCTGGTCTTCGAAATGACCAACGACTACGAGATCGTCCTTCCGCTGATGCTGACTACGGTGATCGCCAACCTGGTCGCTCGTCGCCTTGAGCCCGATTCGCTCTACAGCGGCTGGCTCCGCCGCCGGGGCGAGCGGCTACAGCACGGCGCCGACCGGGACGTGCTGGCCGGGCTCAGGGTGGCGGACGCGTTCGACCCCGCTCCCCAGGTCGTGGGTGAGACGGCGCCGTTGAATCAGCTCCTGGAGCACCTGGGGAGCGGAGCGCTCACCGATCTTCCGGTGGTGGACGAGCAGCGCCGGCTCATCGGCATCATCCCGATCGCCGATCTAGGCCGACTGGCCAGCGAGCCCCGTGAGAACACCACTCACCTGGTCGCGTCGGAAGTCACCATTGCGGCCGAGACCGTGGCTCCGGGTGACAATCTGCTGGAGGCCATCCGCCGGATGGGCGTCCGTGGAGCGCCTTCGATTCCGGTAGTGGATCGGGCCACCGGTCATCTGCTCGGCCTGGTGAGCCGGGCGCACGTCCTCGCCGTCTACGAGCGGGCTCTCGCCGGCGGGGCCACCGGCGAGCATCCCGCCGTGTTTCCACCGGCGCGCCATCCCACGTAGTTTTCCACCCATGCCCGCCCAGTCGCTGGATGCGTTCTTTCGCTCCCTCGCCAAAGGGCCGCCGGCGAGCGCGTACTACTTCCACGGACCCGAGGACCTGCTCAAGGACGAAGCACTGCGGGCCATCCTCGAGCGGACGCTGGACCCGTCGCTGCGGGACTTCAACCTCGACCAGCGGCCGGCCGGACAGCTCGATGGCGACACCCTCTTCGCGCTCTGCAGCACGTTGCCCATGATGGCGGAACGCCGAGTCGTGGTGCTGCGGGAGACCGAGGCCCTCAAGCGGAAGCCGAAGGTGCGAACGGCCCTCCTCGAGTATCTCGGCCGGCCGGCCCCGGACACCGTGCTGGTGATGATCCAGGGTGCCAACGAGGAGGAGCCGGACAGGGAGATCGCGCGGGCGTCGGTGTCGGTGGCCTGCGAGCCGCTGCGCGAGGATCGGGTGCTCAAGTGGCTCGAGCGCCGGTCGAAGGAGCTCGGCGTGGAGCTCCCCGGCGACGCGGCGCTCCATCTGGTGCGCGCGGTGGGCGGCGAGCTGACGCCCCTGGCGTCGGAGCTGGACAAGCTCGCCGCGCTCCCGACCGGCGAGCCGCTCACCGTCGAGCGGGTCGGCGAGGTGCTCGGGGTCCGGCACGGTGAGACCGTCTACGACTGGAGGGATGCCGTGCTGGAGGACCGCACCGGCCCCGCGGTCCGGCTCATCGGCCGCCTGTTGGATCAACCGGGGAGCTCAGGGGTCAAGCTGGTTACCCTGCTGGGCACCTCCCTCATCGGCGTCGGCATCGCCCGGGCGTACTGTGACCGGAGGCTGCAGGGCCGGGCGCTCGATGAAGCGGTGTACCAGGCGATCCGGCGGACCGGCGTCCGTGGATTGCTCGCCTGGGGCGAGGAGAAGAGCCGCTGGCTGCGCTGGGCGCCGGCCTGGCCGGCTCGGAGAGTAGCGGATGCACTGCGCTCGGTTCTCGCGGCCGATCGCGCGCTCAAGGGCATCAGCATCTCCCACGAGCGAGGCATCGTGACCGACCTGGTGCTGCGGATGGCGACGACCCGACGGGCGGCCGCATGACTCGATTGGTCCAGCTCATCGTCACCCTGCTGGTGATCGGCGCGACCACCGCCGCGGCCCAGTCCGACCCTCGTCTCCTGGCCGCGGTGCGCGCCGCCCAGGACGGCCAGGGCGACTCGGCCCGGAGCACGGTGGAACGGCTCCTCGCGGCCACGTCGCCCACCGATTCGCTCTATCCCGAGATCCTTTATACCCAGGCGATGATCGCCAGCACCGCGGCCGACATGCGGCGCCAGCTTCAGCGAGTCGTCGTGGAGTACCCTACCTCCTCCTGGGTGGACGACGCGCTGTTGCGGCTGGTGCAGATGGACTACGCCACCCGGAGCTTCGAGGACGCGGCCCGCAATCTCGAGCGCCTGCGGCTCGACTATCCCGCCACCCCGCTCCTCGCTCAGGCCGCCTACTGGGGTGGGCGCACCTACTTCGAGCTGAAGGACACCACCCGCGCCTGCCGCTGGCTGGCCGATGGACTCGGCCGCACCGATGTGGACCTGGAGCTCCAGCGACAGCTCGGGTTCCTCTATCAACGCTGCGGCGTGAGCGTGGCGGCGGGTGACACCAGCCGGGCGGATTCCGCTGGGAAGACGGCCGATTCCGCGGCCAGGTCTCCTGCCTCGCGGCTCGACTCCGCAGCTGCCGCCAGGTCGACCACTACCGACTCGCTGGCTCGCACCGATTCCGCGGCGCGCCGGGTCGCCGACTCACTCCCCCGTCGCCCGGCGTCCCCGGCCCCCAAGACTCGTTTCCGGGTCCAGATCGCGGCGGTCGCCACTCCAGGCGCCGCCGACGATGCGGCTGGCAAGGCCGAGGAGCTCGGGTTCCGCGCCATCATCGTGCGGGAACGAGGGTTCTACAAGGTGCGGGCCGGTGAGTTCGCCACCCGGCAGGAGGCCCAGGCTGCCGCGATCAAGCTCAAGCGAGGACTGGGCGGCAGTCCCTTCGTAGTGGCCGAGCGCTAGCGGATCCGCGACAGCACCGCCTGAGCCAGCGGCCGGAACTTGGCCTCCGGTTCCTTGAGCAACGCCATGTTCAGCTCCAGAAGGACGTCGCCCTTGAGCACCAAGGACGGGAGCAGCTCGCTGAAGTAGGCCGCGTCGCCCAGCCCTGCGACCGGTCCGGCCTTCACGATTCCGGCCTTAGTCAGACTGTCGATCCCCACTCCTTCTGCGCCGGCCAGCATCCGGTCCCCCGCCCCTCGCGCAGCGGTCGATGCATCCCACTGGTTCTTGCCGCCCTTCCAATACACCGTCAGGATGAACACCGGCGCTCCGTCCTTGTCCTCGTACTGACAGGTGGAGCGCTCCGGCTCATCCTCGACCACATTGGCCAGCGCCACTGACGGTCCGAGCAAAGTCTGGACTTCAGCCGCCTTCAGCAGCCGGCAGACGTGGCGCTCGGCCTGCGCGCCCGCCACACTCGCTTCGGTCAGGGCCAGGGCGCAGCACAGCATGATTCGTTTCATGGCCATTGGCGCACCTCAGGAAGGCACAGGTCGTCCACCGCTGTTCCCTCAGGGAGAACACGATCGAGCGCCCTGTGGTCGACTTGACAGCTCGAACGTATGACCCGGGTCCAGACAGGGCAAGCAGGAGCACGGCCGGTCGCGGCGGTGGCGCGTTAAGATTCCGGTATGGCCCCCGGCACAATTCGGCTGGTACGGCTGCTCTGCGCGGCGGGGTGCGCCGCTTCGCTGGCCGGCGCCTGCGGCGGCTCGGCGCCGGAGCCCATTCCCCAGCCGGAGACTCCTCCGGATCCGTGCCTCCTTCCTACCGGTGAGCCCGGATCGGCCCGCGAGGTCGTGGTCGTTGCGGCTCGGCCGCAAGACTCGGCGTTCATCGCACCGCGCCAGCCGGAGCCTCTCATCCGGCTGAGCTGCACCGCGGCGGCACAGCCGGCGGCCGCGCAGTCGTGGACGTCGGACTCCGCCGGTCGCACCTGGACTTTCGTCCTGGCACCTTCGACTGCCCCGATTTCGGCACCGAGCGTGGCGGCGGAGTGGACCACGCGGCCGGAGGCCGCGACGACCCTCCGCCAAGCGGGAGTCGAGTCGGTCATCGCGCTGGACGAAGAGCGCCTCCGGGTCACAATGAGCTCGCCGTCCGATTCGGTTCCCCCGGTCTTCGCCGAGCGCACCCTGAGCTTCGTCACCGACTCCCTCCCCCAGACCGGTACGACGTTCGTCCTCCGGCGTCCCGAAAGCGCCGATCTGCGCGACGCGCTGGATGCCGGGGCCGACATCCTGCGGACCGAAGATCCGGCCCTGGCCGAGTATGCGCGACACCGGGATGAGTTCGTGGTACATCCCCTGCCCTGGTCTCGCACCTATCTGTTGATCATTCCCGGCGCGCGGGTCGAGCTCGATGGCCTGATACAGGGCGACGACAGCGCCGGCTTCCGGGCGGCGCTGGCGCGGGACGCCGTGCACGCTGAAGCCCGTGGCGCGGAGCGGCCCTACTGGTGGGACGGGCTCGGCCAGTGTCCTGGGTCCGACAGTCTTTCTCGACCCCGGCCACGAGTGCTGGTCGACAGCAACGCCGTAGTCTTCGCCGCCGAAGATGCCGTCGCGCGCGCACTGGCGGAGCGGGTGGTGGCGCTCTCCGACAATCCGCGGATCTCGACGGGCTCGATTCCCCAGCGATTTCTGGACCCGGCGCTGAGCGCGGCTTCGGCCCGGGCATACGTCGTGGCGGTGCCACGGACGCCACTGCTCCCGTGCCGGGAGATCGCCACCTGGCCGCCCGACCCGAGGATCGTGCCCCTGATCGATGTCCGGGAGAGCGCGATTGCGCGCCGCGGTATTCCGCGGCTCACCGTCGACTTCGACGGTCGGATCCGTCCGGTGGAGGCGCCGTGAGCTTTCGAGCCCGGCTCTTTTTCGCTACCTGCATCGCGGTGCTGGTTCCGCTCACCATTCTGGCGCTCGGCGTGCGGCGAGAGATCAATCGGCGGCTCACTGAGGAATCGCGCCGCCGCGGCGAGGCTGCGATCGGCGCGCTCGGCACCGAGCTGGCGCGAGAGCGGGAGAGGGTGGCAGCCAGGCTCGGGGCCCTGTCCCGCGATCTCATGGCCGACAACCGTTTCCGGCTCGCCGCGATTCGGGGCGACGCGCCCTCTCGAGCATATCTCCTCGACTGGGCTAGCGGGGCGATGCGGATCTCGGGACTGGCCTTGCTCCAGATCCAGGACAGCGCGGGACGCATCCTGAGCTCGGGCCACTTCCGAAACGAGTACGACCGGGTGCGCCCCGAGCTGCCCGCCTTCCTCGAGCGCACGGGTGACACGCCGGCACTCGCCCGGGTGCGCACCGCGGACTTGCCCCTCCTGGCGCTGGTGACCGCGGAGCGGTTCGCGGTGGCGGGCCGTCCCTTCGTCCTGGTCGGGGGGATCGCCGCCGAAGATCGGTTCCTCCGGCGACTGGATCCCGATCCGGAGCTGGCGGTCGCCCTGGCAACCCCTGACTCCGCCGGAGTCCCGGGCGTCCAGGCCGAGACGGTCGGCGCGCTGGCGGTTCCGTTCCTGGATGCCATGACCACGGCGATACCCGACTCGGCGCGCCTGGTGGTGACCCGAACCTCGGCCACTCTGGCCGCCCTTCTGCGCGGTCTCAACGCCTGGTTCCTCGTCTCGCTGGCCGTCACCGCATTGCTGGCCGTAGCCCTGGCGGCCTGGCTCTCCCGTCGCATCAGCCGGCCCTTGACCGAGCTGGCGGAGAAGACCGCGGCGATCGACCTCGACCGGTTGGACCAGGATTTCACCGCCGAGCGAGACGACGAGATCGGGTCCCTCTCCCGGCTGCTGGGTGAGATGACGGCGCGGCTCCGGAGCGGAGCCCTCCGGCTGCGGGAAGCGGAGCGGCGCATCGCCATGGGTGACCTTGCTCGCCAGGTCAACCACGACATCAAGAACGGTCTGGTGCCCATCCGCAATGTGCTCCGCCATCTGGAGGAAGTCGCCCGCGATCGGCCGGAGACTTTGGGTGCGGTCTTCGAGGAGCGGCGGCTTACGCTGGCCTCGAGTGTCGGCTACCTGGACACGCTGGCTCGCAACTATGCCCGGCTGTCCCCCGCCGCCGCGCCCGAGGCTTGCGACGTGAATGCGATGGTCGCCGAGGTGGTGCGGGCTGTGGCCGGAGGGCCGCTGGTGCGTACCAGGCTGGCGGATGGTCTCCCCCGGGCTGCCGCCGACCCCCTCATGCTTCGGCGAGTGCTGGAGAATCTCCTGGGCAACGCGGTCGACAGCCTCGCCGCCGGCGCCGGCGAGGTCGTGGTCTCCACCGAGAGCGCCGCGCGAGACGGCCGGGCATCGGTCGTGCGGATCGTCATCCAGGACAGCGGGCCCGGCATGACCCGGGCGGAGCTCGATCGCGCATTCGACGACTTCTACACCACCAAGGCGGGCGGCACCGGCCTGGGCCTCTCCATCGTGCGCCGGCTGGTGCTCGATCTCGGCGGCGCGCTTCGCATCGACACGGAGCCGGGGAGCGGCACCCGGGCGACGGTGGAGCTGCCGGCTGCTCCCGGAGGCGCGTCTCGATGACCCTGGTGCTGGTGGTGGACGACGTTGCCCCGCTGGCCGAGCAGTACGCCTACGACCTGCAGCGAACCGGCGGCTACGAGGTGGTCACCGCCGCGACCGGCGAGAAGGCGCTGGAGATCCTCGGCACGGCCGCGGTGGATTGTATGGTGCTCGATCTCGAGATGCCGGGGATGGACGGGTTCGACGTGCTCCGCGCGTTGGAGCGGAAGGGCTCGCAAGTGCCGGTGATCGTCTATACCGGGACCGGCAGCTTCGACCGCTGTGTCCAGGCGCTCCGGCTCGGTGCCTACGGGTTCATCGACAAGGCCGAGCCCATGGAGCGGGTGGTCCACGAGATCGAGAGTGCCCTGGAGCGCCGGCGGCTGCGGACCGAGGTGAGCACGCTCCGCCGGCAGCTCGGCCGGGAGACGTCGCTGGTGGGCGGCAGCGCGGCGATGGCCGAGTTGCGGTCGGCGATCGCCCGGGTGGCACCGATCCCGAGTCAGGTGCTGATCACCGGCGAGAGCGGGACGGGCAAGGAACTGGTGGCCCGCGACCTCCACCGGTTGGGTTCTCAGCCCTCGGGCCCGTTCGTGGCGATCAATTGTGCCGCGCTCCCCGAAAGCCTGGTCGAGAGTGAGCTGTTCGGGCACGAGCGGGGAGCGTTCACCGGGGCGATCGGCACTCGCAAGGGCGCCTTCGAGGCCGCCGAGCGCGGCACCCTGTTCCTGGACGAAGTCGGAGAGCTTCCGCTGCCGCTTCAGGCCAAGCTGCTCCGGGTGCTCGAAGAGCGACAGATCACCCGCCTTGGCGGGACCAAGCCCGTCGCGATTGAGGCCCGCATAGTAGCCGCGACCAATCGCGACCTCGAGGCCGAAGTGAGGGGCGGCCGGTTCCGCGAGGATCTCTACTTTCGGCTCGCCGTGCACACCATCCGGGTGCCGCCCCTCCGCGATCGCCGCTCCGACGTACCTGCGCTGGCCGAGCAGTTCCTGACCGGGATCTGCGCCCGGTTCGGGGTGCGGCGCAAGCGGATCGCCCCGGACGCGATGGACCTGCTGATGGCCTATGAGTGGCGGCGGAACAATGTCCGCGAGCTTCGAAACGTCGTGGAGCGGATGATCATCGCCGCCGACGGGGATGTGATCGCGCCGGAGCAGGTGCCGGTAGAGATCCGGCCGGCTGGCGGGCCCGCGATCGGGGCGTCCCGAGGCCAGGGATTTCAGGAGCTCAAGGCCGAGGCGGAGCGTCGGATCATCGTCTCGGCCCTCGAGCGTCACGAGTGGCATGTCACCCGGACCGCCCAGGCGCTCGGCTTGGCCGACCATGCCAGCCTGCTCAAGATCATGCGCCGGCACGGCATCAAACGGCCGGATTGAATTGTCACACTGAGCGACAGCGCAGGGGGGCTTTCTCACCATGGTTCCCTTCATGGTTTCCTTTGCTTCGCTCGGGGTGACAGCTCGACGGAGAACCCCAGCTGTCCTCCTGTGTCCATCGGAACACATGAGGGCATCGTGGAGAGTGTCCGCGGGGACACAGAAGTCTAGACTACCTACCAAGCCTCCGGTATAAGCCCCTCGAAATCAGTCAGATAGCGAATCGATCACCGGTCGTGTCCGCCTGGCCGCGTGCTTGCCTTTCCTCCTGCCGCCAGTGACCTACACGCGTTCTCAAGAACGCCCACCCAGGAGGAGTACGATGTCGTTCCGCCCGTCTTCCCTAATGATCCTCGCCGCGGCGCTGGCGCCGCTCGCGGCGGGCTGCAAGGACAAGCGCCCGACGGTGACCACCATCTCCAGCTCCCCGGGGACGGTGGCGTCCGTAGACAGCAGCTCCCAGCCGGCTGCGACTGAGCCGACCGCCGTGACTACGGAGCCGGTCTCCTACGCCGACGCGGAGGCGGCCTATTCCGGCCGCCGCTACGACGAAGCAGCTGACCTCTTCGAGGCGTACACCCGTGCCAACCCGGAGAACCCCTGGGGTCACTACATGCACGGGCTGTCGGCCTGGAAGTCGGGAGATTCGGAGCAGGCGGTCGCCAGCTTCGATGAGGCGTTGCGGCTGGATCCCCGGCACCGGAAGAGCCTGCTCAATTCGGCCCGGGTGCTGTTGGAAACCAGCCGTCCGCGTGAGGCGCTCGCCCGGATCGAGCAGGCGATGGCGCTGGAGCCGCTCTCGGGCGAAGGCCTCCGGCTGTTGGGCCGGGCGCGGTACGAGCTGAAGCAGATCCCCGAGGCGATCGATGCCTACCAGCGCTCGATCGCGCTGGACGAGCGGGACAGCTGGGCCATGAACAACCTGGGACTGATCTACATCCAGCAGGATCGGAGCGACGCCGCGCTGCCGGTCCTGGCCCGTGCGGTAGAGCTGCGCTCCAGCTCGCCGGTCTACCAGAACAATCTCGGCACCGCCCTGGAGCGGAGCGGCTACTTCGCCGCCGCCCGGACGGCCTACCAGGCGGCGCTGGCGAGCGACAGCACCTATGGCAAGGCGGCTGCCAGCCTGGCCCGGGTGACCCCGCTGGCCGAGAGTGACACCACGGCGGTCGATCTGGCCGGGCTGGCCACCGAGTTCCAGGCCGAGATCGAACGTTGGAAGGACACCACGATGGCTTCGGTCGCATCGGAGGATTCGACGGCGGCCCCGATCGATTCCACCGGGAGCTCCACGGATTCGGCAGTGGAGTGAGCAGGTCTCAACCGCAAGGGAGGATAGCGACCATGCGAGTCACATTGCTCGCGGCATTCGCCGCCGTGCTCCTCGCGTGCCAGCAGCCCACCGCCCCGGAGGCCGATGAGAAGCTCGATCAGGCGGTTCCCTCGGCACTCGGGAATGACCAGGCGCCGCCGGAGCAGGAAGAGCACCAGGGATGCTGAAGCAGTGCGGGCGAAGAGGCAGGTGAGAACAGGTGATGGGTGAAGACTGAAAAGGGGGTCGTTCCCTTTCAGTCTTCACCCTTCATTTTTCACGCTTACGGGCCATCGTCACGACCGCGCGCAGCACCTGCCCGATTCGCACATCCACCTTGCGTCGCACCGGATCGAAGCCGAAGCAGCGCACGCCGAGCTCGTAGCGGCCGGGCAGGAGCTTGGGGAAGCGGAACATGTTCTGCAGCCGGGCGCCGGCGATGGTCCGCACGTCGCGCACCGGCGCGCCCTCAGGCTCCAGCCAGACCTCGCCGTTGCAGCCGCGTTCGCCATCAGCGGTCATCACTGAACCGAGCACCACGCCATAGCGGTAGCGGTGGTCTATCGGGAGCGCCACGGCGTCGGGGCCGCTGAGGCCCAGTGGTCGGACCCGTCGCTCCAGCATCATGCTGGACCGGGCTCCGCCGGCGCAGGCGGCGATCAGCCCGATGGCGCCGACGACGACACCATACCTCACAGGAGCCCCGAGACCCGGTTCGGCTGACCCTCGGAGAACCGGGTCGGCCGCAGTGGACCCACGTCCAGCGACGTTGCCGCGCCGTCGGAGATGATCTCCGCCAGCAACTGTCCCAACGCCGGCGCGTGCATCACACCGTGACCGGAAGAGCCGTTGACGAGAAACAGGTTGGCGCAGCCGGGGGCGGGGCCGAGGATTGCGTGCCGGTCGGGCGACATCTCGTAGAGGCCGGCCCAACAGGCAGCGGCGTCGATGGTTGCGGCACGGAGTGGGGGGATCCGGTCGCGGGCCATCGCGATCACCTGCCGGACCCAACCCGGATCCACCGCATCATCGAACGGCCGGCCGGGCACGCCCGGCGTCGGCCACAACAGCAGCACTCGGCCATCGCGCACCCGCAGATGGAAGCCGTCGCCCGCGAAGATCGTCATCGGCATCATCTCCGGAAGCAGGTCGCAGGGTGTGGTGACCGCGACCTGCCGTCTGAGCGGGGTCACCGGCAGCATGACGCCGGCCCACTGGGCCACCCTCGCCGCCCAGGCGCCGGCGGCGTTCACCACCGCGGCCACACCGATCCGCCCACGGGAGGTGAGCACCTCCGAGATCGTTCCGTCCCGCCGCAGTGAGAAGCCGGTCGCGTCGGAGCCCCAGTCGACCCGGACGCCCAGGCGCATCGCGGCGGCAAGATAGCCCTCGAGCAGCCGGAGCGGCTTGATGAAGCCATCCGTCGGGCAGAAGACGCCGCCCAGGATCCCTTCCCGAGCCACCGCGGGATTGAGTCGGGCCACCTCATCCAGGTCCGCTTCGACCGCCTCGCGCAGGCCCTCCGCGTGCTGGACTCGCTGCGCGCCGCGGAGCTCCGCCACCTCGGCCTCGCTCGTGGCGAGCCAGAGATAGCCGGCGGGAGCATACCCGGGGTCCACCCCCGTCTCGGCCTCGAAGCGGCTGAGCTTTTCCCTGGCCAGGAGAGAGAGCCGCACGTTCATCGGCGTGGCGTACTGGGCCCGGAATCCGCCGGTGGCTCGGCCGGTGCTGCCGTCACCAGGACCGGCGCCCCGGTCCAGAATTGCCACGTCCTGCCAACCGCGAGCGGCGAGATGATAGGCAACGCTGGCGCCGATCGCGCCGCCGCCGATGACGGCCACCGACGCGGTCGTCACGCGGTGAACACGTGCTCCGGGTGCTTGAAGCTCTTGAACTCGAGCGCGTTGCCGCTGGGATCGAGCAGGAACATGGTGGCCTGCTCCCCCGGCTGGCCGGCATAGCGGGTGCGCGGCTCCAGGACGAACGGCGTGGCCGCCGCGCGTACCCGCTCGGCGATCGCGTTGAACTCGTCCCATCCCAGGATGGCGCCGAAGTGGGGCATCGGCACCAGGATGTCCTCCACCTTGCCGGTGTTCTGGGTCGGCGTCACGGTCCCGGTGGTGTGGGCCGAGATCTGGTTGCCGAAGAAGTCGAAGTCCACCCAGGTCTCGGTGCTTCGCCCCTCGCGGCAGCCGAGGATCTCGCCGTAGAACCGCCGGGTGGCGGCGAGATCACGGACGAAGAACGCGAAGTGAAACGGTCGGGGCATTGCGTGCTCCGGGGTGATTATTCATATTTTTGTTAACAATAGCGGTTCGACCCCTCCACGCTGGAGCCACCGCCATGTCCGTGTCGCTGCCGTTCCGGTACGCCTCCGCCGAGGTCCCGCTCGTTCTGGTGCCGGCCACCATCAATGGGCGAGGTCCCTACCACCTGCTCATCGATACCGGCAACGGTGAGATCGAGCCCTTCCTGTTCCGGCCGCTGGCCTCGACGCTGGACCTGCCGCTGGACGAGGCGCGGGATGAGCGGGACGAGCCGGGCGTCGTGGCGGCCGTGCGGCTGGCGCGGACCCGCCTCGATCGCCTCGACGTGGGGCAGATCCAGCGATGGTCGCTGGACGCCCTCGTCATGGACCCGCTCCCTCTGCCGCCGGTCACCCTCGTCCCGGAGGGCATCCTGGGCTACGGGTTCTTCCGGGACTACCGGCTGGTGATCGACTATCCCGCTCAGGTCCTGGAGTTCACCGCCAGCCACGGCGCGAACGGATCGCCCGGCACCCCCTTCGAGTTGGGCTCGCCCAAGCCCTTCATCATCCTCGACGTGGCGGTGAACGACGGGCCCGGCCGGCCCTTCCTGTTCGACACCGGCGCCTCGCACACCACCATCTCTCCCGCCTTCGCCGGCGAGCTGGGCCTGACGCTCCAGCCGGGCGAGGCGATCAGTGTCTCCGGCACGCTGCAGGCCGGCGCGGCACGGGTCCGCCGGCTGGCAGCCGCGGGCATGATCGAGGACGACGCCGAGGTGGCTGTGATCGACCTGTTCGGGCCGGTCAGCGAGGCGGCCGGTCGCCCGATCGAAGGCGTGCTCGGCTACCCTTTTTTCCGCTCCTGCCGGCTGGAGATCGACTATCCGGCGCGGCGCCTCCTGCTGACTCCGGCGGCAGCAACGCGATCGTAACCACCGCGTCGGCGAGCTCCGCCCGCCGCCCTCTGGCGGGCTTGCGCCGCTGGAGCCTCTCGATCCACCGAAGCACTTCCGCGCGCAGCCGATCGTACTCCCGCGGGGTGACTACGACCGCCGCCTGGCCCACCAGCGGTTCGGGAACGCCGGTGGTCGCCTCCAGACGCACCGCGACCTCCCGCAGCAGAGCGCTCGCCGTCGCGTAAACAGCCGCCCTCGCCGAGGAACCGGACCGTCCCATCGCGAAGAGACTGTCGTCCACCTCGAACCGGGGGCTCACCGCCTCCAGGTAGCGCTCGGTGGTGCCGCGGTTCTGCGCGGTGCGCACCAGGCGCACGAGTCCCGCACGCTCCAGTGCCCTCGCGTGGTTGTAGAGCCGGGTGGGCTTCTCACCCAGGCGATCGGCGACCTGCTTGGTCGTGAGCGGACCCTGGGCGAACAACTGGAGCATCCGGATCCGCAGCGGATTGGCGATGGCCCGGATCTGCCGCAGATCGGTGATGCGGGTCGGTGTCGCTCCTGGCTCCGTCGCGGACATGCTAGATCGCCGCCCCTCGGGGCTTCCACAGCGCCGCGTCGAGGATGGACCAGAGGTGGATCACCCAGCCGAGCAGGAACCACCAGAGCACCGCCGCCAGCACGAACATCACGGCAGCCCTGATCGGCCGCCCCTGAATCAGCTGTCCCAGTCCCGGAATGAAGAAGCTGGCGAGCGCGGCGATCACGTTTCCCGTCGAGCCCTGACCGGCCATGCGCACCTCACAATTGCGTGATCGAGAGGCGAGTCGCCCCCCAGGTGAAGGGTTATATTCTCCTGCGTATGTCCCGCCAGTCCCCCCGTTTCTCTTCGTGGCGGCCGTGACCCGCGAGACCGGCGGCCCTTCCAGCCCGCCGATGCTGAAGCACTGGCGCGAGGTGAAGGCCCAGCGACCCGACACCATCCTCTTCTACCGGGTCGGCGATTTCTACGAGATGTTCTACCAGGATGCCGAGCTCGCCGCGCGCGTGCTGGAGATCGCGCTCACCTCGCGGGGCGACGGGGTTCCCCTCGCTGGCGTGCCGGTGAAAGCCGCCGCGGAGTATCTCCGTCAGCTGGTGGGCGCCGGGTACCGGGTGGCCATCTGCGAGCAGGTGGAGGACCCGCGTCTGGCCAAGGGGCTGGTGCGGCGCGAGGTGGTGGAGACCGTCACCCCCGGGGCGCTGCTGGTGGACGGCTGGATTCCCGGCGGGCGCAACAACTGGATCGTGGCGGTGCACCGGGGCGATGAGGTCGGCGTCGCCGCGGTGGATCTGAGCACCGGCGAATTCGTCCTCGAGACTATGAGCGAGGAAGGATTGGAAGAGGCGCTCTCGCGGTTGGGGCCTGCCGAGGTGGTGCTGCCGAGTGGAGACGGCGCTGCCCTCCCATCCTGCCCCGTGGCGCCGCTTCTCACCACGCGCGAATCCTGGGAGTTCGATCCCGAGCTGGCCCGCGAGGAGCTGGCTCGGCGGTTCTCCCTCGCTTCGCTCGACGGACTCGGCGTCGGCCCCGCCGACCGAGCAGCGCTCGGCGCCGGCGGCGCCCTCCTTCGCTACCTGGGGGAGCTCCAGCCGGGCGGTCTCCCGCATCTCGCCCGCCCTCTGGTGCGCCGGAGCGACGCGTTTCTCTGGCTGGACGACATGACCCGGCGAAATCTCGAGCTGGTCGAGCCCCTTCGGGCCGGCATGCCGGGCTGCACCCTGCTCGAGACGATCGACGCGACGGTGACGCCGATGGGCGGCCGGCTGCTCAGGCAGTGGCTGCTGTCGCCCCTCCGCGACCCGGCGGCGATCGATGCCCGGCTGGATGCGGTCGAAGTGGCCGTGCGGGATTCCCGCGGCCGCGGCCGCCTGCGCGAAGCCCTCGACGGCGTCCGCGACGTGGAGCGGCTCGCCGGGCGAGCGGCCGCCGGGCGGGCGTCGCCCCGGGAGCTGGGCGCCCTGCGCGACTCCTTTCAACGGCTTCCCGACGTGGCCGAAGCGTTGAGCGCACTCGCCGGGTTCGCGCTCCCCGGCGGCGGCCACGCCGCTCTCCTCGCCGACGCGGCCGAGGAGCTCGACCTGCTCGCCGACCTCTCCTTGGAGCTGACGGGAGCGCTGGAGGAGCGACCGCCCATGGCCCTGGCCGACGGCGGCGTCATCCGGCAGGGCTACGACCGCGAGCTGGACGAGCTCCGCTCGCTCCGCGACGGTGGGCGCCGCTATATCGCCTCGCTCCAGCAGCGGGAGCGGGAGCGCACCGGGATTCCCTCGCTCAAGGTCGGCTTCAACAAGGTGTTCGGCTACTATCTGGAGATCACCAACGCCCACGCCGCCAAGGTCCCTGCCGACTACGAGCGTCGGCAGACGCTGGCTTCCGCCGAGCGGTACGTCACGCCGGAGCTGAAGGACTACGAGTCGAGAGTGCTCGGTGCGGAGGAGCGGATGGCGGCGCGAGAGTCGGAGCTGTTCGGCGAGCTCCGGGCCGCGGTGGGCCGGGCGATCGCGAGGATCCAGCGAACCGCGCGGGTGCTCGCCCGGCTCGACGTGTGGGCGGCCCTGGCGGAGACCGCGGTGGTGCGGCGGTACGTGCGGCCGCGGGTCCACGGCGAGTTCAGTCTCGCCCTGCGAGAGAGCCGGCACCCGGTGATCGAGCGGATGATGGCGCGCGAGGCGTTCATTCCCAACGACGCGCGGTTCACCGAGGCGGAGCGGGTGGTATTGGTCACCGGTCCCAACATGGCCGGCAAGTCGACCATTCTGCGCCAGATCGGACTCTGCGTCGTCCTGGCCCAGATAGGTGCCTTCGTGCCCGCGGCCGAGGCCTCGATCGGGGCGGTGGACCGGCTCTTTACCCGGGTGGGCGCGAGCGATAACCTGGCGCGGGGACAATCCACCTTCATGGTGGAGATGAGCGAGACCAGCGCCATCCTTCATAACGCGACCGCCCGGAGCCTGGTGCTGCTGGACGAGATCGGACGCGGCACCTCGACCTACGACGGGGTGGCGATCGCGTGGGCGGTGACCGAGCATCTCCACGACCGGGTGGGATGCAAGACCATGTTCGCCACCCACTATCACGAGTTGATGCAGCTCCCCGAACGACTGCAGCACGCGCGGAACTACAACGTGGCGGTGCGGGAGACCGGTGAGACCGTCGTATTTCTCCACCGGCTGGAGCCGGGCGGCACCGATCGCTCCTACGGGATTCACGTGGCCCAGCTCGCCGGACTGCCCGGCGCGGTGCTGGGCCGCGCCCGCGAGGTCCTCCGCACCCTGGAAGGCGAGCACCGGATGGTGCCCGGCGCCCCGCCGCCGCTGGAGCGCGACGTGGGACAGCTCGCGCTCTTCTGGGAACTCAAGCCCGATCCGCTGATGGACGACCTCAAGGCGCTGGACCTGGACGCCCTCACGCCGCTGGAGGCGCTCAACCGGCTGGCGGATTTACAGCGCCGGGCCAAGAGCGACCGATGAGCCGAGCCTTCCTCGCATCGGCGGTGGTCGCGCTGGGTGTCGCGGCCGCGGCCTGTGGTGACCGCACGGTCGGCACCGTCGCGCTGGGCGACCATCAGCCGGCCGCCGTCGAGAGCACCGCCGATCAGCCGCCGGTGGCGATCAACCCGGTCACGCCGATGACCTATCCGCCTGCGCTGCTGGAACAGGGCATCGAGGGGCGGGTCCTGCTCCGGCTCTTCGTGGATGCGCAGGGGAAGCTGATTCCCGACTCGACCCGGGTGGCGGAATCCAGCGGCTATCCCGCACTCGACTCCGCGGCGCTGAGCGGGTCGCGTGCATTGCGCTTCTCTCCGGCGCTTCGGAACGGCCGCGCGGTGGCGGCGCCGTTCCTGCAGCCGGTGCATTTCCGGCATCCCCGGTCGCGGAGCGATCCATGACCCATCCCCATCTCACGCCCTACGAATCCGTGCTGGACACCATCGGGTGGACGCCGCTCATCCGGCTGGGCCGGATCGGCGCGGGGATCCGTACGCCGATCCTCGGCAAGGCGGAGTACGCCAACCCGGGCGGCTCGGTGAAGGATCGGATCGGCATGGCGATCATCGAGGGCGCCGAGAAGCGAGGCGACCTCAAGCCGGGCGGCACCATCGTGGAGGGAACCAGCGGCAACACCGGCGTCGGCCTCGCCATCGCCGCCAGTCTCAAGGGGTACCGTTGCATCTTCACCATGCCGGACAAGATGTCCCAGGAGAAGGTACGGCTGCTCAAGGCGTACGGCGCCGAAGTGGTGATCACCCCGACCGCGGTGCCGCCGGATCATCCCGATCATTACATCGTGAAGGCCAAGCACATCGTGCAACAGACCCCCGGGGCGGTGCTGGCGGATCAGTTCTACAACCCGCTGAATCCCGAAGCCCACTATCTCACCACCGGCCCGGAGATCTGGGAGCAGACCGGCGGCAAGGTCACCCACTTCGTCGCCGGCGCGGGGACCGGCGGGACGGTGAGCGGGGTCGGCAAATATCTGAAGGAGAAGAACCCCAAGGTGCGGATCATCGCGGGCGATCCCATCGGCTCGCTCTACACCCATTATCACCGCACCCGAACCATGGGGGAGGGCCATCCCTACAAGGTGGAGGGCATCGGGGGCGACAAGATCCCCACCACTATCTGGTTCGACCAGATCGACGAGTTCCGCCAGGTGCCCGATCGCACCTCTTTCACCATGGCGCGCCGGCTGGCACGGGAGGAGGGCATCCTGGTCGGCGGCTCGGCCGGGCTCAACGTGTGGCTGGCGGTCGAGATCGCGCGGGAAGTGGACGACGGGTCCGCGATGGTGGTGACCATCCTGGCCGACACCGGCGAGCGATATCTCTCGAAGGTCTTCAGCGACGAATGGATGCAGGAGAACCAGCTGCTGGAGGCGCCCCGGGTGACGGTGGAGCAGCTGCTCGAGCGCCGGGCCACCACCGCGCCGGCCCTGGTGAGCGTGGCCCCCGCCGCGGCGGTGCGGCAGGCGCTCAATCTGATGACCACCTACGGGGTGAGCCAGATTCCCGTGGTCGACAACGGGGAATCGGTCGGCGGGCTGATCGAGGGGACCTTGATGACTCGGGCGCTGGCCCAGCCCTCACTGCTGGACCGCCCGGTGCGCGAGGTGATGGAGCAGCCGTTTCCCGAGGTGGACGCCGGTGCGCCGGCCGACCGGGTCGGCGCGATGCTCACCAGGGAGAGCCCGGCTACACTGGTCCGGAAGGACGGCAAGCTGATCGGGATCGTGAGCCGCTACGACGTGCTGCAGCAACTCATCGGGACCCGGTAATTACCTTTCACCCTTCACTCTTCGCGCTTCACCCTTCACGCTTTTCCTCATCGGGCCCACATGCGGATCACCGTCCTCACCGGCGGCACCTCCTCCGAGCGCGATGTCGCCATCGCCTCCGCGGTTCAGATCGTGACGGCGCTGCGATCCAAGGGGCACGACGTGGCGGTGGTGGACACCGCCCGGGGATACATCCCGGCGGCGGACGAGAGCCGATTGCTGTCGGGCAGCGTAGGGATAGCACCACCCTCGATCGACGAGCTGCACTCGCTGGAGCGTGGGCTCCTGCTGTCCGGGCTGGGAAACCTGGCGGTCATCCGAGATGCCGACGTGCTGTTCCTTGCACTGCACGGAGGCCGAGGGGAGGATGGCACGATTCAGACCCTCCTGGAGATGGTGGGCGTGCCGTACACCGGAAGCGGGCGGCTGGGCAGTGCCATGGCGATGGATAAGGACGTGTCCAAACGGCTCTTCCGCGAAGCCGGCGTCCCCACGGCGGACTGGACCATGGCTCCGGCCCCTCGGGAGAAGGTGGATGCATCCTTTGGGTGGCCCCTGGTGGTCAAACCCTCCAAACAGGGCTCGACCGTAGGGTTGACGGTGGTCAAGGAGCCCGCGGCGTACGAGGAGGCGATCGAGCTGGCGAGCCGGTACGACAACGAGGTGATGGTCGAGCGGTTCATCCCCGGCCGGGAGCTGACGGTGGGCGTGCTGGAGGGGAAGGCCTTGGCCGTAGGGGAGATCATTCCCCGGCACGAAATTTTCGACTACGAGTGCAAGTACACGCCAGGCATGTCGGAGGAGATCTTTCCGGCCGACCTCCCGGAGTCCATCGCCCGGCAGTGCCAGCGCTTGGCCGTGCGGGCCCATGAGGCGCTCAAGCTGGGCGGGTATTCGCGGGTCGATTTTCGCTTGACACCGGCCGGGGAAGCCTTCTGTTTAGAAGTAAATACGCTGCCCGGCATGACGGCCACGAGCCTCCTTCCTCAGTCCGCCCGGGCGGTCGGCATAGAGTTCCCCGACCTATGCGAACGGATCTGTCGAACCGCCCAGCTGGGCCGCCTCAAAGAACCGTCGTAAGCGTTTTGGGGTCTCCGAGTTAGGCGGTTGCATGAATCTGGCTCCTTCCAGCCGTTTCACCCCGTGGGTCCTCCGACTCATCGCCGCGAATGCGGTGGTGCTGCTGTTGATGCGCACCATCTTCACCTCGCCGGCGCTGGCCGATGCCCTGGCCTTCTCGCCCGGCGACGCGCTGCGCGAGCCGTGGACCTTCCTCAGCTACATGTTCGTGCATGCCGGATTGTTGCACCTGCTCGGCAACATGCTGATGCTGTACGTGTTCGGGACGGCGGTCGAGAACCGCCTGGGAAGCCGGACCTTCATCCTCTATTATCTGCTGTGCGGGGTGGGAGCGGCCGTCTTCTCGCTGGCGATGTCCGCCGTCATGCCGGTGGGCCCCTTTGTCGGCGCCTCCGGCGCCGTGCTGGGCGTCGCGCTGGCGTTTGCGCTCTACTGGCCCGACGCGGAGCTGATCGTCTTCCCGATCCCGATGCCGATCCGGGCCAGGACGCTGGTCATGCTCCTGGTCGGTCTCGACGTCTTCTTCTATTTCCTCACGCCGGGCGACGGCATCGCCCACCTCGCCCACGTGGGCGGCGTCCTCTTCGGCTATCTCTACTTCCGGATGCAGGGCTTCTCCCGCCGGAGCCCCCATCCGCCTCCCCGCGCGGTGGAGCGCGTCGTGATGGTGCAGTCGGGCTCCGCGGAGCCGGAGCACCGCACGCCGGTGACCCCCGCGCGGCCGCGCCGCCGGGTGGATGCCGATCCGGTCGCGGCCGAAGTGGACCGCGTGCTCGACAAGATCTCCGAGAAGGGCATCGCCAGCCTGACCCCAGCCGAGCGGCGGTTCCTCGACGAGGTGGCGAAGCAGAAGAAATCGGAGCACTAGCAGCGCGCCTCCCTTGCTTTGCTCCCGGCGATTTCATATCCTGCTTTGCGTGTTGATCAATCTCCTTCCGGATTTTCTCGCGGTGCTCGACGCCCACGACCGGGACACCGCCTACCGTCAGTATCGCGAAGCCCACCGCCCCATCCTCGACGCCTATTGGCGCAACTACGTGCTCGACCCGGACAGTCCCCACGCCGACGAGATCGTCGCGCACGCTCTCAGTGCGGATCACAGCGACCTGATCGCGCTGGCGCGGTCCACCGACCTGGTGCAGCTCGCCGAGGAAGCCGTGGCCGCCGCGGAGCGCGTGCTGCATCTCGACCGGCCCACCGACATCTACCTGATGGCCGGGCTGGGCGGCGCGAATGCCGGGGAGCTCGTGGTCGGCGGACGCGGGGTCGCCTTCATCTGCCTGGAGCATTTTACCGGCCGGGTCAACGCCGAGACCTATGGCATGGGACTGGCCCCCGATCTGATTCCGCTGTGGATCGGGCACGAGCTGGCGCACACCGTGCGCTACACCTCGCCCCGGAGCACCAGTGACATGCGCCGGCTGGTCGCCGACAACGGCGGCTACTACGATTACTGGTCCACCGGAAGCCGGGCCACGCTGCGGGAGCTGCTGGTCAACGAGGGGCTGGCGGTGCATGCCGCACAGGCGATCGCCCCGGGCTTCGCAGCCGCCGATTATTTCGGCTATGCTCGCCGGCAGTATCACCGCTTGAGGGAAATGGAGGCCTTCCTCCGCCGGGCCGTGGAGCCCGACCTGGAGCACAGCGGCCTCGGCCTCCGGCTCCGCTATCTCTCGGGCGGCATGAGTCCGTCGGCCCGGCTGGTAGGCGGCCGGGTGCTGCCGGAGCGCTCGGGGTACTACCTGGGCTACCGAATGGCGGAGGCTCTGGTGGCGGAGCGGGGGATCGGCGAGGCGGTGCGGGCCACCGCGCAGGAGTTCCAGCAGGCCGAGGATGCGGCGCGGGGAATTCAGTCGGCGTAGCTGAGTGAAAGCGTGAAGCGGGAGCGGGCTTTTCTACTTCCCCACGCAGAACCCCGCGAACACCTGCCCCAACACCTCCTCCACATCGACCGCGCCCACCAGCTCGTCGAGCGCGAGCGTCGCCTGGCGCACATGATGGGACAGCAGAACCGGATCGCCCGCGGGCACCAGATGTTCGGCCGCTTCGGCCAGGGCTCCCCGGGCCCGCAGCAGCGCGGTCCGATGCCGCTCGCTGGACAGGCCCGGCTCGAGATCGCCCAACGCGATGCGGTCGCCGAACACGCGATCCGCCACCGCCTGACGAAGCTCCCCGAGGCCTTCTCCGGTCAACGCGGAGACAGCGAGCTCGGGCACCGCGCCGTTCACCAGGTCGCGCTTGGTGCGCACGATCAGGGTGGGCCGCTGTTGTTCCAGCGCCCACTCATCGGCCTCGACCGCTCGCCCCGCTTCGACGCAGAGCAGCACCAGATCCGCCGCTGAGACATAGCGGCGACTCACCTCGATGCCCATCCGCTCCAGCCGGTCGCCGGAATCCGACAGTCCCGCGGTGTCGGCCAGCCGCACCGGCCAGCCGAGAAAATCGGTGTGGCCCTCGATCGCATCGCGCGTGGTGCCCGGAATCTCGGTCACCAGCGCCCGGCTGTTGCCGAGCAGTGCGTTGAAGAGGGAGGACTTCCCCGCATTGGGCCGGCCCGCGAGCACCAGCAGCGCGCCATGTCGCATCCGGTCGGCCGACGGCGCGGTAGCGAGGAGCTGCTCGATCCGTCCGGTCAGATCCGCGACGGCCTCCGCAATCCGCTGGTGGCTGACCGGCCCATCGTCCTCGCCGGGGAAGTCGATCTCGTAGCTCAGGAGGGCTTGCACTTCGACCAGCGCCTGGCGCAGGTGGGCGATGCGGCGCGAGAGCCCTCCCTCGAGCTGGTGCAACGCGGCGCGCGCCTGGGCCGGCGCCACCGCGTCGATCATGTCGCCCACCGCCTCCGCCTGCACCAGATCGAGCTTGCCGTTGAGCACCGCGCGGCGGGTGAACTCTCCAGGCGCGGCGTGACGGGCGCCGGCCGCGTGCAGCGCGGCGAGCACCCGGCCGGGGGCCATCTGCCCGCCGTGGCAGGAGAGCTCCACCAGGTCTTCTCCGGTGTAGCTGTTCGGCCCGGGGAAGACGGTATAGAGGCCGCGGTCGATCGCCTCGCCGTCCTGATGAAAGACCGCCAGGGTGGCCATCCGCGGCCGGTCGGTCCGAAACCCCCGGATGACCTTCCCGGCCACCTCGAACGCGCCACGGCCGCTCAGCCGCACGACGGCGAGCGCCGAGCGGCCCGGCGGGGTGGCCAGGGCGGCGATGGGATCGTGCAGCAAGAGCCTGTAGCTACCGGCTATCGGCTATCAGCGATCAGATAAGCCCACCGAGGAGGGTCGGTGTGCGTGTCTGATCGGTGACAGCCGATAGCTGATAGCTCCTCACGCTTTTTTACGCTTTTTCGGGACCGGTGTAGGAGCCGCCGGCCGCTCGGTCTTGACATCCACGATCGCCCGCGCCGTCCGCTTCATCCGCTCCCGGCCGAGCAGCCACTGCTGCGGGATGCTCGCGATGTTGCTCACCGTGTAGTACAGGTTGAGCCCGGAGGGGAAGAAGAGGAACATGCCGGTCATCATGAGCGGCATCATGTAGAGCATCATCCGCATCTGCGGGTTCGGCTCCATCCCCATCTGGCCGACCTTGGTGAGCACGTACATCGAGGCGCCCATCAGGATGGGGATGACGTAGAGCGGGTCGGGCCGGGAAAGATCGGGGATCCAGAGGAACGCGGTGCCCCTGAGCTCGATCGCGTTCTGGAATACGAAGAACAGCGCGAACAGGACCGGCATGGGCAGCAGCATGGGCCAGCAGCCGCCCAGCGGATTGACCTTGTACTCCTTGTAGAGCTTGAAGATCTCCTGTTGCATCCGCTGGGGATCGCTCTTGTAGCGATCCTGAATGTCCTTCATCAGCGGCTGCACTTCCTGGAGCTTCATGTTGGCCCGCATGGCCTTCTGATTGAGCGGCCAGAGGACCACCCGTACCAGGATGCCGAATACCACCAGCACCAGGCCATAGGTCAGGTGCAGATGCTCGTGCATCCACACCAGCAGCCAGCGGACCGGCACAGCGAAGACGCGGATCAGCGTCCGGAAGCCGGGCCAGCCATAGGGATTCACGTCGTCGAAGTCGTACCCCACCCGGGCCAGCCGGTCGTACTCCATGGGGCCGACGTAGACCGTGAAGCCGAAGGCGCCGCTCCGCTGCAGGGGCAGGCTCACCCGGATCTCGGCCGAGGTGGGCTGGTCCGTGCTGCGGGGAGCGGCCAGGGTAGCTCCACTGATGCCACCACCGGTGGAATCGGGAGCGATCACCCCGGTGACGAAGTACTTGGACTTGAGCGCGGTCCAGGTGAACGGGCCGCTGAGTGCGCGACGCTCGCCCGGATCCAGCCCTGCCAGGTCGGTGCGCTCGGTGTCGTCCCGCTTGGTGACCAGCGCCAGGTCCCGGTGGTTTTCCTCGATGTTCGCTTCGGTGTTGGCGATGGTGGGTCCCATTCCCAGCAGCAGAGCGCCCCCATTAGGGCCGATGTCCGAAGCGGTTCCCGATACCTGAATCCGGTAGTCGTCGGGTTCGAATGTGTAGCTCAGATCGAGACCGATCCCCTGCCGCTCCGCGCTGAGCCGGAGCGTCTTGTCGCCGCTGGCGTCGAGGGTCCGGGCCGACGGTGTGAACATGGCCGTGCTGAAGTCGACCGTGTCCTGCCCTCGCACCACGGTGAGACCCAGCAGGTCGCTTCCCGGCGGGAGAATCTGGGCCCGGCGTCCCTGCTCGCCCGGCGCCATGGACGCGTAGCGGGTCAGCTCGGCCTGGACCAGACGGGCCCCGACGGTGCTGATACCGTAGGTGTACAGCGGTGATCCGACCTGAATGGTATCGGTCCGGACCGCGGAGTCGGCCGCCGGCCTCGCCGACTCCGGCGCCCCGGCGGGGCGCGCACTGTCGGGCGCCGCAGCACTGGGGCGTCGGGTCGGAGCCGGCCTGGCGGTCGTGTCCCCCGCGGTCACGGCCAGGCTATCGCTCGCGCCGACGCGACGATCGGCCGGCTTCTTCAGAAACAGCGCGGGGGCGACGGCGATCACCATCATCAGGAGAATCGCCCAGACGGTACGGCGGTCCATGGACTCAGGTCACGAGGTCAGGGGACGGGATCGTACCCGCCCGGATGGAACGGATGACAGCGGGCCAGTCGCCGGGCGGCCAGCCAGCCGCCCCGAACCGCGCCGTGGCGGGTGACTGCCTCGAGCGCATACTGGGAGCACGAGGGATGGAAGCGGCAGCTGGGCGGCAGCAGCGGCGAGATTGCCACCTGATACCCGCGAATCAGCGCGGCGAGCAGTCGGCGAGGAACGGACGCGATGGAGCCCACGAGTCACCCGGCCTCCAGCACCGTGCGGCGCCAGGCCAGGAGATCCTCCCGAAGCGCGGAGAACGCCGCCCCGTAGGCCTCGCGCCGGGCGCGGATCACCAGGTCCCACGCCGGCTGGTGCTGTTGCAGGTCGCGCCGCCAGATCTCGCGAATCCGCCGGCGCAAACGATTGCGGGCCACCGCGGACGACTGGAATCGCGGAACGATCAGTCCCATCCGTGGGTGGCCCGTCGGGTTGTCCGTCCAGATCATCTCCAGATATCCGAAGCGGCGGCGCCGGCCTTTTGCGAGGCAGCGGCGAATATCGGCGGCGCGTGCGAGCCGATGCGCTCGCGGAAGGCGCGCCGTTGCCGTCAGGATCCTCCGTGCTTCGACGGCAGCGAGACGGTGAGCCGCTTCCTGCCCTTCTTGCGCCGGCGCGACAGCACCGCGCGACCCCACCGCGTCGCCATCCGGGCGCGGAAACCGTGCTTGGTGATCCGTCGCTTGTTGCGCGGACGGTAGGATGGCTTCATCGTGGTGGACCCCTCCAAAGTGAGCCGGGGAAATTAGTTGGAGGTCCGGACCGGGTCAAGCTGGAGGACAGCGGGACGGCTCACGGAACGACCGCGGGACGGCTTGACGGCCTGATGGCCGGAAGGACATGTCAACATGCTTCGACGAGCCACTCGATGAGTGAAAAAACCGTCGCTGTCAAGCCTGTCTCGCTGTCCCGCCGTCAAGCTGTCGGGCCGTGTTGACTTTTCCACACCCGGCCCGTAACATCTCGTGCCCTTGAAAAATTCCCCACCGTTGTCGAGTCCTGATGCAGCTGTCTGCCAAAGACGCCTGGAAGCGTATCCTCGATGAAGCGCATCGCGAACTTCCCGATCACACGATCCGGACCTGGCTCGAGCCCACAGAGGCCATCGCCCTCGATGAAGGGCGGTTAATCGTCGGGGCTCCCGATCAGTTTGCGGTCGAGTGGAACGAGACCAAGCACGCAGCTCTGCTCTCGAAACTGGCGGAGCCAGTGGTCGGGCAGCCGACTTCGGTCGTGTTTCGCGTTCACGAGGACCGTCACAAGCGCCCCCAGATGGACTTCTTCGTCGCGCCGCCTACCGCAGCTGCCGGCCGGCCGGCCGGTGACACCGCCGACGGCCGAGCCGCCGGCAATCCGAGCAGCCAGGCGCTCAACGAGCGCTACACGTTCGATACCTTCGTCATCGGCAAGTCGAACGAGCTCGCGGCAGCGGCTGCCCACGCCGCGGCGGAGTCTCCCGGGAAGACCTACAACCCGCTGTTCATCTATGGCGCCACCGGGTTGGGCAAGACCCACCTGATGCAGGCGATCGCCCAGACCGTCATCGAGCGCCAACCGGAGACCCGGGTTCTCTACGTGGGCGCCGAGCAGTTCATCAACGAAGTCATCGAGAGCATCCATAGCCGCACCATGCCGGAGTTCCGGCGCCGCTACCGCAGCGACGTGGACCTCTTCCTGGTGGACGACGTGCATTTCCTGGAAGGCAAGGAGATGACGCAGGAGGAGTTCTTCCACACCTTCAACGCGCTCTACGAAGGCAACAAGCAGATCGTGCTGACCTCCGATCGCCCTCCCAAGGAAATCCCCGGCCTGGAAGCCCGGCTGGTGAGCCGGTTCGAGTGGGGGATGGTGGCGGACATCGGACAGCCCGACCTGGAGCACCGGATCGCCATCCTCCGGAAAAAGCAGGAGCAGGACCACCTGGAGATGACGATTCCGGACGACGTCCTCCGCTTCATCGCCGAGCACGTCCGCTCCAACGTCCGCGAGCTCGAGGGCTGCATCATCAAGTTGCTGCTCTTCGCCTCCCTCAAGCACAAGGAGGTCTCGATCGAGCTGGCCCGGGAGGCCCTCTCCGACCGGATCCGGCCCGGCGAGGACGGTCCCGCGCCGCGGGCGCGTCCGTCGATCAACAAGGTTCAGGAGGTCGTGGCACGGCGCTGGGGGGTGACCCCCGAAGGGCTGCGATCCAAAGCCCGGATCAAGACCCTGACCGTGCCGCGCCAGATCGCGATGTACCTGGCTCGCGAGCTGCTGGAGATGCAGTTGGTGGAGATCGGGCAGGCGTTCGGGGGGCGCGACCACTCGACCGTCATCCACAGCGTGGACAAGGTGAGTCGGCAGATGACGCGCGACCGCAGCTTTCGCGAGCGGGTGGAGCACGCGCGCCAGGAGTTGTCCGCAGAATAATCCCCGCGGGTGCGGGCAGGTTGTGGGAACTCTGGATGGCGGTGAAGAACCGGGGGGAATCATCCCCGTGGCACACAGCATCTCGACAAGGTGAGGCAGTGTAAGCGTGCATATCGGGATGCGTTTGCCGCAGCGGCCCACATTTCCAGAGCCTCTACTACTGCTGCTAGTTTATAAAATAGAAGAGTAGTATTGGCTTTTACCCTGTGAAGGAGCGGCATGAAGCTCACGATCACGCGGGAGCAGTTGCAGGACGGGCTGGTGGCCGTGGCGGCAAGCGTGCCTGCCAAGACCACGCTGCCCATTCTGTCGAACATCCTCCTCGAGGCCACCAAGGACGGCATCCGGCTCTCCGGCACCGATCTCGACATCTCGGTGAGCACCACGGTGCCGGCACAGGTCGACCAGGACGGCGCGATCACGCTGCCGGCCCGCAAGCTGGTGGAGATCGTGCGCGAGCTGCCGAGTGCCGCCATCCGTCTCACCGGGGCCGGTGAGCAACGGGTCACCATCGAGTGCGGCCGCTCCAGGTTCAAGCTCCTGGGGCTGCCCCGGGAGGAGTTCCCCGCCTTTCCCGCCGTCAAATTCGACGGTGGATGGCGGGCCCCCGCCAAGGACCTCCAGAAGCTCATCGCGCATGTCGCTTTCGCCGCGAGCACGGAGGAGAGCCGGCCGATCCTGAATGGCGTGCTCTGGGAGCTCAGGCCCGAGCGGATGCGGATGGTGGCGACCAACGGGCACCGGCTCGCCCGGATGGACGTGCCCACCCCGCCGGCGGGGAGCTCCGCTCAGGCCGACCTGATCGTGCCGCCCAAGGCGCTGGAGCAGATCCGGCGGCTCTTCGGCGCGGACGAGGCGGTCGAGATCGCCCGCAGCGAGAACCATCTCGGCTTCCGCTCCGGGGGAACCCAGGTGTTCACCCGTCTGATCGAGGGGCCCTATCCCAACTACGAGCAGGTTATTCCACGGGAGAACGACAAATCCGCCACCGCGGACAAGGCCGCCTTCACCTCGGCGCTCCGCCGCATGAGCATCGTGGCGAGCGACCAGACCCACCGGATCCGGATGGCCTTCGCCAATGGGGCCTGCAAGCTCTCGGTGCAGACACCCGACCTGGGGGAGGCGCAGGAGGAGATCACGGTGAGCTATGAGGGGGATCCGCTGGAGATCGGATTCAACGCCTCGTACCTGCTGGAAATCCTCAAGTTCATTCCGACCGATGAGATCCGGATGACTTTCAAGGCCCCGGAACGGGCGGCGACCTGCGAGCCGGTGGGGTGGGACGATCCCGCGAGCTATCTCACGCTGGTGATGCCGTTGCGATTGGTGGACTAGGCACGGAGTGGTGTCAGCTCGGCAGCGTCTCCACCGGCGCCCGGAGCGAATCGAGCAACGAATCCATCCCTGGCGTCCACATGATGCTGTCGCCCGGCTCCGGGATCGGCTCCTCCGGAATTTGGGGAACCTCGATCCGCTCTCCTCGCAGCCGGCGCAGAATCAGCTCCTGGCGGTACCGCATTCGGACCGGCCGGAAGGCGGGATTGGACGTGCGGGGGAATGGCAGTGTGGCCGCGAGCGCTGCGGCCTGTTGCGTGGTGAGCCGGCGGGCCGACTTGCGGTAATAGCGCCGGCTAGCCGCCTCGACGCCCCAGATGCCGTCACCCAGTTCGGCGATGTTGAGGTACAGCTCCAGGATCCGGCGCTTGGGCAGCGCGAGCTCCAGGCGGTAAGCGGTGACCGCCTCTTTCACTTTCCGCAGTGGGTTCCGCGAAGGCGACAGGTACAGGTTCTTGGCAAGCTGCTGGGTGATAGTGCTCGCCCCGCGGATCGCTTCTTTTCGCCTGGGCACGTCCCCCAGCGCCCGCCACAGCTCGCCCCGATCCCGGGCCGACGCCCACTCGAATCGGCCGCGGCGGTAGCCCAGCGCGTTCCGCACTTCGTGCCAATCGATGCCGTTATGGGTCCAGAAGCGGGCGTCCTCGGCGGTGACGGCAGCCTCGATCATGGCCGGGGCGATCGAGTCGAGCGGGACCGGCGCATACCGCCGGGTCTCGCCCCGCAGTTTCATGAACTCGGTCGCCGCGGGCCAGTGGCTGCGATACCACAGCGGTGGAGGCCAGACCGCGAGGAGCCAGAGAAGGAAGAGTCCAGGCGGGAGAAGGGCCAGGCCGAGCAGCCGCCGGGCGCGGCTACTGGCCTGGCGAGAGCGAGGAGACCGCGTAGGTGCTCGAGCGAGTGATGGGAACGGTTTGACCCAGGGCCGGCACCGAGATCGTCATCTCACCGGTGTCGGTGCCTTGAGCCGAGACCAGAACACCGTCGAGACCCAGGCGATGCTCGCCGGTGCGAGTCCCCGAGGCCGTCATCTCGAGCTCCTGGTCTCCCTGCACCCGCTTGCCGGACCGCGAGTACTTGCTGCTGGTCTCCAGCGGTATGGCCTCGCCTCCCGGCACGTCCACCTTATCGGCGGCCCGATACGCCGTCACCGAGCTCTCGCTGCCGGAGAAGGCGTCGGAGACCAGGGGATACTGGGTCGAGTCCGTCCACTGCATCCCCTCTTGGACGCCGCCCTGAGGCAGCGCGGGGAAGAGCAACCTGAGATGCCCGGCCAACTCGTCGGTCAACGTGCCGGAGCGGTCGGGCTTCAGCTCGGAGAGCGTGCCTACGCTGGACAGCGTGCCGCTCCAGACCGTCCCGCGCGCCGCCGCCAACGAATCTGGGGTGACCGGGGTGCCGCTCTCCAACGCCTCCAGCGAGTCGAGCGTCACGGCGACCTTGTAGGTGCCCTGCTCCGGCGCGCCAGCCAGGGTCACGTGAACGAACGCCACCCGGCTCCGCACCTGGGTCTGACTCTGCCCACCCTGGTACTGGAGCACCAGGCTATCCCGATGCTCCAGGCGGTAGGCCGCACCGCTGACCGGCCGATAGGTCACCGCCGGACCGCGGCCGCCTTCCGGTGGTGGGGGTGCATTGGGGTCGACCGGCTGGGGCGCAGGCGACTCCGGCCCGGAGGAAGTGGTGGACGAGCTGCACCCCACGATCAGGGCCACAGTGACAAGGACAGTGGAGTATTTCGCAGCTGCCATCGAGGCTCTCCCTGGGTGGGCTGGAAAAGGTATACCGGCGCCCACCGATATGGCATGTCG
>DATBJC010000123.1:0-11019 GCA_036556625.1 Gemmatimonadales bacterium
CGTGTGGGGCTGGGGTCCCGGGCTAGCGTCCCGGGGAATGGTCAGGTCGTCAGGACGTTTCCGTAGCGGTTGACGTCATCGAGAATCCGGCCGGTCCCGCGAACCACCGAAGTCAGCGGATCCTCGTCCACCCGGACGGGAAGGCCGGTCTCGTCCATCAGCAGTTGATCGAGACCCCGGATCAGCGCGCCCCCTCCGGTGAGTACAATGCCGCGCTCGAGAATGTCGCTGGCCAGCTCGGGCGGCGTCATCTCCAGCGCCCGGCGCACGGCGTTGACGATGCGGGACACCGGCTCCTGGATCGCGTCGCGCACTCCGGCCGAGTCGATCCGCACGATCTTGGGCAGCCCCGAGACCAGGTCGCGGCCCTTCACGTCGAGCTCCTCCTCGGGCACGAGCGGCACGGCGGAACCGAGGCGGATCTTGATCCGCTCCGCGGTGGGCTCGCCCACCATCAGGCTGTAGGTCTTCCGCATGTACTGCACGATCGCCTGGTCCAGCTCGTCGCCTCCGGTGCGGATGGAGGCGTCACACACGATGCCGGAGAGGGCGATGACCGCGATGTTGGTGGTGCCGCCTCCGATGTCGATCACCATGCTGCCGACCGGAGTCTCCACCGGCAGGCCGACGCCGATCGCCGCGGCCATAGGCTCGGCCACCATCAGGAGCCGCTTGACGCCGGCGGAGCGTGCCGAGTCGCGCACCGCGCGCCGCTCGACCTCCGTGATGCCCGACGGGACGCAGACGATCACGCTCGGCTTCACCTTGAGGATGGTCCGATCGATCACCAGGCGCAGGAAGTGCCGCAGCATCTTCTCCGCGACTTCGAAATTCGCGATCACGCCGTCCTTCATCGGCCGCACGGCGAGGATGCCGTCCGGCGTCCGGCCCAGCATGCGCTTGGCCTCGAGCCCGATCCCCATGATGTTCCCCGTGGCCTGGTCCAGCGCGGCAACGGACGGCTCGTTGAGCACCACGCCTTCACCCTTGACCAGGACCAGCGTGTTGGCAGTGCCCAGATCCACCGCCAGCTCGCTGGCGGGGCGCCAAGTTTTGCGCCGGGGGAGTCGCCGCCGCCGCTCGGCGCCCTCTTGAGCGATCACGTCGGGGGTCGCGGAGATGAGTTCGACGGGGGCAGTCACGAGCGGATTTCCCGAGTAGAGATGAGCGTCACCTTGCAGATATCCCGCGGGGGTTGCGTTTCACCCGGCCGCGGGCTGTCGTGGGTTGCCGCCCGGCTCGCGCGAGCCACATCCAGCGCAGAGGGAAGCGCGACACTGCTCCATCGGGCGAATCGTGCACGACCTGGCGCAGGTGCAAGAGTCCAGCCACGGGAATGCTCTCGAGCTATCCGGTAATCGGCGCATTGGGATGGACAATGCTGGCGCTCGGAACGGCCCTGCTGGGCCGCCGCACCGAGCGTCGGCTGGGCGCGGCCGGCCTGATTTGCCTTGGGCTAGCCCTGGCTGCCCTGCAGGCGAGCGCCGGCGAAACGGCGGGTCGCCCGGCCGTCCCCCAGGACCGGGCCGAGGCCTTTTTCGTGGTGAACGGCGGCCTGCTGCTCCTCGGCTTAGGGCTGCTGCTCCGCGCCGCGGCGGCGGAAGGACCGTGGCGGACTCGGCCGCTCTCGAGGGGGGTCATCGTCCTGGGGGCAGGGCTCATGCTGTGGCTGATCGCGGGGCAGCTGCAGGCGGGTGGGCTGGTGCCGGTGGCCCTCTCTGCTATCGCAGCGGGTCTTGCCGGAACCGCGCTCGCGGCAATCATCCGGATCGCCGCATCCACCAGCCCTGCACGAGCGGCGGGCCGGAGGCTCTTCACTCAGCCACTCGGTCCTCCGGCGGTCTCCCGCGGTCCTGCCACGGTGCAATTGCTGGCACTTCTCGCGGCGGGTGCCACAGCCGCGCTCGGCCCTCACGTGCTCCCGGTGTTCGTGGGCGTCCTGGTGGCGGTATGGAGCGGATATCGGCTAGTCCGACCAATGTCCGGGCGACGGCTCCCGGTAGCCCTCACGCTCGTGCTCGTGCTCGCGCCGGCGTATTGGCTCCTGGCGACGATCGCCGGACCGATCGGACTGTGGATCGGAGAGCTCCATCTGGTTCCGCTGAGTCCCGCGGCCGAGTCGCTCCTGGCGGCCGCAATGCTGCTCTCAGCCTGGAACACGGCCGGGCTCTGGCCGCTCCACCGCCAGTTGCCGGGAGTGCTGGTGGGTGTGGTCGGCGCACTGCTCCTCGTCCGGGTTGCGCTTCCCCTCACGCCAGCCGGGCTCGAACAATGGCGGCCGCTCATGGTGCCGGTCCTGGTGGTGGGCTCGTGGCATGCCGCCGCCCACGGCCGTTGGCCGCTCGTCGCGGTGGGGAGTGCCTTCCAGGGTATCGTGAGTCCGGCGCAAATGGGAATGATCGGCGCCTGGTGGCTCCTCGGCGCGGCGCTGGTGCTCGAGGTGGCCGCTATGGCCGCGTCGCCGCTCGCCGGAGTGCGAGTTGCGCCGATCCTCGCCTGGGTCTCGGCGGCCTGGGGCGGATTGCTGGTGCTGGAGGCGGGACTTCGGGGTGAAGTGGTCTACACTGCAGTAGGGACGCTCGGGCTCGCGTTGCTGATCGTCGCACCTCTGGGCGGCCCTCTTGCCCGCGTGGATCCCCCTGGTCTCGCGCGTCATCCCTCGCTGCGCCCGGAATGACGACATTGGCTCAGGTGACAAGTCTGCCGGGAAGACGCCAAATGCTCCCAATGACGATTTGATTCCGCTCGCGGCCCGGCCCATATTTGGCCGGGCGACGTGAGTTAAGTCCTTCGGAATATTGCAGCTTCCACATCAGGAGCAGTCATGGCCTTCTCCCTTCCCCCCCTGCCATACGACTACAAGGCCCTGGAGCCGCATATCGACGAGCAGACCATGCGGATCCACCACGACAAGCACCACGGGACCTACGTCAACAACCTCAACGCGGCGCTGGAGCAGCATCCCGATCTCCAGAAGAAGTCGGTCGAAGAGCTGCTCGCGAATGTCGACGCCCTGCCCGAAGCGATCCGCACGCCGGTGCGCAACAACGGCGGCGGCCACGCCAATCACACCGCCTTCTGGGAGATGATGGCTCCGGGCGGCGCGAAGGAGCCGGCCGGCGCCCTCGCGGCGGCGATCACCAAGGCCTTCGGCGGGTTCGACAAGTTCAAGGAGCAGTTCGCCAAGGCGTGCACCGGCCGCTTCGGCAGTGGGTGGGCCTGGCTGATCGCCGACAAGAGCGGCGGTCTCACCATCGACAGCACGCCCAACCAGGACACGCCGATCATGTCGGGGAAGAGCCCGATTCTCGGCTGCGACGTGTGGGAGCACGCCTATTACCTCAAGTACCAGAACCGCCGTCCCGACTATGTGGCCGCCTGGTGGAACGTGGTGAACTGGACCGATGTGGGCCGGCGCTACGACAAGGTGGTGAAGAAATGACCGGTGCGGCGACGGCCGCGGCGATGCCGCCGGTCGGGTCGGCCGCACCGGACTTCACCCTTCCTTCCACCTCGGGAAGTGAGGTGACGCTGTCGAAGCTGAAGGGGAAGAACGTGCTGCTGGCGTTCTTTCCCCTCGCCTTCACCCGGGTCTGCACCAGCGAGATGTGCTCCTTCACCGAGGACTACGGGGCCTTTCGCGACACCGATACCGAGGTGCTTCCGATCAGCGTCGACTCGATTCCGACCCTCCGGGAGTTCAAGGCCAAAGAGCGGATCTCGGTGGATCTGCTGAGTGACTTCAAGCGCGAGGTCAGCCGGCGGTACGGCACCTTGCTGGAGGATCGGTTCCACTCCAACCGGTCCTATGTTCTGATCGATCGGTCCGGCATCGTGCGGTGGACGTTCGCCGAGGAGACCACCGGGCAGCGGCGGGAAAACGCGGAGCTGCTCGAGCAGATCAGGTCGCTATGATAGCTCTCCGCATCATGCGGAGAGTCCTTCTCGCGCTGTTCCTCGGCGCGGCCACCGCGTGCCGGATCGAGGACCATACCCCGACGGGCACCCGCCGGGATGAAGACGCAGTGCAGGAGATCGTGGCGCGTTATGCGCGGCGGCTGAGCGCCCGGGATTGGGACCAGGTCCGGGCGCTCTTCTGGCGCAATGGGACGTACTCCGGACCGATGATTCCCCGCTCCGCGGGCAACGCCCTTCCCATCGATTCCGCGCTTCACGTGATCGCGCGCGCGCTCGATGGCCCGGACGCCGCCATGTTCGACGTCAGGGTCCTCCGAACCGACTTCCGGCAGGAGGGCGACCTGGCCGCCGTCTGGATCACCCTTCGGCGAAGCACGCCGCTCCCCGGGGCAGGCGCCGTCGAGCGGGACTGGGTCGAGCACCTGGTGCTCCGGCGACTGCGCTCGAACTGGCGGATCCTCAGCGTGGCAGGCTCCTCGGTGCCGAGAGGGAGTCCCCGTGATCTCCGATGACCGGTCCGCGCTGGCGCTGGCCGGCTCGATCGCCCAGCTCATCGGCGGCGGGCTGGATGTGGAGTCCACCCTCCCGGCCATTACCGACACCCTTCGCCGGGGGCTCGGCGCCGAGCGGGTGCGGCTCTGGGTGCGCGGGGTCGGCGCCACAACCTTCGGGGCCGTCTCGTCTCCCGCCGCGCCGGCGCCGGCTCGGGTGACATCACTCGATGCGGTGGAAGCCGACGGCCGCGACGTCCGGTTTCCGCTGCAACACGGGGGTCAGGCAGTCGGCCTGCTGGAGGCGAGAACCGAGGCGGGCAGCCGGGAGCGGGAGACGCTCAACGTGGTCTGCCTTATCCTGGCGCCCTATCTGGCGTCCCTGGAGCTCTCGGAAGACCTGGCCGGCGAGGTCGTGGCGCAATCGCGGGAGATCGAGGAGCACCGCCGCTTCACCGGCCTCATCATCGACAGCCTGCCGATCGGCCTCTACGTGGTGGACCGTGAGTACCGGATCCAGATGTGGAACCGCAAGCGCGAGACCGGCACCCAGGGCCTGCGTCGGGACGCGGTCGTGGGCCGTCCGGTATTCGAGGTACTCACGCGCCAGCCGGCGGAGCAGCTCAAGGAGGAGTTCGATCGGGTCTTCCGGACCGGGGAGATCCAGCAGAGCGAGCAGGAAGTCACCCTCGGCGACGAGGTTCACGTCTTCCGGCTGAGCAAGATCCCCATGCGACTCGACCGGGACGCCATCACTCACGTGATCACGATCGGCGAGGACGTCACCGATTCGCGGGCGGTGCAGGGGCGCATCATGCAGTCGGAGAAGCTGGCGGCGGTCGGCCAGCTGGCGGCCGGCGTCATGCACGAGATCAACAACCCGCTGGCCACCATCGGCGCCTGTGTGGCCGCGATGCAGGGAAAGCTGGAGGACGGACAGGTCACCGCCGCCGCCCTGAACGAGTACCTCGACATCATCGACCGCGAAGTGGAGCGGTGCAGCAAGATCGTGGACGGCCTCCTGGATTTCAGCCGTCCGAAGGGGCAAAGCAAGACCTCGCTGTCGGTGCCCACCCTGGTGGACGATACCCTGTTCCTGCTGAAGCATCACCAGCGGTTCAAGCGGATGGCGGTGGAGCGCGAGCTGGAGCCTGGAGTGCCCCGCGTCCTGGGAAACAAGGAGCAGCTGATTCAGGCGCTCATGGCCCTGCTGCTCAATGCGGTGGATGCGATGGAGCAGGCTGGCCGGCTTACCGTCCGCGCGGCCCGCGCCGCCCGGGGCGATGAGGTGGTGGTGGAGGTGGAAGACACCGGGGTCGGCATCCCACGGGAAAACCAGGCCAAGATCTTCGAGCCGTTTTACACCACCAAGCAGCCGGGACGGGGCACCGGGCTGGGCCTCTCGATCTGCTACGGCATCATCGAAGCCCACCGCGGGCGCATCGAGCTGGACAGCATTCCCGGGCAGGGCGCGACGTTTCGGGTCTACCTGCCGGTGGCCCCATGAAGATCCTGGTGGTGGAGGACGACCGCACGGTCGGCCAGTACGTCAAGCGCGGACTGGAGGAGCAGCGCTATCAGGCCGACCTGGTGGAAGACGGCATGGAAGGCCTGCGTCTCGCATCGGGAGGGCGGTACGACATCATCGTGCTCGACCTCCGGCTGCCCAACATGAACGGCTTCGAGATGCTCCGAACGCTTCGCGACCGCGGCAACACCACGCCGGTGCTGGTGCTCACCGCGCAGGACTCGGTGGATTTCAAGGTCCAGGCGCTTCGGGCCGGGGCTGACGACTACGTGACCAAGCCGTTCGCGTTCGAGGAGCTGCTGGCCCGGGTCGAGGCGATCGGCCGGCGACCCAAGGAGATCCGCGACCCGGTGCTGCGGGTCGGTGATCTCGAGCTCGACAACGCGACCCGGGAGGTGCGCCGGGCGGGCGAGCGGATCGAGCTCACGCCCAAGGAGTACACGGTCCTCGAGTACCTGATGCGGCATGCCGGGCGAGTCATGTCGCGCACCCTGATCACCGAATATGCCTGGGACTATCACTTCGATCCCGGCACCAACATCGTCGACGTCGTCATCAACCGGCTCCGCAAGAAGGTCGATTCGGGGCACAGCCAGAAGCTGGTGCACACGGTGCGGGGTGTCGGGTACGTCGTGAAGCCGTGACATGACCACCATTCGCCGGCGCCTCACTTTCTGGTACACCATCGCCCTCGGGGTCACCGTGCTGGTCTTCGGGACCCTGCTCTATCTCGAGCGGCGATCGTCCAGCGTCCGCGAGCTGGATCAGCGGCTCCTGCTGGAAGCCGACCTGGCGGACCGCTGGCTGAGCGAGTCCTACAGCGTCCTCGGCCGCATCGTCACCACGGCGGGATCTCGCCCCACGCTCGATCCCGGGATCAGTGCCTATCTCGCCGCGGTGCGCGACTACCTGGTCGTCGCCGACACCGGCGGACAGGTGCTGGCGCTCTCCGACGTGGCGCGAGGACTGGATGCGGCCGACCTCCAGCAGCTCACCGGCGAGCTGGATTCCTTGAGGGTGCGGAAGCATGCCGGAAACGTCGACCTCGGGCCGCCCGTCGGGTCCGTGCGCTACCTCGCGGTGCGGGTGGAGCGGGCCGGCCCCGAAGTCGGCGGGATCCTGGTGGCCACTTCGCTCAGCCAGGTCGCCTTCGGCCCGGCGGCCCTGCTGCAGTCGATGCTCCTGATCGCGCCGCTCATCCTGGCGGGTGCCGCCGTGGTGGGATACTGGCTTGCCGGCACCAGCCTGAAGCCGGTGGAAGGCATCATGGACGAGGTCGAGGCCATCAGCGACGGCCGAAGTCTTCACCGCCGGCTCGCGGTGCCCATCTCGGGCGATGAGATGGCCCGGCTCGCCCTCACCCTGAACCGCATGCTGGCCCGGCTGGAGCAGAGCTTTCACAGCCTCCACCGCTTCACTGCCGATGCCAGCCACGAGATGAAGACGCCGCTCATGGTGCTCCGAGCCGGCGTCGAGCGGGCATTGGTACACCCTGGCACCCCGGCCGAGATCCTCCAGTCGCTGGATGAGACGCTGGCCCAGATCAACGAGATGTCGGAGATGGTGGAGAACCTGTTGACGCTGGCCCGGGCGGACGAGGGACGGGCACCACTGGCTGTCGAGGTCTGCGACCTGCGCGACCTGATCGGCGACGTCGCGGAAACGGCGGGGATGCTGGGCGAAGGCTCGGGGATCACCGTGACCAGCGATATCCCCTCGGTGCCGATCTCCATGGCGGTGGATCGGAACCGGATCCGGGAGATGCTGCTCAACCTGGTGACCAATGCCATTAAGTACACCCAGCCGGGCGGGACGGTCGCCCTGGGACTCTGGCAGGACGATGGGTGGGCGGTGATCACCGTGGCCGACACGGGCATCGGGATCGCTCCCGGTGATCTGCCGCACATCTTCGACCGCTTCTGGCGCGCCGACCCGGCGCGCTCCCGCACCGGGGAGCGCCCGGGCACCGGACTGGGGCTCGCCATCACCAAGTGGATCGCCGAGGCGCACGGCGGATCCATTACGGTGCAGAGTCGGCCGGGGCGGGGCTCCACGTTCACCGTGCGGTTGCCGCGAGAAGCTCCTCGCACCATACCTCATCCCGACAGAGCGACGGCGAACGAGGAACCGGCTCAGCCGGCTTCCAGTGCTCGGAGGGCAGGTCCCTCCCCCTCGCGCAGCCTGCCCTGAGCGCAGCCGAAGGGCTCGGGGTCGGATTGAAGTTTCTTCGGGTGTAACGTCCGCACAGCTAATCTGCTTGTCACCAAACTGTCATCTTCGGGCAAAGGCTACGCTATCGGTGGAGTGCTACTTTCTCGGCACTTCTCCCTCCCCTGGAGGTAGTTGCGTGTTCGAGAACCTGCTCGAATCCAAGCCCAAGAAGAAGAAATCACTGGGCCAGACAGTCGTCTCGCTCCTGGTGCACGCGGCCGTGATTGTCGGGGCCGTGAAAGTCACTCAGGGGGCGGCCGAGACGATCAAGGACATCGTGGCCGACACGACCATGGTGTTTCTCAAGCCGCCCCCGCCTCCACCTCCTCCACCCGATCAACCCCCGCCCGATGTCGTCGTCGCCCAGAACCCGCCGCCCAAGGGGTTCCAGACCGTGGTGGCGCCGACCGACATCCCCAAGGACATCCCGCCCATCGACCTCAACGAGAAGCCCTTCGATCCGAAGGACTTCACCGGGAAGGGCGTGGAGGGCGGCATCGCGGCGGGCGTGGTCGGAGGGACCGGTCCGGTCACCGGAGAGGTCTTCCTGGAGGCACAGCTGGACGATCCGGTCCAGCCGATCTCCATTCCCCAGCCGCGCTATCCGCCGGTGCTCCAGAGCGCCGGAATCGCCGGCTCGGTGGATCTGCAGTACGTGGTGGACACGACCGGCCACGCCGAACCCAACTCGTTCAAGGTGATCAAGTCGACCCACCCGGCGTTTGCCGAGCCGGCCAAGGAAGCGATCGCCAAGGGTGTGTTCAAGCCGGCCAAGTTCAAGGGCACGCCGGTCCGGCAGCTGGTCCAACAGCGTATTTCGTTCAAAGTCGGCCAATAACCCGACAGGAGAGAATTCCCGATGAGCGTTGACCTGATCCACCTCTGGGGTACGATGGGCTGGTTCGCCAAGGGCGTCGTCATCGTGATGGCGTTCATGTCGATCTGGTCGTTGACCATCATGATCCAGAAGTTCTTCCAGTTCCAGCGGAGCCAGGCGGAAACCCGCAAGTTCGCTCCCCAGTTCTCCCGAGCCATCCAGGAGGAGAACCTCGACCAGGCCATCTCCCTGGCGGAGAAAAACAAGAAGAGCCATGTCTCTCGCGTGTTGGGCGAGGCGCTGGCCGAAGTGAAGCCGCTGCTCCGGGATCGCGCCACCATCACCGCCGCCGACATCAACTCGGCGGAGCGGGCCGTGGAGCGCCAGATGCTGATCGTGCTCTCGGAGTTCAAGCGGGGCACCGGCATCCTCGCGACGGTGGGCTCGACCGCGCCGTTCGTCGGCCTCCTCGGCACCACCATGGGTATCGTGAACGCCTTCACCGGTATGGCCCAGCAGGGCGCGTCCGGCGGTCTGGCGGGCATCTCGGCCGGTATCGCCGAGGCGCTCATCACCACGGCCTTCGGCCTCATGGTCGCGATCCCGGCAGTGTGGGCGTACAACTACTTCACCACCAAGATCGAGAACCTCTCCGTGGAGATGACGTACACCTCCAAGGAACTGATCGACTACCTGATCAAGAGCGTCGGCAGCGAGTTCGGCCGCTCGATCTTCACCAAGGAATTCCAGGCCCAGAAGGCGGTTACGGGCAGCGGGCAGATTTCGGGCTGAGCCGGTGCCCACCCAGTAACCCCGAACGGAGGTAAGGGCCATGGCAATGGCAGTCGGCAGAACAGGTCAGACCTCGGTCAAGTCCGAGCCCAACGTGGTGCCGATGATCGACATCATGCTGGTGCTGCTGATCATCTTCATGATCGTGACGCCGCTGATCGCGGCGGGGTTCAAGGCCACCTTGCCGAAGGGAAAGAACCTGGACCCTCGGCCGGAGGGCGACAACGAAGTGATTCTGGGAATCGACGAAGCCGGCCGGTACTTCCTCGATGGCCGACCGCTCGCGGAAGGCACCTTGGAGGACCAGTTGCGCTCGATCTTCGCGGCCCGTACTGAAGACAAGATCCTCTACTTCAAGGCCGACAATCAGCTCAAGTACGGCAAGATCCAGGAAGCGGTGGAGACCGCACGGCGGTCGGGGGTGCGGGTGATGGCGGCCATCACGGAGCCCACCGCCCAGCAGGCCCTGTTCGGCGCCACGGAAGAAGAAAAGAAGGAGAAATAACATGGCCGGAGGAGGCGGAGGAAAACCAGGCGAAGTCTCGTCCGAGCCGAATGTCGTTCCCATGATCGACATCCTGCTGGTGCTGCTGATCATCTTCATGATCACCCAGCCGCTCTCCCGGATGGCGATGGACGTCCAAGTCCCGCCGCCGGAGCAGACGACGACCACCCAGCAGGCGAACAATCAGATCGTGCTGGAATTGAACGACGACGGCAGCTACGCGATCAACGGCCAGCCGGTTCCCAAGACCCAGCTGGACACGCAGATCCACGCGATCTTCGATCCGCGGCCGGCCAAGCTCCTGTTCATCAAGGCGGGAGCCAACCGGCTGTATCAGGACGTGATCGAGGCGATGGACGTGGCTCGCGGCGCGGGGGTCCAGATCATCGGATTCACGCCCGAGGAGGCGAACCGCAAGAAGTAGAAGCCGGGTCGATGTCCGGTCCCGGAAGGACACGGCGCGCGGGGGCCCTCGGGCTCCCGCGCGTGCGTTTGGGTGGGGCGGCGGCGTCACAGGAGAGCGGAGGGCTATCTTTCGCCTGCTCATGAGGAAGCACCCGGAGGTGCCCACGCGCGAGGCCGAGCCCGCACCCGTCAGCCTGCCCCACCTGTCGCTGCCCTCAGGGCGCCGGCGGTACCTCGGCTTCGGCTTGTCGCTGGCTTTCCATGCCGCGCTGCTCGCGCTGATCGTCCTCCAGGGTGACCGGCTCTGGAAGCGCAGCCTCACCCCCGGTGCACCCGCGCTCTTCCTCTTTCA
>DATBJC010000124.1:0-15212 GCA_036556625.1 Gemmatimonadales bacterium
GGAGGTCCAGCGCCACCGCTCGCGCGGCGCCGCGCGGGCGGCTGCCCGGCTCCTCCCGCCAGCGCAGCTTCACCGGCGACTGGCCTGGAAACGGGCACCAGGGACGGCCGATCGGATACGGCACGTCACCCTTCCACCGCGCCTTCATGACCGTGACGGAGATCTCCACCGGCGCCGAGGGGTCGGGTTCATCATACATCTCCCAGTACAGGCCCACCCGTTGCCCGACCCGCACCACCGGCGCACCGAGCGCCGCCGGCAGTGCCGCCGGCAACGAGTCCGGCAGCACCTCGCCCGGAGCGAACAGAAGGATGTCGGACATGACCGGCGGCAATCCGGCGGGAGCGGGCGCGGTCATCGCGCGCCGCCGGGCGACCCATGGGGCGTCCACCCCCACCGCCTCCAGGCTCAGCACCGCCGGCATCCATGGGGACCGCACGGCCACGACCCCAGACCGTCTCGCCGGCGCCACCACCCTCCCTATCACGACCGGCGTCGTAGGATCCCGGCCCACCGCCAGGCGCACATCGGCCGGACGCCTGGAGAAGACGGAGTCCGGTGTGAGGTCGAACGCGGCGACGGTGAGCATGGTGGTGTCGCTGCGACGGAAGCGAGCGAACTGCACCCGCTCGATCGGAGCGAATCCGGCGGCGTACGGCGGGGCGTAACGAGCAGGCGGACGCTCCATGGCGAGATCCCAATCGATCTCCGTCACGTCGGCCCACGGCTCGACGAGGGCCGGTGCCGGAAACAGCCAGAAGCTCGGGCTCGGCTCGTGGCCCAGAATCGGGGGCGGCCCCAGGCTGCCGAGCTGATCGAGCGAGCGCGACCAGTGCGTGGGCCAGCCGAACCGCACGACGAGCTCGCGGCTGTCGGCGCCCCAGGGCATACCGTTGGGCGTCTCCGCGTCCTCCAAGAGGACCGCCATCGTGTGCCGGGCGTAGTGCGCGGTCAGCAGGTCGTTGCCCGGACGCGAGTACAGGGGACGCGCGAGCCACCAGATCCACGAATCGACCGACCGGCGCTCGGCGCAGGGGAGCGCCCGATAGCGTCGGCGGCCGTCCGCCAGCAGCGGCTCCAGATCGGTCCAGCCGCACCGCTCCGCCTCCGGCATTCCCCGCAAGGCACGTCCGAACGCATGCTCCGCGCCTTCGTAATCCCGTGCCAGATACCGTGCGAGGCCCTCGAGTGCATCGCACCACCAGCGGGTCGCCCTGCATCGCTGCGCCCTGATGATGGCCGCACCGGCACGTCCATACTCGGTGAGGTAACGCACCAGCTGTCCGGTGATCCAATTGTCGCCGGGGAGCCGCCCGCCCACCGTGGCGAGATCGCGCAGCAGCCGCGCGCGCGCCCGCTGGATAACCGCCGGCTCTAGAGGTGGCTGGGCAGAGGAGGGGTCGTACCAATAGCAGTATCGTCCGATCCGCTCATCGCAACGATCGCGACCACCCTCGAACCCAAAGGGGAGATGGGCGCGGCGGATCTGCTCGAATTCGCGCTGAGCCTTGCGCGCGCCGCGGAGGAGGTAGAGGGAGTCGGAGGTGGCCGTCCGCTGGACGGACGCTTGCGCGCGAGCCGGCGAGCCGTGGAGCGTGAGCAGCGCGACACAGAGACAGGCGAGTGATCCCGACAAGCCGCTTCGTGGCACTTCGATTCTTCGTTCGGAAGCCTCAGGAACAGTACAAATACCGTGCCTTCAGTGCGAGAGACACCGCCCCAGGGCGAGGCTCGGCGATATCTTAAGCTGCAACCGGCTGGCCGGGCGGTCCGTTTTCCCCAGCGTTGGCGTTCGCATGCCGAAATCGAAACCCGACCTACGGCAACGGGTCCTGCAAGTCATCCCCGATCTCCGGATCTCATCGGTGCGCCCCGGTGACGATGGGCTGGTCCACGATGTGCTGATCGTCAACGAAGAGCTTGTGTTCCGGTTCGCGCGGGAGGAGACAGGTCGCCGGGCCCTCGAACGCGAGGCCCGGCTGCTCGCCTTGGTGCGGCCCCGCGTCTCGCTGCCGGTTCCGGAGGTCATTCAGCACCAACCGGACTGCATCGTCTACCGGTTCATCCCCGGCGTACCGCTGGATCGCCGACGCTTGCTGGCCCAGGACGCCGTCACCCGGAAGGTGCTCCTGGAGCAGCTGGGCACCTTTCTGCACCAGCTGCACAGTCTGCCAGGCGAGTCCGGCGAAGCTGTCAGCGGACCCGCGGACACGTCGCCGGGAATGCAGGACGAGTACCAGGAGCTGTATCAGGCGCTCGAGCGCGAGCTGCTGCCCTTGATGATGGTGTGGGCTCGAGACTGGGTTCGGGAGCTCTTTCGCCCCGCGCTCGATGGCGACCTGGACCTGACGTACGCGCCGGCGGTGATCCACGGCGACCTCACGCCCTACCATCTGTGCTTCGACCGCGGCTCCCAACGGTTGAGCGGTGTCATCGACTTCGGCAATGCCGGCCCGGGAGATCCCGCGCTCGACCTGGGCTCGTTCATCATGGCCTTCGGGGAAAGCATGCTCTGGCAGATGGAGTCTGTGTATCCAACAACGTCAGGCCTGGTGAATCGTGCCCGATTCCACGCGGCCGCGCTCGAGCTCCGCTGGGGCTTGGCGGCAGCCCGATCGCGCGACCCGGCCTGGTTCCTCTGCCACCTTGGCTACGCTCGGGACGCGTGGCCTGCAGGTTGGCCGGCAGCGCCGCCGAAAGCCCGGACCTAGCCGGGCATCAGCGGTCAGCGGGTGTGCCGGATCACCGGTGGCTCCAGCTCCACCACCGCCTCGATCTCGAGCAACAGCTCCGGCCGGGCCAGCGTCGCCACCCCAACCAGCGTGTTTGCCGGTGAACGGGCCGGGTTGAAGTGCCGCCCGCGCGCCTCGCGCAAGGCGGGCAGGTTTTCCAGGCTCGTGATGTAGGTGGTGGTTTTCAGCACGTCCTCGAACCCCGCATCCACGCTGGCCAGCGCCAGACGAAGGTTGGCGAAGACCTTCTCCGCCTGCGCCTTGAAGTCTCCCGCACCGACGACCCGCCCGGCGCTGTCGATTGCGACCTGGCCCGCGATGTGGGCGGTTCGCCCATCCGACGTAACGACGACGTGGGTATAGCCGTTTGGCTTCGTCAGGCCCGGCGGGTTGATGAACCGGGGACGTCCCTGTTGGGCTTGAGCGCTGAGACTGGGGCAGGAAACCAGGACCAGCACCATGCACGCCCGCCCGAAGAGTAAAGTGAAGGCTTTCATCGATTTCTCCTTGAACCGTATTCCGGAGTCACGCCGGCATCGAGGCCCATATGTGCGCTATAGATTATGCAGCCCGGATGCACTCGCTGAGCGGGGGTGACCTCGCTATGCCGGCGGGTAAGCGACCGTCGAAGGGTTGCTTCGCTGCGCTCAGGATGACAAGCGGGTTCTTCGACAAGCGGGTTCTTCATCCGAGAGTGGAGGCACCATGGCGGTTTCCTTGCGGGTGCCCTCGAGGTCGAGCGAGGCGGCCGAGTCCGGTCCCGATACGTCGTAGCGGACATCCACCGTGCCGACGACCTTGTCTCCTTGGCACTGGTGCCGGGACGGCGAGAATGTACTTCCCGCAGCGCGAGGTGGCGAATGCGGAAGTGACAGAGGCGGCATCCTGTCGATACATTCCGGCCGGCGTGCCACTCTTCCCCGAAAGACTCCGACCATGCGCCTGTCCCTTCTCCTCCTCCTCTTCATGTCTACCACCGCCACCGCCCAGGCGCCGATCACCTCCCCTCCTCCTTCGACGCTGAAGGACGCGCCGAAGCTGCCTGCGGAATGGGAGCAGAAGGCCCGCGACATCTACCGGATCGCCGTCGAGATCCCCACCGTCGCCGGACGGGGCCAGATGCCGAAGCTCGCCAACTACCTCGCCGATCAGCTCCGCGCCGCCGGGTGGGCCGACAGCGACATCCACGTGCTCCCCTACGCCTCGGCGAGCGACAGCAACACCGCGGCGCTCATCGCCCGCTGGCCGGCCGCCGGCCGCCCGACGAAGAAGCCGATCCTGATCATCGCCCACATGGACGTGGTCGAGGCGCTGCGGAGCGACTGGACCACCGATCCGTTCAAGCTGGTCGAGAAGGACGGCTACTTCTACGGCCGCGGCAGCAGCGACGACAAGGGCGGCCTCGTGCCCAGCATGGTCGGGCTGATGAAGCTGCGCCAGTCCGGCTTCCAGCCCGACCGCGACATCGTGCTGTTCTACACCGGCGACGAAGAGACCCAGAGCCGGGGCGCCGAGCTCGGCGCCACCAGGTGGCGCAAGTGGACCGACGCCGAGTTCGTGCTGAACGCCGACGCCGGCGGCGGGAGCTTTACCCGCGACGGCGAGCCGCTCGGCTTCGGGCTGCAGACGTCGGAGAAGATCTACCAGAGCTACTATTTCCGGGTTCACAACCGCGGCGGACACAGCTCCCGTCCCCGTCCCGACAACGCCATCTACGAGCTCGCCGACGCGCTGAAGAAGCTCCAGCGGCACCGGTTCACGCCCATGCTGACGGAGACCACCCGCGCCTACTTCGCCGCGCGGGCCAGGCAGGAGGGCGACAGCCCTCTGGGCCAGGCCATGCGGCGCTGGCTCGCCAACCCGGACGACGGCGCGGCTGCCGACAGCATCGAGGCCAATCCGCTCGAGGTGGGACTCACCCGCACCCGCTGCGTCGCGACGATGCTGACGGGCGGCCACGCCCAGAACGCGCTGGCCCAGCTCGCCGAAGCCACGGTGAACTGCCGGATCATGCCGGGCATCGAGCCCCCCACGGTGCAGGCAGACCTGCAGCAGATGGTCGGCCCGAACGTGGAGGTCACCCCCTATCCGAACCCGGGACGGCCCACGCCCGTGTCGCCCCTCCGGCCCGATATCGTCAAGGCGTACACGGACGCGGTGCACGCGCGCTTCCCCGGCCAGCCGATCATCCCACAAATGAGCACCGGCGCCACCGACGGCTACCAGTTCCGCGCGCGCGGCATGCCGGTCTACGGGGTGGATGGCGCCTGGAGCGTGTCGCCCGACGACGAGCGGGCCCACGGCAAGGACGAGCGGCTGCCGGTCCAGGCCCTGTGGGACAACGTCCTGCACTGGGAGCGCATCGTTCGCGCGCTGGCGAGCGCCGGCGGCAAGACGGTTTCATGAGCCCTTGAACCGGTGCGATCACGCCTGTATCGACGCCCGGCACCCTGACGCCGCTGACAGCTAGCCCACCCAGCCCGTGCAAGCGATATTGGGGCTCCCCCAGCATTTAGAGCATCCGTGACCAACCCCGCGGCCCGCCTCGCGTCGTCCGTCGCTGACCGATATCGCGTGGACCGCGAGCTGGGCCAGGGCGGCATGGCCACGGTCTACCTGGCCGAAGACCTCAAGCACGGCCGCAAGGTCGCCATCAAGGTCCTGCACCCCGAGCTGTCCGCCGTCCTCGGCAGCGAGCGTTTCCTGGCCGAGATCAAGGTTACGGCCAATCTCCAGCATCCGCACATCCTCGGCCTCATCGATTCGGGCGAGGCCGACGGGCTCCTCTATTATGTGATGCCGTACGTCGCCGGCGAATCGCTGCGCGCCCGGCTCCACCGGGACAAGCAGCTGCCGGTGGAAGAAGCCCTGCGCCTCGCCCGGGAAGTCGCCTCCGCGCTCGACTATGCCCATCGCCAGGGCGTGGTCCACCGCGACATCAAGCCGGAGAACACGCTGCTCCAGGATGGGGCGGCCCTGGTCTCCGACTTCGGCATCGCCCTGGCCGTGGAGCAGGCCGGTGGTCACCGCATGACCCAGACCGGGATGTCGCTCGGCACCCCGGCGTACATGTCGCCGGAGCAGGCGATGGGCGAGCGGGTGATCGGCCCGCGGAGCGACGTGTACGCGCTGGGCGCGATGACCTACGAGATGCTGGCCGGCGAGCCGCCCTTCACCGGTCCCACCTCCCAGGCGATCGTCGCCAAGGTGCTCACCGAGCAGCCGCCACCGCTCCGGCCCAAGCGGCCGACCGTGCCGCCTGCCGCGGAACATGCCATCCTCACGGCGCTTCAGAAGCTCCCCGCCGATCGCTGGGGCACGGCGAAGGAATTCAGTGACGCCCTCAGCGGGTCGGCGCCATCGCGCTCGTCGGACGCCCCGACCATACCCCTCTCCGCCGCACGAGCACCGGCGGCCCGGGCGTCGCGGTCGGCGGTCCTCTGGCTGGGCTGGGCTGCGGCGGTGCTCGCCGGCGGCCTCGCGGCCTGGGCCCTCCTCCGACCGCGCGCCGAGCTTCCCCCGTCGCGCCTCGCGATCATGACACCGGGACTGGGCGGCAGCGGCGCCAGCTCCGCGCAGCGTCACCTCGAGTTCCTGCCCGACGGCCAGGGGCTGGTGTACTCCGTGGTGTCGACCGACGGCGTCATGCGCCTGGTGCGACAGTCTCTCGACGAGGAGGTCCCCCAGCCGATCCCCGGGGCGGTGGGCTTCAGCAGCCCGCTGGTATCACCCGACGGGCGGTATTTGATAGCGACACATCCGGTCAAGAACCAACTGCTGCGGCTGCCGATGGATGGCGGGAGCCCCGAGCTGGTGGTCCGGGAGTTGGTCTCGTCCTCGAGCGACGGGGCATGGGCACCCGATGGCAGCCTCTGGCTCTCCCAGTCCGACTATGTCGGTCAGGTCGTGGGGGACTCGGTTGTCCGCCGCCTCCGGGGGCGCCAGCAGCGGCTGCAGCAGATCCTGCCGGACGGCCGCACCGCGCTGGTCATCCGCTCCCGCGTCGGCAACCTGGCCGGCCCCGTCCTGCTGGTGGACCTCGAGAGCGGCCGCGAGACGCAGCTCCTGGGCACGCCGGTCATCGAGGCCCGGGTGACTCAGAACCTTCTGGTCTTCGTGCTGGTGGGCGGGAATCTCCAGGCGGTGGAGTTCGACCAGGGCGGGCGCAGGCTGAGCGGTCCTCCGGTGACGGTCGGCACCAACGTGTCCGTCTCGGGGATTGGGGTGGCTCAGTTGGCGGTGGCGTCCAACGGCAACCTCGCCTACATCCCGGAGGAGCCGGCGTCTCTGGTGTTCATCGACCGGAACGGCTCGAGCCGGCAGGTCATCGACGAGCGGCGCAACTTCCATCATCCGCTCTTCTCGCCTGACGGTCGCCGTCTGCTGCTCGACTTCGTTTCGATCGAAGGCCGGAACGTCTGGGTGCTCTCGCTGGCGGAGGGCACGCTCTCTCGCGCCAGCTTCGATCGCGATGGCCACGACGCTACCTGGACGCCGGACGGCCGGTTCATCACGTACATCGTGCCGGTGACCGAGCCCGACGGGCTGACGCTGGTGCTCCTGCGGAAGCCACCGGGCAGCGCGGAGCAGCCCGACACGTTGTTGGCGTCTCGGGCGCTCAACTATACCGGGACCTGGCTGCGAGACGGCAGCGCGCTGGTCACCAGTGCTGTCGATCTGCTCCGAGATCCCCGGCGGCCCGACTCGGCTCGGGGGAGTTCCCAGAGCGACGTCGCCATCATACGCAACGCGGGGAAGGGCCCCATCGAGCCGCTGGTGGCGAGCCCCTTCTCCGAACAGTTCGTCGGCGCCTCGCCCGACGGCCGGTGGATCTCGTTCGTCTCGGACCAGTCGGGTCGCGAAGAGGTCTACGTGCGCGACCTCGAGGGCAAAGGTGACCAGGTCCTCGTCTCTCTCGGCGGGGGCAACGAGCCGGTGTGGAGCCCCGATGGCCGCGAGCTGTTCTACCGCGAGACCAAGGAGACCGATCCCTACCTGGTGGCGGCGCGGATTGCGACCACCCCCACCCTCGGCGTGACCGGCCGGACGCGGCTGTTCCCGGTGGCGGACATCGTGGGGACCGCGCCCCACGCCAACTACGACGTCTCCCCCGACGGCAAGACCTTCGTCATGGTGCGCCGCAGCCCCGCGGCCCGGATCGTGGTGATCCAGAACCTCCCGGCGCTGGTGAGGCGGCTCCGGAGGGAGCGGCCCTAAAGCTCCCCGCCAGCTTCCGAGGTAAGCTGTCGCGATTCTCCGTCGTCACCTGGATCAACTCCACTCCGGGCGCCCTGCGAAAGTGGTCGCCCAGAGGGTGCCTGCGATAGAGAATAGTTCCCAGCAGCGGATTCGGACTCCGAAGGACCTGCTCTACTAGGGTGACGAACGCACCGCTGAGCAACTCCATCTTTCCCAACTCGTCGAGCACCAGCAGATGATGAGGCTCCCGAAGCCCCGCCTCGAGTGCCCGCACACCGATGTCTTCGAACGACCCGAGGTCGACCGCATACTTCCCCACCCGCGGCCCCGGGCCGCCGACCCGGGCCAGCGGGCCGCGCCGTCCGTCCAGGGTAACGACATCGAATCCACGCCGGCCGCCGGCTTTGGCGTCTCGAACCTCCTCGGTGTAGAAACCGGCGGCCGGCTGGGACAGCAGGGGCAGGGTACGCAGAATCACGGTCGTCTTGCCACACCCGGGCAGTCCGGTGAGAAGAACACGGTGGGGTTCAGCCGGCGGTGCCATGGGACCTCATCGACTTGCAGCGACGAGCCGGAGTTCGGGAGTCGCCCGCCAAAAATACCTGCTCTCCCGGGCTGCGATCGCTGAAACCCTTTCGTACTCTCGTTGCGCCGGCGGCCCCGAACCGCCATAGTGACCTTGGCCGAAAACGGCCACAAGGAGGTCCCTATGCTACTGTTCTCCCGCTACTGGTGGATGGTTGCTCTGCGTGGACTCCTGCTCCTGCTCCTCGGCCTGGCAGCCATTTTCTGGCCGGGCGTCACCCTCACCGTTCTGGTTCTCTGGCTCGGCGCCGGCTTCCTCGTCAACGGCGCCTTCGCCCTCGGCGCCGCGATTATGGGCCGCGACGTCGAGGGCCGCGGCTGGCTCGTGCTCGACGGCCTGCTGGGCATCGCTGCCGGCATCGTGACATTCATGTACCCCGGCATCACCCAGGTCGTGCTGCTCTGGCTGGTGGCCGGCTGGGCTATCCTCAGCGGCATCCTGCAGATCGCGGCCGCCGTGCGGTTCCGCCGGGTGATCCGCGGCGAGTGGCTGCTGGGGCTCGCCGGGGTGCTCGCGATCGCCTTCGGCGTGCTGCTCGTCGCCCGGCCGGCGGTGGGGCTCCTCACCCTCGCGCTGCTGCTGGGCTGGTTTGCCGTCTTCTACGGTGTGGCGCTCATCGCGCTCGGATTCCGGCTCCGCGGCCTGCTGCGGCTCGCGGACCAGCCGCTGGCGGCCGGCAGGTAGCCGCGCGCCGATGGAGCAGAGCACCGCGGTGCGGGAGCGCTCGCTGCTCGACCAGGCGTTTTCCCGCGCCGCCGGCGCGAAGCGCATCGGCGGGAACGCCGTGGGGCTCCTCCGCGACGCGACGGAGAGCTACCCCGCGTGGCTCGACGCCATCGCGAGCGCGGAGCGGTACGTCCACTTCGAGAGCTACATCATCCGGGACGATGCCTCGGGCCGGCGGTTCGCCGACGCTCTCATGGCCAAGGCGCGCGCCGGGGTTCGGGTCAGGGTGCTGTACGACTGGATGGGCGCCGTCGGCAAGACCCCAGGCCGGTTCTGGACGGCCTTGCGCGCGGCCGGTGTCGAGGTGCGCTGCTTCAACCCGCTCCGACTCTCCAGCCCCCTCGGCTGGGTGCATCGCGACCACCGCAAGAGTCTCGTGGTGGACGGGATGGTGGGCCACGTAACCGGGCTGTGCGTGGGCGATGCCTGGGTCGGCGACCCCGCCCGCGGCATCGCCCCGTGGCGCGATACCGGCGTCGAGGTGCGCGGGCCCGCGGTGGCCGAGATCGAGCGCGCGTTCGAGCGGACCTGGGGAGCGGCGGGTCCGCCACTCGCCTCCGACGATCGCGACCGCGAGCCGCCGGGCCCCGCGGGCGACGTCACCGTGCGCATCGTGGCGAGCGAGCCGGCGCGCGGAGCGGTCCTGCGGACGGACGAGCTGGTCGCCGCCGCGGCCCGCGAGACGCTCTGGCTCACCGATGCCTACTTCGCCGGCCTTCCCTCCTACGTGCAGGCGCTCCGCGCGGCGGCGCTCGACGGCGTCGACGTGCGGCTGCTGGTGCCCGGCGGCACCGACATCCCGATTCTTCGCCCCCTGTCGCGGGCCGGCTACCGGCCGCTGCTCGAAGCGGGCGTACGGGTGTTCGAGTGGAACGGTCCCATGATGCATGCCAAGACCGCGGTCGCCGACGGGCAGTGGGCCCGGGTCGGCTCCAGCAACCTCAACATGGCGAGCTGGATCGGGAACTACGAGCTCGACGCCATGATGGAGGACGCGCCCTTCGCCGAGCGGATGATGCAGCAATTCGAGACCGACTTGGGCAATGCCACCGAGGTGCACCTGCATGAGCCGCGCAGCGAGCGGCGATCCCGGCCGCGTGCGCCCGGGGCGGGAAGCGCGGGGCGCGCGGCCGCCGGGGCGCTTCGCATCGGAAACACGGTCAGCGCCGCGGTCGCCGGCCACCGGGTGCTCGCGCCAGCCGATGCCCGGGTCCTGGCTGGGGTCGGGTTGGCTCTCCTGCTGGTGGCCGTCGCTGCCACCATCTGGCCGCCGGTGCTGGCCTGGCCGCTCGCCCTGCTGCTCGTCTGGCTCGGTGGCGCGCTGCTCGCCCGTGCCGTGCGCCTGTGGCGGGGACGCCCGCGGTGACCGTCCAGGCCGCCGGCGACGATGGGCGAGGTCCTGCACGAGAGCCTGCTGATCGGTGGGTGGGTCGCGATGTGGCGGCCCCTCGAGGTCTTCCTCTATGAGTTGGTGGCCCATCCGGGGCGGACGCCGTCCTGTTCGACCGGCTGGCCGCGATGCCGGTGCGGATCAGCTACCCGGCCGCTGTACCGGCGGGGTCCGACGCCGAGCGGTGGCGGAGTAACTGGGCCTGCAGCTCCTCTCGAGCCGGGTGGTCAGCGGTAGCTGACGGTACCCAGCGGGCGGACGTGTGGCGGTCGCCAGCACCGCGGGCGAGTCTGGCCCCCTCCTGCAATCGCACGCATCTTTTCCCTCTCCATGACCACCCTGCAGCAGCGGCTCGCCTCCGGCCTCACCGGCCGCTACACTCTCGAGCGCGAGCTCGGCCAGGGCGGGATGGCCGTCGTCTTCCTGGCCCAGGATCTCCGCCACGACCGCAAGGTCGCCCTCAAGGTCCTGCGCCCCGACCTCTCCGCCGCCATCGGCGCCGACCGGTTCCTCCGCGAGATCAAGCTCGCCGCCGGCCTGACCCACCCGCACATCCTGCCGGTCTACGACTCCGGAGACGCCGGCGGCCTCCTCTTCTACGTCATGCCCAGCATGGAGGGCCGCTCGTTGCGGGATCGGCTCCAGCGCGAGCGGCAGCTCCCGCTGTCCGAAGCGCTGACCGTCACCCGGGAGGTCGCCTCGGCGCTCGACTATGCCCACCGGCACCAGGTGGTCCACCGCGACATCAAGCCCGAGAACATCCTGCTCCACGAAGGGTCGGCCATGGTGGCCGACTTCGGAATCGGCAAGGCGCTGAGCGCGGACAGCTCGATCACCCAGACCGGCATGGTGGTGGGCACGCCGACCTACATGAGCCCGGAGCAGGCCTCCGGCGCGGCCGACGTGGACGGGCGCGCCGATCTGTACAGTCTGGCCTGCGTCCTGTTCGAGATGCTGACCGGGGAGCCGCCCTTCACCGGCGCCACGGCCCAGGCCATCATCGCCAAGCGGTTCATCTCTCCCATTCCCAGAGTGCGGGTCACCCGCGACGTGCCCGAGGCGGTGGACGACGCGCTGACCCGCGCACTGGCCAGGACCCCGGTCGACCGCTTCCCCACCGCGGCGCAGTTCGCCGACGCGCTCCGCGCCAACCAGCTGGCCACCCCGGCCCAGGCGACCGTCGCCACCGGCCGGACGGCCGCGTCGGCGGCCAAGGCCATCGCCGTGCTGCCGCTGTCGAACATGAGCGCCGATCCCGAGAACGAGTACTTCAGCGACGGGATGACGGAAGAGATCATCAACGCCCTCGCCAAGGTGCCCGGCATGCAAGTGGCGTCGCGCACCTCCTGCTTCGCCTTCAAGGGCAAGGACGCCGACGTGCGCCAGATCGGCGAGAAGCTGGGCGTGAGCTCCGTCCTCGAGGGAAGCGTGCGCAAGGTGGGGAACCGGGTCCGCATCACGGCCCAGCTCATCAACGTGGCCGACGGCTATCACCTCTGGTCCGAGAACTACGACCGGCAACTGGAGGACGTGTTCGCCATCCAGGACGAGATCTCCCGCGCTATCGTGGACGCCCTCAAGCTGCGGCTCGGCGGCGACGGCGGCCATCTGGTGGCGCCGGCGCGGAACATCGAGGCCTACACCCTCTACCTGAAGGGGCGGTTCGTCTTCAACAAGGACACCGAGCCCTCGACCAGGAAAGCGCTGGACTTCTTCCAGCAGTCGCTGCTGCAGGACCCGGGCTACGCCCGGTCATACGCCGGCATCGCCGACTGCTGGACTCAGCTCGCCGATGACTTCGTGGTGCCGGACGACGCCTACCCCCGCGCCAAGGCGGCGGCTACCCGGGCTCTGGAGCACGACCCGGACCTGGTCGAGGCGATCACGTCGGTGGGCAAGGTGCTGTGCTGGTACGAGTGGGACTTCGCGGGGTCGGAGAAACGGCTCCGCCGCGCGGTCTCGCTGAACGACAATTATGCCGAGGCGCACTGGGCCCTCGGGAGCGTGCTGCCGACCGTGGGCCGGCTGGCCGAAGCAATCGAGGAGATGCGGAAGGCGCTCATCCTGGACCCGCTCTACGCGGTCTACAGCCGATGGCTGTCTCGTTTCCTGTTGTTCAGCGGGGACTACGCGGGGACGATCGCGCAGGCCCAAAAGACCATCGACCTGAACGCCGACTACGCGTACTCCTACCTCGACATCGGCTCCGCGTATCTGGGGCTCGGCGATGCCGAAACCGCCCTGCAGTGGTTTCAGCGGGGCCAGGGGCTAGAGACCAGCGTGCGGTCCTACGATGCGCTGATCGTGCGCGCCCTGGGGCCGCTGGGACGACGGGAGGAGGCCGACGAGATCCTGAACCGGCTGGAGGACGCGTCCCGGCAGCACTACGTACGTCCGGAGATCATGGCGATGGGTTGGGCCACACTGGGCGAGACCGATCGCGCCTTCGCCTGCCTCGAGCGTGCCTTCCAGGTCCGCTCGGCCGGTCTCATCTACCTGCACGTGGATCCGGGATACCAGCCGCTCAGGGTCGATCCCCGCTTGGGTCAGTTGGTGGAGCGGATCGGGCTGCGCTCCGGATGACACTCTAGCCCTGGCCGACTGCTGACTCCGACCCTGAGGGGGCGGCTCGATCACCTTTCTCTGGAACGCTCCAAGGCCGGGCGGTCCCATCCGGCCAGGTTGGCCCCTGCCTCATAGCTAGACTGAAGAAACTGTAGCAGCACCTCATCCGGCCGGTCGGCGGTGCGGACCGTTTCGTACGGCAGCACAAACTCTTTCAAGTCCCGCTGGTAACAGGCGCCGCGGGGCAACACAGTGGCTTCGGGATAACCGGCCGGCTCCGGATAGCTGTAGGAGTAAAAGGCCGGCTCCATGATTGGACCCCCGGCATTGCCAGGCCACCAGCCGGCGCTGATGCACTCGTGGGAGTAGCATTCGCGGACGATTCGGTCCGGCAGATGGGGCACGCCGCCGGGATGGGGCGGCGCGCGGCGCCCGGAGAACCGGGTGCAGGCGAGGTCGAACGCCCCCCAGAAGAAATGGACCGGGCTGCACTTGCCGAGGAAGCGACCGCGGAACTGCTGGAGCACACGATTCGTATCGGAGAGGATCTGCCAGCACCGCGCCGCGTAGTCCGCATTGTAGGACCGGTGCTGATGGTCCTGGGTGAAGCGCAGGGTGTCCGGCATCTCGCTCGGCACCGGCCAGATCCTGGCGCGGACGTCGAGGGAATCGAGGAGGGCGGTGTACTCGCGATAGAAGTCGGCCACCGTACGCGGCAGCAGGGCCATCGCGCTGGTGGCGCCGTCGCTGGTCCGCACCAGCAGCCTGTGGTCGATGAAGTCCATCTCGACCTCCACGGTGCGCCTGTCACAGGGCATCGGCGAGGTGGTGAGCCCACGGGAGGTGAGGTAGAGGGTGACATGCCAACAATGGTTGACCGGAGGCGCCAGCGCGAGACGGGTCTTCCCGACTACTTGTAGCCAGCGGTGCAGCGTATCCAGCGTGTCCTGCCACTCCCTTAGCGGGAGGGCCGGCCAAGGATTGGCTCGGCGGCGGTCTGCGATTGCGGATGCTTCGGTCATTGCGAAGGCTCCCACGAGGTTCGGCCCTGGCGAATCTGCGGGCCACAAAAGATTGTAGGATATCCGTAGTCCGGAAAGCCAAGGGCCCCGCGTGCCCCCCACCCTTCGCCTGCACGGAGCGAACATGCCGACGCCAACCACACCGCGCGCCTCAGAGCGCTCTCCCGATACCATCGTGCTGGTTCACGGCTTCTGGGTGACGCCGCGCAGCTGGGAGCACTGGATCCCGCACTACGAGGCGAAGGGCTACCGCGTCCTCGCCCCCGCCTACCCGGGTTTCGAGGTCGAGGTCGAGGCGCTCAACGCCGACCCTAGGCCGGTCGAGCGGCTCACGGTGCCGGCCATCATCGAGCATCTGGAGTCGATCGTCAGGACGCTCGACGCCCCTCCGATCCTCATGGGCCACTCGGCGGGCGGCACCTTCGTGCAGATCCTGCTCGACCACGGCTTCGGCGCTGCCGGAGTGACCTTCAACTCCGCGCCGACCGAGGGCGTCCTCGTCCTGCCATGGTCGCAGATCCGGGCGTCGTTCCCGGTGCTCAAGAGCCCGGCGAACCGGCACCGGGCCGTCGGCCTCACCTACGAGCAGTGGCGCTACACCTTCACCAACACGTTCCCCGAGGCCGAGGCGCGCGCCGCGTACGAGCGATATCACGTGCCCGCGTCGGGCGGCATTTTCTGGGACAGTGCGCTCGCCAACCTCGAGCCCGGGCGGCAGGCGACCTGGGTCAACTACAAGAACGCGGCGCGGCCCCCGCTGCTGTTCATCTCGGGCGGCGAGGACCACCTGATGCCGCCGGTGGTGCAGCACTCGAACGCGGCGCACTACACGGCGGCGGAGACGCTCACCGAGGTGACGGTGTTCGAGGGGCGCTCGCACCTGCTCCCCGCGCAGCGCGGTTGGGAGGAGATCGCCGACTACGCGCTCTCGTGGGCCGAGCGGCACGCGGTCTCGCTCGCCGGGAGCTGACCATGTCGCCGACCGCCGAACC
>DATBJC010000125.1:0-3130 GCA_036556625.1 Gemmatimonadales bacterium
GACCATGCTCATCGTGGGTAGCCGCGACGAGGTGGTGCTGGAGCTGAACCGCCAAGCCTATCGCCGCATGAACTGTCCGAAGCAGCTCATCGTCGTCTCGGGTGCCACCCACCTGTTCGAAGAGGCGGGGACGCTGGCGGAGGCGGGGCAATGGGCATCGGGGTGGTTCGTCGAGCACCTGGTCATGGCGCCGAGGTGGCAAGGGGCACGTCGGGGAGTCCGCTGATGCACGCTCCCGTCCGGTCGGCGGCCCTGGACCTCCTGCTGCGGGAGACGGCCGAACGCTTCTCGGGAATAGCGGAGGCCCAGCTGGGCTCGCTCCTGGAGCGGATCGGCGACGCGCGAGTGGTGCTTCTGGGCGAGGCCACCCACGGCAGCTCGGAGTTCTACCGGATGCGGGCCCGAATCACCCGCGAGTTGATCGAGCGCAAGGGATTCTCCATCGTCGCCGTGGAGGCGGACTGGCCGGACGCCGCCTGGGTGGATCGGTACATCCGGCACGCCGCGATCCCGCCGGCGGGCGGCACGCCCTTCACTCGGTTCCCTCGGTGGATGTGGCGCAACCGAGAGGTGAGCGAATTCGTCGAGTGGCTGCGGGAGCGGAACGGATCGGTTCGCGAGCCCGAGCAGCGTGCCGGCTTCTACGGGCTCGACCTCTACAGCCTCTACGGCTCGATCGGGGTGGTGCTCGACTACCTCGACCAGGTGGACCCGGCCTCCGCCCAGGTGGCCCGCTCCCGGTATGCCTGCCTGGCTCCCTGGACCGGGAACCCCGCGGCCTATGGTCGCGCGGCGATCACCAATCGGTTCGCCAGTTGTGAGGCCGAGGTCGTGGCCACGCTGGTCGACATGCTCGCTCGCAGGATGGACTACGCCCAACGGGACGGAACCCGGTTCCACGACGCGGCCCAGAATGCCCGGCTGATCGCCAACGCCGAGCGCTACTATCGAATCATGTATCACGGATCGGTGGCATCGTGGAACCTGCGGGACCAGCACATGTTCGACACGCTCGCCACACTGCTGGCTTTCCACGGTCCGCAATCCAAGGCCGTGGTGTGGGAGCACAACTCGCATATCGGCGACGCCGCGGCGACCGAAATGGGCCGCCGGGGCGAACACAACGTCGGTCATCTGTGCCGCCGTGCCTACGGTGCGGGCGCCTATCTGGTCGGCTTCGGGACCGATCACGGCACCGTTGCCGCCGCCCGGGACTGGGACGAGCCGATGGAAGTCATGGCGGTGCGGCCGGCGCACCCCGACAGCTACGAACGGCTGTGCCACGACAGCGAGATTCCGGCCTTCCAGCTGGCGCTTCGGGAGCCCGCGCGGCCGGAGGTGCGGAACGAGCTGGAGGAAGCCCGTCTGGAGCGTGCCATCGGCGTCATCTACCGGCCGGACACGGAGCTGGCCAGCCACTATTTCGCCGCCTCGCTGCCCCACCAGTTCGACGAGTACATCTGGTTCGACCGGACCGAGGCCGTGACCCCATTGTCTGGGCCGGCGGCTGCCGGGCTGCCCGAGACCTATCCCTTCGGACTCTGAAGAAACTTTCACCCAGTCTTCGTGCTCGTTTCCCGACCCATCTGCCAGCGTGTAGGTGAGACGTGCGACTAACACCTTGCACGTCGCGGTCCCCGTCATTTCTAGACACCGAGGAGCGAGCCGTTCATGTCCCAGTCACCACTGCAGCTCTGGATCCTGATCTGGCAGGCCGAGCTGGCCCGCAGTACCGGCCGGGCCTCCTGACATCGGGGAGATCGTTGATCGCAAGCGCCCGATGCCGCCTTGCTTCAGGCGGAGCACGGGTCAGCGGGCGGCACCCGACAGCGCGTAGTGGAGCGCGCCGAGGAGGCCAGTCCCGGGTCGGATGACCACGTGCAATGGGATCCGGGCGAGCAGGGCCGAGAGGCGCCCCTTGTCCCGGAAGGTCTGGAGGAAGGCCTCGTCTCTGAGGATCGGCAGGATCCGGCGCCGGAGCCCTCCGCCAAGGTACACGCCCCCCGTAGCGAAGACCCGCAGGGCCATATTCCCCGCTTCCGCGGCCAGGATGGCGGCAAACAACTCCACGGTCGCGCGGGCGAGCGGGCAGCGCGGTGGCGTGTGGAGGGCGGCCTCGACGATGATCGGCGTCGGGTCCGAGGCGGCCTCCATTCGAGCGGCCACGTCGGCGCTCTCCGACACTCCGCCCCGGTTCTTGAGAAAGGCATAGAGCTCGGGGAGGGCACGGCCGGAGCAGACCCGCTCGCCGCTGACGTGGCGATAGCGCGACCGCATGTAACCGAGCAACTCGTCCTGAAGCGGACCCACGGGGGCGAACTCGACGTGTCCGCCCTCGGAGGGGTGGGCGCGAGGGGCGTGCCCGTCCCAGGTCAGAAAGGCCATTCCCAGTCCCGTCCCTGGCGCCACCACGGCCCGGACGCCTTCCGACACCGGACGTCCTGCCTGCAGCGTCGCGAGCGAGTCGGGGCCGAGATGAGGGATCGCATACGCCTTGGCGACGAGGTCGTTGACCAGCCGGACGGAGTCGAGGTCCAATGCCGGCCGCAGCGCGTCCTCCTCGACCACCCAGCCGAGGTTCGTCAGCTCCGCCCGGCCTTCCGTGACCGGGCCGGCGACGGCGAAGACCGCAAGCCGGGGAAGGGTCGACGCGTCGCGCAGGAACTCGCGCACCGGCTCCTCGAGGCCGGAGTAGTCCCGGCTGGAGAGCAGCGACTCCCGCAGAATGAGCGGCGAATGGGCCGACCCGCGTACCAGCGTCAGTCTGGTATTGGTGCCACCTACGTCGCCGACGAGGATCGGGGAGGATGCGGCCATGATGTTCACAGCTCGCGCTTATCCTGCTCGGCCTGGCTCTGATGGCGGTGACGGCGGCCCTGGCGCGGGCTGGGTGGGGAGCTCGATCGTGATCCGTAGTCCCCCGGCGGGACCTCGGTCGGCGGCGATCCGCCCCCGGTGGAGGTCTACGATCGCGGCTGCCAGCGTGAGACCCAGGCCGAACCCGGCCTGCCGCCCGCGAGCCGTATCTCCGCGATAGAAGCGGCTGAAGAGGTGCGGCATCATCTCGTCCGGCACGCCGGGACCGTGGTCCTCCACCGTCAGCGTCACGTGCTCGTTCAGCATCCCGACG
>DATBJC010000126.1:0-12157 GCA_036556625.1 Gemmatimonadales bacterium
CCAGGCTGCGCTTGCCGCCGGTGCGGCGCCGGATATCCACGTCGAGCATGGTGGCGGCCATCCAGCCGCCGTGGTACACCAGGAAGTAGTGCTCTCGCTTGTTGGCCGGGGTGCTGCCCGCTTCGCGCAGCGAGATCCGGCCCAGCCCCGGCGCGCTGGTGTAGAAGCCGGCCGCCGCCGCGGCGATCGCCGGCGATGCCTCCGGGGCGACCAAGCCCCGGCGGGTGGCGGTACGCAGGGTGTAGTACTCGGCGGCGCCCTCGTTGAACCACTGCTCCCGGTCGTCCCGATAGCGGAAGCTCTCGGCGCTCCACAGATGAAACAGCTCGTGCAGCAGGGTCAGCCGCCAGGTGTAAAAGCCGAAGACCGGCCGCTCACCCGCCACTACCGTCACCACGCCGGGATCGCTGTCGCCCTCGCCGGCCACTCCGGTGGAGAGGTTGACCGTCAGGGCGAGCCCGGGGCGGCCGGCGGGACCGCGCGGCGGGCCATCGAAAATGCCGGTGAACTCCTCCAGCCCCGCCCGGAGCACGCGCTCGGCCTCCGTGCGAAGCGGCCGTGCGCCGCGGTCGTGGAGGACCAGGGAGACGGCGATGCCCGAGGCGGTGAAGCTCGCGGTGTCGGGCGCCTGGCCGGCACAAGGCGCTACACACACCAGCGCCGCGAGGCAGAGGGCGCAGGCAAGTGGCCAGCGGGAGAAAAGTGGTGGCACCAATCTCAGGTGAGTCGAAACAGCTCCTCGACCGAGAGTGTGAACGGCTCGGCCACGCCCTCGGGCTGCCAGACCAGCCGGTGGCGCTCGATGCGGGGAAAGAGGTCGGTGCGGGTCCAGACCTCGATCTGCCGCTCGTCGCCATCCACGATCCAGTAGAGCGGAACTCCCGCCTCCTGGTAGCGGCGCCGCTTGATGAAGCGGTCCTGACGGGGGTTGGAGGGGCTCAGCACCTCGGCCACCAGCAGCAGGTCCCGGACGGCAGTCCACTCCCGGGCTCGGACCTGCTCCAGCGGCGCCACGAACACATCCGGCTGCACCAGCACATCCGGCGCCCAGGAGATATCGGCCGGCGCCATCAGGACGACTCCCACCGGGTGCCCCTGGAGATAGCTCTTCAGTGCGTAGTGCAGCTGGCCCACGATCAGCTGGTGCAGCATCCGAGGCGACGGAGTCGCCAGCAGCTCCCCGTACACCACCTCGTAGCGATTGCCGTCTTCGGGGAGAGCGCGCGCCATGTCGGCGGTCCAGTAGACCGGCTTGAGGAGGTCGGGCATGCCCATAAAGGTCGGCTCGGCCGGAGGGGTTGGCAACTCGGCACCCGCCGAGTCTAGACGTCCCGAGTGTTCAGGGCCGCACCGCGATTACGCGGCCGTTGCCTGATCGGCACATACCTTGACATCCGACAACAGAGCGCCTTACTGTTGTCGAATGTCAAGGTATTCTCGTCTCCGGTGGTCACCATGACCGACAAGGCCGATCTGCTCCAGGGCACGCTCGATCTCCTCATCCTGAAGACCCTCGTGCTCGGGCCCCTCCACGGGTGGGCCATCTCCAAACGGATTCGCCAGGCCTCGGACGACGTCCTCGAAGTCGGGCAGGGCTCGCTCTATCCGGCACTGTACCGGCTCGAGGGCCGGGGTTGGATCAGGGCCGAGTGGGGCACCAGTCCCGAAGGGAGACGAGCCAAGTTCTATCGGCTTACGCCCGAGGGGCGGCGCCAGTTCGCGAAGGAACGAGCGAACTGGAGGCTGTTCTCCGGAGCCGTCGACCAGGTCCTTCAGGGCGGCTGAGCGAGGAACCGATGGCCTGGCTCGACCGCCTCCGGCGCCGTGTTCGCGCCCTCCTGCACAAGCAGGAGATGGATCGTGACATGGACCAGGAGCTGCAGTTCCACATCGAGATGGAGGCCGAGGAGCTGGTCCGCACCCGCGGACTTTCCCCGGACGAGGCGCGGCGCCAGGCGATGATCGCCTTCGGAGGCATGGAGCGGGTGCGGGAAGAGGGGCGTGATGCGAGAGGAGTGCGAGGGCTGGAGGAGCTGCTCGCCGACTTCCGCTTCGCCGCGCGCATCTGCTCGAAGCACGCCGGCTTCGCGGCCGCGACCGTCCTGACGCTGGGGCTCGGGATCGGCGCCAGCACGGCGGTGTTCAGCGTGGTCTACGGCGTGTTGTTGAAGCCGCTTCCCTTCCCGGAGGCCGAGCGGCTGGTGAGCCTGATGCACCGCGCGCCGGCCGCCAACCTCGACGAGGTGAACCAGGGCCCCGCGACCTGGTTCACCTATCTCGACAACCAGCGGGCGTTCGACGGGATCGGTGCCTGGGAATCGGACGAGGTGTCGATCACGGGACGAGGTGATCCGGAGCAGGTCGAGGTGCTCACGGTGAGCCACACCACCCTGCCGGTCCTGCGCACCCAACCTCTGATCGGCCGGCTCTTCCGGGCGGACGACGACGCGCCGGGCAGTCCGCCGCGGGCGGTCCTGACCTATGGCTACTGGCTGAGCCGGCTCGGGGGCGCCGCGGATGTCGTAGGGCAGACCCTCCAGGTGGATGGCGTACCCGCCGAGATCATCGGCGTGCTGCCCTCGTCGTTCCGGTTTTTGGACAGCGATCCCGCCGTGTTGCTGCCGATGGGGCTCGATCGCAGCGAGGCGAACGATGTCATGTTCGACTTTCAGGTCCTGGCGCGCCTCAAGCCCGGCATCACGCTCTCGCAGGCGAATGCCGACGTGGCGCGCATGATCCCGCTGCTCCCCCCGGTGTTCGAGCCCCTCCAGCTGCAACCGTACGTGCGCCCGCTGGCCGACGATGTAGTAGGGGACATCGGGCGGGTCCTCTGGATTCTCCTCGCCGCCGTCGGCGTCGTGCTGCTGATCGCCTGCGGCAACGTGGCGAACCTCTTCCTCATCCGGGTGGAAGGGCGCCAGCAGGAGCTGGTGATGCGGGCCGCGCTAGGGGCGAGTCGCGGCCGGATCGCGCGGGTCCTGCTGTCCGAGAGCGTCCTGCTGGCCATCGCGGGTGGCGGGCTGGGGCTGGTGCTGGCGCACGCGGCCCTCGGCCTGCTCCGAGTGATCGCTCCCGCGGAGCTGCCGCGGGTCGAGGAGATCGCGATCGATCCGGCAGTGCTGCTCTTCACACTGGCGATCTCGGTGCTGAGCGGCGCCCTGTTCGGTCTGTTCGCCGTCCTGAGATTGGGGACTCCGAGCGTCACCGCGCTCAAGGAAGGAGGCCGGTCGGCGAGCGACGCCCCCAGGCGGCAGCGCACGCGCAACGCGCTGGTCGTGTTACAGGTCGCACTGGCGCTGATGCTGATGATCGCCTCCGGGCTGATGATCCGGACCTTCGTCGCCATGCGTCAGGTCCATCCCGGCTTTGCCCGCCCGGAGCAGGTGCAGACGTTCCGGCTCGCCATCGCCGAGGGCCTCATCGACGACCCTCAACAGGTGGCGCGCACGCACCAGAGCATCGCGGAGCGGCTGGCACGGGTGCCGGGCGTCGAATCGGTGGGGATCTCCTCGTCCATCACCATGGACGGGGAGGACAACGGCAATCCCCTCCACGTGGAGGACTTTCCCGTGGCGGACGGGAGCCTTCCACCACTCCGGCGCTTCAAGAGCTTCGCCCCCGGGTACTTCGAGACGATGGGCAACGCCGTGGTGGCCGGCCGCTCCATCACCTGGAGCGAGATCCACCAGCGCCGGCCCGTCCTGGTCGTCTCCGAGGTGCTCGCGCGGGAGTACTGGAAGGAGCCCGCCAGGGCGCTGGGCAAGCGGGTCCGGACCCCGGCGGGTCAATGGTACGAGATCGTGGGCGTGGTCGGCGAAGAGCGGGATGACGGGCTGAATCACCCGCCCACGGCCATGGTGTACTGGCCGATGCTGAACGACAGCTACGAGCGGCGCACGATGGCGTACGCGGTGCGATCGGATCGGGTGGGCGCACCGGGATTCCTGCCCGAGCTCCGGCAAGCCGTCTGGTCGGTCCATCCCGACCTGCCTCTCGCCGCGGTGCAGACGCTGGAGGAGATCCAGGCCCGCTCCATGGCCCAGACCTCCTTCGCCATGGTGATGCTGGCCATCGCCGCGAGCGTCGCCCTGCTGCTCGGCATCGTCGGGGTCTACGGCGTGATCGCCTACACCGCGACACAGCGGACCCGCGAGATCGGCATCCGCATGGCCCTGGGCGCGCAGATCCGGGATGTGCGAAACATGTTTCTGCGTCACGGACTCGGGCTGACGGCCACCGGGATCGCACTCGGTATCGGCGCGGCGCTGGGGCTCACCCGGGTGATGTCCGCGCTGCTGTTCGGTGTCGACCCCATGGACCGACTGTCCTATGTCGCCGTTTCAGCGGTACTGGCGAGCGTGGCGTTCCTGGCGACGTATCTAGCGGCGCGCCGCGCCACGCGGGTGGATCCAATGATCGCGATGCGAGCGGAGACCTAGAGGACTCAGATGGGTTGAAACAACTTCTCGACCAGGAGGGTGAACGGCTCGGCGACGCCCTCGGGCCGCCAGATCAGCCGTTCGCGCTCGATCCGCGGGAAGAGGTCGGAGGGAGTCCAGACTTCGACCTGCCGCTCGTCGCCATCCACAACCCAGTAGAGCGGCACGCCGGCCTCCTGGTAGCGGCGCCGCTTGATGAAGCGGTCCTGACGCGGGTTTGATGGACTCAGCACCTCGGCCACCAGCAGCAGGTCCCGCACCGCGGTCCACTCCAGCGTCCGGGCCTGCCGGGTCGGGATCACGAACACATCGGGCTGGACGAGCACATCCGGGGCCCAGGAGATATCGGCGGGGGAGCTGAGGACCACGCCCACGGCGTAGGTCTCGAGGTACTTGGCCAGCTCGAATTGCAGACGCCCGACAAGCTGCTGATGCCACAGCCGGGGGGACGGGGTCACCAGCAACTCCCCGTACACCACCTCGTAGCGGTTGCCGTCTTCCGGAAGGGCTCGCGCCATGTCGGCGGTCCAGTAGACCGGCTTGAGGAGGTCGGGCATGCCCGGAAAGGTCGGCTCGGCCACAGGACTCCGCAACTCGGCGCCGGCCCAGTCTAGAGCTCCGTGGCTGCAGGAGCCGAACCACGATCATGCAGGCCGTTGCCCCGGCCCGCCCGGCTTCGGCCGCCGGACCGACCTCACCTTGCCGCTGCTTCCCCCACCGCAGAAGAACAGCTCGCCGCCATCGGACTCGAGGCCCGACACCTGAACGCCGGGCGGCAGCTCGAGCCGCTCCAGCACCTTTCCCGTTTCAGGATCGATTCGCCTGAGTTCGCTCTCGTCATCCTCCCAGGTGGCGTGCCACAGCTCGCCGTCCGACCAGGTGACGCCGGTGACGAAGCGGTTGGACTCGATGGTGCGGAGGATCGCCCCGGTCCTGGGATCGATCTGATAGATCCTCCGGTCCCGGTAGTGTCCCACCCAGAGCGAGCCTTCACCCCAGGTGAGGCCCGAGTGACCGCCGCCGGCGGGCGCCGGGATCGTGGCGACGACCTGGCCGGTCTTCGGGTCGATCTTCTGGATCCGGTCGTTGGCGAGCTGGAACAGGTACCGGCCGTCGAAGGCAGTTCCCGCAGCCGCCGCGACGACGATCGAGCGCACGATCGTGCCGCTCGCGGGATCCATGGCGTACAGCGTAGGTCCGGCGGCAAACCAGACGTGCCGGCCGTCATAGGTGACGCCGTGCACCTGGCCGGCGCCCGGAAAGGGTCCGTACTCACGGACCAGCTCGGGGCTCGAGGGACTCATGGATTCATCTTAATCAGGTGCTTCAAGGCACATCAGCCGGTCGGCAGAGGCTGGGGGAGTAACAAGGCGGTGGTGAATCCCTGCAGGGGCGGGGTCGTCCAGCGGCGAGCTCGCCCGCGGCCGAACGACCGCACCTGGCCCGCGGCCGCGAGCGAGTCGAGCGCCCGCTGCACGGTGCGCTGGCTGGCTCCCAGCCCCAGCGCCAGGGCGGAGCTGGACCACGACTCTCCGTCGGCGAGGAACCCGAGCACCTTCCCATGGGCTCCTTCGACCGGCGGCGCCAGCACGACGACCTCCCTGCCGCGGCGGGGCGCCAGCGCGAAGCCCCGCTGCGTCGCGCTCACGCCGGCCAGCGCCCCGAGGGCCCTCCGGAGCCGCACGACCTCGACCCGCAACCGCGCGCGGCTCGGCTCATCGGCGCGCTTCGCTCCGAACACCCGCGCCACCAGCCGGTCCCGCGGCACATCTCCTGGCCACGCTTCGCCCAGCGCGCGGGCCAGCGCGAACAGCCCCGGGCGCCTGGCGAGCGAGACCACCGTGCGGCCGCCACGCACGACGTGACGGCACCCGTCCACCACCAGCGCTCTCGATGCCAGCAGCGCTTCGACCTCCTCGAGCAGGAGGGGTCGCTCCCCGCCGCTCGCGATCAGGCGCGCCGCCGGCGTGCTCAGGGCGCGGGACGCGGCTGCCACCTCCGCCGCCAGCGCGGGGATGCCGGCGTGGCGGGCGGCGCGCCCGGCTCGAGCCAGCGCGGCGCGAGCCGCCTTCGCCTGGAGGCGTCGCACCGCGATGCCCGCCGCCACCAGCTCGTGCGCGGTCCTCAGCGCGGGCGGAAGGGGCGCGGGGTCGAGCGCCGCGAAAGCACGTTCCGCCTGGCCGAGGCGCCCGATCAGCAGCAGGCGCCGGACCTCGAGATGCCGCGCATGCGCGGCGTTCCGCCGGTCGCCGTGGGCCTCGAGCGTGGTCCGGGCGGCGTCGAGCGCCTTGGCCGGCCGGCCCAGGTCGCGGGAGACCAGCGCGATCTCGGCCTGGGCCACGACGCACCGCGCCCGGGCCACGGCTGCGTCGGGCCCGAAGGCCCGTGCGGCGCGCCGCAGGAGTGCCTTCGCCCGCACCAGGTCGCCGAGCTGCGCCATCGCGATGCCGCGCAGCGCGAGCGCGGGCGCGTCGCCCCGCAGGGCCACCCGCTTCAATGCGCCGAGGGGATCACCCGCCGCCAGAGCACGGGCAGCGGCGGCGATCAGCTGGTCCACCGGAATCCCGTCACGCCTGTAACTCCCACCGCTCGATGTCCGGGGCTAATTCTATCTCATCACCAACGACGACGGACACCCGACGGAGGAGACAGAGCGATGACGAAGCACAAGACGGGGACCCGTGACCAGTGGCTGGCCGCGCGGCTGGAGCTGCTCAAGGCGGAGAAGCAGCTCACCCGGCAGGGCGACGAGCTGGCGCGGCGGCGGCAGGAGCTGCCGTGGGTGCGGATAGACAAGACGTACCGGTTCGAGACCGACGAAGGGAGCGCCACGCTGGCGGACCTCTTCCGGGGTCGCTCGCAACTCGTCATGTACCACTTCATGTTCGGCCCCGACTACAAGGCGGGCTGCCCGGCCTGCTCGGCGATCGCGGACGGCTTCAACGGCTCCCACGTGCACCTGGCCAACCATGACGTGATGTTCTGGGCGGTGTCGCGCGCGCCGCTGGCGAAGCTGCAGGAATACCGGCGGCGGATGGGGTGGACCTTCCCCTGGGCGTCCTCGTTCGGCAGCGACTTCAACCCCGACTTCCACGTCTGGTTCAGCGAGGAGCAGCAGCGCAGCGGGGGCATCGAGTACAACTACCAGCGCGAGCCGCCGTTGCAGGTCGGGAAGGGATCGGAGATCCCCTCGCGCAACACACCCGACGGGGCCGGCCAGGGCGCGGCGATGACGGGGACCGACGTGGCCACCTACACCCGCGAGCGGCCGGGCATGAGCGCGTTCGCGCTGGAGGACGGCGTGGTCTACCACACCTATTCCGCGTTTGCCCGCGGACTGGACGGCCTCTGGCTCACGTACCAGTGGCTCGACCGCGCGCCCAAGGGCCGCAACGAGACGGGCTTCTGGTGGCGCCGACACGACGAGTACGCCAAGCGCTGAGGCCGATGCCCCGCGGCCGGACCAGATCCATGGCGTGGACGGTGACCAGGATCACGGCCGGGCACGCTCGAGTGTGGTTCCCTAACCTGTGGTCGTCAACGGCGGCCGGGGCCACGCTCGGAGGGGAGGCCATATGAAGAAGGAACTCAGGAAGGGTCAGTTGGAGGACAAGGTGGCCATCGTGACGGGCGGCGGCACCGGCATCGGGGAGGCGATCTGCCGCAAGTTCGCGCGAGAAGGGGCCATGGTGGTGGTCAACGGCTTGCCCGGCGATCCGATCGACGACGTGGTGGAGGCGATTCGCGACGATGGCGGCGACGCACTCGCCTTCGCGGGCGACGTCTCCGACGACGGGCAGGCCAAGGCTTGCGTGGACGTGGCCGTCCACGAGTACGGCCGGCTGGACATCCTGGTCAACAACGCGGGCGTGCTGCTGGTCGCAGCCGAGACCGACAAGATGCCGCTGGACAAGTTCGACGAGCATGTCCGCTGCAATATCCGCACGGCGTTCCTGATGACCAGGCACGCCCTGCCGCACCTGCGCAAGACCAAGGGCAACATCATCTCCGCCGGCTCCGCCGCGGGGGTGAACGGAGAGCCCGGCGCCACCGTCTACGGGGGCACCAAGGGGTTCCTGCACGCGTTCATGGCGGGAGTGGCCGTCGAGCAGGCGCGGTACGGCGTTCGGGCGAACTGCGTCTGTCCCGGCCCGATCGATACCGCCTGGACCCACAAGGAAACCGGCGCGGTCGACGAGAAGATCGAGAAGGCGCTGGTCACGTCGGTGCCGTTCGGCCGCCGGGGCACGCCCGAAGAGGCGGCCAACGTGTACGCGTTTCTCGCCTCGGACGCCGCCAGCTTCGTCACCGGCGCGCTCTGGTCGGTGGATGGGGGACTGACCCAGTCCAAGGGCGCAGCCGGCGCGATGGCCGGGCAGGCGGCCTCGACGCCGCCTTCACCCAGCATCGAGCTGCATCACTCGCACGACGGAACCCGCAACAAGGAGATCGTCAAGCTCCTGTAGCATGCGGCATCCACGGTACGCGATCATCGAGGCCCCATCGGTGCTGGGGCTGTTCCCCAAGGGCGTCGAGACCCTGCCGGCCGCCCTGCTTGGCGCCGGGCTCGAGCAGCGGCTCGATGCCAGCCGTGACGGGCTGGTCGAGCCGCCGGCCTATGATCCGAAGCGCGATCCAGCCACCGGGCTCCTGAACCCCCGCGGCATTGCGGAATATTCACTGGCGCTGGCCGACGCGGTCGAGCGCGCGCTGAAGCACGGGAAGTTCCCCGTCGTGCTCGGCGGGGACTGCTCGATCCTGCTGGGCTGCCTGCTGGCCACGCGGCGCAGGGGCCGGGCGGGCCTGCTCTTCCTGGACGGACATGCCGACTTCTACCAGCCGGAGGCCGAGCCGAACGGCGAGGCTGCGTCGATGGAGCTGGCACTCGTGACCGGACGCGGCCCCGAGCGGGTGACCGACCTCGAAGGGCTGGGGCCGCTGGTCCGGGATGAGGATGTGGTGGCACTGGGCCGGCGCGACGCTCGGGATGCGGAGGAGCACGGCAGCCAGCGGATCGAAGACACGGACATCGAGGTGATGGATCTCGCCGCGGTCCGGCGGCAGGGCGCGGCCGGCGCGGCCGCCCGCGCGCTCGAACGGCTGGGCAACCGCGCGCTCGATGGATTCTGGATCCATCTCGACGCCGACGTGCTCGACGATGCCATCATGCCGGCGGTGGACTACCGCATGCCGGACGGGCTTCGCTGGGAGGAGCTGTCGTCCATCCTGGGCGCCGCCATCGTCTCGGGCCGCGCGCTCGGCATCGATGTCACGATCTTCAACCCCTCGCTGGACGAGACCGGCGCGATTGCCCCGGCGTTCGTCGAGGCGCTCGCGACGGGACTCGCCGCCGATTTCAGCCGGCTCCGAGTTGGTCGCGTGGTGGGCTGACTCACAGCCGATTGCGTGCCGGGAGGTTAGCTAGCGACAGAGGCCTGGGAAACCGTTGCTGCCAGGAGTGGTTGAGCGATGCAAATGATTCGACAGGCGGCACTTAAGCCCGAGGCGACGGATCGCTACCCGTACCTGCCTGCCGCCAGGTGGACCAAGGCGAGAGATCTGGCCGAGCTGGTCACCCGTTACGGCGCCCGGCCGGTGAAAGCGGGAGGCGGGAGGTGGCGCATCCTCTCGGAGAGGGATTTCCGCTTCCGTCGTTGATGGGTTGATGTAAAATACCAGGGGAAGGCCTGATACCTCCTCGTGGGGAGGGTCTCAACCAGCGTCTGCCCGGAGCTGCGTGATGCCCGACACCCACGACGTCAGTCCCCCTCGTTCCGGTCGCTCTCCTACCATCCTGCTGGTCGACGACGAGCCCACCCCGCGGGCCGAGGCCGCCCGGCTGCTCCGGAGCGGGCTGGGCCTGCGGGTCTGCGAGGCACGGGACGGCCGCCACGCCCTTCGGGTGTTCCGACGGTATCGCGGGAGAATCGATCTGGTTCTGATCGACTTCATCATGCCGCACATGGATGGCGGCGAGCTGGCCGAGCGGGTCAGGGATGTGGATCCGCGGGTCCCCATCGTGCTCATGTCGGAGCCCCTGGTAGGCGAGGCCGCGGAGCTTCTGGCCGGCTACTCGGACTTTCCCTTCCTCGAGAAGCCGTTCAGCTCTCCGGAGCTGCATCGGGCCGTCGCTCCGCTGCTGAGCCGCCGGGCGTCGCTGCCGTGGCGGCGTGCCAGTGGCTCGTGGCGGCGCCGCTCGGGACGAGATGGGGTCAGCTCTTGAGGAAGGCCCGCCGCTAGGACCTGCCGGCAGCCGCCTCCTGCTCAGCGGGAGGCAGCAGGTCCTCGACGGAAGCGACGAGCTGGTTGGGGGTGAATGGCTTGGAGGTGCCGGTTTTCACGTTACCGGTGGCGGAACGAACCGGCCGACCGCCGTGACCAGCTCGTCTGCCGTGAAGGGCTTGGGAAGGAATTGCCAGCGGACCCCCGTGAGGGTTTGAAACTCGGAAAGCTCGACCGTATAGGCCGACACAAACACCACCGGAATGCCTGGGAGCCGATCCTGGGCCCGGATGGCGACTTCAGTTCCCGGCAGATCAGGGAGCCGCACGTCGAGGACGAGCACATCGGGGGGTGGACCCGCCCGAAGAGCGGTCAGGGCCGCATGGGCGTTGCCCACGCTTCCGCAGGCGTAGCCCGCCTCTACTAGAAACCGGCAGGTCGCCTGCTTGACGGTAAAGTCGTCCTCTACTACCAGAACGAAGGGGGCCACCCCCATAAGGTGCAGGTGGCCCGTTCCTTCCGAAAGTACCCTACCTGACGCCGGCCGCTACCTCAGAGATATGAGAGATACCACGCCCTGCTCCGCGCCTTCAGGGCGGCGTACCGCCGGCAGAGCGGGTAGAGCGCCGCCACCACGCCGAGCCAGACCAGGTAGATCACCGGCAGCCCGAACCCGTATCCCTCCGGCAGAAACAGGAACACGTTCCGCAGGGCCGACTCGGGGAAGCCCTGCGCGACACCCGCCGCCACCGCGATGGCGTGGACCACGTAGAGGTGAGTCACATAGAAGAGGAACGGCACCCGGCCGAAGGTGACCAGCACGTCGGCCAGCCAGCCCTTCGCCCGGCGCAGGTACGCCAGCGCGATGAGCGCGGGGCCCAGAGTCATCAATAGATAGAGCAGCGAGGGTGGGTACTTGGTCAGGTTGAGGAACGACATCGCCAGCAGCTCCGGGCTCCCGTCTTCCAGCCGGGCGCTGGGATCGCCGTAGCCGTTCAGGGTCCGGAGCAGCACGAAGGCGGCCACCATGATCGCGCCGGCGATCGCGAGTTTCCGCGGAGCGGTGCGCTCCTGACTGAACACGACCGGCCCGGCGGCGTAGCCCAGGGCCATCACGCCGACCCAGGGGATCAGCGGGTAGAGCAGGAACACCGGCACCACCCCCAGCGGCCCCTCCACGTGGAGCAGGTACCAGAGCGGGGCGAGGGCGCCGAACGCGTCAGGCGTGATGCCGTCGAGCAGGTTGTGGCCCATGACCAGGGTGATGCCGAACGCGGCGATGGCCGGCTTGGGCAGATAGATCAGCCCGGCCAGGACGATCATCGAGGCGCCGATCACCCAGATCACCTGCGCCGCCAAGCCCAGCGACATCTCGGTGTTGAAGTACCAGGCGAAGTTGATGACGGTGAACTCGAGCAGGATCAGCCACAGGCCGCGGGACACCAGGAAGCCGGCGAGCCGGCCCCGGGTGCGGCGGGTGCCGGCGATCCACGCGC
>DATBJC010000127.1:0-37685 GCA_036556625.1 Gemmatimonadales bacterium
GTGACCAGCGCCCCGGTCCGCGTGTCCGTCTTCGGCAAGACCGACCTGGGACTCACCCGGGATCACAACGAGGACACTTTTCTCGTTGCCGACCTGAGCGCCCCCGACGCGAGCCTCCAGCCCGCGGTGCGGGATCACGAGGTGGGCCCTCGCGGCTCGCTCTTCATGGTGGCCGACGGCATGGGCGGCGCCGCCGCGGGCGAAGTGGCCAGCGCCATGGCGGCCGACAGCATCTACCACCACCTCACTACCGCCTGGGCCGGAGACGAGGACATCTCCGGCGCGCGCTTCGCCTTCCGGATGAAGGAGGCGGTGGAGCTGGCCAACGCGAAGATCTACGCCTACGCCCGGGAGCATCCCGACGTGCGGGGGATGGGCACCACGGTCACCGCGGCCGGGGTGTACGGCGACGAGCTGTACCTGACCCAGATCGGCGACAGCCGGGGCTATCTGATCCGGAACGGGGTGACCTTCCAGCTCACCCGGGACCAGTCGCTCACCCAGCGGCTGGTGGACGCCGGCGAGCTGACCGAGGAGGAAGCGGAGCAGAGTGAGCGCCGCAACATCATTCTCCAGGCGCTGGGGCCCGACCCGCGGGTGAAGGTGGACTTGAGCCATCAGAAGCTCCGCCGGGGCGACACCCTGATTCTCTGCTCCGACGGTCTGTCGGGTCTGGTGAAGCGGGAGGAGTTCTCCCAGATGGTGGCGGAGAACGGAGACCTCGCCACATTGTGCAGCTCACTGATCGATCTGGCCAACGATCGGGGCGGGCCGGACAACGTCACCGTGGTGGCCGCGCGGTTCGACGGCGCGGGGTTGCTCGACCCCGACACCAAGGACGGCGCCGGCTACGAGGTGTACCACGTGACCGACCAGGAGGCGACCGATCCGGTGCCGCCGCCTCCTCCGTCCCCACCCCCGGAGCCGTCACCTCCGGCTCCGATGGAAACGCTGACTCCGCGAGAGTCGCCGCTGCCGCCGATGCCGGAGGCGCCGCCAGTGGCCCACCGGGGCCACAGCGAGCTGCTGATTGCCGCGGCGCTCATCGCGCTGATCGCCCTGATCCTCACGGCCATCTTCTGACCCCCGAGTGACCGCCGAGAAGCTGGGAAGCCGGCTCGCCTGGATCGGCGGGCTCTCGTTCGCCTCGGGGCTTCCCTACTTCTTCTTCAACGAGACCATCCCGCTGTGGCTGACCCAGGAGGGGATGAGCCTGGCGGGGATCGGTCTGGCCACCGGCGCATCGCTGCCATGGGTGCTCAAGTTCCTCTGGGCGCCGCTGGTGGATCGCTTCGGCAGCCGGCGGATCTGGATCCGGATCTGCCTGGTGCTGCTCGCCGCGACGACCACCGCGCTCATCCTGGCCGATCCGACCAGCCACGGCGCCCGGCTCGGGGTGCTCCTCCTCTTCTATGTGACGCTCTCCGCCACCCAGGACATCGCGATCGACGCGTACACCATCGAGACCACCTCCGGCCGCGAGCTGGGGGTGGCCAACTCGGTCCGGATCGCGTGCTACCGGGCGGCGAGCTTCGTCTCCAGCGCGCTGCTGGTCTACGTCGCGGCGCGAGGGGGATGGGATGCCGCGTTCATCGCGGGCGCCGGCATCACGGCGGCGCTGGCGCTGGGCTCGTTCGTGCTGCCGGAGACCAGCCGCGGCACCCAGCACACCCAGTCGCTGGGCGAGCCGATCGTGGCGCTGCTCCGGCGGCCGGGCGTCTGGGCGGTGATCCTCTTCGCCCTGCTCTTCAAGCTCGACATCTCGGCGATGGAGCCGATGACCAAGCCGTTCTGGATCGCGCGGGGTCTCTCGCTGGACGAGATCGCCGTGCTGACGACCGGGCGCCTGGTGGCCACGCTGGTGGGTGCCACGCTGGGCGGCGTGCTGGCCACGCGGATGGGACTGTTCCGCGCGCTGTGGACCATGGGGCTGGTGCAGCTGCTGTCGAGCCTGGGCTACTCGCTGGCGGCCGCGGTTCCGGCGCACCGGGGGCTGATCTCGGTGGCTGCGTTGTTCGAGAACTTCGCGGCCGGACTGGGAACCGCGGCGTTTCTGGCGTTCCTGATGTCGGTCTGCGAGCGACGCTATGCGGCCACGCAGTTCGCCCTGCTCACCGCGGTGTACGCGCTGAGCCGGTGGGCGGCGGGTGTGGTGTCGGGCGTGCTGGCGGAGCGGTTCGGGTACGCGAACTACTTCTTCTTCACGTTTCTGATGGGCCTGCCGGCGTACGGGTTGCTGCCGTGGATTCGGAATGCGGGCCGGGAGGAGGAGGTAGAGGTGCGGGAGGGGGGTGGAGCGTAAGGCTGGAGCGGCGAAGAAGTCAGCGGAGCGGCGCCGATCGTGACTACCCTCAGCCGATCAAGATGCAATCCGCGATCGCAGCCAGCGGGCTACCGCCTCCTGCATCAGCCGCTGTCGGTGCCAGGCCAGCAGCACCGGCGCATCGCTGGGGATCTGCTCGACCAGCCTGGGGTGACCGAAGAGCACGATCAGGTCCGCGTCCGAGCCGAAGCTGGCGATCGCGTCGAGCGAGGCCTGGGAGAACCCCGCCCTGCCCTTCCAGGCGCGCGGCTCCGCGAACACCAGCAGCACCCGGGAGCCTCCGGTGTAGCGGTCCACCAGCTCGGAGCCCAGGGCCCTGGCGGTGTAGTCGCTGGGGCTCGGCGGGTAGGGCCCACCGATATCGTCGTCCACCACCACCAGATCGATCGGCGCGATGAGCGGCGGCGGGTCGCCGCTCACCATACCCTGCTTCAACAGCGCGTCGGCCAGAGCCTGCGCCGAATCGAACGGCCCGCGCCTGACCGGCGGCGTGGAGCGGGAGGCGAGCGCCACCGCGTGGTGATAGCGGCGGAGCGCCTCCTCGATGCGCTCGCGCGTGAGCGCGCCGCTGTCCACCGCACCGATCAGCGCGTCGCGCACCCGCCGCGGGTCCTTGGGGTAGAGCAGCAGGTCCACGCCTGACTTGACGGCCTCGACCGCCGCGTCGGACTCACGCCGGCCCACCAGGGCTCCGTCCATGATCAACGCGTCGGTCACCACCAGGCCGTCGTACTCGAGCGAGTGGCGCAGCCCATCCATGATTTTCGGGGAGAGCGTGGCCGGCGCGCCGGAGGGATCGAGCGCGGGGTACGCCACGTGCGCCGTCATCATGGCGGCGACCCCGGACTCGGCCGCCACCCTGAACGGCACCAGGTCGCTCGCGGTGAGGCTGTCGCGAGTCTCCTCGACCGCGGGAAGCGTGATGTGAGAGTCCACGGTGGTGCGGCCGTGTCCGGGATAGTGCTTGGCACAGGCGAGCGCGCCGGCGCCCTGGCAGCCTTCGATCCAGCTCCGCACCAGGGTGGCCACCCGGTTGGGATCGCGCCCGAATGCGCGGGTCTGCACGATGGGGTTCTCCGGCAGCACATCGAGGTCGGCCACCGGCGCGAAGATCCAGTTGATCCCGACGGCGCGGGCTTCCTGGGCGGTGACCGCGCCGGCCCACCGCGCAACACCGGGATCGCCCATCGCGGCCAGCGCGAGCGGCGGAGGAAACTCGGTGAGCCCTTCGACCTGCTGCCCCGCGCCGCGCTCGAGGTCGGACGCCAGCAGGAGCGGCCGCTCGGCGCGGCGCAACAGATCCGCGGTGAGGCGGCGGACGCTCTCGACGTTGCCGCCGAAGATGATGAAGCCGCCCACACCGAGCTCGAGCGCCTCGGCGATGGCGCCGGCTTCGGCCGAGAAGGAGCCGCCGGGCGCGGCCCGGAGCGCCGGGAGGATGAGCCGGCCGGGCTCGAGCGCGTCGGGCATCAGGCGCGGCTCACCGGGTCAGCGCCGCGGGCGTCTGGGCCAGTCGGCGGGTGGCCGGCCGGGTCAGGTACGAGGCGACCAGCAGCACCAGGAGTCCCAGCGGCATGTACCAGATCTCCCCGGTGAACCAGGCGGAGATGGTCGCCATGATCAGGGCGATGGCCACACCGACGTAGGCCCATTCCTTGAGCAGCGCCACGCCCGGGATCAGCAGCACCACGGCCGCGAGCGGCTTGGCCACGCCGAGGAGGACGCGGAGATACTGCGGGTAGCCCGCCTTGGCGAAGCCGGACACCACCTGCTCGCTGCCGGTGAGATAGGTCAGCGAGCCGAAGAGCGCGAGCGCGACGATCGCGGTGCTCGCCCAGTAGACCATCTTTCGAGGCAAGAGACCTCCCGTGTGATTCAGCCGCTTCAGGCCGGGGTGACCGCCCCGAGGACCCGCGACCCCGCGGCGCCGGTGGCGGCGGGCACGTTGCCCGGCTGGCCGTGCAGGGTGAGGTAGCCGAGCAGCGCGAAGGCGACGGCTTCCTTGGCATCGCCGGGAAAGAACAGCTCGTCGAAGGCGCGGAGCGGGTGCCGGCCGGGCAGCGCGTGGAGATGCTTCCGCAGCGAGGCCATCAGCCCGGGATGATGACACCCGCCGCCGGACGCGACCACTTCGGCATCGCCCGGTATCCAGCGACCGACGGCATCCGACACGCTGCGAGCGGTGAGCTCCACGGCGGTGGCCACGCCGTCGGCGCCGGGCACGCGGCGGTGGAGCTCGCGGGCGTACTGGTCGCCGAAGCGCTCGCGGCCGGTGCTCTTGGGCGGCGGCGCGGCGAAGAAGGGATCGGCCAGCAGCTCGCGCAGCACCTCCTCGTCGGGCGTGCCCTTGGCGGCGATCAGACCGTCGCGATCGTACGAGCGCCGGCGATCCACCAGCCGGGCCACGCCGTCGATGATGGCGACCCCGGGTCCGGTGTCGAACGCGAGCACGCCCTCCTCCTGGGCCCGCCGGGCGACGTAGGTGAGATTGCCCATCCCGCCGAGGTTGAGCAGCACGCGGGGGTGATCGGCGGCGGCGAAGAGCAGCACGTCGGCCATCGGCACCAGCGGCGCGCCCTGCCCTCCCGCGGCCACGTCCCGCGGCCGGAACCCGCTCACCACTTTCACCCCGAACCGCTCCGCGATCACCGCCGGCTCGCCCAGCTGCCAGGTGACGGTGGGCGGCTCGTGCCAGACGGTCTGCCCCGGGAACGCGATGAAGCCGAGCTCGGCGGCGGGTGTCTGGGTCTGCGCGAGCAGGATCTGCACCGCATCGGCAGCCCACTCCGCGATGCGCACGTGCAGCCGGGCGAACGCGGCGGCGCCGGCCTGGGCCGATGGGTCGAGCGCCGCGCGAATCTCGGCGCGCTCCGAGTCGTCGTAGGGACGGGTGACGAAGTCCAGCAGCGTGGCGTGGGTCGGCCCCTCGATCCGGACCAGCGCGGCGTCCACCCCATCGAGCGAGGTGCCCGACATGAGGCCGATGCCGAGCATGGAGCGCTGACTCACGCGGTCCGCACCGGAGGCGGATCGCCCACGATCTCCCGAAGGCGGCCCTGGTGCTCCTCCAGCAGCCGCTCGGCCTCGTCGCGGGAGACGCCGCGCCGGGCCATGACGATGGCGGTCTTCACCCGCCCGTCGGCCGCCTGGATCACCTGGCGCGCGTCGTCCCGGCCGAGCCCGGTGGTCTCCATCACGATGCGCTGGCTGCGATCGATCAGCTTGTCGTTCCAGGCCCGGAGATCCACCATCAGGTTGCCGTAGGTCTTGCCCAGCCGGATCATCGCGCCGGTGGTGAGGCTGTTGAGCACCAGCTTGGTGGCGGTTCCGGCCTTCATCCGGGTGGAGCCGGTCACCACCTCGGGACCGACCGTGAGCACGATGCACTCGTCGCAGGTCTCCCGCAGCAGCTTGGGGGGCTCGGCGCAGGTCACCAGTGCGGTGCGGGCGCCCAGGGTCTGGGCGCGGGAGAGTGCCGCGCGCACGAACGGCGTAGTGCCGCTGGCCGCGATGCCGACCACGACGTCGTCGGGGCCGATGCGGCGCGCATCCATCTCGCCGATCGCGGCGTTGACGTCGTCTTCGGCGCCCTCCACCGACTTCACCAGCGCCGGATAGCCGCCCGCGATGACGCCGAGCACCATCTCCGGCGGGGTGCCGAAGGTGGGCGGACATTCCGCGGCATCGAGCACGCCGAGCCGCCCGCTGGTGCCGGCGCCGACATAGATGAGGCGACCGCCGGCGCGGAAGGCGGCCTCGATCAGGTCCACCAGGCGCGCGATCTCTTCCCGCGCTCGCGCGACGGCAGCGGGCACGCTGGCATCCTCGGCGCCGATGAGATCGACGATCTCCAGCGAGGAGGCCGTATCTATGGTGGAGCTGCGGGGATTGCGCCGCTCGGTCAGGCGCGTGTCGAGGTAGTCGTCAGCCAGGCGGCTGTCATCCCGAGCGGAGCGAGGATCGGCCCGCTCATGAGTATGAGAATCGGGGGCATCTTCACTCAATCGCACGCCCGGGCCGATCCTTCGCTGCGCTCGGGATGACGCTGAGACGTGCAAGCGACTTGAGCAGAGTGCATTAAATTAGACGGCGTCGAACACTCGGGGCAACTCCCGCCTTCCCGTATTACTCCGCGAACGAGGTCGTCGTGCACCTGCGCCGAATGCTGCTGCTGATCACGGTTCCATTCGCCATCGGATGCCGCGGCGGCGTGCTCGGTGGTCCGGAGCCGGCGGCAGGAATCGCGGCGGACTGGCCGTTCGAGGGCAAGGCCCGGGTGACCGAGGCGCCGGCCGCGATGGTGGTGTCGGGTCATCCGCTGGCGAGCGAGATCGGGCGCGACATCCTGCGGGCGGGCGGCAACGCGGTGGACGCGGCCGTGGCGGTGGGATTCGCGCTCGCGGTGGTGCATCCGGAAGCCGGGAACCTCGGCGGCGGCGGATTCATGGTGATCCGCACCGCGGCCGGCGAGGTGAGCACGTTGGACTATCGCGAGACCGCTCCGGGCCGCGCCACTCGGGACATGTATCTGGACGCCAACGGCGAGCCCACCGAGCAGAGCGTCACCGGCCATCTGGCGGCGGGTGTGCCCGGATCGGTCGCCGGCCTGACGGCGGCGCACCAGAAGCTCGGACGGCTGCCGTTCGACTCGGTCATCGCGCCCGCGATCCGGCTGGCGCGCGACGGCTTCGTGGTGGACCAGTACCGCAGCGAGTCCATTCAGAGCGACAGCGCGCGGCTCAGCTCGTTCCCCGCGTCGCTCGCGACGTTCCTGCCCGCGGGGCGCCCGCCGGCGCCGGGCTCGACCTTCGCGCAGCCGGAGCTGGGCGCGACGCTGGAGGAGATCAGGAAGCACGGGGCGGCCGGCTTCTATCAGGGCGTGGTGGCGGACCTGATCGTGGCCGAGATGGAGCGCGGCGGCGGGCTGATCACTCACGAGGATCTGGCCGCCTATCGCGCGGTCTGGCGGGAGCCGATCACGATCCGCTACCGCGGGCACACGATCTACTCGATGCCGCCCGCGTCGTCGGGCGGCGTGACCATGGGCGAGATCCTCAACATCATGGAGGGATACCATCCGCTGCCGGCATTCGGCACCCCGGCCCTGGTGCATCGCGAGGCGGAGGCGATGCGGCGGGCGTTCACCGACCGGAACCGGCACTTGGGCGATCCCGCGTTCGTGCAGAACCCGGTGGAGCGGCTGCTCTCCAAGGAGTACGCGGCCACGCTGAGGAGCGAGATCCGGGAGCAGGCCACGCCGACCCCGCGCTTCGAGCCCGCGGCCACGGGCGGATCGTCCACCACCCACTACTCGGTGGTGGACGCCGAAGGCAACGCGGTGAGCTGCACCACCACGCTGAACGAGAGCTACGGCAGCGCGGTGACGGTCACCGGCGGGGGATTCCTGCTCAACGACGAGATGGACGACTTCGCCACCGCGCCGGGCAAGCCCAACATGTACGGCCTGGTCCAGGGCGAGGCCAATGCGATCGCGCCGGGCAAGCGGATGCTGTCCGCCATGACGCCGAGCCTGGTGCTGGACCCACAGGGCGAGCTCTTCCTGATCGTGGGCACGCCGGGCGGGCCCAAGATCATCACCATGGTGTACCACGTGATCTCCAACGTGATCGATCACCGAATGACGCTGCCCCAGGCGGTGACCGCGCCGCGCATGCACCACCAGGCGCTGCCGGACAGTCTTCAGGTGGAGGACGATGGCTTCACCGGGACGACGCTGGACAGCCTGCGGGCGCGGGGACACGCGATCTCGTTCCGGGGCACTTGGGGCGACGTGGAAGCGATCATCCGGACGGCGGCGGGATGGCAGGGGGTGAGCGATCCCAGGAGGGGAGGAGGAGGAGCGGGATACTAGGAGGGCGGGACCGGCGGGCCGAAACGAGTACCTCATCCCGAGCGCAGCGAGGGACCTGCTCAACCGGTGATCGAAGCACGCTGAGCAGGTCCCTCGGTGCTTCGCTCTCTCGGGATGAGGTACTCGTTCCTATACCGTTCCGCCGTTCCGCCGTTGGTTACGTACTGGCTACCAGCTTCTGATCGAGCGTCAGTGTCACCGAGGTCCCCTGCGGCAGTACGACGTCGCGGTCCTTGGTCTCGATAGCGCGCTGGGTACCGACCGCGCCGCCGATGATGCCGCCGATAATGGCGCCCTTGCTGCTGCCGCCGAGGACGCGCCCCACGATGGCGCCGGCGGCGGTGCCGGCGCCGACCTTCGCGATGTCGTTGGCGTCGGTGCCGCGGCCCTGGAGCTTGGTCTTCACACCGGAGATGGTGGCGACCATCGGCGTCTCCTTGCCGTTCACCTCGACGCCGACCGCGTCCAGCGTCAGGGTGCCGGTGGTGTCGCTCTTGCTGTCGGACGGCTTGATCGCGGTCACCTTGAGGATCACCTTCGAGCCGGCCGGCACCACGACCTTCCCGCTGGCATCCTTGACGTCACTCGCCACGGTGGCCGTCACTTCGTCGCCCACCTTGTTCTTGCCCGAGCGGATCTCGGCATCGGTCGCCGCCGTGATGGCGGTACCGGCCGCGAGCGCGGGGGTGACCGGCGCGGGCGCCGGCGCAGGCGCCGGGGCAGCCGGTGCGGGCGTCGGAGCCGCGGCGGGCTTGGGCGCGGCCGGCTTGGGCTTGGGAGCCGGTTTGGGAGCCGCGGGCGCGGGGGCGGGAGCCGGCGCCTCGGCAGCCGGACTGGTGTCGGCGGCAGGCTGATCGTTCAGCTCGGCCGACGTGTCGACCGGTGCCAGCTGGAGATCGCGGCTCAGGCTGTCGGCCGTTGCGACGTCTCGGCGCTCGCCACCGCCACACGCCGCCAACCCCGCGACCGCCAGCACAGTGAGAAGCGTTCTCGTCATCAGTCCCTCCTTAGAGTGTGACTTGCCCGGCTTTCTCGGGGCGGTGACATTCCACTGAAGCATATGCACGAACTGCGGTCATTGCTGCCTTTCATGAGGCCGTACCTCCGAACGTACGCCCTCGGGCTCGCCCTGGTCGTCATCTCCAACTTCTTCGCCACCCTGGGACCCAGGTTCCTGGAGCACGGCATCGACGCGCTCCGGCAGCAGGATTCATTCCGCGAGGTCCAGATCGCGGTGGCCCTCCTGCTCCTGGTGGCCGTCCTCGGCGGTCTGGCCCGGTACGGCATGCGCGAACTCCTCAACAGCGGGAGCCGCCGCGTCGAGACCGACCTTCGGGACCAGCTCTATCAGCATCTTCAGCGGATGTCGGCCGAATTTTATGACCGGTATCCCACTGGGGATGTGATGGCGCGCACCACCAACGATCTGCTGGCGGTGCGGATGGTGGCTGGTCCGGCGCTGATGTATCTGGTGGATACTAGCATCCGGACCCTGCTTATTGCACCCGCGATGCTGTCCATCAGCCCGCAACTCACCCTGCTCGCCCTGCTGCCCCTGCTGGGCCTGCCGGTGATCATGGTGTCCCTGGGCGGGCTGGTGCACCGCAGGTCCCAGGCCATCCAAGCCCACTTCAGCGACCTCACCAGCCACGCGCACGAGAACCTCTCCGGGGTCCGGGTGGTACGGGCGTATCGCCAGGAGGGCGCGGAGATTGCCCACTTTCGGGGACTCAGCGAGGAGTACCTGCGCCGGAACCTGAGTCTGGCCCGGGTGCAGGGGCTCTTCTTTCCGCTGCTGACGCTGATGGGCGGGCTCAGCGGGCTCGCTGTCCTTTATATGGGCAGCCGGCTCATCATGACAGGACAGGTGACCGTGGGGGAGTTCGTCGCCTTCGGAGTCTACCTGGCGATGCTGGTGTGGCCGATGATCGCGCTGGGGTGGGCGGTGAACCTGGTGCAGCGCGGGGCGGCCTCCATGGCCCGGATCAACCAGCTCTTCCACGAGCGGCCCCTCATCGCCAACCCGGCCGAGCCGGTCCGGCTGCCGCCTCCTCGCGGTGGGCGAACTGTGGAGTTCGACGGGGTCTGGTTCCGCTATCCCGGCCCCACCGAGCGGGGCTGGGTGCTCCAGGACCTCACCTTCAAGGTGGAGGCGGGCCGCTCCCTCGCCATCGTCGGGGCGACCGGATCGGGCAAGTCCACTCTGGTGGACATGATCGTCCGCACCTACGACGTCACCCGCGGAGCCGTGCGGATCGACGGGATCGACGTGAGCCGGCTCGAGCTGGCCGAGCTGCGCCGGGCGGTGGGCTTCGTGCCCCAGGAGACCTTCCTGTTCGGCGAGACCCTGCGGCAGAACGTGCTGCTGGGCGCGCCGGACGACGGACGACTGGAGCATGTGGCGGAGGTGAGCCAGCTGGTGGAAGCGCTGCCCTCGCTGCCGAACGGCTTCGATACCCTGCTGGGGGAGCGCGGGATCAACTTGTCGGGTGGCCAGAAGCAGCGCACGGCGATCGCACGCGCGCTGGCGCAGGACCCACCGGTGTTCGTGCTGGACGACGCGCTGAGCGCGGTGGACGCGCACACGGAAGCCCGGATCCTCGCGGCGCTCCGCGGCGCGCTCAGCGGGCGCACCAGCATCATCGTGTCACACCGGCTGGCAGCGGTGCGGGACGCGGACTGGATCCTGGTGCTGGACGAGGGGCGGATCGTGGAGGAGGGCGTGCACCCGGACCTCATCGCTCGAGGCGGTCGCTACTGGGAGCTGCTCCGGCGGCAGCAGCTGGAGGAGGAGCTGGAGGAGGAGAGCGTGAGTGGGGCGTAGGGTGCGCATGCGGTGGAAGATGGTCGTCGCATGGGCAGCGGTCAGTGTGGGGGGATCGCTTGGCGCGCTATGGGGTGGCGCGCTACCTCATCCCGACTGGTCCCGCCTCGCCCGCGGCATCCATGACGAAACCAACCTGGTTCGCCGGAACCCGGCCGCCTACGCGCAGCACCTCGAGCGCCTGCTCCCGCGGTTCCGGGGCAAGGTGCTGGAGCGGCCCGGGCAGCCCAATCTCCGCACTGAGGAAGGTGCCGCGGCGGTGCGGGAGGCCATCGCGGCTCTCAGAGCCCGGGGCGGGATGCAGCCGCTCCGGCTCTCGAAGGGACTCACCGGAGCCGCCACCGATCACGTGAAAGACCAGGGACCCATCGGCGGACTGGAGCATCGCGGCAGCGACAACAGCACCCCGGCCAAGCGGGCCAGTCGCCGCGGCCGCTGGGTCGGCGCCATGGCCGAGAACATCGCGTACGGCGAGAACCCCGCGCGGGCGGTGGTGATTCAGCTTCTGGTGGATGACGGCGTGCGCAACCGGGGTCATCGGGACAACATCCTCGACCCCAAGTGGACGATCGAAGGCGTGGCCTGTGGACCGCACCGCGACTACCGGCAGATGTGTGTGATGGACTATGCGGTCAGGTATTTCGAGCGATAGAGCGGCTCACAGCCGCTCCCGCAGGATCGCCGGCGTCATCGCCTGCAGCCAGCCCGCGAGCCGGGTGAACTCGCCGGTGAGCAGCAGCACTCCCACCAGCACCAGCAGCGCGCCGCTCAGCTTCATCACCCAGGGCAGATACTTCCGAAAGCGCTGGAACCATTCGAGGAACCGCTCCACCGCTACGGCGGCCACGAGAAACGGCACCGCCAGCCCGGCGGAGTAGACCGCCAGCAGCAGGATCCCCCGCGTGAGATCGGCGGTAGTGGCGGCGAGCCCCAGAATCGCGCCCAGCACCGGCCCGATGCATGGCGTCCATCCGGCGCCGAACGCCATCCCCACCAGCGCCGAACCGAGGTATCCCACCGGCTTCTGCTCCAGATGCACCCGCCGCTCCCGGGTGAGCCAATCGGCCTTGATCACACCGAGGCAGACCAGCCCGAAGAGAATGATGAGGAGGCCGCCGACCCGCTGGAGCCACACCTGATAGAAGTTGAGCGCCCGGCCCAGCGCCGTCGCGCTGGCGCCGAGCAGGATGAAGATGAAGGAGAAGCCGGCCACGAAGAGCAGTGCGTGCAGCAGCGCCACTCGCCGCCGGCCCTCCATCTCCGGCAGGGTCATGCCGGTGAGAAAGCCGACGTACGAGGGGACCAGCGGGAGCACGCAGGGAGAAAGGAAGCTGAGGAGTCCCGCGGCGAACGCCACCGCGACGCCCAGTGTCACCGGCTCGTTCACGCCTGCTCCGGCGTCACCACCAGCTCCCGGCGCCGGCAGTCACGGCACACGCCGTAGATCTCCACCCGGTGCCGGGAGTGCTGGAAGCCGTGCTCGTCGGCGAGGACCGGCAGCATCCGCTCCAGCCGCTCGTTCTGGAACTCGACCACCCTGCCGCAGCGCTCGCAGATGAGGTGCTCGTGATAGGTCTGGGCCGGCATCGGCTCGTAGCGCTTGAAGCCCTCGCCGAAGTCGTGCGCCCGGACCAGCCCGCTCTCCACCAGCACGTCCAGGGTCCGGTACACGGTGGCGGTGCCCACCGCCTCGCCCCGTTCCTTCAGGCGGCGCAGGATGAGGTCCACCGAGGGATGGTCCTCCGACTCGAGGACCACCTGCGCGACGACGTCGCGCTGGTGGGTGACCGGCTGGTGATGATCGCGGAGGTACCGGCGGAAGCGTTCGAGGAGCGCGGCTCCCTCGGGCCTACCGAGCCGAGCCATCGGTGGCTCCGGCGGCCGCGGCGTCGGCGAACCAGGAGGCGGGCGACACCGGCGTGGGCGGCTCCTCGTCGTCGATCCGCTTCTGGGCATCGCGCAGCAGCTGCGCGAGCGCCGTCGCCGGCCCGCTGCCGACTTCCTGCACCGCCGCCTCGAACCGGCCGCGCTCCTTGCCCTTGATGGCCAGCAGGTAGCGCGCGGTGTAGATCCGCCGGCGGTCGCCGTCCAGCCGGGAGAGCACCGCCGTGCCCCACTCCTTGCCCTCGTGCCGCAGCGGCCGGAAAATCCAGACCGCGTCCACCTCGGCGGCGGGAAGAGCCTCGGCCACCGCGGCGGCCAGCCGGGCCCAGCCGGAGTCGGGGGCGGGGTTCATGAGGCGCTCTGCTCCCAGCGCTCGGTGTAGAACCGCAGCACGTGCATGAAGTCCTGCGCGTTGGTCACCACGCCGTAGGCCTGGTGGGTGCCCCGGTCCTTGAGCTTGTTGACCACGAACTCGGTCTGATCCACGCAGATGGTCATCAGCGGCGACGGCGCACCATCACAGAGATGGAAGGCGGGAAGCATGTTGCCGACCGCGATGGCGTGCAACGCGGTGGCCACGAAGATCGCGCCGGTGGCCTTGACGGTGTGCTCCCGCATGGCATCCTGGGCCAGCAGGGTGTCGTTGTAGACGCCGGGGAGCGGGCCGTCGTCCCGGATGGAGCCGGCCAGCACGAACGGTATCCGGTTGGTAACCAGCGCGTGCATGATGCCGCTCTTGATCACCCCGGTCTCCACCGCGCGCTCGATCGAGCCGGCGGCGCGGACCCGGTTGATGGCCCGCATGTGCAACCCGTGGCCGCCCTCGGTGGGCTGGCCGGTGTTACTCATGCCCAGGGTGGTGCCGAAGATGGCGGCCTCGATGTCGTGCACCGCGACTGCATTCCCGGCGAGCACCGCCTGGACGTAGCCGTTGCGGATGAACCACTCGAAGTCAGCCCGGGCGCGGGAGTGCACCAGCGCGGGACCCACCACCCAGATCAGATAGCCCCGCCGGCGCTTCTCCTCGCCGACGCGGGCCGCCAGCTCCTCGTAGTTCACCGGCCGCTCGCGACTCACCTCGGTGGACATGAAGCGGAACTCGTTGGCCCCGTGGGCGCCGCCCAGAAATCCCTGGGCATGCACCACGATGCCGTCGCTGCCGTCTTCCGCCTCGCCCATGGCGACCAGATCGCCCTTGCGGAGACGGCGGGGCTCGATGGTCTCGAGCAGCTGACCCCGCTTCACCACCACGCAGTCCATCCGCGGGCGGGTGGGGGCCAGCCAGCCGTCACCCACGTGGATGTACGTGGGCAGATTGGAGGTGGAGAAGAACCCCTCCGGCAGCACGCCGTCCGCGGGCAGCGGCTCGAAGCGCGCCTCCGGCGCCCCGGCGAACGGGGGCCGGCTGAAGTCCGGCAATGTGTAGGGGGTGTCGGGCATACGGGGGAGGAAGGTAGAGCGGGGGTCGGGGCCTTTCAAGCGCGTAGAGCGGGCCGGACCGGTTAGAATCCATGCACGACACAGGAGAGATCATGCGCCGAATCATGTCCCTGCTCGCCCTGATATCCGCCGCCGTGGCAGTCGCAGCGCCCGCCCGAGCGCAGGTCGTCGGGGACACCGTAGGGCAGGACAGCACCGCGATCACCCAGCTCCCCGAGCTCAAGGTCACCGTCACCCGGGCGCCCGAGCCGCTGGACCGGGTTCCCTTCGCCGTCGGGGTGCTGGATCGGGATGACCTGGTGCGCGGCCAACCGACGCTGGGAATCGACGAGGCGCTCAACAACCTGCCCGGTGTGGTGGTGGCCAACCGGTACAACTTCTCGCTGGATCAGCGGATCTCGATTCGCGGCTTCGGCAGCCGCTCCAACTTCGGGGTCCGCGGCCTCAAGGTGCTGGTGGACGGCGTGCCTCAGACCCTGCCCGACGGCCAGAGCCAGCTCACCAACGTGGACTTCGCCGATCTGGAGCGGGCCGAGGTGCTGCGGGGAGCGAGCTCGTCGCTGTACGGCAACGCGTCCGGCGGCGTGATCTCCTTCCAGACCGAGCGGGCTGCGCCGGGGCCGTTCGCCCAGCGGGTGCGGCTCCAGGGCGGCGACGGCAAGCGGCCGGGCGACGGCTTCTACAAGTGGCAGAGCTGGACCTCCGGCCGCTCGGGCAACGTGAGCGGGACGCTCTCGGTGTCGCAGTTCAAGGCCGACGGATTCCGGCAGCACAGCGCGGCCGAGTTCCGCCAGCTCAACGCGGGTGGAGACTGGGTGATGAGCGGATCCACCTCCGCCACCGTCCGCCTGAGCCTGGCCGACAGTCCGCGGGCGCAGAATCCCGGGGCGCTCACCCGGACGGAGTTCGAGGCCAACCCCGACTCGGCGGCGGGCAACAATATCCTTCGCGGCGCCGACAAGGACGTGCAGCAGTATCAGCTCTCCGCCGGTCTGCGGCACTTCGACGCCGGGGGCAACGAGTACGGGGTGACGGTGTTCGGGCTGCTGCGGGATCTGGAGAATCCGCTCGCCGCGCCGCCCGACGTCGGCGGCGGGCCCACCAACGGGACCTACGTGCGGATCGACCGCAACGTCGCGGGCGTCCGTCTCCACAGCGTGCACGCGCTGGGCGGCGACGAGCGGGCACCGCGGCTGACCTCCGGCGTGGACCTCCAGCGGATGAGCGACGACCGCCAGAACCTGGTGTCGGATGCCGGAGTTCCGACCAGCGTGGTGTTCCTGAATCAGCAGGAGCGGGTGACCGAAGTCGGGCCGTTTGCGCAGGTGCAGTGGAGCGTGAACCAGCGGCTGCTGGTGAGCGGCGGCGCCCGCTTCGACTGGGTCCGCTTCAGTCTCGACGATCGCTTCCTGACCGATGGCGACGACAGCGGCACCCGGTCCATGTCGGCGCTGAGCGGCAACATCGGCGCGAGCTGGGCGTTCGACCAGCGGTTCGTCCCCTACGCCAACCTGTCCACCTCGTTCGAGACCCCGACCACGACCGAGCTGGTGAACCAGCCCGACGGCTCCGGCGGGTTCAACCGCGAGCTGGGACCGCAGCGGGCGGTGAACTACGAGATCGGTGCGCGGGGCGAGCCGACGCCACAGATCACCTACTCGGTGGCGCTGTTCCTGGGCCGGGTGACCGACGCGATCGTGCAGCAGGAGGAAGTCGGCGGGCGGGCATTCTTCCGGAACGCGCAGAAGACGCACAACGATGGAGCGGAAGTGGGGCTCAGCATATCCCCGGTGTCGGGACTCAGGTTCAACGGAGCCTACACCTACGCGCGCTACCGCTTCGTCGAGGAGCCGGAAGGGTCCGGCCTGGATGGCAACCGGCTGCCCGGCGTGCCGGAGCACTTCTGGCGCATCGGGCTCCGTGCCGGGCTGACCAACGGGCTGTATCTGGACGCCGATCACACCTTGACCTCGTCGGTGGCGTCCGATGACGCCAACTCGCCGGAAGGCATCGTGGACTCCTGGGGTGCCGGAGTGACCAACGCGCGGGTCGGGTGGCAAGGTGATGTCGGCCTGCTGCAGCTCTCGCCCTTCATCGGGGTGAACAACCTGTGGGATCGGCGCTATGTCGGCTCGGTCACGCTGAACGGACTGTTCGGCCGGGTGCTCGAGCCCGCGCCGCGGCGGGTGGTGTATGTGGGGACGGAGATCGGGTACCGGGCGAGGTAGGCGGACCGGCGGGACGGCGGGACGGCGGGACGGCGGGACGGCGGGAGCGAGCCGAGGCTAGTACCTCATCCCGAGCGAAGCGAGGGATCTGCTCTGCGGTCTCTAAAACCGGGTGGGCAGGTCCCTCGGTCGCGATGCTCCCTCGGGATGAGGTATTACCTCGAGATCATCCGTCCAGCCGTCCCGCTGTCCCGCCCTACAACAACGACACCGGATCCCGATCGATCACCACCCGCGTCTTGCCCGTGCGCGGCAGCCGCCGGGCGGCGTAGCGGACGATCCTGCCCAGCACTTCCGGTTGACCCTTCAGCAGTACGTGCCAGCGCCACCGGTCCTTGATCTTTGCCAGGGGACACGGCGCCGGACCCAGCACCGTCACCGGCAGCTCGCGCCGGGACACCAGGGCGTTGCACCAGTCGGCGAGCTCGGCGGCACGAGTTGCGGTGTCCTTCTCGCTTTCCCCGGAGACGATCAGGTTCACCAGGTGCACCTCCGGCGGATAGGGCGGAGCCTGGCGCAGCTCGAGCTCCTGGCGAAGGAAGCCTTCGGCGTCGTGACGAGCGGTCCAGACCAGCGCATGGTGCAGCGGGTGACGGGTCTGCACCAGCACCCTGCCGCCCTTGGGTCCCCTCCCTGCCCTCCCAGCGACTTGCGCCAATAGTTGGAAGGTCCGCTCGGCGGAGCGGAAATCCGGGAGATAGAGCCCGGTGTCCGCATCCACCACGCCGACCAGCGTCACGTTGGGGAAGTCGAGCCCCTTGGCGATCATCTGGGTGCCGATCAGGAGATCCACCTCGCCCCGCTCCACCGCGCCGAGGATCCGCTGATGGGACCACTTGGTGCTGGTGGTGTCCAGATCCATGCGAGCCACCCGGGCCTGGGGATACCGCTCGGCCAGCACCTGCTCCAGCTGCTGGGTTCCCACGCCGCGCATCTGCTGCACCGGGTTGGCGCACACCCGGCAGGTGTAAGGCAGCGGCTCCTCGTGGCCGCAGTAGTGGCAGCGGAGCGCGGGAGGCGCGCGATGCACGGTCAGCGAGATGGTGCAGCGGGGGCACTGCCAGACCTCGCCGCAGTCGGGACACTGGAGAAAGGCGGCGTAACCCCGCCGGTTGAGGAGCAGCAGCGCCTGCTCGCCCCGAGCCCGGGTCTCGGTGATCGCGGTGTCCAGCGCCACCGACCAGGCCAGCGCGCCGGTATCGGTGACCTTGGGTGCGGTGCGGAGATCCACGATCTCCACCGGCGGCAGCGGACGAGCGCCCACCCGCTCGGGCAGGCGCAGCAGCCGCAGCCGGTCGCGGGTGTGCGCCATCGTCTCGAGCGAAGGCGTGGCGCTGCCCAGCACCAGCGACGCGCCTTCGATTCTGGCTCGCACCGCGGCCACATCGCGAGTGAGATAACGGGGCGACTCGCCGTTCTTGTAGCTGGTCTCGTGCTCCTCGTCCACCACGATGATGCCGAGCTGCTGGACCGGCGCGAACACCGCGGAGCGCGCGCCTACGGCGACCCGGCGCTCCCCGCGGCGCAGCAGCCGCCAGGCATCGGCCCGCTCGCCATCGGAGAGCGCGCTGTGGAGCACCGCCACCTGATCGCCGAACGCACCGCGGAGCCGGCTCACCGTCTGGGGCGTGAGGCCGATCTCGGGCACCAGCACGATGGCGCCCTGGCCCAGGGCCAGCGCGCGCTTGACCGCCTCGAGATAGACCAGCGTCTTGCCGCTGCCGGTGACGCCGAAGAGGAGAGCTCCCTCGCCGGCCCCGAGTGATTGGATGGCGCCGAGCGCAGCCGACTGGGCTTCGGTGAGCGTGGCGGGCGGCGGAGTGCCTGGAGTGTCGCCGAAGGGGTCGCGCACCCGCTCGGCGAAGGTGAGTCGCGCAAGGCCCTGCTCGACCAGGCCCCGGATCACCGCCTGCCCGAATCCGAGATGCTCGACCACATGACGGACCTGCGCGCTCCCGCCGAGTGACTCCAGCGCCTCGTAGAGCTCGCGTCGGCGGACCCGGCGCTTGAACAGGGACGCACGCTCCAGCAAAGTCGGCGGCTCGCCCTGGAGCGCCAGCACCCGCTCGGTCGCCATGGCCCCACCGATGTCGGGCGGCTCGACCTCGAGCGCCACCGCACCCACGGCAGCCAGGCGATGGAGCGCATCCCACACCGGTCGCCGGAGGGCACGGGCCAGCGTCGCCGCCGGGGCCGCGCCGCCGCGGCTCTCGAGCTGATCGAGGAGCTCTCCAGCGAGGCCGCCGACGCCCCATCGCCCCGGCGCTCGTCTGGCGATCACCTGCGACTCTCCCCACAGGCCGCCCGGCAGCATCGCCTTCAGGGTGAGACCGAGCGGGGCACCGTAGTAGCCCGCTATCCATTGCGCCGTGGCGAGCAATCCGTCGGGGATGGCGGGACTCTCGTCCGGGGCGGCCAGGATCTCCCGCGCCGTCGCTTGAGGCGCGGACGCTTCGGCATCCACCACGATCCCGATCAGCTCGCGGCGACGCACCGGCACGACCACGCGCGCGCCGGGAGCGACCCGGTCGCCCAGGGTCTCGGGAATGCGGTAGGTATACGAGGAGGCGAGCGGAAGCGGGAGCGCGACGGTGGCGAAGCGCTCGGTCATCTCCGCCGGAGACCGAGGCCCGGTCCGGAGGGAAGGGCGACCTGTCCGCCCTCGATGGTCGCGCCGACGAAGGGATCCTGGGCCAGGAGCGCCGCGCCGTCCAGGTCCACGATGTCCACCAGGGGGGTGAAGTGGGCCGCCGCGGTGATCGCGATCGAGCTCTCGATCATGCAGCCGACCATCACCATGAGCCCGTGGGCCCGGGCGATCGCGATCATCCGGATCGCCTCCCGCAGGCTGCCGCATTTGGCCAGCTTGATGTTGATCCCGTCCACCTTGCCGACCAGCTGGGGAATGTCGGCCGCGGTCTCGCAGCTCTCGTCGGCGATCACCGGGATCTCCGAGAGGCGGGTGATCGCCGCCACGCCATCGAGCTGGTCCGGCGGCAGCGGCTGCTCCAGCACGGTCACGCCGAACTCCTTCAGCACCGGAAGCATCTGGATGGCGCGCTTCACCGTCCACCCGCAGTTGGCGTCCACCCGGATCTCCTTGTCGGTGGCGTCGCGGATGGTGCGGAGGATCTCCACGTCGTTCTCGGTGCCGAGCTTGACTTTGAGGATGGGATACTGCTTCGCCTCCAGCACCTTGGCCCGGATCTTCTCGGGCGTGTCGAGGCCGATGGTGAAGGTGGAGCGCGGCGCCCTGGCGGGGTCGAGCCCCCACAGCCGGTAGACCGGAATGTCGAGCCGCTTGCCGACCAGGTCGTGCAAGGCGGAGGAAAGCGCCGCGCGGGCCGAAGCATTGCGCCGGAGGAGCTCGGCCCAGCGCTGCTCGGTGGCCTCGATGTCGAAGGGGTCGTCCGGCAGATGCTCGGCGTAGAACTGGAGCGCGGCCTGCACCGTCTCGGTGGACTCGCCGTAGAACTTGGCGGGAGCCGCCTCGCCCCATCCCTCACGGCCGTCCGCGTCACGCAACCGCACCATGACCGTCCGATAGTCGCTCTGGCCGCCCCGCGCGATGATGAACGGATGTTTGGTGCGGAGGTGGAGCACCTCGGTTTCCATGCGGAGCTGCTGGGTCACGCGGTCCTCTGGCGGGTTACTGGTGGTGGAGTGGGCCTGTTATCCGAAGCATGCGTGCCACAGCCTCTCAGTCAATTTCTCTCTTCCCACCGTTACCTCATCCCAAGCGCAGCGAGGGACCTGCTTGGCGCGTTTCCGGAGCCACGGAGGCAAGATCCCTCGCTGCGCTCGGGATGAGGTACCAGTAGAGATGACACTCTCCCTGCTATCCCAGCGCCCCCACATGCGCCAGCACGCCGTCCGCCACCCGCGACGGAGTATACCCACCCTCCAGCATCCCCACGATCGGCGCGCGGGAGAAGCGCTCGCGCAGGCGCCGGGTGAGATCCGCGTAGTGCTCCGGCTCGAGCGTGAATCCGCCGAGCGGGTCGCCGGTCATGGCGTCGAAGCCGGCGGAAACCAGCACCATGTCGGGTACCCAATCGGTGCTCGCGGCCACGATCGCGGCCCAGAGGTCCGTCAGGTAGAGCGACGCCGGGAGACCCGGACCTCGCGGCACATTGAACACGTTCCCCACGCCGCGCTCGTCCGCCATGCCGGTCCCGGGATACCAGGGATGCTGGTGCAGCGAGACGTACCGCAGGGTGGGATCCCTCTCCATCAAGGCCTGGGTGCCGTTCCCGTGGTGCACGTCCCAGTCGATGATCAGCACGCGAGCCCTGCCGGCGCGCTGGGCGTGGCGGGCCGCGACCACCACGTTGTTCACCAGGCAGAACCCCATCCCCTTGCCTGCCAGGGCGTGATGCCCCGGCGGCCGCACCGCGGCAAAGGCATGGCCCCGCCCCGCGTGGGCGTGATCCACGGCGGCCAGCACCGCACCGGTCGCTCCCAGTACCGCGCTCCAGCTGGCGTCATTGAGGATGGTATCGAGAAAGAGCACCCCGCCACCCCGGGCGCTCATCGCCTCGAGCGTGCGCAAGTAGGACTCCGCATGGGTCGCGAGCAGGGGGTCCCGCGTCGCGGGAGTCGCCTCGATGATGGTCACCCCTTGCGCGGACCTGGCCCGCTGGAGCAGCACCCGAAGGCGGGCGGGCGTCTCGGGATGATCCGAGCCGGGATCGTGCAGGACACAGGCGGGGTGGGTGAACAGCGGAACCGGCATCTCACTTCCGCAGGAGCCGGCGCAGCTCCTCGGCCGCATCCCGAAGCTCGCGGCGATCCTCGGCGATTTCCTCGAGCCGGCGCAGATAACTCCGCCAGTACAGCAGGACCAGCCCGGAGGAGATCACCAACACGATGCCGGTGATGAGCAGGACGGGGTTTGCGGACCACGCGCCGAGGGCGATCAGCCCAGCACCGTCGAAAGCGAGGAACCCTGCCGCCAGGAGGGTGAGGGTGCGAAAACCGAAAGTGGAGAGCGGCACGACGAGGCCGGCTAGCGCACCGGGCGACGGCGCCGGGGCAGCACGATCACGGCGCCGTTGGGGACCAGACCGGCCTCGGTCAGCGATCGAGACTCGTCGTACAGCTCGGCGCCACGGAACTTGAGCACGTACTCGTCGGGGTCCCGGAGCACCCGGGTGGCATCGAGCGCGCGGCGCTTGAGCTCGGCCAGCGACGTGTCGGGCGGAAGATCGAGCGGGACCTCGTCCCAGGCGTCCTGCACCATGACCCGGAGGCGGAGCGGGTCGGTCACGCGGCACCATCCCGCGGCGGGGGCAGGGTCGACAGGAAGCGGTCCACCACCTGGTCGAAGAAGAGCGTGCTGGCCCGGACGTAAGTGCCGTCGGGGGTGGATTTCGTCGCGAAGGCGATCTCCTCCCCGCCCTGCCCGCGGAGCGTGAGCCAGGTGGGTCCTTCCTTCTCGGGAAATGCCGCCTGCATGGGGACCCGCTGCGCGAAGAACGTCCTGGCCCGGCGGAGCACTTCGGCTCCGTCCAGCGCCGTCACCACCTCGAAGACCATGACGGGCTCATCGGTTGGAGGAATCGGCCGAATCGGCTGGGAAATATATCTGGTCCGCGCCGACGTTCATCTGGGTGGGAGCGTGGGGCCGCAGCAGGTCCCGGAGCCCCGGCTTTCGCCGCAGCACCAGGATGAGTTCGCCCGGTGGCGACTCGGCGACGCCGTCGAGCGTGAGGAAGGCAGGCAGCGTCACCCCGTCCGGCACGCTCACGCGATAGGAGCGGCCCCGCCACTGCACCGGCACGACCGGAGGAAGCTCAGCGACCAGCCGGTCCAGGAAAACGTCGTCCTCCACCCGGAAGGCCGCTTCACCGGCGGGCTCACCGTCGAGATAGAAGAGGGGATCGAAGGGCTCGCCGTCCTGCCGGGCGAAGTTCTGCTCCACCGCCCGATCGAAAGCCTCCAACGCCGGCGCACGCGCCCGCCACTCGAGGTGATGTCGCACCTCGTGCGTCAGGGTCTCCCAGGCCTCGTGCTTCCAATCGAAGCCCTGCTGGAGCCGGGCCAGCGCCGCGAAGGACCCGTAGTACAGGACCACGCGGCTCTGGATTCCCTGGCTGCCCACACCCTCGCTCGCGGGAATGGGGATGCACTCGCCCAGAGTGTAGATGTCGGTCCGCTCGGGGTGCGGCACGGTGCGGGGAGAGACGGCGACTTCAGCGATGCCCTGGAGGAACTCGGGCGGAACGTCGTCCGCCAGGCGGCGGACCATCGCTTCGAAGTCGGAGAGGCGCATGGGGGGGCTTCGCCTCCTTCGCTTCGCTCAGGATGACAGAGTGCCCGATCCCTCAGGAAGATCCCTGCCGTCCAGCTGCTCCGCCACGTAGTCGCCGACCTGGTCCACCGACACGCGCTCCTGTCGCATGGAGTCCCGGTACCGGACCGTCACGGTCTGGCCCGAGGTGGTCTCGCCATCCACCGTGATGCCGAAAGGGGTGCCGGCCTCGTCCATCCGCCGGTAGCGCCGACCGATGGCGCCACTGTCGTCATAAAAGGAGGGGAAACGCCGCTTCAGGTCCTGGTAGAGCGAGGTGGCCAGCTCCGGCATGCCGTCCTTCTTGACCAGCGGGAAGACTCCGGCCTTGATCGGGGCCACCGAGGGATGGAAGCCGAGCACCACGCGGGTCTCCCCTTCGACCTCCTCTTCGCGATAGGCGTCCACCAGCAGGGTCAGCGCCACCCGGTCCGCCCCGGCCGACGTCTCCACGATGTAGGGCAAGAAGCGCTCGTTGGTGGACTGCTCGAAGTAGTCCAGCTTCTTGCCGGAGTATTCCTGGTGGCGGCCGAGGTCGAAGTCGCCGCGATTGTGGATGCCCTCGATCTCCTGCCAGCCGAAGGGGAACTCATACTGGATATCGAAGGCGGCCCGGGCGTAGTGGGCCAGCTCGTCGGGGCCGTGCTGATGCCATTGGAGTTTGCTCGGCGACAGGCCGAGGTCCCGGTGCCACTGCATCCGCATCTCCCGCCACCGCTCGAACCACTCGGCATCGGTGCCGGGCTTCACGAAGAACTGCATCTCCATCTGCTCGAACTCGCGGGTGCGGAAGATGAAGTTGCCCGGGGTGATCTCGTTGCGGAACGCCTTGCCGATCTGGGCGATGCCGAAGGGGATCTTCTGGCGCGAGCTCTGGAGCACGTTGAGGTAATTGACGTAGATGCCCTGGGCGGTCTCCGGCCGGAGGTAGACCACCGCGGCCTGCTCCTCCACCGGCCCCATGAAGGTCTTGAACATGAGGTTGAAGAGCCGGGGCTCGGTGAGGGTGCCCTTGCTGCCGCACACCGGGCATTGGGCATCGGGCTGGCCCGGCGTGCCCTTGATCCGGGGGTCGTCGGCGCGGAAGCGATTCTTGCACTGGCGGCAGTCCACCAGCGGATCGGTGAAGCCGGCCACGTGCCCCGACGCCTCCCAGACCCTGGGATGCATCAGGATGGCCGCATCGAGCCCCTCGATGTCGTCCCGCGCGTGCACCATGGCCTGCCACCAGCGGTCCTTGACGTTCTTCTTGAGCTCCACCCCCAGGGGACCGTAATCCCAGACCGATCCCAATCCGCCGTAGATCTCGGAGGATTGGAAGACGAAGCCCCGGCGTTTGCAGAGGGAGACCAGCTTGTCCATCAGGGTGGTGTCGGCCATTGCGATCTGCTGACGAGGGGATCGAGGAAGACCGGAATAATAAGGGAAGCAGTGAGCGATGGAAGCGCGGCGAGTGCAGCCGACTGCACCCAGGCTCCCGGTGCTCCAGTGCCGGGCGTTCTGCGGTAGGAAGACGTACCCGACCCGGCCCGGAGCCGGTATCGGGTGCCCATTTGCCGGCCTGAGGACCCGACTCACTCCCTGGCTGCAGGGCTGACGCCGAGTTCAGCTCGGGGCACACAAGCTGAACAAATCCATGTCGCTAGCCCTGCGGGATCCAGGGCTGGCGAGGCGCCGGATCGGTCGGTTTGTCCATTACGGAGAATGAAGATAACTGCCACACACCCTTCGCATGCTTCTTGCCTTAAAGACCTCTCTGGGGCGTTCGAAAGCTGTACAGCGTATCACGTTTACCAATTGATCTCCCGAGTCCTGAACGCTAGCAATTCCCTGCCGGGCCAACTGCCCCGTGCACCGGAGGAAGAGTACGTGCGGATGCCAGAGGAACCCATGACCGGACAGCTCCGGGTCAGTAGACGCGGCCGTGCCGACCGCGGCTTCACGCTGGTCGAGGCGCTCATCTGCGTCGTCCTGGTCGGCATGCTGGCCAGCATCGCACTGCCCCGGCTCAACCTCGACGCCTATCAGGTGTCGGGCGCGGTCCGCGGTATCACCAGCACGTTGTCGTACGCGCAGCGCCTCGCGATCACGCTGCAGCACAACGTCGTGGTCGCGTTCAACGTGCCCAGCAACGGCATCCGGATTCATGAGGATGCCGACAACGATGGCGCCATAGATGGGGGAGAGCGGGTGCGCTTCGTTCCGCTGTCGGAGGGCATCGTGTTCGGCCGAAGCACGGCGCCCGCGCACACCATCGGCGGGGCGAACATCAACTTCACGCGCACCCAGGATGGGATGCCCGCGATCTATCTCCGCCGCGATGGCTCGGCCAGCGAGAACGGCGGCTTCTACATCGTTCCAGTCCGCAGCGTCGCCCGCAACTCTCCGCTGGAGGCGCGCGCCTGCGAGATCGTCCGCGCCACGGGAAGGGTGACCTGGTCACGCTACACCGGTGGCGCCTGGGTTCGGGGGGATTGATGAATCGACGCGGCTTCACCCTGGTCGAAATCCTGGTGGCGATGGTCATCCTGCTGGTGGTGGTGGTCGGCCTGGGGCACTTCGCGGCCGGGTTCACCCACTCGGTCTCGGTGTCCACGACACGCACGGTCGCCACGACCGTCGCGCTGGAGCAGCTCGACCTCATCCGCGGCGACCCGACCTACCCCTTGCCAGGGGCCTGGGCCGGCACCGTCACCGGATTCCCCGGCTACCCGAGCATGAGCCGGCGCACCGTGCTCCAGCGGATCACGAGCGCCGTTCCCTCGCGGGATTACACCCGGGTCACGGTCAAGGTCTGGGAACCGACCCTCCGTCGGCCCGGTGCCCCGGTGACGTCCCTGGACACGGTCAACCTCACATCGGTGGTGGCCCGGCCATGATCAACTCCATTGCGCGGGTGCGGACTCGGCTCGGCTTCTCGCTCATCGAGATGCTGATTGCCATGGTAGTGCTCAGCGGCATCATGGCGAGCGCGGTGGCGGTGTTCCGCTCGCAGAGCGCGAGCTTTCGCCGGGGCAGTCGGATCACCGAATTGTCCCAGAACATCCGCTACGGCGTCGGTACCCTGGACCGGTCGCTGCGCACGCTGGGCTCCGGCGTGGTCCCGCGGCAGCCCATGCTGGTGTACGGCGGCAACAACGTCATCGTTTTCAATGCCAACTTCGCGACCGACGGGTTAGACCTGGAGGACGGGAACGCGGTGTACACCAATCCCGACCTGCCGGCGACGGCCACGATCTCGATGGACCCGGCAACCCCGCTCACCATCTTCGGCACGGCCATCAACTATCCGGCCGTGGAGTACCGGGTGAAGGGCACGCCCAGTCGGGCCGAGACGATCATGTTCTACTTCACCGCCGACGCTACCACGGCGGACCCGCTCGACTTCGCGCTGATGCAGCAGGTGAACGCGGAGGCTCCCGAGCTGGTGGCGCGCAACATCAGGGCCTATCCCGGCCGGCCCTTCTTCGAATACTGGCACGAGCGCATCGACGCGGCCGGGGTGACCACCTCGCTCCAGCTGGGCGGCGGCAACATCCCGGTGCGGCATACCGATCCGCAGCACGGGAGTGCGACGGACATCGGGGCTTCCGCCCTGGCCGACAGCGTCCGGATGATCCGGATCAACATGGTGGTGACCAACGGATCCACCGGCGCGGAGCTCAGGACCCGGCAGGTGTCCACCATGATCCGGACTCCCAACAACGGCCTGGTGCAGCTCCAGTCCTGCGGCGACCGGCCGCTGGCGCCGGGCATTCCGGTGGCGACGCCGAACCTGCCGGGCGATCCGCCCGAGGTCCGCCTGGTCTGGACGCCTTCGGCCGATGAAATCGGCGCGCAGCGCGACGTCTCCCAGTACAACGTGTACTACCGGCTCGACGGCGCCGTGGACTGGGAGGTCTTCACCAGCACGCCGGCGGGTGCCGATCCGTACGACATCTCCCACGGCGAGAATCTGGTGCCGGGATCGAGCTACTGGTTCGCCGTCGCGGCCCAGGACTGTACCCCAAAGGAATCCGCGCTGGTCTCCACCGGCGCCGTAGTCCTCATACCGTAACGACTCTTTCGAGCGGGAGCATCTATGTGGACGTCAGGTACAAGCAGAGAGCGGGGGGCTGCCCTGATCTTCACCCTCGTGCTCGCGTTCCTGGTCACCGGGATCGCGATCGGGATGCTCCTGATGACCGGCAACGGGACCATCGTGTCCCGGTTCCACACCACGGAGGCCGTGATGGAGGCGGCCGCCGACGCCGGCATCGAGCAGGGGCGAGACACGCTGAACGGATCTCCCGGGATCATACCAGCCGTCGGCGGTCTCGATACCCTCGAGTTCAACGCCCCGGTGCGTGACGCCAACGGCCTGGTCATTCCGGGCTTCACCCGCTCGGTGTACGCCGGCCGCTCGGGCAACATCAGCGGCCAGTATGGCACCTTCGCGAGCATCGTCTCGGTGATACAGAACCCCCGCGGCGCCGTGGTCGTGCGCCGGGGCGAGCTGGCCCAGGAGTCATTCGCCAAGTTCGCCCGGTTCGACAACCAGACCACCTCGTCGATCCGGTTCGCCAGCGGCATCCAGGTCTTCGGGCCGCTGCATACCAACGAGGTTCTCTACGTCAGCAACTCGGGCGGGGCTCCGACCTTCCACGGGCCGGTGACCACGGCGTCCACCATCAGCGTGGCCGCCCAGGGCAACTTCCTCAAGGGGTACAAGGAGAACGTCGCGGTCATTCCCATGCCGACTCCCGCGGCGCTGGCCACCCTCGCCAACTACGCCACCGGCGCGGGCATGTGGCTCGACGGCGGCACGATCGGCACCGGCGTGTTCGACCCGGATACCCGGATCGAGTTCGTCCCGGTGGATATCAACCTGGACGGCGATTTCAGCGACGAGAACGAAGGCTTCTTCCGGGTGTTCAAGGCGACCGGTGCCGCGCCCGAGCGCTTCGCATACATCTCCGCCCGGCTCTGGCCGAACGTGCCGGCCGGCACCACCGCGGCCGACGATCCCAACATGGATTCCGCCAACTGTGGCGGCATGTGGACTACCGCCCAGGGCAACCCGGCCGCGGGCGCTCCCCACTGGCGCACGGCCGAGTACATCTATGCCAACCGGCCGGGCACGGCTGCCCAGAAGCGGGCGTCGGTGCAGGATGTGCTCCGGAACAGCGCGCAGCGCCGCTGCTACCTGGGCGGTGACCAGCGCCTGTACGCCGCCTATTACACGACGCCGGCCCCGACTCCGTTCTTCGTCCCCAATGACGCCTACGGCGCCTGGCAGGTGTGGCCGGGGTGGGGCGGCGCCGCCAACGCCGATGTGGCCAACGGGCGGCTGCAGGATGGCCGCCAGGTCGGCAACGTCATGGCGCAGTACCTGTGGCCCGCCACCCGGGAGTACAACATCAACTTCATGGGCGTGATCTACGTCGAGGGCAGCGTGGCCATCAGCGGAACCCTGCGAGGCCGGGTGACGGTGGCGGCGTCGGGCAACATCATGCTGGCCGACGATGTGACCTACGTGACGCCGCCGGGCAACGACCCCGACTGCGAGGCCGACATCCTGGGGATCCTGACGCCCCAGTTCTTCATGATCGAGGACAACAACGTCAACTCGCCGTTCCGGGTGCAAGCCGCCTACCGGACGGGTTATGACGAGAGCGGCGCCGAGAGCCTGCACGGGGCGGTGCTGACCCTGCAGTCGATCCAGTCGGAGAACGTGTCCGGGGGCTCGACCAACTCGGAGACGTGTGTGGGCCTGCCCATCGGGCGGGGCTGCTTCAACATGTTCGGCTCGGCGATCCAGGAGATCAACGGCTCCCGTATGACGGGGTCGGGCACCGGCTGGAACCCGCAGTGGAGCTACGACCGTTGCATGGCTGTGGCGCCGCCGCCCTACTATCCGACGACCGGACGCTACTACATGAACCGGCACTACGAGATCGATCCGGTCGGATTCGACCCGGTGACCTGGTTTGCCGACAATCAGAGCGGTTTGTAAGCCCCGTTCGAGATTCAGTCGGCACGGCCCAGTTCCTGCGCGGAGCTGGGCCGTGTGGTTTTTACACGATGCAACGGCTGTCATAGTCCGACATGCAATGGAGTTCACGCTGCTCGCGCCTGCAGCGCAGGGCGACTGATTGTTGAGGGTGACCAGTCTTTTGCAATTGCAGCCGACCGGCCGGTGCCTAGCTTGAAGACGGTAGTGACAACGTTCACGAGGCCGGCCTACACCGACGAGGTCCGACAATGGCGACGCGGCAGTTGAGCCAACGTGGGTTCACGTTGGAGGCAACGATGATCTTCCTGGTGCTGCTGACAGCGTTGATCGGCACCGGGATCGCGACCATGGTCATGGTCCAGCGGGCCGAAGGCATCGACTATCGCGGCTCGCGGGTCACCTATGCCACCGAGGCCGCGGCCGACCACGTCATGTCCCAGCTGGCCACCCACATCAGCGACGGGATCATCACCAATCCCGAGCTGGCGGCCATCAGCGCCCCCGCGATTCCGGGATTCGCCTTTACCGCGCCGACCGCCACCCGGATCGGTGGGGCGGTCTACAAGGTGATCAATACCGGCACCTACACCGGGCTCTACAGCCTGAACCAGCAGATCGACATCCGCACCGCCGCGACCGACCCCGCCGGCAATCGCAGCGAGGCCGTGGTCTCGGTCAACGCGCAGTCGATCCCGCTGTTCCAGTTCGGCGTGTTCTATGAGGGCGACCTGGAGATCCACAACGGCCCGCGGATGGACTTCGCGGGATGGGTGCATACCAACAGCAGCCTGTATCTGACGTCGGACAACACCTACTTCATGGACAATGTCACGGCCGCCGACAGCGTGATCTGGATGCGGAAGGCTTCGAACGAGCGGCTGAACGGCGTGTTCATCGACGACATGGACGGCAATCCGGTCGCGCTCGACTTCGACTCGCGCTCGGATCCGGGCAGCTCCTTCGTCACCAAGAGCAACAACCACTTCGATGGCCGGCTCATGAGTGCCGCCAGTGGGGTCACGCCGCTCAACCTGCCGCTGCCGGCGGGCATGCCGGCCACCACCATGGTGGACCCGAAAGCGGCCGGTGATGACGCCGCCATCCAGAACGTCAAGTTTGCCTGGAAGGCCGACCTGCATATCGTGGTGAGGACCGACCGGCTGTCGATGGCACCCGCGGCGTTCTGTACCCCAGTGCTGGGCGCGCTCGACCTGGACCGCGGTCCCCACCCGGTTCCCAATGCGGCGGAGTGCCAGGCGATCTTCTCCGGGCGGCAGGACGCCTTCCACGACGGTCGTGAGAACGTGGGCGTGGACGTCTTTCAGATCGATGTGGGCGAGCTGCAGGACTGGATCCAGGCGCACCCGGTGCCGGGGCCGATCGACATCGTGTATATCACCTTCGATCCCGCGACGGTCACGACGGGCGCGCCCTACACGCTGGCGAGGTCGCTGACCGACTTTCCCGCCGTTCGGCTGGTGAATGGAGAGACCCTCCGTTTTCCGCTGACGATCGCCACCGACCGGCCGGTCTACGTGCTGGGCGACTACAACAACGTGGGATGGCAGCCGGCCTCGGTGCTGGGCGACGCCATCACCTATCTCTCGCCCAACTGGACCGACGCCGCTCACCTGTGGAACGCCGCCTGGGTCGCCGATCCGGCTGTGGCCCATCCCTTCCCGGTCACCAACGCGACCGACATGGACGTCTATGCGGCCATCGCTGCCGGCCACTCGTCCACCCCGTGCGATGTCAATCGGGCGCTGCCGGCCTGTAACCCGGCCGACTCCGCGGCGTTTTTTGGGACTCCGCTGACCGGCGGCGCGTTACCGAACTACGGCGGCGGGCTGGAAAACTTCCCCCGGTTCCTGGAGAACTGGGGCGGGGACGTCTTGCTCTACCGCGGCTCGTTGGTGTCGCTGTTCGCCAGCCGCTATGCCATGCGGAAGCGGTGGTCGTGGATCAACTACTACAGCCCCCCCAATCGTGACTGGCGGTTCGACATGAATTTCCGCGACCCGACGCAGCTGCCTCCCGGCACACCGACGGTCGGCAGCGTCATTCAGACCGCGTTCCGGCCCATCTACTGATGAGCCCTCACATGCGGCAGCAGCGCGGCGGCTTCAGCCTGGTCGAGACCGCGGTCATCCTCGTGATGATCGGGCTCCTGACAGCGATCATGGCTCCGCGGTTGCGGATGTCCGATTCGACCCGGGTGCGGCAGGCGGCACGCCAGCTCGCGGCGGACCTGGAGGTGGTGCGGACCAGGGCCCTCTCTACCACGACGCTGGTGCGGGTGACCTTCGACCCGGTGGCGGGTCGCTACACCGGCTATCTCGACAACGACCGGAACGGCGCGTTCGTCCAGAATGCGGCGGAGAACGGGGCGCTGGTAGTCTTCCGCAACCGGACCCTCACCGACGGCGTCCGGATCGCCCGGGGAGCCGTGCCGAACGTGCCCGGAATGCCCGGTGCGGGCGCCATCACCCTCCCGAACTCACGGATCGAGTTCGGGACCATGGGGATCACCAATCCGTTCGGGACTACCGGGGTGGTGTATCTCAACAGTGCCAACGATCCCACCGCGATCGCCGCGGTCTCCATCAGCGCGGCGGCAGGCATCCGAGTCTGGGTCTTCCGAGGAGGAGTGTGGCAATGACGAGGGCTGCCCGCCGCGCCCGGCGCGGATTCACCCTCATCTCGGTGCTGATCGCCGTGGTGATGCTCTCGGTCGGCCTGCTCGCCCTGGCCAAGGTCCAGACCTCGATCGTCCGCACCCAGCGGGAGACCGCGCTCCGCTCGGTGGCGCTCAGCGTGGCGCGTTCCTACGTCGAAGAGATCCGGTCCCGGGATCCCTGGACCCTGGCCAGCGAAGCTCCGGTCCAGGTCGATCTCCGCGGACAGGTAGCGGTCGGCGGTCCGCTGACCCGCAGGACTATCGTCATCCAGGATGCCGTGAACCTGCTGCGGATCACGGTCCAGGTGGATTACCCTGGCCAGAGGCAGCCCGTGCAGCTCATCACGATGGCGTACCGGGGGTAACATGATGGCACCTGGAGGGCACCGGGGACGACGGGGTTTCACCCTGGTCGAATTGCTGCTGGCGATGATCGCCGGGATCGTCGTGCTCGGCGCCTCGACCAGCCTGGTCCTGGGATCGATGCGGGGCATGCGGGGAACCGAGCTGCGGGACGGGATCGAGCGGCGGGCCCGTTTCACCGGAATCGCGCTCCAGCGGGACGTCCAGCTGACCGGCGTGGCCATCGATTCGCGTCCGACGTTCGGTACCATCGGCACCTTCGCCGATACCCTGGTGATGCTCCGGGCGCCCTTTCTCTCCCCGGTTCCGGGAGATCCGGAAGAGCCGGCTATCAGCTACGCCCGGACGGCGCTGCTCCCGCTGGCTTCGGGCGTCGGCAATTGCGGCGCCTTCTGCCTCGAGGTCACCCGTCAGGCGGGCGAGACCTTCCAGATCAACCCGGGCCAGCTGGCCTACGTCGAGCTCAATTCCAACGTCCGGCGGCTCATCCGCGTGACGGCGGTCGCCTTTCCGGGAGCGACCAGGGCGCGCATCACGTTCGCCAACACGGCTCGGATCCTGGGGCACAGCGCCGGCGTGGTCGGGGTCGATCTCCGGAAGCCCTTCACGGTCCGGACGCTCCGCGCCGTAGCCTTCTATCGGAACGCCCAGAATCAATTGCTGCGGGCCGACAGCACCGATAACGCCGGGAACGCGGTCCCTCAGGTCATCGCGACGGGAGTGCAGAGCTGGGACGCCGCGCTGGTCTTCCTCAACGGCGTTGAGGCCGACGTCGCGGACCCGGATACCGATGGGGATCCCGACAACAACTACGACGATATCGCCCGGGTGCACGTCTGGGCGACTCTCGCGGCCGACCGGGCCGATCCCCGGGTGAATAACGGCGTGGTGCTCACCCGACGGGTCGACTGGTGGCTCACGCCTCGAAACCTGGTCTACGAGCGCAACCGGCTGTAACGATTCCAGCGTGAAAGAAAAGCGTGAAGGGTGAAGCGGGGTCTATCCACCGCTTCACCCTTCACGCTTTACGCTTCACGCTTTTCTCAGGATGACACCGCCGCTCTCAGGCCCGGCTCTCTCGTTTCCGCATCACATCCCGCACGATCAGCTCGCCGTGTCCCCGGGCGTTCTCGATGAAGAGCCGGTTGGCATCGTTGCCGCTCGCGATGACACCGGCCAGGTAAACGCCGGCGACCGGAGTGGCCATGGTGGTCTCGTCGTGGGTGGGAATTCCCGTCTGCTGGTCCACCGGGACGCCGAGCCGCTGGAGCATGGCCGTGTCGGCGTGATAGCCGGTCATAGCGAGGACGGCATCGGCGGGGAGGCACTCCACGCCGCCGGTGGCCTCGGAGACGATCTCCACTTCGGTCGGTGTGATGGCCCGGACCCGCGAGCGCCAGCGCGCCCCGATGCTCCCCTCCTTGACGCGGTTGACGATATCGGGCAGCACCCACGCCTTGACGGTCCGGTCGAATCCTTCGAGAAAGTGCACCAGGATGACTTGCGCCCCGGCGCGCCAGCATTCCAGGGCCGCATCCACGCTGCTGTTCCCCGCCCCGATCACCACCACCCTCCGCCGCCAGTAGGGATGCCCCTCGGAGAAGTAATGGTGGACGTGGGGGAGATCCTCGCCCGGGATGCCGAGATAATTGGGGTTGTCGTAGTAGCCGGTGGCGAAGACCACGGCTGCCGCCCGGTACGACTTCTCGTCGTGCGGGGTCCGGACCTCGACCCTGAACCCCTCATGCCCCGCGGGGACGACCTCTACCACCTCCTCGGACGGCCGGATGTCCAGCTCGAAATGCTCCGCCACCCGGCGATAGTAGATCAGCCCGTCCCGGCGGGTCGGCTTCTCGTGGCTGGCAATGAACGGCACTCCCCCGATCTCGATCCGCTCGGGGGTGGAGAAGAACGTCATGCCGAGCGGATAGCGCTCGATGGTGGACACGATGGTGCGCCGGTCGAGCAGCACGCAGGCCAGTCCGGCCTGTTTGGCGGCCACACCGACGGCCAGGCCGCAGGGTCCGGCGCCGATCACCAGGAGGTCGGTGGAGTTCACGCTGCTTCCGTCTCGATGATCTGGTCCCGCCTGGTCCCCACGCTGACGTATCGCATCGGCACTCCTGACAGCTCCTGAAGCCGGTCGAGATAGGCCCGAGCCTCGGGCGGCAGATCGCTCAACTTTCGGGCGCCGCCGGTGGGGCGATTCCAGCCCCGGAGCGTCTGGTAGATCGGCTGCACCCGGCCGAGGGATTCGACCTCTGCAGGCATCTCCTCGCAGGCGTCACCCTCCAGCCGATAGGCGGTGCAGACCGGAATCTCCTCGAATCCGTCGAGCACATCGAGCTTGGTTACCGCGAGGCCGGTGAGACCGTTTACCCGCGCGGCGTACCGGACGACTGTCGCGTCGAACCAGCCGCACCGGCGGGGACGGCCGGTGACCGCACCGAACTCACCGCCCAGCTGGCGAAGCCGCTCGCCGTACGGGCTCGGGGCCTCGGTCGGGAGCGGGCCGTTGCCGACCCGGGTGGTGTACGCCTTCACCACGCCCAGAACGCCATGGATCAGCGTGGGACCGATGCCCGCGCCTACCGCGGCCCCTCCGGCCGTGGTGTTCGACGAGGTGACGAAGGGATAGGTGCCGTGATCCACGTCGAGCAACGCACCCTGGGCGCCCTCCAGCAGGACTCGCTTCCCGCCGCGCACCGCGCGATGCACCATGAGTCCCACGTCCGCCGCCAACGGCAGGAGCCGAGGCGCGAGCCGCTCGAGGAGCTCGGCGTGCTGCTCGAAGGACGCGCGTTCGGTGGCGCCCATCATCTCGAGCAGCCGATTGGCCCGGTGGACCCGGTCGGCGAGCAAGCTGCGAGCACACTCCAGGTGCCGCAGATCGGTGACCCGGATTCCCCTGCGGCCGTACTTGTCCTCGTAGGCCGGACCGATGCCCCGTCCGGTGGTCCCCAGTTTCTGGCTCTTCTCGCTCGCGGCGTCCAGCAGCTTGTGATACGGCAGGACCAGGTGGGCGCGGTCGGACACGAAGATCCTGCCCTCGGTCACGATGCCCCGCTCGGCCAGCTGGTCCAGCTCGGCGAAGAAGGTCTCGGGCTCGAGCACGACGCCGTTGCCCACCACGCAGGTGACCGACCGGTGCAGCATGCCGGAGGGAATCTGGCGCAGGATGAACTGGGTGTCGCCGATGACGACGGTATGTCCGGCGTTGGCCCCGCCCTGATACCGCACCACCAAGTCGGCCCGCTCCGCCAGCACGTCCACCAGCTTTCCCTTGCCTTCGTCGCCCCACTGGGCCCCGACCACCACCAGACAGGATGTCCTGCCGTCGAACATGTGCCCCCCTAGAGCAACGAAAAGAGCCCCTCGCGGGGCTCCCGAATCCTCGTGCAAACGTATGCGAGCCCACGGCAAACGTCAATTCAGGGCGATCGCGCGCCCGACGAGCTCCGCCGCGTCGAGCGACAGTGTGCCCGGCACGTCGGCCGGCGTGTGGATCAGCCGCAGCGTACGCCAGGTCAGCCGGCCGACGGTCACCGCACCGGCACCGGCCCGGGCGAACGGGAGACTGTCGACCAGGATGCCGATCGGGAGCCGTCGAGTGCGCACGTCCATCCCGAGCCGGCTCAGGTGGTCCGCCAATGCCTGTGCCATGGCGGCGCCTCGGGCGTCGTGGCTCACCAGGAAGTAGTGCCCTTCGTCGTCGATGGTGTCGAAGTTGACCACCTCGACCCCCGCCATGGTGCCCCGCAATCGTGCGAAGATGCGCGACCCGACCAGACCGAACTCCTCGCCACTGGTGATCAGGATCCCGGTCTGCGGATCGGAGGACGCCTCGGCATAGGCCAGAGCGGCCACGACACCGGTGCCGTTATCCCGGGCGCCACGCGAGGTGCCCCGAAGCCGGCCGCGGCCCGCCAGCGCGCCGGCACCGATCGCCAGCGCGGCGCCGAACGCGCCCAGCCAGAGGGGCAGCGGCCCCCACAAGCGAGCCACGGTGAGGGCCGTCAGGAACACGATAGCGCTGGCCAGCACCCAGACAGTGACCAGCCTGCCCGCCATCGACTGGGCCTGCGCCTTGCTGTCGAGGTGGGCCACGATCCAGCGGCGGACCGACTTCCCCGACCGGACCGCGATGAGATTGGCGTCTTCCCGGGCCGGGCCCAGCGTGAGCCAGCCCGCCGCGACGCCCACCGAGAGACCGATGGTGGCCACGAGGATCACGGCCCAGACGGCGAGCGCGCCGGGCCCGGGCACGGTGGGCATCGTGAGGAGCGGAAGCGCGAGGAGGGCGGAGGCGCCGACACCGGCCCCGAAGATCGGCAGCCCCATCAGGGCCGACCGATGGAAGCGGAAGGGCTGAGCCGATACCCGGTAGCCGAGCGCGGTCAGGTGCTCGACCACCGCGGCGCGGGCCGCGGCGACCTCCGGTGTCCCGGCTTCCCGGTGATGGGCCAGGATCCGATCAGCGGTCTGGTGGAGCGCAGGCACGGACCCCCACGGATCAGCCGGAGCTCTGCTTGCCACCCCGTTTGCCGGCGGGAGCGGGGGCCGGCGTGCTGAGGGCGAGCGCGGCCTTGGCGGTTTCGGCAGTGATGAGGTTGCCCTCGACCAGCTCGTCCAGATGCTGCTGATAAGTCTGGCTCCCGTGCTGCTTACGTCCCTCCGCCATGTGCTTCCGGACGTCCGCGGTCCGGCCACCGTCACGGAGAATGTCGCGGACTGCGGGAGTGGCGATCAGGATCTCGACGGCCGGTACCCTCGCCTTCTCCTTCCTTTCCGGCAGCAGCTGCTGGGAGACGATCGCCCGCAGCGCTTCGGCGAACCGCATCCGGCCCACTTCGCGCTCCTCGGCGGGCAGGGCGGCGATGACCCGCTCCACGGTGGCCACCACGTCGGCGGTGGGCATCGTGGCGACCACCAGATGGCCGGTCTCCGCCGCCTTGATCGCGGTGTCGATGGTCTCCGCGTCGGCCATCTCCCCCAGCACCACGACGTCGGGATCCTGGCGCAGCGCGGCGCGAAGGCCGACGACGATGCTCTCGGTGTCCACGCCCACTTCCCGCTGGGTGATGGAGCAGCTCAGGTCCCGGTGCAGGAACTCAATCGGGTTCTCCACGGTCACCACGTGCTTGTGCTGGGTGCGGTTGATGTGGTGCACCATGGCGGCGACCGTGGAGCTCTTGCCGCTCCCGCTCACCCCGGTCACCAGCACCAGGCCGCGCTCCGACTCGGCCACCTGCTCCAGGGTGTCGGGCAGTCGGAGCGACTCGATGGTGGGTACCGTGAACGGGATCACCCGCATCACGATCATGAAGGACGACCGTTGGCGGAGCACGTTCACCCGGAAGCGCCCCACGCCGGGCATGCCCCAGGAGCAATCGAAATCGCGCAGCCGCTCGATGCGGGCCCGGTCTTCGTCGCTGCTGATCAGCTTCATCGCGATGGCCCGGGTCTGATCCGGCGTGAGCCGCTGCTTGGTCAGCGCCACCAGCTTCCCGTTGATGCGGGCGCGAAACACGTCGCCCGCCTTGATGTGCAGGTCCGACGCTCCGCGCTCGACCGCCGCCTTGATGATCTTTTCCATCAGTGTCCGTCGGGATGAAGGTCACGCTGAGCCATGGCAGCTCTATGAGACCCGGGAAGGAAGCCCATCCGATCCCGCACCTCCCGCAGCGTCTCCCCCGCGAGCCGGCGCGCCGTGGCCGCGCCGTCGGCCAGGATCTCGTCCACCATCTCGGGCCGCTCCTGGAGCGACAGCGCCCGCTCACGGATCGG
>DATBJC010000128.1:0-11197 GCA_036556625.1 Gemmatimonadales bacterium
AGAGTGCACGGGCCGAACTCCGGATTGTCCTTCTCCATATCGCGCAGGTTGGCCTGCACGCGAGCCACGAACACTTGCGCTTCGGCCGGCTTGGTCATCGGCAAGATGACGAGGAACTCATCACCGCCGAGTCGGCCGACGACATCCAGCGCCCGACACTGCTGCCGCAGCACCCGAGCGACCTGGATCAGCAGGCGATCGCCGGCAGCGTGCCCCAGGGTGTCGTTGACGCTCTTGAACCTATCGAGGTCGAGCAGGAGGACGCTGGTGTGTAGCTGGTGCCGCAGGCTGCGGGAGATCTCGGCGGCAAGGCGCTCCTCGAGAGCCCGCCGGTTGTACAGGCCGGTGAGCTCGTCCGTCGTGGCGGCACTGTGCAGCTGCTCCACCAGCTCGGAGTTCTTGAGCGCGATGGCAGCCGCGAAGGACAGCGTGCCGGCAAGCTCCAGCTCGGCCCGGCCATACAGCTTGTCACTGATCCTGGACCCCAGGACCAGCACCGCCATCCTCTCCGCCCCGGCATCGAGAGGGACCACCAATTCGGCGCCCGGCCCCACCAGGCTGGCCACACCGGCGTCGTCCGCGCCGGCCGAAGCGCTGCCGGCCGGAAGCACCTGGTCCAGTGCGGTCTTGTTGATGGACGCCGGCCGCAGCCGGTCGTTGAGCGAGCGGAAGACCTTGGGAGTGTACGCCTCAGCTTCCGGCCGATAGAGACAGGCCCACCAGGCGAAGAACACCTCCGCCATGAAGTCCAGGATCAGCTGCTCGGTCTCGTCGATCGAGTGCACCGACGAGAGCAGCCGGGCCACCTGCCGCAGCGCGCGGAGTTGGAAGACCGCGTCGTCCAACGCCGACTGACGCTCCAGCAGGATGCTGCGGAGCTCGAGCACCACGCTGAGGCCCACCGCGAGCGGCATGGCCACCGCCCGCATCTCCCCCACCACGGACGGGTCGGCGTGAATGATGACCTCGGTCTCGCCGGTCCCCAGCCGGGCTACCTCGACCGCCTGGGCGAACCCGTCCTCCGGCCCCACGCGGGGGATGCTCTCGGTGGGAGAGACCAGTCCGAACCAGATCCGCTCGCTCTGAAAGCGGCGGACCAGCGCCACCCGGCAGCGCTCGAACAGCTCTCCCTCGGTTCGGGAGAGTCGACACGCTGCGGCGAAAGCACTTGGAAGACTGGTGAGTGCTGCTGGCGTGGACGCCATGCCCTAAAATACCCGGACCCGTAGGTTCAAGGGAGCCAGGCCCGATCAGCCGGGTTTGGTGCCGGATTCCACGATCCGCCCGCTGTCCGGCGGAGTGAATTTCCCGGCGAGCGAATCGGAGAGATACCGGATCAGCAGGTCGGCCGCGCGGGGACCCGAGGATGCCTGGCCGCACCCCTCGGTCGCCTCGGGAATGCGATAGCCGTCGCCCCCTTCGCAGGCCGGGAAGGCCGCCATCGCCACCCGCACCGTATCGTCCGGCCCGAAGGCGCTACCGCCGGGGCCCCGCAGCTCGCCCACCAGCCGGCGTCCCGATCGTTGGCGCCGATCGAAGGTGAAGCCTACGCCGGACACCTGGAGAAACCCGCCCTTGCCCAGCGAGGCGTCCGAGACGCCGTGCTCGAGCACCTCGCGAAGCCGGCTGCCCGAGAGCGGAAACGTCACGATCCGGGTCTCGTCGGCGAAGAGGAAGATGCTCTCCAGCTGGTAATTGCTGATCGGACCGGCGGAGATGACATCGTCCAGCCGCATGGCCCCCGCGTTGAGCAGCGCGACGTCGGCACCGGTGCCGGCCCGAAGCGCGTCGGTGACCAGGTCGCCGATGGGGGACTCGCGCCGGCGGGACACCGCGTCCCGTGCGTCGATCGGCGCCTCCGTAGTCCCGACCGCGCGCTCCGGGCCCAGGCGCTTCCGCAGGCTGTCGGCCCAGGCCTCGGCGGCGCGAGCGGTGGCGGTGTCGTCGGGGAGCCGCGAATCGATCCGGACCAGCCCCACGGCCTGACGCCATTCGTCCTTGCCGCCCCACAGCGTGGCGAACTGGGCTGAACGGGAGTTGGCGTCGGCCTTGAGGATATGTCTGCCGGAGACCACCGAGTCGTGCGCCTCGTGCTCGTGGCCGCCCAGGATCAGGGTGATCCTGGGCTCACGGGCCAGCAGGTCGCGGTCGGACTCGATGTTCTGGTGGGTGAGACCCACGATCAGCTCCGCCTTCAGCGCCGTGAGGCTGTCTGCCGCCACCCGGGCCGCGCTGTCGGGGTTGCCGCAGCGCAGGTAGCTCCGGTAGTCGCCGGGCAGGGTGAGACCGAACAGGCCGACCAGGTGACCCGAGACCCGCACCGTGTCCCAGGGCAGCACCTTGGGAAACCGGGTGCCGTCGGCGAGGGTGCAGTTGGTGGACAGCCATTTGAAGGAAGACTGACCGATTCGCGCGATCAGGGTGTCGCGATTGAGCTCGAACTCATGGTTGCCGAAGGTGACGTAGTCCAGCTGGGCGGCGTTCAGCGCCTCCACCATCTGCCGCCCACCGTAGTACTTGCTGAGCAGGCTGGGGCTCAGGAAGTCGCCGGCCAGCACGAACAGCACCGGCCCCTGGTCGGCCAGCCGGTTCCGCACGGTGGCCACCCGGGCGAGCCCGCCGGTCCCGTCGGCGAGCGTGTCCGCGACGTACACGTCGTTGATGAGCAGGAAGCGGACCGGATCGAGGGGCTCCGGCTCCTTGGCGCCCGGCACGCAGCCCAGGGCCAGCCAGAGCCCCAGTCCCCACCACGTCTTCCGCTTCACAGCTCCTCCTCACTGAGCCGCAGGCTGCGCACCAGGCCGGTGCTCATCAGGCGCAGCTCGGACAGCATCTCCCGGCGCGGCCAGTCCGGCCGGGAATCCAGAACTTCCAGCATGGAGCGGTACCACCAGATGGTCTGCTCCGAGCCGGCGCGCGACAGCGTGCGGAGATACTCCACCCCGAGACGGCGCAGCGCGGTGATGGTGGAGCCGCAGGAGTGGATCTCGTCGGCCACGCAGACGTCCAACGCGCGAGGGTCGGCCGTCGCGAGCTGGGTCAGGTACTCCTGCTTGCAGGGCTGCCAGGGACGCTCGGCCCCACGGCGGTCGTACTTGGGTTCCAGCGCGTCGCGGGCGATGGCCAGCGCGACCGGCCCGAATTTGTCAGCGATCTTCCGCTCCAGTGTGGGCCGGCGGTCGGCAGCGGACTCCTCCAGCACATGGTGCAGGATGCCGCCGACGATGGTCACCTGGTCGCAGCCGTAGCGGGCGAGAATGATGGCGACGTTGGCCGGGTGGGCAAGATAATCCATCCCGGCGCCCACCGGTGCGGTGGCGCCGTAGTACTTGGCCGCGAAGGCGAACGCGTGATTGATGCGGTCGGAATAGCCGTGCATGCTCAGCGGGGCAGGTGGGCAGCGGGACGGCCCTCTCTTTCCCGCCTCACGGAATGCCGAGAAGCTTATGCGTCTGGAGGCTCAGTCGCCAGCGCGGGTGGGTCAGGCAGTAGCGCAGTGCGGCGGCAGTGTTGGCGTCCCGCTCGGGGCCGTCCATCGGCTGCAGGAAGAAGTGGTCGAACCCGAGCTCCGCGTAGCGTTCCGGCTCGGCGCCCTCCTGAGGATAGACCAGCTTGAGCTCGTTGCCCTGACGGGCGACGAACGGCGCTCCCGCCTTGGGGCTCACGCAGAGCCAATCGATCCCGGAGGGAGGCGGGATCGTGCCGTTGGTCTCCACCGCCACCTCGAAACCCTGGGCATGCAGGGCGTCGAGCAGCGGCGGGTCGAGCTGCAGCAGGGGCTCCCCTCCGGTGCAGACGACGAAGCGGCCGGAGTCGGGGCCCCCGGCCGGCCAGGCCGCCCCCACCGCATGGGCCAGCGAGCCGGCGTCGGCGAACTTGCCGCCGCCGGGCCCATCGGTGCCGACGAAATCGGTGTCGCAGAACCGGCAGGTGGCGTCCACTCGGTCCGACTCCCGCCCGGTCCAGAGATTACACCCGGCGAACCGGCAGAACACCGCGGGCCGGCCGGTGTTGGCGCCTTCGCCCTGGAGGGTGTAGTAGATCTCCTTTACCGAGTAGGCCATGACCAGACAGCGTAAGCGTGAAGAGTGACGCGTGAAACGGAATACTTCCAAGATAATGGACTGCCGGACCACCCCGGTGCTCCAGCAATTTTTTTCGCTCTTCACGCTTTACACTTTACGCTTCACGCTTGTCTGCTGGGCCGGATCCTCCATCCCGGCTTCCCGAAATCCTTTGCGGCGTAGCGCGCAGGCCTCGCAGCGGCCGCAGGGCGTTCCGTCGGGCGTGGGATCGTAGCAGCTCCAGGTGAGGGAGTAGTCCACGCCCAGACGCATGCCCAACCGGATGATCGCCGCCTTGGAGAGCCGGATCAGCGGGGTGTGAATGCGAAGCCGTCGGCCCTCAACTCCGGCTTTGGTCGCGAGGTTCGCCATGCGCTGGAAGGCCTCGATGTACTCCGGCCGGCAGTCCGGGTAGCCGCTGTAGTCGAGGGCGTTGGCGCCAAGGAAGATGTCCGATGCGCCGAGCGTTTCAGCCCAGGCGAGAGCGAACGAGAGAAAGATGGTGTTGCGGGCCGGCACGTACGTCACCGGGACACTCTCCCCGATCCGCTCGAGGGGCGTGTCCTTGGGGACCGGCAGGTCGGCGGTCAGTGCCGATCCGCCGAAGGCGCGAAGGTCGATGTCGAGCACCACGTGCCGGCGCAGGCCAAGGCGCTCCACGATGCGACCAGCTGCCGCCAGCTCGGCGGCGTGGCGCTGACCGTAGCGGAGGCTGAGCGCCGAGACCTCGAAGCCCTGATCGAGCGCGACCGCCGCGGCCGTCGCCGAGTCCATGCCGCCGCTGAGGAGGACGATGGCGGGGGGATTCATCCGCTGGAAGGTAGAGGACATCGGGGAGAGCCGTCAGGTCTGCATCGTCACCCTGAACGAAGTGAAGGGGACCCATCAGCGATGCCCTCGCTTCGCTCAGGGTGACGGGCGTCCCAGCTCATGCCGCAGCGCTGATTCCAGATCCGGATGACGAAAGGAGTACCCCGAGCTCACCAGGCGCTCCGACGAGAGCCGTTGGCTCGCGAGCAGGCCCTGGTCGGCCATCTCGCCGAAGAGCAGCCGGAGTGCGAGCGCGGGCGCGGGCACCAGCGCCGGCCGGTGCAGCACGCGACCCAGCGTCTCCGCGAGCCTCCGGCTGGTCACCGGCTCCGGCGCCGCTGTGTTCACCGGGCCGGAGAGGTCGCTGGTGAAGAGAGCGTGGTGCACCGCTCCGATCGCATCGTCCAGCGAGATCCAGCTCACCCAGTGCTTCCCGCTCCCGAGCGGCCCGCCGAGGCCGGCCCGGAAGATCGGCAGCATTCGCCCGAGCATCCCTCCGGCCGGTGAAAGGATGAGCCCGAACCGCAGGTGCACTACCCGGACTCCGGCCGCGCGGGCGGGCTCGGCGGCTGCTTCCCAGTCGCGACCCAGCTGCACCAGGAAGTCGCTCGATTCAACGGGCACAGCGTCCTCGGTGAGCACCTCGTCGCCGCGGTTCCCGTAGATCCCCATCGCGGAGGCCGAGACCAGCACGCGCGGCGGCCGCTCCAGCTCCGCCAGCGCTTCGGCCAGGAGACGGGTTCCTTCGACCCGGCTCTGGCGGATCCGCCGCTTGCGCCTCCCGGTCCATCGCTTGCCGATGTTCTCGCCCGCGAGGTGCACCACCGCGTCCACGCCCTCCAGCGCCGAGACTTCGATCGCTCCGGAGGCGGGTTCCCACCACATCATCCCCGCTGGTCTGGGCCGGCGGCTCACCGGTGTCACCCGGTGTCCCCCGGTGGTCAGAAACGGGATCAGCGCGGAGCCCAGCATGCCGCTGGCACCGGTCACCGCGACGTGGATCCGAGCGTGGTGCCGGAAGCGCAGGTGGGCGGCCAGGTCTGCCGGGAGCAGCGCGTGGCGGTGGGCGAGCATGCGCTCGATCCGGGGCCGTGCCATCCACAGGCCCGCCGCGGCACCCAGAGTACCGAACGGAGGGGCGAACTCGACGTGGTCGGTATACCGCGAGGTGGAGGGCCCCAGCGGCTCGAACAGATGCTGGTGGATCCAGTGCGTGAACGGACCCTCGACCTGCTCGTCTACGAACCGACGGCCCGGAAGGACATCCCGATACTGCGCCACCCAGCGGGAGGAGAGCGGTCCGAGATGAACCCGATAGGTGGCCCGGCCGCCATCCTCGATTCCGCCGGTTCGCTGGAGCAGCTCGATCCGCTCCCAGGGAGGCGTGAGGCGCTCCAGGGCTCCCGGCCGCTGGTGCCAGGCGAACGCCTCTTCAGCCGATACCGGCAGCGTGCTGCTCCGCTCGATCGAGTGAAATGGCGCTGCCATCAGGCGCCGCTCTCCATAGATTGCCGTCCCATGATGCGACCGACACTCGCGGGACTGGTGCTGGTCGGACTCGCGCTCCACTCCTGCGGGTCCGCCTCCCGCTCGACCCTGTCATCCAGTCCACCCTGCATCGTGGACCGGATCGCCGATGGAGACACCTTTTCCTGCCGCGACCGCCGCCGAGTCCGCCTGCTCGGTATCGACAGCCCGGAGCTGGGGCAAGGCGAGGCCGGACGTCAGGCACAGGCGGCGCTCCAGCGACTCCTGCCGAGCGGCGCTACGGTTCGCCTGGAGTGGGACGTCGCGCCGCGGGATCGGTACGGCCGCGAGCTGGCGTACGTGTGGACCGGATCACGGATGGTGAACGAGGTCCTGGTACGCGAAGGGTGGGCGGTGCTCTACACCCTGCCGCCCAACGTGAAGTATGCCGAACGCCTGGAGCGGGCGCAAAAGACCGCTCGCGCCGCGGGCGCCGGGCTCTGGGGGAGCAGAGCATTCGAATGCCCGCCGAGCGCGTGGCGACGGCGCCGGTGCTCTTCCCTCACGCCCTTGCCCGACGAACCAGCAGCAGATCGGTGATGTTATCGAGCGTCAGCAGTCCGACCAGCCGGCCGCCGTCGTCCACCACGGGAAGCGCGGGGAGGCCGCTCGAGCGGAGGCGCTGCAACGCCTCCTGAAACCCGAGCCCGGGCGAGACCGCCTGCACTTCCGCCGTCATCGCTTCACCCACCGTGGAAGAGGTTCCCCGCTGGCTGATTCCCTTGATCAGGTTGTCGCGAGTCAGGATTCCCTCGACCCGGCCCAAATTGTCCACCACCGGAAATTCCCGCTGCTCGCTGGAGAGGAGCAGCTCCACCGCGTCCGTCAGCGTCGCGTGGACCGGAATGGCCCGGAAATGCGTCACCATCATCTGTGCCACGTTGAGTCCCTCGCCGGCGACGCGGGTCTCCACCGCCGCCGCCTCGGCGCCGGCGCCGAGGAACACGAAGAGCGCCACCAGCGCGAGCAAGGGCTGACCGGTGCTGAGTCCGTAGAGTCCCGCCACGACGGCGCTGGCCTGGCCGAACCGCGCCGCGATCCTGGTTCCGGCGACCAGGCCCAACCGGCTGGCGAGCAGCGCCCGCAACACGCGGCCGCCGTCCATGGGGAAGGCGGGGAAGAGATTGAAGACCAGGAGGTAGAAGTTGACCCGCAGCAGGGTCTCGAGGAAGGGTCCGTCGGGATCCAGCTCGCCCAGACGCGGCGGATTGCCGCCGAGCGCCAGGAGCGCGTACAGCACGGCCACGATCGCGAGGGTGACGGCCGGGCCGGCGAGCGCGATGAGCAGCTCCTGTCGGGGCTCGTCGGGGATGCGCTCCAGTCGGGCCACGCCGCCGATGGGGAGCAGAATGACGTCCGGTGTGCGGACCCCGAACCGCCCGGCCATGAGGATGTGACCGAACTCGTGGAGCAGCACGCAGGCGAAGAGCGCGAAGAGGAGGAGGCAGGCAGCCACGGCGCCGGCAGGCCCGGCCTGTTGATAGCCCGCCATGGCCCAGAACACGACCAGGATGAAGAAGGTGAGGTGGACCTTGATCTCGGTCCCCGCCACCCGCCCGAGGGTGATCGTCCAGCCCATGCCTAAAAGAACAGCGTGAAGCGTGAAGTGTGAAGAGCGAAGAGGGGCCGCTCGGGAGGCCCCGCTTCGCCCTTCACACTTCACGTGTTGGCCTAGCTGACCGCCGCTCGCAGCCCCAGCCGGACTCGTCCGCCGAAATCGAGTTGCGCGCCGCTGGCGCAGATGGTGACCGTCGGCATCACCGGCTCGACTCGGTCGAGGCCCAGCGGATCCCGCTCGGCCCAGCACGCCATCGCGCGGCGGAAGATGATCTGGGTGTCGATCGCGGGCAGGTTGAAGGTTCGGATGTAGTGCATGATCGACTCGTCGGGCGTGCACTCCTCGGCCACCAGCTCGGCGACGTCGAGTGCCATCCGGACGTGGGTGGCGGCGACCGCTTCATCCGCGATGGAGGCGGCCAGCCGGCACTCGAGATTGGTCTCTTCCACGTACTGGGCACGGCGCCGAATGGCACCGATCAGCTGATCCGGACGCAGAGGGCTCCACCCCGGTGCCTGATTCTCCTCCGGCTTCTGCTCATCCTCCACCAGCGAGGCGAGGGCGATGAGCGCCCGGGCCCGTACCGTGTCGGCCATCGCGGAGGGGACACCGACTTCGCGGAAGAAGCGGTCCAGCGCCTCATCCATCGGGAGCTGAGCCCGAAGCCGGCGCACGAATTCGGCGGCCTGCAGGTGATACGTATCGGCCAGCGCCTCCCAGGCACGGGCGAACTGGACCTGGAGGCGGAGACGAGTCGGAGCTGAAAAACGACGGGTCGAGATCATACCGGGCGCGGCCATAACTCCTCCCAATCTTCGACGGTGGTGCAGTCCGCTGCTCCCGACTGTCACGGGCTGCACCACCCGAAAGTGCGAGCTTCGTGCCCGGATCAGAGGCGCTGGTCGGGGCCGGAAGTGGCTTCGGGTGGTGCGCTTACCGGGGATGACGGAGGCTGCACCGTCCCACGGGAGTGACGGCTGTAGCGAACCCGCTACGACGCTTTCCCTCACTGTCGCTTACCATTACAATTGCCGCTTCGCCCCTCATCAGGAGTTCGACATCGCCACGACCCTCGCACCGCCGGCCTGGACCGTGAAGGACGCGGAAAAGCTCTACAGCATGAGCGGGTGGGGACTGGGCTACTTCCGCATCAACGCCGACGGCCACGTCACCGTCCATCCCGAGGGCAACAGGAAGCAGGGACTCGATCTCTACCATCTGGCCACCGATCTCCATGCGCAGGGGGTCGGCCTGCCGCTGCTGCTTCGATTCTCCGACATCCTGAAATCCCGCATCGAAGCGCTCTCCGGCGAGTTCTCCAGTGCGATCAAGGAATTCGGCTACGAGGGCAGCTACACCACGGTCTATCCGGTGAAGGTCAACCAGCAGCGGCACGTGGTCCAGGAGATCGTGGAGTTCGGGGCGCCGTACGGAGTGGGGCTGGAATGCGGCAGCAAGCCGGAGCTCATGGCGGTCATCGGGCTCAACGAGGACACCAGGCATCTCATCGTCTGCAACGGCTACAAGGACGAGGAGTACATGCGACTGGCCCTGATGGGCCAGCGGCTGGGCCACACGGTGATGATCGTGCTGGAGCAGCTCAACGAGCTGGACGTGCTGCTCAAGGTGGCGGACGAGATGGGGATGAAGCCGACCGCGGGCGTTCGCATCAAGCTGGCCACCGAGGGCTCCGGCCGCTGGGCCAAGAGCGGCGGCGAGCGCTCCAAGTTCGGGCTTTCGGCGGTGGAGCTGATGCGGCTGCTGAACGAGCTGGAGCGGCGGAATCGCAAGGAGGTGCTCAAGCTGGTGCACTTCCACCTGGGCAGTCAGATCACCGACATCCGGCATGTGAAGGCCGCGCTGGAGGAGATCAGCCGCTACTACTCGGAGCTGCGGGGCATGGGCTTCGACATCACCCACGTGGACGTGGGAGGCGGCCTGGGGGTGGACTACGACGGCTCCCGCACCACCCGCTCGGCCAGCGTGAACTACACCATGCGGGAATACGCCAGCGACGTGGTCTATACCATCGGCACCGCCTGCCGGACCGACGAGCTGCCGATGCCCCACATCATCAGCGAGTCGGGCCGGGCACTCACGGCGCACCATGCGCTGCTGCTGGTGAACGTGACCGACGTCGAGTCGCTGGTCGAGCCGGTTCCGCCCGCCTTGCGGGAAGATCCCCACCCGCTGCTGGTGGAGATGGCGGAAAACCTCGAGGCGCTGATTCCCGAGCGGATCGAGGAGGTGTTCCACGACGCGGTGTTCGCCAAGGAGCGGACCCAGGAGTATTTCGCCAGCGGAGTCTTCTCGCTGCGCGACAAGGCCGACGCGGAACAGCTCTATCTGGCCACGCTGCACGCCCTGCAGCAGGCCATCGGAGACGACAGGACCTCCTTCCCGGAGATCACCGCACACATCGACTCCGCCCTGGTGGACCGGTACTTCTGCAACTTCTCCGTGTTCCAGTCGCTGCCGGACCACTGGGCCATAGACCAGCTCTTTCCCATCATGCCGATCCACCGGCTGCTGGAATTTCCCACCCGCCGGGGCACCCTGCAGGATGCGACCTGTGATTCCGATGGCGTGATCGACCGGTTTGCCGGCGGGCGCAAGGGAAAGCCATCGCTGGACCTCCATCCGGTCCACGAGGGCGAGCCCTACATCCTGGGGATCTTTCTCACCGGCGCCTACCAGGAGATCCTGGGGGACCTCCACAACCTGTTCGGCGATACCAACGCGGTGCACGTGCGACTCACCGAGCAGGGCTACGAGGTGACCGACCTGGTGCACGGCGACACCGTGACCGAGGTACTGAACTACGTCCAGTTCCACGCCAGTGATCTGCTGGCAACGTTCCGCCGCAAGGTCGCGAACGCCAAGGGGCTGTCGCGGCAGGAGTCCAACTCGTTCATCGCGGACTTCGTGGCGGGGCTGGAGGGGTATACGTATCTGGAGGAGGATGTCGGGGAGGAGTAGGGTTGACAGCGGGACGGCGGGTCGGCTAGACGGCGGGACAGCGGGTCGGCTAGACGGCAGGACAGCGGATGGCGCAACGGAAGGTGATGGCACGATGTCATCCCGAGGAGCGAACGCGACGAGGGATCTTCTCAACTGGTCTCGATGACCGCAGAGAAGATCCCTCGCTTCGCTCGGTATGACAGGCTAGCCTCGCGCGCCGTCCCGCCGTCCCGCCGTCCCGCCGTCCCGCCGTCCCGCCGTCCCGCCGTCCCGCCTA
>DATBJC010000129.1:0-4858 GCA_036556625.1 Gemmatimonadales bacterium
GCGGACTCCAGGAATATGTAAACCTGATTTCGGGACCGGCGGAACCCACGTCACAGTGAGGCCAGGCCGCTCAGGGCTTGATCCCCGTCCCCCGACTACCGTAGTTACTGCGATGTTCGATCTCGAATTGATCGGTCGCCCCGAGGGAGAGGGCGAGCGCCTCTTCATCTGGGGTCGCATCACCCTGGGCGGCTTTCGGGACGAGTTCCAGGCGCCGCTGTTCGACTGGGCCCCGGGCGACTACCTGGCCCAGTGGCTCGATGCGGCCCAACGCCTCGTCGCCGGGGCGCCGGTGGTGGTCTTCCTGACCCACATGGTTCACCCGACCGCGCCCTACCATATGGGATGGCCGGCCTGGCGCGAGGGAGATCGGGTCCTGGTGCAGGAGCGGCTCTTCCTCGCCGAGCAGCTCGGTGGTCCCTTCGACTGCGAGCGCCCCGAAGTGCATCTCGGCCCCCGGCGTGAGATCTCGGATGAAGGGTTGCGCATCTCGCAATGGGCGGTGACGCTCCGCGACGTGGCCTCGTTCGTGGACCGGCGCCGCCGGTCGACTGTTCCAGCCTAGCCCAGTTACGGGAACTCATCAGCGATGACGCAGAAGCCGCGGGAGACGCGGTATGTCCGGGAGCTCGCCGCCGCGAAGCTGCCCGCCGGCGCCGGTCGCAAGGCATCGGTGGCGATCGAGCGCATCGAAGTGAAGAAGGACAAGCAGGTGAAGCTCCGCTTCTCCTCCTGGCAGGGTTCCCGGATGCAGGCGCGGCCGCTCGACCTCACCGAGGAAGAGCTGCTGCCCCTCTTCGATGCCGCGCTGCGCGCCGGCGTGTTTTCCGAGCAGTTCATGCGCGACCTCGGGGGACTCCTGGCCAGCGCCCGAGCACCGGACGAGCCAGCGGCTCCAGCCCAACCCACCACCGATCTGGAGAAGGTCCAGGCGCATTTCCACGATCTTATCCGCTCCCGGGCCGGCGACCTGCTCGGGAACCAGGCCTCGAGCCTCCCTCAGCTCTCCAGAGAAGAGGCCTCGGAGGAGGAGCCCGCCTGGTTTCCGATCGAGGGCATGCACGGGGGGTTCAAGTACTGGTGGGACCCGGCATCGTCGCGACTCAGGCTCATGAGCGAGAGCTGGTCGCGGATCGCCGCGGGCTCGGGGCAGCTCCACGAGGTCACCCCCAGCGGTGCCCGCCTCCTCGGCGAGGGATTCGTCTGACATGCTCAACCTGAAGCTGGATCTGCTGCAGACGCTCAGCGTCGCGGCCGTGCTGTACTTCATCGGACTGCAGCTGCGACAGCGGATCGGCTGGCTCGACCGGCTCAATATCCCGGCCGCCGTGGTGGGCGGGATGCTCTTCGCGCTCCTGGTGCTGGTCGGCCGGGACCGCTTTCTCAGCGTGCAGCTCGACACCGCCGCGCAGCCGGTGCTGAGCGTGGCGTTCTTCAGCACCATCGGCATGAGCGCGAGCCTGGCCTTGCTCCGGGCGGGCGGGCTTCAGGTGCTGATCTTTCTCCTCTTCTCCACTGTCTTCTGTTTCGTCCAGAACTTTCTCGGCATCACCATCGCCCGGGCATTCGGAGAGAATCCGCTGCTGGGCGTCATGGCGGGGTCGGTGACCCTGGTGGGCGGGCCGGCCACCGGGCTGGCCTTCGCTCCGCTGCTGGAGCAGGCGGGACTGATCGGCGCCGGCACCTTGGCGCTCACCTCGGCGACCTTCGGCATCGTCTGCGGCGGCCTGACCGGAACCCCCATCGGCACCTGGCTCATCCGCAAGTTCCACCTCACCCCGAACGCCAGACCGAACGCCAAAGGCGAGGACGGAAGCGGAGACGCCATGGCGCGGCCCGCCGTGATCGTGGTGGAGCCCGATCGGGAGGACGCACCCCTCCTCATGAACATGATCGTGCTCGCGGTGGCGATGGGAATCGGCAGCATTCTGAGCCGATGGTTCCAGGGACTCGGCTGGACCTTGCCGGCCTACATCGGCGCCATGATGGTGGCCTCGCTCTTCCGGAACCTGGACGACGTCACCGGCTGGCTCAAGATCGATCCGGCGGCGATGGACTTCGTGGGCGGATTCGCCCTCAACATCTTCCTGGTCGTCGCCCTGATGGATCTCAAGCTCTGGCAGCTGGCGGGCCAGGCACTGCCGCTCTTCGTCATTCTCGCCGCCCAGGTCGCCGTGATCGCGGCCTTCGCCCTCAGCGCCTCCTTCCGCCTCATGGGCCGCGACTACGACTCGGCGGTCATGGCCAGCGGGTTCGTGGGCTTCGCGCTGGGGACCACGGCCAATGCGGTGGCCAACATGCGGTCGCTGGTGACCAAGTTCGGCCCCGCGCCGCGAGCATTCCTGGTGGTGCCGCTGGTGGGCGCGTTCTTCATCGACTTCGCCAACGCCATCATCATCACGTTCTTCGTGAACTGGCTCCGCTGAGACGGTCACCTGAGGTCCAGCGGGACTGGTGAGCGGTCGGAGACCAGCCTAGCGTTCGGTGAGGAGCTGGACTGGAGCCCGAGATGGCAAGAATCTGCCCCCACGTGCCATCGGCGGTGCATCCGCCGCGTGCACAAGGATGTGAGGAGTGCCTCGCGGCCGGAGGGCGATGGGTTCACCTGCGGCTCTGCCTCACCTGCGGCCATGTGGGCTGCTGCGACAGCTCACCGGGCAAGCACGCCACCAAGCACTTCCAGACCACCCACCACCCGGTGGTGCAGTCGTTCGAGCCGGGCGAGGACTGGGGCTGGTGCTTCGTCGAGGCGGCCATGCTGGGGCCCTTCACGCCGGCCCGCTGAGGACGCCTGGCGGCCATCGTCCTCGCGACCTGCCGAGCGAAGCCGGGGCTCACCCCGAGCGACACGCTGCTGGCCTCAGCGCTGGAGCGCGCCGGCGCCGCCGTCCTGGCCGTGCCGTGGGATGCGATCGATCCGGCGGGCGATCAGGTCGTCTGCCTTCGATCCACCTGGGACTATCACCTCCGCTGGCCCGAGTTCCGCGCCTGGATCGCCGCGTTCGCCGAGCGGAGCGGCCGGCTCTGGAACCCGCCCGCCACGGTGCTCTGGAACGCCGACAAGCTGTACCTGCGCGAGCTGGGGGAGGCGGGCATCGCGTTGCCGCGGACCCGCTGGTTCGAGCCCGGGCAGCGTCCCGACTGCGACGCCATCCTTCGCGAGTGGGGCCTGTCCACTGCCGTGCTGAAGCCGCGGGTCTCGGCCACGGCCTTCGGCACTCAGCGGATCTCCGTCGGACAGAGGCTGACCGGTGAGGAGTGGCCCCCGCTGGAGGCCTTGGGATGTCTCCTCCAGGCATTCGTACCCGAGATCCAGTCACGCGGAGAGCTGTCGCTGGTCTACCTGGACCAGGAGTTCAGCCACGCCGTACGCAAGCGGCCGCGGTCCGGGGATTTCCGGGTACAGGCCGATTTCGGCGGGAGTCTGGAGCCGGTGAGCCCGCCGGCCATCGTGCGGGCCTTCGGCGAGGCGGTCCTGGCGGCAACCTCCCGCCCCTGGCTCTACGCGCGGGTGGACCTGGTCGAAGCCAGCGACGGTCCGGTGCTGATGGAGCTGGAGCTGATCGAGCCGGACCTCTTTCTCGATGCCGCCGCCTCGGCGCGGCTGGCTACCGCCCTGCTCGCCGGCGCGGGCAGGGCGGCGGCCTGACGGCTTACGCCTCCGCGGGGAAGCGCCGGACGAACAGGTTCGCGACGCCGCCGATGATGCCCAGCACGATGGCCGCCCAGGCCGCCGTGGAGCCCCAGAGCGACTGGAGACCCAGGAGCGCGTCGAGCGAGTAGGCGCCGGGCCCGGTCAGCGCCAGGGTCAGCGCGCCGGCGGCGTAGAGCAGCGGCACTTCGATGCCGTTGGAGGTGGCGAAGAGCCCGTGCCCCCAGTGCACCGTCAGCGCCGCCACGATCATCACCGGCAGCACCAGGGCGGGGCCGACCGGTCCGAGAAACCCCAGGGCCACCAGCAGTCCGCCACCGACCTCCGCCAGGGCGGCAGCCGCGGCGAAGGCGCGACCCGGCCGGAAGCCGAGCGACTCGAAGTACCCGCTGGTGCCTGCCAGCCCGTGCCCGCCGAACCAGCCGAACAGCTTCTGCGCGCCGTGCGCCGCCAGGAGAAGGCCGAGCGCCAGCCGGCCGACCAGGAGGCCGGCGCTGACCGCGGCCAGGTCGGGGAAACTCAATGAGGACATGATGCTCTCCCGTAGTGAGATGTTGTCACGCTGATTGTTATAACACCTATGTCCCCGGAAAGTTTCCGCTGCGCCGGGACAGCGCCCCGCGGCTAGAAGGCGAGCTTGAGGATCCGCCCGTCGGTACCCACCAGCCAGCCCGCCTGCGGACCGGCAAACCCGACTGCCCAGTAATCCTTTACACCATCCAGCAGCGTCCAGTGGGCCCCTTCATCGGCCGACCAGGCCGCGCCCGACGGTCCGGTCGCGACCACGGTTCGGCTGCCGCCGCCGGCGTAAGCGAGCCCGTACACGGCGCCCGGAAACGGTGTCCGAGCCGCCAGGCGCCAGCTGCGGCCGCCGTCGCTGGAGCGGGCCACGTTGTCGGCGAATGCATCGGGGCGCGCGATGTCGCCGCCGCCAAGGATGCCGTTCAGGGTATCGCGAAACTCGATGCTCGCGCCTCCGGAGGTGGCGGTGCCCTGGACGATGGGTGTCTCCGCCGCTCGCCAGCTCTCGCCGCCGTCGCTGGTCGCCAGCACTCGAGCGCGCGCCGCCGCGCCGGTGGAGATCCAGCCATGTCGGCCGCCCAGGGTGGCGGTGCAGGTGCCGCTGGCGGCGAAGGCACCCTCACCCGGTTGGGCAGCGGGAAGCCGCTCGCCCAAGTCACGCCAGGTCCGGCCGTGGGGGGGGGG
>DATBJC010000130.1:0-11043 GCA_036556625.1 Gemmatimonadales bacterium
TTACGGCGAAAGTCACCTGCTGCTCGCTAGCCAAGGGCCGAGTGGGCGACACACGGCGTGACGGAGCCGATGATGCCCATGTTCACTGGATCATGCTGCCGGATTGAGGGGTGTCCGGGCAGTTGTTCGATGACCGCCGCCGACGGTTGCGACCATCGGCGGCGGTCGGGTCATCCGGGCCCGAGACTCGGCCCGGGGGACTAGTTACGGCTGGATCCCTGATTCTCCTGCGAGCTCGATGCGGTGACGTCGGCCCCGACCGCACTGCCCGTTGCCGTGGCCAGGGTCAGCCGCTGCTGGAGCTCGGGCAGCATCGTCGACGCCAACTGCTTGAGCGACTGCACCCGTCCACTCTCGGACTCCTGCCGGAACAGCCGCACCGCATCGCTGTGAAACTTCACCACTTCGGCCATGTACTTCTTGTCGAATGAGCCACGGCCCATCCGGGTGAATCGGTCGAGGATCTTCTGGTGCTGACGCAGGAGCACCGGCTCCGGATAGGCCGCCTGCTTCGCGGCGCTCGCAAGCTCTTGGTTCGCTTTCGAGTAGTCGGCTGTCATCCGCTTGCCGAATTCCACGACGGCCGCGCTGGAACCCTTCTCCGCCGCCAACTTGCCGAGCTTTGCCTGGAGCAGGCCGACACTGCCGGCCGTCAGAATGAAGCTGCTGTCCGAGGCCAGTGACCCCGACTGCTGCGCGGCCGCCGGCGCCGTCCCTATCGCGACGTTGAGTAACACACCGGTAACAGCCGCGGCAATGCCATGCTTGACGCCCATGCCCTGATCCTTTCGTGCTGTGCGTATCGGAATCGTTTCTACCCCTTCTTTGGTTAGACGGAGCGTCGCCGCGGATGGTTTCGTCCGGAAACGACCACCGTGTCGAGGGTGAAGGAGAACGTTTCGCAATCGGCTACCGGTCCAACGGCCCTTGCGTTAGTCCTCGCGAGGGATATATTCCTGTCCATGCCTGCACGCTCGGGGTTCCTCGGGCCCGAAGAACGGCTGTTTCAGAGTGTCCTGCGGACGGCCGATCACCTGTTGCGGGGGGAAATAGAGGTATTGCGGCTGGTGGACCTGACCTTCTCGCAGTACAACGTCCTGCGCATCCTGCGCGGGGCCGGCCCCGACGGTCTATCGGCAGGCGCGATCGCGGAGCGGATGGTGCACCGGGATCCGGACATGACGCGTCTGCTCGATGGACTGGCACGACGCGGGCTCATCACTCGGGTGCGTGGAGACGATCGTCGCGTGGTTATCGCGCAGGTCACAGCGGCCGGACTGGAGCTGCTTCGCACGCTGGATGCGCCGGTGGACCGGGTGCATCGCGAGCAGCTGCGCCACGTGAAACGGCAACAGCTCGAATCGCTGATCGAGTTGCTGGATCTGGTACGGAGTCCTGACGGGCCCTGAGGGCTCGGCTTTTTTTGTGTGACACTAGTCCTCGCGAGGAACATGTACGCGAGTGGCCAGGTGCTCTTGGAAAGGAGAATACGACGCCATGACAAGATCCCGCGGGGCCGGAGGCCATGAGGGGCGCGTCGAGCCATCGCACGCCTCGGAGAAGGTGGCGTTGATCACCGGAGCGAACCGGGGAATCGGTTTCGAGATCGCCCGCCAGTTGGGGGCGCTGGGGTTCACGGTGCTGGTCGGGGCGCGTGATGCGGCCCGCGGAGCCGAGGCTGTGGAGCGGCTCCGTCAGAGAGGATTCCATGCCCGCCCCATCGTCCTGGACGTGACCGACCCCCAGACCATCGAGGCGGCGGTGCGGGAGGTCGAACGCGAGTTCGGGAAGCTGGACGTGCTGATCAATAACGCGGGGGTAGCGCTGGATCGCGGGATGAAGCCCAGCGAAGTCCCCCTGGCGGTGTTGCGGGCGACGTATGAGACCAATGTCTTTGGCCCGGTGGTGGTGCTCCAGGCCTTCCTGCCGCTGCTGCGCAAGTCGGAAGCGGGCAGGGTGGTGAACGCGTCCAGCGAGCTGGCCTCCCTGGCGCGCAACGGCGATCCCCTCTTCGAGTTCGGCCACATCAACCTGCTGGCGTACAACTCTTCGAAGACCGCCCTGAACGCGGTAACCGTACAGCTCGCCAAGGAGCTGCGTGAGACCGGGATCAAGATCAACGCCGCCGACCCCGGGTACACCGCCACCGACTTCAACCAGCATGGGGGCACCCGCAGCGTGGTGGAGGGAGCCAGCACAGCGGTACGGCTGGCCACGCTGCCGGCCGAGGGGCCCACCGGCGGCTTCTTCGCCGAAGACGGACCGCTCCCCTGGTGAGACGATCGTGGGGAGAGACGATGGAGACACAAGGAGGGAGTCATGCGTGAACGCATCAAGGGCAAGACCCTCGTCGCCAGGGACGAAGGTGACGAGGCCTACGGCGTCACCATCAAGGTCTACGGCGAGGAGACAAACGGGGCCATCTCGATCATCGAGCAGCCGTTCGAGCCGGGGTATCTCCTGCCGCCACATGAGCACGAGAACGATGTCTGGCTCTACATCCTGGAGGGGGAGATGCACGTCCGGGTTGCCGACGAGATCGTCAAGGCGACCCCCGGCAGCTGGGTGCTGAAGCCTCGCCACGTCCCCCACACCATGTGGAACGCGGGGCCGGCACCCGCACGTATTATCGAGCTCTACACGCCGGGTGGATTCGAGCTCTTCTTCAAGGACTTCGGCGAGCGGTTGCGCCAGGGGCCGATCGGGCTGGACGACTTGAATCGCCTGGGCGAGCCGCACGGCATCCGTTTCTTCGACGACTGGATTCCCGAGCTCAAGGCGGCCTACAACCTGCGCCTGATCGGCGAGGAGGCTGACCCGTCCTGGGCCGGAGCCCGGTCGGCTGTCACCGGATGACGAAGACCACGGCCATGCGGAGATCATTCGACCTGCGCCGGAAGGCACTGGTGACGGCCGCCCTCCTCGTGGCGTCTTGCAGCACTGAGGTTGGCATGCGTCCGGAGCGAGGCAGTTCGTCGACAGCGGCGGAGCACAACGAGCGGCTGGGACGCCGGTACTTCGAGGAAGTATGGAACCAGGGCCGCCTTGACGTCCTCGACGAGTTGCTGGCGCCGGACTATATCAATCACACGCCGAGTACGCCGGCGCCGCCGCCTGGCCCTGCCGGGCTGAAGCCGATCGTGCAGGCCATTCGTGATGCGTTTCCGGACCTGCACTACCGTATCGAAGATGCGGTGGCCACCGACGACGCCGTGATCATGCGTGTAGTGATGACCGGCACGCACCGTGGAGCGCTCTTCGGGCTGGCTCCCACCGGACACCGCATCGAAGTCAACCAGATCAATTTCGAGCGCATCAGGAATGGACGGATCGCCGAGCATTGGAGAGTGACGGATGAACTGGCGTTGATGCGGCAGCTCGGCGTGGTGCCATGACTGCGAGATGAGCTACGCCCCCGTAAACGGCCTGCAGCTGTACTATGAGGTCCATGGCGAGCCACGCCCGGGTCGGGTGCCGCTGGTACTGATCCACGGCGGTGGGTCGTCCATCCATGTAACCTGGGACGTGGTGATCCCGCTGCTGGCCCGAAACCGCATGGTGATGGCCTTTGACGAGCAGGGCCACGGCCGCACCAGAGCGATCGATCGCCCCTTTACCTTCGAGAACTCCGCCGCCGACGCGGCGGCGCTGCTGGACTACCTGAGGGTGGAACGGGCCGACGTCATGGGCTTCAGCAACGGTGGCAGCATCGCGCTCCGTCTCGGCCTTCGGCATCCGGACAAGGTCCGCAAGCTCGTCGTCATCAGCACCCAGTACCGCCGTGACGGCATGGTCGCCGGCTTCTGGGACGGCTTCCAGGACGCGCGCCTCGAGATGATGCCGAAGTCCCTGCGCGACTTCGATCTTCAGATGAACGACCCGCAGCACCTCCAGCAGATGTTCGACCAAGATCTGAAGCGCATGGCCGGCTTCCAGGACTGGCCCGACGAAGACCTGACCCGCATTGCCGCCCCGACGCTGGTGATGGTAGGCGATCGGGACGTCGTCACCATCGAGCACGCGGTGAGGATGTCGAAGCTGATCTCAGCCGCGCAGCTCCTGGTGGTGCCCGGCAGTCACGGCGAGTTCCTTGGTCAACTCGAAGTCAGACGCCCGGGCAGTCCCATTCCGGCGGCAGTGATGAACCTGGTAGAGGCGTTTCTGGATGAGTGATCGGAGGTCGTCGGGGGCGTCATGGAGCGGGCAGTGAAGATCGTTCTGTGGGCGCAGGCGCAGCGGCAGATCACGGGCGGTGCTGGGACGACGAACGCTGGGCTGCGGTGGGGCGTGACCGCCAGCGGCTGACGGCGCTCGCCGGCGAGAACTCCTCCATCGAAGGAGACAACTCATGATCCCCGACATCCCCTGGTACATCACGGCCATCATCGTCAGCGTCAACCTCGCCATCGCCGGCTGGGTGTGGCGCATCGTCGCCACCGCGGCCGGCCGGAGCGGCCTGACGGCCCCGGCGGCGCGCAAGGTGCGGGCCGGGAGCGCGGTCTTCTTCTTCGGCTGGCTGGGGACGGCCTTCTTGCTCGCACCGGCTCCCGGTTCGATCGCGGGCCGCGATCCGTTCTATATCACGCCGCTCCTCCCGCTGTTCGCGCTCGGATCGACGGCCGTCCTGCTCGCTTCCGTCGGGCTCTCCCCGGCGGTTCGTCGAACGCTCGGGGCGATGTCGCTTCCGGCGGTCCACGGCGTCCAGCTCTACCGGGCGATCGGAGCGACCTTCCTCGTCCTGATGGTCCAGGGCCAGCTCCCCAGCCATTTTGCCCTGCCGGCGGGATGGGGTGACGTCGCCGTCGGCCTAGCGGCACCGCTGGTCGCGCTCGCGCTGGCGCGCCGTGCCGCGGGCTCGCGCGCCCTCGCCGCCGGGTGGAACCTGTTCGGATTGCTGGATCTGGTCGTCGCGGTGGGGATGGGGACCGGCTATCTCGCCCCGCTGCTGGCACCGCACCTCGGCGCACAGGTCCCGCCAGCCGCCGCGATGGGCGTCTTCCCGCTCATCCTGGTACCGACGTTCGCCGTGCCGATCTCGATCATGCTCCACCTGCTCGGGCTGATCCGGTTGACCGCGGAGGCGCGAATCGGGGTGCAGCCGATCCCGAGGGGGATGAGCTAGCTCTACCGCAACCCTGACTTCAGCCTGAGCCAGCGGTCGAGAGTTCCACCTCGGTAGATCGCGATCACCTCCGCGGCCGGCCGCCCTGTGGCACCCACAAACCGAACCCGGGTCGCCGGGTCCCTGTCGACCTCGAACAGGGCCCCACCCATGGGCACCAGCCGCGACTCGGGATCCGCGCCGCCGGCGTAGTACAGTCGGCCGCCGCGCAGCGCGACCGTCCGCTCACCGTAATCGCCGGCATAGCTCGCCAGCACCTGCTCGGGGATCGCCACGGGATGGGCGCGGGCGGCCAGCCGCTCCTCTGTCCAGCGGATGTGTTCGCGCGCCTCCTCGCCATCGCGGGCCAATGAGTCGGCGCGCCGGTAGGATTCGATCGCTGCGTCGAGGCTCTCCTCCGTTTCCAGGGCGCGGCCGAGGGCGAGATGCGCGGCGGCCGAGTCGGGCGAATCGCGCACCAGCGACCGGAGGATCTCGACCGAAAGTGCGGCGAGGCCGCGCCCAGCCAGGAAGTCGCCGAGGTCCAGGAGCTGGTCGAACGTCGGTCGCGTCGCCGGGCTCGACTGCACCTCGCGCAGCCGCTGGCGCGCCGCCTGAGCCCCGTCCTCCACAGCCGCGCGCCGCACCGACTTCAGGGCGAGCCGCCGGGGGTCGTCGTAGCGGTCGAACCATTCCCAGTGGCGGGCCGGGTGCTCAGCACCCAGGACCCGCGAGGCGAGCGGGCGCACCAGCGCGGTGCCGTCGTACGCGCTGGTGAAGAAGACCAGGCCGAGTCCGGTGGCGAGATCCCCGGCCATGTAGCAGGTGAATCGCCGGCCATTGCTCCCGCTGTGGAAGAACCGGCGTCCGCCCGGTCCGTCCTCCAGGCGAATGCCCAGGCCGATGTGGATCCCCGGGTCGGTCTCCCGCACGGGAGCGAGGAACGCCCTCCACATGGCCGGCGAGAGCCCGCGGCCGGTGATCACTGCGGCGACGAAGCGCGCGTAGTCGCCGGCCGTGGTGACCAGCGAGTACGCCGCGTTCCCTTCGGTGTAGCGGTTCACCGGGGCGACCCGCCAGAGCCAGCTCGTGGCCCAGGCCGCGTCGCCGGCGAAGCGCTCCTGCCACACGAAGCTGGAGCGCGTCATCCCCAGCGGGCCGAACACCTCGCGCCGCGCGAGCTCCTCGAGCGATCGGCCGGTGACGCGCTCGAGCGCCTTCTGCAGAAAGACGAAGCCTTCGCCGGAGTAGCCGTAGTCCGTGCCCGGCTCGAACGCCAGTCGCAGCGTGTCGCCGCCCCAATTGGGCAGTCCGGTCGCGTGGGAGAGCACCCTGCGGGCCGTGATCCGGCGGTACCGCTCGTCCTGCGAGAGCCGGCGGTACTCGAGCATTTCGACGAGCGGGCGGTCGAGATCGAGCTCGCCGCGGCTGGCGAGGCGGAGGACGAGGTAGGCGAAGACCGGCTTGCTCAGCGAGGCCGCCTCGAAGACCGTCGCGCTGTCGAGCGGGCGCTTCGCGCTGTCGTTCACGGTGCCGAACGCGCCGGTCCAGATGACCTGGTCCTTCCGGACGACGGCGATGGAGAGGCCGGGGACACCGCTCACCCGCAGCAGCCCGGGAAGGTCTCGCGCCAGGGCCGCGGTGTCAGGGTAAGGGGACGTGATAGTCGTCTGGGCTCGGCTCTCGGCGGCGACGAACGCCACCGCGGCCGCGATGAGGGTATATGGACGTGTCGGGCCCGGCGCAAGAGATGAAATCATCAAGAAACGGCCCGACCCTTTACTCGCCGGCCCGCCCACTGAGGCCGTCCATGAGCTGGAGCAGCCGCGTGGTGGTGTTCCAGTTGCGGGCGGTCATCTGCTTGTAGATGGGCAGGGAGGCCAGGCGACTCAGGTAGCTCTGGGTCGCCCGCCGGATCAGGCGCGAGAAGTAGAGCACACCGCTGCCGGTGAACGCCTGATCGACGCCGGCACGGAGCGCCACGCTCTTCATCGCCTCGGAGGCGGAGAGCGGAGGCTTGAGGAACAGGACGTCGTGTCGGTACAGCGTCGGTCGAGCCCCGAACCCGGCGGGCGCCTCATCCACTACCCTGCGCAGCTGCCGCTTCGAGCACAGCACCACGCTGGCGGCGTAGCCGAACGCCTCCGAGAGATCCGCCTCGATCATCGCGACCAGCGCGGCGCCGGACTCGGCCGAGCTGAACAGAATGTTGCCGCTCTGGATGTAGCTGACGACATCGGTAAACCCCTGGGCCTCGAAGCGTGCCTTCAACGCCGGCATGCCGATGAGGTTCTTGCCTCCGACGTTGATGCCGCGCAGCAGCGCCACGTACCTGGTCATGAACTCGAGCTGGAGCAGCCCGGCGGTACGGGTCGTACCGCCGGGCCGAAGTGGATCTGATCCGGTGGGCTACTCCTTCTTGTCCTCGATGTTGTCGGTCTGCTTGACCGTATCCACATCGATGTTGGTGTCCGCGGTCACGACTGTGGTGTCCTGGACGGTGGCGGATGTGACGACCGTGTCCGCACCATCGCGATTGGCCCCTGCGGCGGTGTCGCGGCCCGCCTCTCTGCATCCGACAGACAGTGCCACAACCGCCAGCATCAGCGCGAGCTGCTTCCGCATATCGCCTCCTCCGTCAGTCTGACTGGTTTACGTGACGGGGTAACACTGGCACATGCTGAGGGGCAGCTGCCGTGACTGGTCTCACACGATCGCAGGACCGCGGCTCACCGAGCCACCAGGACGTGGTTCCTGTTGCCGCGCATTCGAATGCCGGAGGATACCCGGAGCGATTTGCCCTCCGGGTAGTACTTGGTCTCCGGCGCGCCTTCCTCTCTGAGAATGAACGTCCACCCGCTGTCCCTGGATTCGAGAGTGTACTCCACGCCCTTGCCGCCTCGGGACGCCGCAAAGGACACCAGATTGTTCCCGACGGGGAGGTCCTCGATGCTCATGTGCCCCCATCCATCGGGCAGGTGCGGAGAGAAGACCACCGTCTTCCGCGGCGCATCGGGAGCGATGCCGAACACGTGCTGGATCAGCGGGACCACGATGCCATAGCTGGTCCACGCAATCGTGAAGCAGCCGTAGTCGGGCATCATCTCCGAGATCGAGCCCGGCGTCACGCGGTTGAAGGTCTTCACGATCCGGTCCATATACCACAGCGCTTCATCGGTCCGTCCGTAGTTGGCCTCGGCCACGGCCTGGACGCCGGTCGCGATGGTCATCATCCGGTCAGCTTCGACGGCTGATAGATATGGCCCGTGGGGGCCGACGTTCTCGCGCCGGATTCGGTCCAGCAGCCGGATCGCTCTGTTGCGCGGCGCGATGGCCATCTCCATCGGCGTCGCGATCACCCAGTTCTGGTTGGTGAGCCAGCCTCGGTTCGTATCCGGCATCCTGGCGAAGGTCTGTGCCATCCGGGTGTAGTGCTGCATCAGCTGCCGGTCTCTCCGCGTCAGCTTGTCCTCCCCGATGAGCCCTATCTGCTTCCTCGCTCCCTCCGCCGCGCTCACCGCCTGGGCCCGGCTTCCGATGAAGTCGGCGTACGACTCCTCCTCCTCGATCCAGAAGCGCTGGTTGATCCGCGCCTTCAGCTCCGAGGCCTGCCGCGCATAGCGCGCCGCGGCGTCGCCCTCTCCCACCAGGCCGGCGACACGCGCCGTGGCCTCGAGCGCCTGCTGGGTATACACCGAGACATCGATCAGCTCGGCGTTCAGTCCATACACTTCCATGATCCCGTAGCCACCCGGGAACATGTTCCCGTCCGGGTCCATCTCGGTGAGCAGCCAGTGGAGGCCTTGCTTCATCGCCGGGTACATCTCCCGCGCGAAGTCGAGGTCCCCGCTCCACTCCAGCAGCTTCCCGATGGTCAGGATGAACTGGGCTGTCTCCTGGCTGTTACCGGGATTCGAGATCGCTCCCGCGGTGGTGACCTCATGAACGATCCGGCCGTTGCCATTGGTCTTGTCCGACTGGTCCCTCAGCAGCCGGAGGGTGTGCTTGGCGAGCTCGAAGTCGCCGGTCGCGGCCAGGGCCTGGAGCGAATAGGTCTCGGTTCCGAACCACCAGGGATACTCCATCAGGCCCGCCCCGAGCCCGCGGCCGATATCCGGGATTTCCCTGACCAGCCACTCCATGTTGACCCGTACCCAGTCGTAAACCTCCTGCAGTCGCCGATCGGGTATCTGCACTCTCGCCCGGTCGAGCAGGGCGGCATACCGCTGTTGCTTCTTCTCCAGCAGGGACGGGTGGATCCCGGCCAGCGTGCGATAGCTCCGGAGCGCTTCCGCCTCGCTGGTGACCGAGCCCGCGAAGATGAAGGTCAGGGTGGAGGTGCGCCCCGAATCCACCGACACGGGGTAGCGTGCCGTGGCCGTGGCACCGCGCCCGCTGGTCCGCGGCGCGTGCGAGGCCCCGCCAGGTCGTGCCTCCGGCGACTCGGGGGCACCCCAGACGACGAACCAGCTGTGACCGGTATCCCGGCCGATGAAAGCACGCGCATCGGGCCGCCACGCGACGGTGTCGGGCGCATCCGTGATCCCGATCCGCTCGGAGTACCACACCGGGCTCAGCTCGGTCCTGGCGGTGATGGAGAAGTCCAGGCGCCGTGCCCGATCGGTCGTATTGGTGAACCGGTACTGAACGATCAGTCCCGGGTGGCCGTCGGGGCTGAACTGAAACCGCTGGATCTCGAGGCCGTCGAGCACGGGCTGGTATCGGAACCAGGTGCCGTAGGGATAGGTGACGATCTGGTCGGCTTTGGTGAGGGCAGTCTCACGGCCGCTGGACCCGTCCCGAACGGCCGCCCAGAAGCCGTCCGCCAGCTTGATCGGGTGGAGCCACAGCCCGCCCATTTCGCCTGGCACGTGCGAGCCCATGTCGGGGAACCCGCCATCCTGGGTCCCGATCAGGTAGACCCGGTCTCCGGCCGTGACGTAGGGCTGCTCCGGGTGCCGGCCGTCGCTCGAGATGCCGCTCATCGCCCCGGTGGAGGACCGGCTCTGGGAGGCGAGCGAGCCGGTGTGAATCAGCGCGAGAAGAACGCAGGCGAGGAGCGGACGAGGCGGGCGTGGCATGAGTGTCGGATACGGCGAGCGCTTACCGCGCTATTCGCGCAGCCAATGGCAGGTATACCCACCGGGGTTCTTCTGCAGGTAGTCCTGATGGTAGCCCTCCGCGCTGTACCAGGTCCCCGCCGGCTCGATCGACGTCGTGACCGGACGCTTCCACTTGCCCGACGCCTGCACCCGCGCTATCACCCGCTCCGCGATCGCCCGCTGCTCCGGTGTTTGGGGAAAGATCGCCGACCGATACTGCGTGCCGATATCGTTCCCTTGCTGGTTGAGAGTCGTCGGGTCGTGCAGCCGGAAGAACCACTTCTCGAGCAGCTCCTCATAGCTCAGCACCGACGGGTCGAAGCTGATCCGCACCGCCTCGGCGTGCCCCGACTTGCTGTCGTGGGTGTCGTGGTATGTCGGGTTCGGCAGCCACCCGCCCGTGTAGCCCACGTCGGTGTCGAGCACGCCGGGCACAGCCCGCAGAATTTCCTCGACGCCCCAGAAGCAGCCGCCGGCCAGGACGGCAATTTCGGTCTGGGTCCCGGCGACGGCTGAGCGACTCGATCTTTCCTGCTCACTCATCGTGGTGCTCCTGTCGAAGTAGCAACATCTCTAAGAAGCATAACGTCGCTGGCAAGGGAACGCGTTTCGGCCAGCGAGCACGCCGCAGCCCAGGGTCGGTTACTCTCTCGGCTCCTCGAAATCCGGTACCAACCAGATATCCGCTTCCTGCTCCAGCGCAGCGCAGGCCACCCGGCGTGCGTCTCCAGACATCGACACGAAACCGAAACGGCACTCTACCGGCAGCCACGCGACCAGCTCCCGCCGGCTGCCGTCGGGACGGAGCCGCCAGATCGAGGCCTCTCGGGCGGGATGCGA
>DATBJC010000131.1:0-13922 GCA_036556625.1 Gemmatimonadales bacterium
TGGGGTGGCGCGTGCTTCGGGTTCGGAACCTGTCAGGTCTCGATGACGGTGAGCCGCACCGCCAACGCGAAGTTCCTCAAAGGTCCCTTCACCATCAAGATCGCGAGCGGCACCCCGGCGGCGGGAAGCGGCACCGTCACCAGCCAGGCCGGGCTCACTCCCGTCATCAACTGCGTGATCACCAACGGCACCCGCGCCGCCACCGGCTGTTCCGCCAAGTATCCCGCCGGCACGGCGGTCACACTGACGGCCAGCCCCGCTGCGGGCTTCGTCTTTTCCGGCTGGGACGCGCCGTGCAGCGGGACCGGGACCTGCACGTATGTCGCGGTGCAGAACGTCACCCTCTCCGCCACGTTCCGAGCGTCCGGTCCGAGCAGCTTCGCCGCCGAAGGACGGTGGGAGCCGCCGATTCCGACCCAGGTGGTGTCGATCCACATGCACCTGCTGCCGACGGGCAAGGTGCTGTTGTGGGGCCATACCGGTCATGCGCAGCTGTGGGATCCGGCCAACCCGGGTGCGGGGCTCAGTACGGTCAATACGCCATACGAGGTCTTCTGCAGCGGACACACTCTCCTGCCCGACGGCCGGCTGTTCGTGGCAGGAGGTCACATCTCGACCGATCACGGGCTGCCCAGCGGGGGGATCTTCGATCCGGTGAGCGGCAGCTGGACTGCCGTGCCACCGATGGCGCAGGGACGCTGGTATCCCACTACCACCGCGCTGCCGAACGGAGACATCGTGGTGCTGGCGGGCGCTGACGAGACCGGTACGAGTGTGACGGTCCCGGAGGTCTGGAACGGCAGCGGATGGCGACGGCTGACTACGGCCGGCCTCGATCTTCCCTATTACCCCTCGATGTTCGTGGCTCCGAACGGGAAGGTGTTTCTGGCCGGCGACCGATCCACCACCCGCTATCTCGACGTCTCCGGCACCGGCGCCTGGACCACGGTGGCCGAGCGCAGGGTGGCCGACCGGAACGCCGGGTCCGCCGTGATGTATGCTCCGGGCAAAGTCCTGTTCGCCGGGGGCGGCGACCTGCCGACCTCGTCGGCCGAGGTGATCGATCTCAACGACGGCGCCCCCGCCTGGCGCAACGTGGCCGGGATGGTCCACCCCCGTCGACACATGCTGGCCACCATCCTGGCCGACGGGACCGTCCTGGTGACCCATGGCACCAGCGGCGTCAATAACGATCAAGCCAGGGCGGTCCGCTACCCGGAGCGATGGGATCCGGTGTCGGAGAGTTGGACCACCATGGCGCGGGAGCCCGCGGTGCGGGTGTATCACTCGACCGCACTGCTGCTCCCCGACGGACGGGTGCTCTCCAGCGGGAGCGGGGAGGGCAACGGGGTGAACTTCGCCAACAGCCAGTTTTCGGCCCAGGTGTTCACACCACCATATCTCTTCGATGCCGACAACAACCTGGCGCCACGGCCGATCATCGCCTCGGTACCCTCGAGTCTGTCCTATGGCCAGTCGTTCTCGGTGGAGAGCCCGGACGCAGGCAGCGTCAGCCGGGGCACCCTGATCCGGCTCTCGTCGGTGACCCACTCGTTCAATCAGAGCCAGCTGATCTACCCGCTCAGCTTCACCGCCACCGGGCCATCCACCCTGACGGGTACCGCCCCGGCGAGCAGTAACCTGGCACCACCCGGCCGCTACATGCTCTTCCTCATCAATGGGGCGGGCGTGCCCTCGGTGGCCAAGATCGTGACCGTCGGACCGTAGGCATCACCGGCGGTCGCGCCGCGGCGGGCGTCGTCAGCGCCCGGTCGAACCATTGGCCTGGAATCGGAGCGCGCGCCAGGGAGTCCGGCGGATGGCTTCGCCGTGAAGACTCAGGGCGACGACGCGCCAGCGTGCGGCACCGGATGACGCCTTCTCCTCCAGCCACGGCGGCGATCGGTAGTCGAGGGTACCCGAACGAACTACGGCGGCGAGGATCATCTGCGCCGCGGAGTCCTCGACCTCCAGACGGTAGTAGGCGGCCCGAGGATCGTCGGTCCAGCGGAAGCTGACCGCCTTCCCGGCACCGACGGTAGCGTTGTCGGCCGGCTCGAGCTGCCCCACCTCGTTCGCTGCTGCTCGCTCCGCCAGCTCGCTCCCGCCTCCTCGGGTGACGAAGTAGCGCAACATCGGCATGGGGAAACCTGCTGCCGCGCCGGAGCGGACCACTCCCGCTCCGGCCCCGACGGCCGCCCGATTGGACTCGGCTTCCTTGTCGTCCGAGGCCTCGACCCGCAGCAGAATCAGGTAGGCGCCCTCGGCATCGGTGGGAAGATCGTCAGGCTTGGGCCCCGCCAGAGTGAAACGTCCGGTCGGCGGCAGGTAGTGGTTGAAGCGCTGCAGCTGGGTGAAGAGGCGCTGAGTCCCGCGCTCCTCGGGCGGGAGCGTCGCCTCAGTGAGCAGGTCGCGCTCGCCGGGCGGCTCCTCGCCTGGCAGGACGATCTCCCACCGGCCCTGGAGCCTGCCGGTGCCGTTGTAGGAGATCCTCGCCGCGAAGGGCGGCGGCGTCTCTCCGGGCCGGACGTAGAGAACCGGTGTCTCGACCTCGAAAACGAGCTCGACGTCGGTCAGGGCGAACGGCGTCCGCGCGCCGCCCGACGAGAGGCGGCAGGTCACCGCGACGTACTCGTCGGGCCCGCCGGTCGCGCTGACGAATCGGCGCACGTAGAAGAAGGCCGAGTTCTGACCGGCGGCCGCCGCCTGATAGGCCCGCCGGCCGACCGAGGGGGGGATGGACATGACGTCGCTGAAGACGCTCCCCCGCACCCGCGACTGGTCGAAGCGGACGGGCAGTTGGCCGAACAGAGTCGTAGGATCGCACTGGAGGCCGGTGGCCGGAGGTAGTGCGGGGATCAGCTCACCGCACCAGAACGCCTCGACGGGTGTCTGATCGAGGCGGAGCCCGCCAAAGGTGAGGAAGGCCGTCGTGGCGCCCTGGGTATTGACGGCAACGCCGGGTGGATGGACCTGGATCTGAGCGTTGGCCGAGACCGGCGCGAGAAGCAGGAACGGCAGGAACGGCAGTCGTCGCATCGATCAGGGACGCTTTGGCTGAAGCGTCGGCTTCCCGGCAAAATACAGCAGGAACGGCCTGCCACCGCGATCCTTCAGGATCAAGGATCCCGGCGGGGCGACCAGGTCAAGGGCGCCGTCCTTGAGGTAGTACTCGAGCCTTCCACGCTGCGAGGTCAGGTAGCCACCGCTCGGGCCCCAGGAGAGCTTCTGCCCCTCCGACAGGCTCAGCCTGGCCCGCGGGAAGTAGTCCTTCAGATGCTTGTCGGTGTAGCTCTTCCCTTGTCGGTCCTCGCCGCCAGCGTGGCATTCGCTACACCAGCCGCAATTCGACATGCCCTGGTTACAGCCGAAGTTGTAGTCTCCGGTAACCCAGGGATCCTCGACGTCATAATGCCCAGTATTGTTGTGCCTCCCGTCATCACCGATGATCCACACCCAGACGGTGTAGTCAAAGTTCACCATGGCGAGCAAGAAAGGGAGCACGCACGCCAGGGTGATGACGGTAAGTCTGGACCGGTTCATGGAACCTCCTAGTGCGTGAGCACCTTGAATCCCGCCGATGTCTTCGGCCCGGTCGACGTCTCCGACAGGAGCAGCTGGATTTCCACCCGGCCGACCCGTGTACTCGTGCTGGGATTCGGCGATGACTGCAGCTGCCAATAAACCGGCACGTGCCGAAGTCCTCCGGTGCTGCACACCTTGTTCCGGTATGTCTGGCTCCCAAATAGCTGCGGACTTGGCGTCACCGAGTTGAAGAACTTCACCTCTATGTGGGTACAGCCGGGCGTGAACAGATGGTCGTAATAGAGCCGGCCCTCGAGGATGACCCCGCCACCAGCTTGCCAGCAAAGCCGGCCCGAGTTTACCGGAGTGTTCACCCAGTGAGGATCTTCGCCGAAATCCGCCCGCCCGTGGACCATTTTCACCTGGCTGACGGCGGCGCCGCCGCACACCATATCGGTGAGTCGTGGTGCCGGATGCGAGAACCCGAGCGTCATCCCTCCCAGCAGCGCAACCAGTGCGAGCCGGCCAGCCCCTCGGGCATAACCCGTTCTGCTCTTTCGCTCCAACATGGTGGTCTCCTTTGCTGGCGAGATCGGTGGGCCGATGATTTGCCCTCGACCGTCGTGCCCTGGTGACGACTTTCGCCTCGACAACGCTCGTCAGATATCTGCTAGAAGTTGAAACTCTTCTCGGCCTGGAAACTCTTGGTCGAGGTTGCCGTCGCCGAGGTGAACAGCTGGATTTGCACCGAGCGCACCCTGTTGGCTGGAGCCGTCCCCAACCCGACGATGGGCTCGACGAGTTGCGCCCAGCGAAGCCCTCCTGAACTGCAGACAAAAAAGCTTTCGTTCCGCAGTTGCTGGGATGGGCTACTCGAGTTGAAGTACCGCAGGGTTATGTGGGCACAGCCGGCGTCAAACGAGTCCCAGTAGAGCTTGCCCTTTACGGTCGCGGAGCCTTTGAAGCAGACCAACCCCGGCGTTCTCGGCTCCCCAAAGAGGTGAGGTTCCTCGCCAAAATCCACGCGCCCGCCGCGTATGAGCGCGCTATGTCGTTGCATGCTGGGGATGGGGCAATCCAGACTGGTGCCGGCCGATTCTGAATGCGAGAATCCGAGCCCGGTCCCCCCGAGCAGCACCACCAGTGCCAGGCGGCGAGCTCCTCGGGCATAACCCCTTCTACTTTCCTGTCGGGACATGGTCGCCCTCCCGTCTTCCTGAGAACAGGTTGAGGCTGAGGCCGGTGTTGATGGTCCAGTTGCGGCGCGCATCGCCTACCTGGAACTCCCGGTCCAACGAGCGCAGCGTCTGGCGTCCGAACCGCAAGTACGCCTGTCCGGGCAGCGCCCAGCCGCCGAGCGTGAGCACGTCCAGCCGTTGGGTCACCTGAAGGCTGAGATCGCTGCTGCCGTTTTCCCGCAGGTGGGCGTCGTCCTCTGCATCCGTCTGCGACCAGCGAGCGCCGAGCGCGGTCGCGGATGTCACCTGCCAGTCCATGCCCAAACCTGCCCGGAGAGTTCGGTCGCGGCGGTCGATCTCCCGGTTCTCCGCGCGCTCGAGGCCGAGCTCGAGCCCTACGGTTACGGCGGGAACCGGCGTATACCCGAGACTCACGCCGTGGACCAGGTTCGCGTTGTCCGCTCGCTCGCGTTCCGGCTGCCGGTTGTCCTGGGTGGAGCGGTCGATCTTATAGGAGGCGCGCCACTGGCCTCCCTGCCAATCCATTCCCAGCCCGTGAACCGCGCTCACCTGGTCGGGAACGAACGTCGGTCGCGCGCCCGAGTTGGCCGGGACCCCGTCCCCCTTTTGATGCACCCGCTGGTAGTGGTAGCTGAGGGAGGGAAGCCAGGCCGGGCGCTTCGCGGCGCCGACGATGAAGGCGAGCGGCGCCGACGCAGTGAGCTCGTAGTCGCGGCCGCGGGTGACCAGGATCGACGGCACGTCGTCGAGGTTGTCGCGATATCGCGTGTGCAAGAGCCGAACGCTCACCTCGCCGACGGCACCCTGGAGCTCGAACCCGTGACTCGACCGATCGGCCTGGACTACCGCCGCAATAGTGCGGTAGAGCGGATCGGCTCGCTCATGTCGGTAGGCCGCCGTGAGACGGCCCTGGACGGACGGCGTGATCGGCCATGCCTGAACCACGTCGTAACTGGCCTCGAGGTACCGAGCCGCCCGGGTAGTCTCGCGCACGTGGACCAGGTCGGCTCCCTGAGCGAGGAGCGAGTCCGGGGGATTCTCGAACCGGCTCCGGCTGTATCCCAGCTCGACCCGCCCACGCTGGCTGGGCGTGGCCCCTAGCAGACGCATCCCCCAACCCCGACTCTTCTCGGCGTCGTTGACCACGCCCTGGCTGAAGCCGGCCAGCGGCAGCAGCGATCCTGTCAGGCCGGTGGCCTCCAGCCGCAGCAGCCCGGGACGCGAGGGGAACGCCTCGAGACCCAGCGTCGCGCCGCCCAGCCGATGCTCCCGGCGCTCGACGCCCAGGAAATGACTCCAGCCGACGATGCTGGATCCGTGGAGCCACGCGGCCGTCAGATCGGCCCGCCGTCCGAGGCGGAGCGACAAGGTCGCCCCGCGGCTGGCGAACTCTCTCGCCAGGTGCCGATTCGCTCCCCAGGTGACGTGTCCCAACGACGCCCGGGCCATCCCCCTTTCGACCTCGACCCGGTAGTCCGAGAGATCCACCCTCGGTGCGTCCTCGCCCTCCTGGTCGAACCGCAGCGCCTTCTCCCGGCGGTTGACCCCCACCACGTTCAACTGGCTCTGCACCTTCCAGCCGTGCCGGAGGTGGACGGTCGTGAGCCCGAGGTTGGTCGTCAGATCCTGGTAGGTGTCACGCGGCGGCTGGCTCGCGTCCGGCCGGTGGCCTTCGGCGACCTGGCCTTCGCTTGCCACATCGAGCTTGGGATCGAATGACGACTTCTCGAATCCGGCCCGGGTCCGGACGCGGATCGGGAAGCGGCCGATCTCCTGCCACCGGCTGTCTCGGCCCACGAAGTGGACCACGAGCTCCGATTCACCAGACGGCAGCCGGATTGCCTGGGGGCGGTAGGTCAGCCTCTCGGGACTGACAGTGAACAGCGCGGTCACGTCGGTCGCGCCGACAAAGACGGCCAGCTGCCCCCGTCCGGGGAGAAGCGGCGGGCTCAAGGCGAGCTCGATCGTGGCGTCGGCGTCCAGCCACTCGCCTGCGGCAAATCCCGGCGTCACCGTCGGGACCCGGGAAACGGCCAGCTGCGCGAGGGCAGGCGGGACGACCGTGACGGCTCCAGCAACCAAGGCAAGGCGCGACAGGGTGATAGCGGTTCGAGGCAGCACAATTCGCAGTTCCGGGTTCCGTGGTCTTCTTCCGTTATCGGAATCCGCGGGCGGAACTGATCACTGGCCTGCGCCTCCACGGCTCGCTGAGGCGGCCGACCGCCCGCCCGTCGCTTGACAGCCCCCAGCGCAGGGGGACATTGGAGCAGGCGGGTCCCAGTAGGGCATGCCCGGGTCGCCGCAGGTCCGCGACCCGGCGAGGCTGACCGCCATGACCGCTCCGCCCGACACCACGCAGCTGCTGCTCGACGCCCGCGCCGGAGACCGCGCGGCCTTCGACCGGCTGTTCGCGCACGTGTACGACGAGCTGCGTCGGATCGCCCACCAGCGCCTGCTCCGATACCGCCCCGGTGAAACGCTCGACACCACCGCGCTGGTCCACGAGGCGTACCTCAAGCTGGTGGACCAATCGCGCTCGGAGTGGCGGGACCGCGCGCACTTCTTCGCCCTCGCCTCACGCGCCATGCGCTTTGTCCTGGTGGACTACGCCCGCGCGCGCACGGCCCAGAAGCGCGGCGGGCGGCGTTCGGACCTGCCGCTCGACGCCGTGCAGGTCGCGGCCGATGATCGCGCCGCCGACCTGCTCGCGCTCACCGATGCGCTGGAGCGGCTGTCAGGAGTCGACCCACGACTCGGGGAAATCGTCGAGTACCGCTTCTTCGGCGGCCTGACCTTCGATGAGATCGCCGAGGTGACCGGGCTGTCGGTCCCCACGGCGAGGCGTGACTGGACCCGGGCCCGCGCCTGGCTCCACCGCTGGATGCAACCGGTAAACGACTCCTCGAGCTAACCTCGACAGTCCAGGCGCACTCCATGCGCTCGCTCACTCCTGACCGATGGCAGCAGATTGACCGGCTCTTCGCGGCCGCGCTGGAGCGGCCCGGCGCCGAGCGCGCGGCATTCCTGGCCCAGGCCTGTGGCGACGATAGCGAGCTGCGCCGCGAGGTCCAGGCGCTCCTCGCCAGCAGCGCCGAGGCCGAAGCGGTGCTCGGCGAGTCGGCGACGGGGTTCGCCGCCCCGATCCTGGCCGCTCTGCACGGCGAGTTAGACGATGAGGAGCGGATCCGGGCAGCCGGGGAGCGCCTTGGGCCGTATCGGATCCTTGAAGAGGTCGGTCGAGGCGGTATGGGGGCGGTCTATCTCGCCGAGCGGGCGGACGACGAGTTCCGGAAGCGGGTGGCCATCAAGCTGGTGAAGCGGGGGATGGACACCGACGAAGTCCTCCGCCGCTTCCGCTCCGAGCGTCAGATCCTCGCCTTCTTGGAGCATCCCCACATCGCCCGGCTCTACGACGGCGGCGCCAGCGACGACGGACGACCGTATCTCGTGATGGAGTACATCGAGGGCCGGCCGATCACCGCGTACTGCGATGAGCGACGGCTGGGAATCGACGAGCGACTGGCGCTCTTCCAGACGGTGTGCCAGGCAGTGCAGTTCGCCCACCAGAACCTGGTGGTCCACCGGGACATCAAGCCGTCGAACATCCTGGTGACCAGTGAGGGCGTGGTGAAGCTGCTGGACTTCGGCATCGCGAAGCTCCTGGCGGACGATCCTCAGCACGGCTCCCCGCCCACCCGCACTGAGGCGCGGGTGATGACGCCCGAGTATGCCTCGCCGGAGCAGTTCCGGGGAATGCCGGTGACCACGGCGAGCGATGTCTACGCACTTGGAGTGGTGCTCTACGAGCTCTTGACGGGTCGGCGACCGTTCGCTCGCAGCGCCAGAGGAGCCCCCGCAGCCGAGCAGACGCTAGAGCAGGAGGCGGATCGTCCGAGCACCGTCATCACGCGGCAGGACGAGGGAGCTGCGCGAAGTGCGCCCGCTGGCACCCCGACGCCGGACGCGATCGCGGAAGCGCGGAGCACAACCGTCGACCGGCTCCAGCGCCGGCTGCGCGGGGACCTGGACACGATCACCCTCAAGGCGCTCGACCCGGAGCCGGAGCGGCGCTACCAGTCCGCCGAGCGGCTGCTGGAAGACGTGAAGCGGCACATGCAGGGGGTCCCGGTGACAGCGCGGGCTGCCACGGTGGGCTACCGAGCTCGAAAGTTCGTGCGACGGCATCGGGTCGGGGTGGCCGCGGGTTCCGGGTTCGCGCTCCTGGTCGCCACACTCGCGCTGGTGCATAACACGCGGATCACCCGGGAGCGGGACCGCGCTCAGCTGGAAGCCGACAAGGCGCGGGCGAGCATCGAGTTCATGGTGGATCTGTTCGAGGGCGCCGATCCTGACAAGGCCTTGGGCGACACTCTGACGGTGTTCGAGCTGTTGGAGATGGGGGCGACCCGGATGGAACAGAGCCCCGTTCGTCAGCCGGCCGTGCGGGCCACCATCCAGAACATGCTGGGAACCCTGTACGTCAAGCTGGGTGAATACCAGCGCGCACGTCGGCTGTTGGAAGGCGCCCTGGCGACCCGGCGCGGGCTGTATGGAACCGAGCACGAGGAAATCGCGCAGACCCAACGCGACCTTGCCGACCTGCTCTCGAAAGAGGGTGATTACGCCGCGGCCGACTCGCTGTTCCGGCGCACCCTCGCATCCGAACGGCTACGGCTCGGCACCGACAACTCCAGCGTGGCGGCCATCCTCAACCACTGGGGATACATGCTCGCCTACAGCGGCAAGTACGAGGAGGCGGAGCCGCGGTTCCGGGAAGCCCTGCGCATCCTCACCACCTTGCCCGGCGACCATCGCAAGGAGATCGCCGCGAGCAAGTACGGTCTGGCGACCTTGCGGTTCCGCGCGGGCGAGCACGATCAGGCCGAGGCGCTGTTCCGTGAGGTGCTGGCCACCCGCCGCGAGCTGTACGGCGACCTGCACAACCAGGTGGTGGACGCTCTCGAGGACCTGGGCAACACGCTCTATGAGAAGGATGACTACGGCGCCGCCGAGGGCCTCCTCCGAGAGGCGCTGGCGAAGCGCCGGAAGCTCCTCGGGCCCGATCACCCGGCCGTGTCGACCGCGCTGAATAACCTGGCCCTGGTCCCCAGCGTGCTCGGCCAGTACGAGCGCGCCGATTCCATGCTGCGGGAATCCCTGTCCATCGTCGAGAAGCACGTGGGCAAGGAGCACCGGGACTTCGGCATGACGCTGTCCAACCTCGGTTGGGTGTCGCTGCGAAAGGGCGACCTCGAGACAGCCGAAGCCCAGTTCCGCGAGGCGCTGGGCATCATGCAGCGCGCCTCGGGGAAGGAGAGTGATGACGCGGGCCTGTTGTTGGGGAATTTGGCCTTGGCGCTACAGCGCAAGCGAGCGTACGGTGAATCGGAGCGGCTGTATCGTGAGGCACTGGCCGTGCGGACGAAAGTGCATGGTGCAGCGAGCATGCAGGTGGCCTGGCGAAAGTACGCGCTGGCCGACCTGCTGCGGGAAGCTCGGCGGTACGGCGAGGCCGAACGCCTGCACCGCGAGAGCTTGGCGCTGCGCCAGACGCTCCAGGGGGAAGAGGGCCCGGACGTCGCCAGAGGGGTGTATGGCCTGGCCCGAGTGCTGTGCGACCAGCGTCGCTACGCCGAATCTGATTCGCTGTTCCATAGGGCGTTGGCGATGTATCGGAAACTCCACGGCGAACAGGACGAGTGGGTGGCGCAAACCAAAGCCACTTTCGGGGCCTGCCTGGCGGCCCAGACACGGTATGCAGACGCCGAGGCACCTCTGGTCGAGGGCTACGCCCAGCTCGCGCGGGGAAGCGCCGACCGGCGGCCGGCGGCGCGAGAGGCGCTGGGGCACCTTGTCGCGCTCTACACGGCATGGGGGAAGCTGGAGAAAGCAGCCGAGTATCGAGCGCTCCTGCCGGACACTGCTGCCGCGGCGAGCAAGTGACCCGTTTCGACGGACCCTGGAATGTCGCCGTGATGATCGCGCCGGCGGGCGGGACTGAACTATCGCCGTGCCGACGTTGAACTAGCCGAAGCCGGCGTTCGACTTGCCGGGCCTGCAGCACAACGCTCGCCGAAACCGTCACCGCTGAACTGCTGCCGAGATGCCCTACCCTGCCCCGGGGACGACCCGGTGACGACCCCGTTCATACTCTGTATACCCTGAGAGCCGACGCTCAACCCAAGAGCCGGTGATCGGTTTCGCCCGCGAATTCCGATTAAGGAAGAAGAGCACTGGACACTGCGAATCGTGCCGTACCTTGGGGGCACCATGCGATCCATTCTGTCCTTCTCCCGAGTAGCCGTATTCCGGGACCTCCTCGCATCCTTGGGCATGTCCCCCTGTTGTTCCAGCCCCACCACACGCTCGTCCCTGGCGGGGGGCATTGCCAGTTGCGCTCCGGCGCTGGTCGTGGTGCTCCTCTGCCTGGCCCTCTCGGTGGGGCTCGGGGAGGACGCCTTCGCCCAGGACCAGGAGCTGGAGATCAACAACCGCACCGTCGCGGAAGGCAACGCCGGCCCGGCCGAGGTCACGTTGACGGTCGCGCTGTCGGACGAGGCAAAGAGCGTCGTGACGGTCGATTACGAAACCGAAAATGTGTCGCCGCCGAGCGCCACCGGTGGCGCCACCTGCGGCGGGACCACCGACTACATCATCGAGTCTGGGACCCTCCAGTTCGCGGTCGGACAGGACGAACAGTCCGTGAGCGTCACTGTCTGCGGCGACGCCGTCGTGGAAGGCAATGAGACCTTTCGGGTCAGGCTCAGCAACGCGAGCGGGGCGACGATCGAGGATGCGACTGGCACCGTCACTCTCACCAACGACGATGCGGCGGCGCCGACCCCTGCGCTCTCGATCAACGATGTGAGCGCCCCCGAGGGCAACACGGGGACGACCGCCAGGCAGTTCAACGTCACCCTGTCGGCCGCTTCGAGCCAGGCCGTCAGCGTGCAGTTCGCTTTCGCCGCCACCCCGACCAATCCCGCGGAGCGGGGCGCGGCCTGCGGCGCCGGGATCGACGTCGCCGTTGCCGCGTCCGGCACCCTGACGTTCTCCCCCTCGGCGACGACCCAGGCCATTCCCTTTACCGTCTGCGGCGACGTGGTCGACGAGAGCGACGAGACCTTCGACGTCGTGCTCTCCAATCCCGTCGGCGCCACGATCGCCGACGGGACCGGGCGCGGCACCATTACCGACGAGGACCTTGCCACCGCGCCCGCCGCCGAGCTCTCGATCGACGACCTGTCGTTTCCCGAGGGGAATGCCGGCAACACGCAGAACGCGATCGTGAGGCTCTCGGCGCCCTCGAGCCAGGCCATCACCGTCCTGGTCGGCGCCCGCCCGGGCGGCACTGCGACCGAAGGCGCGTGCGCGGGGGGGCGCGACGTCACGTTCGCCCTGCGCACGGTGACGATCAACCCCGGACAGCCGCAGATCAGCGTGCCCTTCACCCTCTGCGGCGACACCGCGCAGGAGCCGGACGAGAGCTTCTCGCTGGGGCTCACGAGTCCCGTCAACGCGACGCTCGGCGACTCCATCGGACAGGTGACGATCCGAAACGACGATGCCCCCGAACCGCTCAATGTGTCGATCCGCGATGCGTCGTTTTTCGAGGGGAACGCCAACAGCACCAAGCTCGTCCGGGTGAGTCTCTCGGCCACCACGAACCAGCCCGTCACGGTCCTCGTCGGGGCCCGCCCGGAAGGAACCGCGACCGAAGGGAGTTGCCCGGGCCGCGACGCGACGTTCGCGTTTCGCTCGGTGACCATCGACGCCGGACAGCCGTTCCTGGACGTTCCGTTGACTGTCTGCGGCGACACGGTTTCCGAGCCCGACGAGACCCTCTCGGTCGGGCTGACGGGCGCGGTCAACGCGGTGCTCGGCGACTCCATCGGACAGGTGACGATCCGAAACGACGACGCCGCGACGGTGCAGCCGCCGCCGAGCCTGCCCAACCTCCGAGTGGCGATCGACCAGTCCGCGCAGTTCGCGACGCAAGTAGGTCCGCCCCTCGTCCACGTGGTCACCGTGACGAATACCGGCGCGGCCCCCGCCTCCAACGTTCTCGTCCAGTCGACCCTGCCCAAGGGCGTGCGCTTCGTGAGGGTCGAAGCGAGCCAGTTCAGCGGGTGCACCGGAGTCGCCACCGACGTGGCCACCGGCCAGGCCCTGGTCAGGTGCACGGTCGCTTCGCTGCCGGCCGGAGCGAGCCGCCTGGTGCGCATCGTCGGCGAGGTCACAGGCACAATCGCGGACGGCGCGCGCGTCGTCTTCGGTGTCAACGCCGATCCGGACCGTAGTGTGCCGGAGACAAGCGAGGCCGACAACTTCGCCTTCCTGAGCACGATCGTGCGATTCCCCGCGGATCTCCGGATCGCGAACGTCGATCTGGACACACTCGATATCAGCAGGCCCTTTGGTGGCATTGGTAGCATCATTGAAGGCAATGGAGCGGATTTTACCTTCCATTATCAGTGGACCGTAACCAACAACGGCCCCCCCGCATCCCCTCCAACAACGCTTCGTATTCAGTGGCCAACGGCCGGGATTCAGGTTTTCGGTGGGGACGGCAACGTCATTCCCTTAACGGAGGAAGTTCCTATCCCCGCCCTGGTTCCGAACGGGTCTTCTGTGGTTGCCCGTACGGTGATCTTGCGTACCGTTACAGGCGAACCTCGCGTGGCGTCGGTAAGCGCCACGGCGGATCCCGACCATGTCTTCGATTCGTTCGTCAGCAACAACGCTTTCACCGTGCTCGTGAGCCTGAAGTAGAAGCGGACGGATTCGATAGTGCCGGTTCGAAGGCAGGGGCCACGCGTCGCGTGGAACACAACTGCCTCGAAGTACATCTGAGGTCAGGCTGTCGCGTGCGAGCAACGGGGCCATTCAGCGTCGCGCTCTCGGTCCGAAACGCTGACCGGTTTAGCCGAGCGGCTGATCTCACCCCACAGCACAGTGCAATCCATGTCACCCGTCACCATCGGCACGAGAGACTCGCACTTCGCATCTGAGCAGTCGGGATGCACGGCCGACGGCGAGGCCGACCTGACTGGCAGGCCCTTTGCACCAGGCACCACACAACTCGGTCGGCTATAGCGAGTACGTCACCTGTCAGCCACTGGAATCGCGAAGCGGCACATCGCTTGCGCCGATTCCGTCGAACCGCCCATCCCCAAGTAACAACTCCATCCTCCGCAG
>DATBJC010000132.1:0-30135 GCA_036556625.1 Gemmatimonadales bacterium
GCTCCGCCGTCATCGAACACCGTTCGAGTAGGTCCCTCGGTCGCTCCGCTCCCTCGGGATGAGGTATGCGGTGTCACTTGAGGGTGGGTGTCACTATAAGGAGTGCTGATGGACTGGATCCTGCTCATCGTCCCCGGCGTCATCTGGGGCGCATCGTTTCTCTTCATCGCCGAGGGGCTGGAAGCGATGGGTCCCAACGGGGTGACCTTCACCCGCATCCTGGTCGGCTTCCTCGTCCTCGCCCTGTTCTCCGGCTCCCGCCGACCGGTGCGTCGCGACGACTGGCCCTGGGTGGCGCTGGTCGGCATACTCTGGATGGCCTTCCCGTTGAGCATGTTCCCTTATGCCGAGCAGCGGGTCTCGTCGGCGCTCACCGGGATGCTGAACGGGGCGGTGCCGCTCTTCACCGCGATCGTCGCGGCCGGGATCGCGCGCCGGTGGCCGTCGCGGAGCATCGCCCTGGGTATCGCGGTCGGTCTGGCCGGCGGCGTGCTCATGGCGTGGCCGACGGTAGGGCAGGGGCGGAGCACCGCGCTCGGCGTGCTGCTGATCCTGGCCGCGCTGGTGTCCTACGGGTTCGCGCTCAACGTGGCGCGCCCGGTGCAGCAGCGGCAGGGCGCGCTGCCGGTGATCTGGCGGGCGCAGGCGGTGGCGCTGGTGCTGACCGCGCCGCTCGGCTTGCCCGAGGCGCTCGAGGCGAGGTGGTCGCTCGGACCGATGCTCTCGCTGCTGGCCCTCGGTGCGCTCGGCACCGGCGTAGCCTACGTGCTCACGGTCATGGCGGCCGGCCGCGTGGGCGCGACCAAGGCCTCGGCCACCGCGTTCCTCATCCCGCCCGTGGCGCTGCTGCTGGGGGTGCTGGTGCGGGGAGAGCACGTGGCGACATTGTCGGTGGTCGGCGGCATCGTGTGCCTCGCCGGCGCATGGCTGATGCGCAGAGCGCAGATGGAGCACGCGGCGCCTCGACCGGCCCCAACTCTTCGAGCTCCGTCATACAATCAGGTCGGCGAAACCGGGGGATGAGAACCGCAACATGACGATCGCTGACGGAGCAGAGCGAATGCAGCACATCGGGGTGCTGGCTCATAGCGCCGACGGCGCCGCGTTGTGCTTCCTGGAGATGGTGCGCGAGGGCGCGCGCCGGCTGGGCGCGCACCAGCACCCCCAGATCACGCTCTCCATCCTCCCGATGGGCCCTGCGCTCGAGCAGTACGAGGCTCACGACCTGGCTGCCGTAGCCACGTACCTCGCCCGGACGGCGCAGCGGCTGGCCGACGCGGGCTGCGACTTCTTCGTGTGTCCCGACAACACCGCTCACATCGCGCTCGAGCTGTATCGCGGGCCGCTTCCGCTGCCCGGGTTGCACATCGCCGAGATCGTCGCGCAGCAGGCCCGGGCGGATGGCCGTATCTGTGTCGGTTTGCTGGGCACGAAGTGGACGATGGAAGGCCCGGTGTATCCGGCCGCGTTCGCCCGCCACGGCATCACCATGCGGATTCCCGAGCCCGCCGATCGCGCGCTGGTGGACGAGGTCATTTTCAGTGAGCTGTGCCAGGGCCGGCTGGTGGACACGTCGCGTGCGGAGTACGTCCGCATCATCGATCGCCTGCGTCGGGAAGGCTGCGATGCCGTGGCGCTGAGCTGCACCGAGATCCCGCTGCTGATCACTCCTGACGTGTCCCCGCTGCCCACGCTCGACTCCACCCGGCTGCTGGCGCGGGAGGCGGTAGCGACGGCGCTGGGGGCTCGTGTGGCGGAATGGCGTGGCGGGCCGGTGGCCAAGGGAGCGGTAGCGGAGGTTTGATAACCCTGAGCGAAGCGAAGGGGCCATACCCTGGGTCGTGGCCCCTTCACTGCGTTCAGGGTGACAGAAAAGGTGCTGTTCTGATTCAGCTCCGGCTCACGCCTTGGCCGTCTGCTTCAGCGCCTTCCAGGCCTTCTCGCCGATCTCGGTCGTGAAGCAGCGGGTATGGCCGAACGTGCCGTCCTTCTCGTGGTACACGTTCGAGTTGATCATCACGTACTTGACGGAGCCGTCCTTGGCCCGGAGCCGCGCCGGGTATGCGTTGACGGTCTCGTCTCGGGTGAGCCGTCCCAGGATGTCATTGACGACCGGCTCGTCCATGTGAAAATCGCCGATGAACTTCCCGATGTACTCCTCGGGCTTGTACCCCATGGCCTTGAATTCGGTATCGTTGGCCCAGAGGATGATGCCGTTCCCGTCCACCGCGTGGAGGCACACAGAGCACTTGTTGGCGTAGTGGTCCCAGTTCTCGAAATGTTCGTGGACTTGCATGCGAGAATCCTCCTGTCCCACACTTTGCTGCCAGCTCTCAGGTGACATGGTCGATCGCGTGTGTCGGAATGCCCTCCTTTGGGGCAAGAATCGCTGGGGATACGATAGGGCGTGGTCCATGGAGCATCAAGGTTGCGGCAGGGCCAGTGGCGTGGTGCACCTGGCCGGGGGTGGAAGCCTCCGTGACTCCGATTGCGAAGGGCCGCGTCGCGCCTGACACTACCGTCGGACCCGACTCGCATTCTGCATCCGAGGAGGAAGTAGAGTAGCGATCTGCCCGACGTCTCCGTCTATAAGTGTCCTAATCGCATACACTTGCGGCTACCGCGCGAACGCGTTCTGACACCAGCGGCCCGCACTTTCCCGGAGGAAGGTGCGGGCCGCCGTCGCGCCACCTGCGTCGTCGGGCTTCAGCGAATCCCGACTCCCGCCTCCCGCAGGATGAGCAGCTCGCCCTCGATGACCTCGGGCTTGCTCAGCTGATCTTTAATGGGATCCTTCTGGACGAACTCCGCTGCCTTCCGGGTGGATTCGGTCGCTCCCTGGCGATCCTCGAAGATGCTGATGGAGAGAAGCTCCTTGTTGCCTGTGTTCAATACGCCGTAGGTGTGAAATCCCCGCAGGTCCTGGATGGTGGGGACGAACTTCTCCTCGATCCGGCGCTTGAATTCGTCCACGGTCTGTTGATTCACGTTGGCCTTGGTCGAGTACCGGCGGATAATAGCGTACATCGTTGCCTCCGGTTGAGGGATCTCGGTTGAAAGAGGGGCGTGCAAGGCCCCCAGGCCACCAGCTAAAAAACCGGCGGAGCAGAACCACGCTCAGCCGGTTTCGCGATTGGCTCCACCCCGGGCTTGCGCGACCAGAAACTCCGCCCGGGGCTTCGTCGCTTCTGAGAGTCGATTCCCACTATAAGCCCGGTTCCTCGTGTGTCAACCGTCCTGGCCGAGGCGAACCAGGCCTCCTTCCGCCATCAGCCTCACCAGCCGCTCGCGTACCGGCCTCAGCCCGCGGAGAAACCCCTTCGGATCCCGGTAGTCGCGCAGCGCGTACTGGTGCGCCACCAGGCCGCCCGCCTCCGCTCGCCGGTACTTCCAGACGTTGAATTCCACGAACGACTCGTCCGGCGGCCAGGTCACGAAGTCGACCACCACTTCGCCCGTCCGGGGGTTCTCCTGGACCGTGCTGCGGGCCCGGGGATGGTTCTGCCGCAGCATCCGCACCAGGTTCGTGACCACGGCCTTCGGGTCGTTCAGGTCCGGGTACTCGCGGATCGAGGCGAGTGTGGTCCAGGAGTCCAGCTTTTCGCCGTCAGGGAGGTACTCCCGGATGCGCTCGCCGCGGTTCTCACCCTCCCAGGCGAGCACCAGGGTGCGTCCGTCGAAGCTGACGCTCTCCCGCTGTTGCGCGTTCGATTCCGCCGGGCCCCCGAGCGAGGCCACTGCCGTGAGGGCGGCGATCCACACGCCGATTCGATGCTTCATGGCTATCTCCTCTCGTCAAGCCGGCCGAGGGCCTGTTGGGCCAGGGCGCGCCATTGCGCGATGGCGGAATCGTGGGTGGGCGCCTGGAACAGGATCAGGCGCAGGTCGAACTCCAGCAGCACGTCGCCCTGCCGGACATAGGAGCCGGCGATGGGATTGAAGTAGGCTTCGTCGCCCAGGTCGGCGACCGGGTGGAGCGCGAGCATACCCGCCGGCTCCATGTCGTTCTCCCGCATCACCGCGGGCGCGAGCTGCATGGCCGACTTGGTGACGGCCATCTCCTCCTTGCCGCCGCTCCAGAACACCTTGAGCGAGAACCCGGCTCCGCCGGGCCCCTCGTACCGGCACTCCGACCAGCCGTTCTTGCGCTCGGGCCGCAGGGTGAGCGGGATTTGCAGGATCGCGTCGGCTTCCGCCTTGGTGATGAGTCCGCAGGCGTCGCGCCGATGCTTGCCTGCCGTCCGGCTTTCGCCCGCCATCGAGGCGGTCTCGGCTGCCGCCGGGCCGCGGCTGTTGTTGCAGCCCAGAACGAGGCCGAGGGACAGCGCGCAGCCGCAGGCGCGGCTCACGCGATGCAGGTTTGGTCGATGCGTATGGACCTCCGCAGGTTGGTGTCGGTGTCGAGTACCTTCGAGCACCGACAGACGCGCGGAGGGCGGATAAGAGCGGACAAGTATTTTGTTCAACTTCTGCTACGCTCCACTGCTACCGCTTGACCAGCTCCACCCGGCGATTCTTCGCTCTCCCTTCTTCGCTGTCGTTCGGCGCCACCGGCGCGAGTGGACCGGTGCCGGCCGCGACCAGCTTCGCCGCCTCGACGCCGTGCTTCGTCGTCAACGCTTGCACCACCGCCGCGGCGCGCCTGGATGAGAGCCCCATGTTGTACTCGTATCCGCCGACGTTGTCGGTGTGGCCCACGACGTACACCGTGACTTTGGGGTTCTCCCCCAAGAACTTCGCGATTTCCACCAGCGTGGGCTCGGACTCGGGCTTGATCCCGGTCTTGTCGGTGTCGAAGTAGATCCCGTAGAGAGCCACGCGACCCTTCTCCGACACGTCCTTCGCCATGGCGGCGGCGTCCACCGTGACCATGCGGCTCTCCATCGATGTGGTCTCCACCACGTCGAGGAGCACGATGGGACGTCCGTAGGTCTCCTTGTGGCGGGGGAAGTTTCCGCTGGCCACGAAGAGCGACACCCAGACCTCGCCTTGTCCGTCCTCCCGCTTTGCGGCCAGGTAGCGCTGGTCCCTGGCGTTGCTGAGTGCGAACTCCGACACCTGCCCCGCGGGCTGGGCCCCGCTCTTGGCCGGCGTCTGGCTCAGCCGCTTCGACTCGGGATAGAGGTAGTACTCCCCCAGCCAGCCGTCGCGGTCGGTACCGCAAGTCTTCGCGGCGCACTGATAGACCGTGGTGAATCCGCTCTTCTTGAGCTCCTGCTCGTAGTTCCGCAGGACCTCCAGCGGCGATCGGCCCTCGGGCGCCACATAGAGCAGCCGGGTGGCGCGGCCTTCCACCTGCCGGCTGTCGGTCGGCGAGAGCACGTTGCGCTTGCCCGGCCCGCCACCCTTCACCTGGCCCAGCAGGACCTCGACCGTGCCGAACTCCTGGAACTCGTAGCCGATGATGGAGGAGCCCTCGTAGCGCTGGAGCAGCGGGCTGTCCTTGCTGCCGGCGACATCCGCCAGCTGAGCGGGGAGCTCGGGGGTGAGGCACAGGAGCATGACCCAGAGCGGTATCCAGAAGCGAATCGGTGACATACGGTGTCTCCCAGCAGGGCGGCTGCGGTTGGGTGGGGGGCGCCGGGTGTTGCGGGAGCGGCCCTCACTTCCGATGTTGCAGGGCCAGCCCTCGCCGGCCCACGGACAGACGCGCGGCGCGAGGCGCAAAGCGGACGTTGCCATGCTCGAGAATCAGTCCGGGTCCCGTGACGCTGCCGCGGACACCGGTATCGCATCCGATCACGATGTGACCGACCTGCTGCTCGCCTGGCGCGAGGGCGACGCCGATGCGTCCGAGCGCCTGTTCCCTCTCGTCTATCACGAGCTCCATCGCATCGCCCAGCGCCAGCTCCGCGGCGAGCGGGCGGGCCACACCCTGGAGACCACCGGGCTGGTCCACGAGGCGTTCCTGAGACTGGTGGATCAGAACCGGACGCAGTGGCTCGACCGAGGTCACTTCTTCGCTGTCGCCGCACGGGTCATGCGCCGGGTCCTGATCGACTACGCCAGGCGGCGCGCCGCGGGAAAACGCGGCCACGGCTACCGGCAGGTGGATCTCGACGAAGGATCCCTGCCGCTGGAGGAGCGCCCGCAGCTCCTCCTCGCGCTCGACGAGGCGCTCACCCGCCTCGGCGCGGAGGACGAGCGGATCGCGCGGGTGGTGGAGTGCCGGTTCTTCGGCGGCCTCACTGAGGAAGAGACCGGGCTCGCGCTCGGCGTCACCGCCCGGACCGTCCGGCGCGATTGGGTGAAGGGAAGGGCGTGGCTGTACCGGGAGCTGGCCGGGGAATCGTGAGTCCCAGCGCCGGCGACGTCGATCGTCTGCTCGATCAGGTGCTGGACCTGCCGCCGGCGGAGCGCTCCGCGTGGCTGGATCGCGCCTGCGTGGAGCATCCCACGCTCCGGGCCCAGGTCGGCGCCCTGCTGGCGGCGGCGGAGGCGGCCAAGGCACTGGACGGGCCCGCCCACCGGCTGATGTCCACCGAGCCCGAAGTCGAAGCCGATGCATCGCCGGGCGATCTGGTGGGCCCCTACCGACTGCTCCACGAGCTCGCCCGCGGCGGGATGGGCGCGGTGTATCTCGCCGAGCGCGCCGACGGTCAGTTCCAGCAGCACGTCGCGCTCAAGCTGATCAAGCGCGGGATGGACACCGACGAGATCCTGCGCCGCTTCCTCACCGAGCGGCAGATCCTCGCCCGGCTCCAGCACCCCAACATCGCCCGCCTGCTCGACGGCGGCGTCACCGCGGCCGGCCGGCCGTGGTACGCGATGGAGTACGTCGACGGCGTGCCGATCACCGCGTACCGCGATGCTGCGGGGCTGGACGTCGGGGGGCGGATCGAGCTCTTCGCAGCCGTATGCGAGGCGGTCCGGCATGCGCACCAGAACCTCGTGGTCCATCGCGACCTGAAGCCCTCCAACATCCTGGTCACGGCCGCCGGCCAGGTGAAGCTCCTCGACTTCGGGATCGCCAAGGTGCTGGACGACACCGGCGAGGCCGCGCGCACGGGTCTCGGCGTGCGGGTGATGACGCCGGCGTACGCGGCACCGGAGCAGATCCGGGGCGACCCGATCACCACCGCGACCGACGTGTACGCGCTCGGGGCCGTGCTCTACGAGTTGCTCACGGGCCGCTCCGCCCAGCGCTTCGCCCGGCCCACGCCCGCCGAGTACGAGCGGGTCGTGTGCCACACCGATCCCGACCCGCCGAGCCACGCGGTGCCAGGCGGCGCGCCGGGCGCGGCTCGGATCCGGCGCCAGCTCCGCGGCGACCTCGACACGGTCGTACTCAAAGCCCTCAACAAGGATCCGGCGCGCCGCTATCCGTCCGCCGACGCGCTGCTCGCCGATCTGCTCCGTTATCAGCGCGGGCTTCCGGTCGTGGCGCGCCCGGACTCGCCGGCGTACCGGCTGAGGAAGTTCGTGGCCCGGCACCGGATCGGCGTGGGCGCCAGCATTGCGCTGGCCGCCGCGCTGGTCGCCGGGCTGGTGGGGACCGTGTGGCAGGCGCGGAACGCGGCCGCGGAGGCCGCGAAAGCCAGCGAGGTGAAGGAGTTCGTGAAGGGACTCTTCCGCGGCTCCGCGCCGGTGGAGTCCAGGGGGCGGGACATCACCGCCCGAGAGCTGCTGGATCGGGGGACCCGACGAGTGGACAGCGCGCTTGCCGGACAGCCGGCGATCCGGCTGGAGCTGCTGCACTTCCTGGGAGAGGTTCACCGCGACCTGGGATACTACGGCCGGGCGGACACGCTGCTGGAGCGCTCCCATCAGCTCGCGGTGGGACTCTATGGTGAGCGGAGCCTGGAGGCCGCCACCGAGCTGGCCGCGCGAGGTGAGGCGCTGTGGTACGCCGGGCAGTACGGCCGGGCCGACTCGATGCTGGCCGGGGCGGTGGACGTCTACCGAACCCGCGGGGTGCCGGACCGGATGTTGGCCCGGGCGCTGGGCGACCGGGCCGCCACCCTAGGTGCGCAGGGACGTCACGCCGAGGCCGAGTCGCTGTACCGGCAAGAGCTCGCCATCACTCGCCGGACCTTCGGAGCCGGCGGGTTGGAGACCGCGGAGGTGCTGAGCAACCTGGGCGTCCTGCTGTGGCGCTCGGACCAGTTCGCGAGCGCCGACTCCGCGCTGCGCGACGCGCTCGCCATCCGGCGCCGTAGCCTGGATCCCGGCCACCCGTCGCTGCTGATCTCGATGCACAACCTGGCGACCAACCTGCTGGCGCAGGGCGCACTCGAGGAGGCGGAGAGCCTGGAGGCGCTGGTCATCGCGGGGCGGCGGGCGTTGTACCCGAGGGGCCATCCCGACCTCGCCATCGCGCTCCAACAGCAGCACCGGCTCGAGACCGCGAGAGGTCGCTACGCCGAGGCCGAGAGGCACATGAAGGAGGCGCTGGCGATCAACCGGCGGTGGCTCGGGCCGGATCATCCCGAGACCATCGCCGCGGTGGCCAACCTGGCCGTCGTCAGCTTCCTGGTCGGGAATCTGGAGGAGTCCGAGCGGGCGACGAGAGAGGCCCTCGCGGGCTACCGGGCCACTCTGGGCCCCCGGCATCCCACCACTACGACCGTGCTACAGAACCTGGGCGTCATCCTCAGCGAGCGGCGCCGCTATGTCGAGGCGGAGTCGGTGCTGACCGAGGCGCTGGCGCTGCGCCGGGCAGTGCTGGGCGACTCCAGCCCCGACGTCGGGCAGACCATGCGCCACGTCGCGGTGCTGCGCCACCGGACCGGACGCGCCCGCCAGGCCGAGCGGCTGCTGCGCGAGGCGCTCGCCCTGGAGCGGGCCGTCCTCCCGGACGACCATCCCCTCACCGCCGAGATCCTCACCTCGCTCGGCGCGGTGCTGACCGACCTAGGCCGCGCCCGGGAAGCGGAGCCGCTGCTGCGCGCGGCGTTGGCGATCCGCCGCGCGAAGCACGGGACCGAGGAGCCGCGAACGCTGGAGACCCTCAGCGCGTTGGGGGCGTGTCTCACGGCGCTGGGCCGCCATGGGGAGGCGGGGCCGCTCCTGCTCGACGCGTATCGGGGGCTCAAGCGCACTCGCTACGGCTGGCGGCAGTTGCCGGCCGCCACCCGCCATCTCGAGGCGTACCGGCGGGCGCTGGAGGGAGCTGACTCCTGAGGATGTCAGAACTCACAGAACAGCCGCCTCTCGCGCGGCGAGATGCTCGACCACATGCGCGGCGTCCGCACCCACGCCGGCGAATACCGAGGAAGGCTCCGAGTAGAGCCAGCGGAGTCCGACGGCGTAGAGGCCCGGGTAGATGGTGACGCCTCGCTTGTGTCGCGGGTATCCCCATTCGTCCAGGACCGGGAGGTCCACCCAACCGAAGTCCAGCGCGTAGCCCGTCGCCCACACCACGGCGCCGATCCCCGCCGCATCGAGATCGAGCGCGGTGCGCGTGGGCGGAACGAAGTCGTCGGGCGGCGGACGGTCGTCTCCCGGGGCGTCGATACCGGCCGCGGCGATGTATGCGTCGAAGAGCGGCCGGAACTCCTCGTCGAATCCCCTGTCCACCTTGGCGAGCCGTTCCTCCAGATCGTCGCTGAACCGCACACACGCTCCGCTCGCCGACTCCAGCCGCCCATAGAGCCGCACGCCCTGCCGCGCCATCCGCCGCAGGCTGATGTCGTGCCCGCCATCCTTGCCCGAGACGTGGGGAATGCAGCCGAACCTCGCTGCCGGCGAGGGGAGGTCGTCCACCGTGGGGAAGGGCACGCCAACCTCGCGGCCGTGCAGGAAGGACTGCAGGAGCCACCAGACCACGTCGCGGCCGCGATAGCGCCGTGGCACGCTCGGGCAGGTCGACACGGCCAGGTGAACCTGTCGTCCCGCCTGGTGCAGCTCCTCGGCGATCTGCGCCCCCGACTGGCCGGTGCCGACCACGAGCACGCCACCGCCGGCGAGCTGCTGGGGCCGCCGGTACTGGCTGGAATGGAGCTGCTGGATGTGGCCCGCCAACCCGCGCGAGGCGGAGGGAATCGTGGGCCGCTGGTAGGGTCCGGTGGCGAGCACGACGTTCCTGGCCCGGAACGAGGCGCCTTCCGCCTGGACCTCGAACCGGCCGTTCGCCGCCGCCAGACGTCGCACCGCCGTGCCCAGCCGTACCGGCGCGCCGATCGCCGCCGCGTAATCCTGGACGTAGCGCACTACTTCGTCGCGCGGCATGAAGGCGTCCGGGTCGGGCCCGTTGTAGGGCATGCCGGGCAGGAGCAGCGTGAAGTTCGGAGCCACCAGACAGAAGCTGTCCCAGCGGTCGTGCCAGCTGCCGCCGAGCCGGTCCCGTCGCTCCAGCACCAGGTGCTGAAGTCCTGCCTGGGTCAACCAGTAGCTGGTGGCGAGGCCCGCCTGCCCGCCGCCGATCACGAGGGTGTGGACTTCGTTTCCGTCATAGCCCATGAGCTTGGTGCCTCCCCGCCGTCGTCGCTGAAGCCGGCATCAACGGTACCAAGGAGGCGGGCGGGGGCGCGTCGGGCGAATGACCCAACGTGCGGTTGGAGGGGCGTGGGTAATTCTGTGTATCCTGACCGTCTCCTGGCCCGATCAGGCCGCTTCACGCGTCGGCAGCCGGCCTCCAGCTCGCACGAACGACGGCAGGTCCTCGATCACCACCAACCGCACGATCCTGCCATCGGCGAGATCGAACACCAGCGCGAACTCGGTCTCGCCCTCGAGCTCGCACCCCTGGATCGTGAAGCTCTCCTTCCCCCACGCGATCACCTGCCCGTCCACCGGGCTGTAATCGATCTGCCAGAACGCCGTCAGCGCGCCCAGCGAGGTGAAGTAGTCCACCACTGCCTGCGTGCCCGACCCCCTCCAGCCGCCGGGCACGTCGCATCGGCCGTCCACCTCGAATTCCACGTCCTGCGCGAGGAGGTCGAGCAGCGGCTCGACCCGTCCTCCGAGGACCTGATCTACCGCCTGTCTCAGGGCGGCGATGTCGTTCATCCGCACCTCCATGTCTAAAAGTCAGCGGTTCAGCGCCGCCATCATCGGCTCGGTGTACCGCGTGCCGGCCGCGGCGCCCACCGGGGCGATCGCGTCCAGTCGGTGCAGCTCCTCGTCGGTCAGTGCGACATCGGCCGCCGCGGCATTCTCCTCCAGGCGCGCGATCCGGCGCATCCCGGGGATCGGCACCACGTGCTCTCCCCTGGTCAGGAGCCATGCCAGAGCGAGCTGGGCCGCCGTGGTCTTCTTCTCCCGCGCCAGGGCCTCGAGCTCCTCGACCAGCGCCAGGTTCTTCTGGAAGTTTTCCCCCTGAAAGCGGGGGTTGGTCCGGCGCCAGTCGTCCGGGGCCAGGTCCTCGGGGCTCTTGAGCTCGCCGGTCAGGAACCCGCGCCCCAGCGGACTGTAGGCCACGAAGGTGATCGCCAGCTCCTCGGTCAGCGCCAGCAGCTCGTCCTCCGGGTCGCGGGTCCAGAGCGAGTACTCGGTCTGCAGCGCGGCGATGGGATGGACCGCGTGCGCCCGCCGGATGGTCTCCGGCGCCGCCTCCGACAGGCCGAGAAAGCGGACCTTCCCTTCCTCCACCAGGTCGGCCATCGCGCCCACCGTCTCCTCGATCGGCGTCTTGGGATCCACCCGGTGCTGGTAATACAGGTCTATGGTCTCCACGCCCAGCCGGCGAAGGCTCGCCTCCGCCGCGCGCCGCACGTACGCGGGGCTGCCGTTGATGTCGTAGCCCTTGGCGTCGGCCCAGCTTCCCCGGATCACGTTGCCGAACTTGGTCGCGAGGACCACCTGGTTGCGCTTGCCCTTGATCGCGCGGCCCACCAGCTCCTCGTTGTGTCCGGCACCGTAGATGTCGGCGGTATCCAGGAAGTTGATGCCCAGCTCGAGGGCCCGGTGGATCACCGCGATGGACGTCGCATCGTCGGCGGTGCCGTAGACCGAGCTCATGCCCATGCAGCCCAACCCGATCGCTGGGATATCAACGCCGGTAGTGCCGAGTTTCCGTGTTTTCATGTCAGCCTCTTTTGTGAAGTGCCGGACAGCTAGACAGCGGGACGGCCTGACAGCGGGACAGCGTGACACCCTTTCCCCTTCGCCCGCTTGGCCGCTAGCCGTCTGGCCGCTAGCCCTCCGGCCGTCGCGCCGTCTCGCCGTCTCGCCGTCCCGCCGTCCCGCCGTCCCGCCGTCCCGCCTACGTTACCTTCCCACTATCCGGGGATAAGGAACCACTTATCCTGGTACTGGGAGTCCCTGTTTGAGCAGGCGCCGGCCCGCCATCCTGTTCCGGTGGGTAGAGCCACCGAAGGAGTGACACCATGTTGAGCGAAGAGCGCAGACGGGAGATCGCCGAGTTCCTCAAGAGCCGGCGGATGCGGCGGCAGCCGGAGGAGCTGGGGCTGCCCCGAGGCCGCCGTAGACGCACGCCCGGCCTCCGGCGCGAGGAAGTCGCCGCGGAGGCGGGCGTCAGCGCCGAGTGGTATACCTGGTTGGAGCAGGCACGCGACGTCCGGCCCTCGGCCGACGTACTGACTCGAATCGGGGCCGCGCTCCGTCTCGAGTCCTACGAGACCCGCCACCTCCTGACCCTTGGTGGCTACGCCATCCCGGCCAGCGCTACCGATCTTCCCCGGTCCGTGTCGGTGAGCCTTCGGCTCCAGCGGCTGATCGACCAGATGGAATACGGCCCGGCGTGGGTGTTCGGCGAGCGGTGGGACATCGTCGCCTGGAACCGCGCCGCGTCGGTAGTCTATGGGGACCTCGCCGCCCTCCAGGGGATCGAGCGCAACGGGCTGTACCAGCTGTTCCTGGGCGAACGGATGCGCTCGATGCTGGTGGATTGGGAGATCCACGGCCGGGCCTGCGTCGCCAAGCTGCGTGCGTCCTACGCCAGCCGGGTGGACGACCCCTGGTTCAACGAGCTGGTGACCTTACTCCGCACCCGGAGCGCGGACTTCGAGCGCTGGTGGAACCAGAACGACATCGAGGTGCGGCAGGAGGGGGTCAAGCACTACGAGCATCCCGAGGTGGGCCGACTGGTGTTCGACTTCAGCGTGCTGGACGTGCTGGACGAGCGGATGTCGTCGCTTCGGCTGGTCGCCTACGTCCCGGCGCCGGGCACCGGCACGCGGGAGAAGATGGAAAAGCTGCTCGCAGCTCCGGCGCCGCTTCTGATCGGGTGAGCATCTTCGGAATGATCGCTCCCTGGCGCTAGCCCTCAAGCACTAGTCGCCACCTTTCGCATTGCCCGCACACGCACTGGCGTGATCCGATACGCGCATCGTCGCGCGCCCGTCAGGATGTGCTCCACCCGCTCCACTGCCACCTCGGGCCCCAGCATATCCCGAAATACGTCGGCACGAGTTCGGCGACTCGCTGCTGCTGCACGCCACGCGCAAAGCCTCGACGACGCGAGTAGAGGGAACCTGACAGCGACAGCCCGTGTTCCTCGCCAATGGAGATGGTGCACCGGTGCTGGAGGACGAGGGTCTTCCCGGCGCACCATGAAAGGTGATGCTCTATGTTGGCCTCATTGCTGTTGCTAGCCTCTCACGCGCTGGTCGCGCCGCCCGCCGCGATCGCTGCGACCGACGATCCCCCGATCCGCGTGTGGTTCAATTCCGATGGTAATTACGGCTTTGCCGACCGGGCCAAGGTCTACGCCAAGTCCGCCGCCGAGGGCTATCTGATCGTGCTGGGGGCGGATGCCGACGGGAGGATCCGGGTGTTGTTCCCGCTGGATCCGAAGGACGAGCAGCGGATCGCCGCCGGCAAGAAGTACGAGCTCAAGGGTCGTGGAGGCCGCGAAGCCTTCATCGCCGGCGACAGCGACGGGCACGGCCTCGTGCTCGCCGCCATCTCCAGCTCGCCGTTCCGGGTGGACCGCTTCGCACGCGACGGGCACTGGGCTCTCACCGCGCCCTCGCAGGGACAGGCCAGGGAAGATGCCGAGACCGTGCTGCGGGGTCTGGCGGAGCAGATGAAGCCGGCCGGCGAGAAGTTCGTGTATGCCGTGGCGACCTACGTGGTCTCGGAGCGGTACGCCCGTGACCGCTATCCCGATCGCTACGGTCGCTGGGGATACGATCCCTGGTGGGGCCGTAGAGTGGGGATCGGCTTCGGCTACTGGCGCTGGTATCGGCCTTGGTACTGGTAGAGCCGGTGAGCACAGTGGGATGACGGTCCTCGTCCTGTCACTGTGCTCCGCCATCGCCTACGGGCTATCGGACTTCACCGGCGGCATACTGACCCGGCGAGCCAGCGCTTGGGCCGTAGCGGCTACCAGCCAGGCCGCCGCGACGGTGCTCGCCCTTTCGCTGTTGGCCGTAACCGAGGGTGAGCCTGATGTGACGGCTCTCCTGTGGGGTGCGCTGGCCGGGATCGGAAGCGGTGCTGGAAACGTGCTCATCTACCGGGGGCTGGCGATCGGGCGGATGACCGTCGTCGCTCCATTGTCGGCGATCGCCGCTGCCACGTTGCCGGTGCTGGTGGGGCTGGCCAGCGGTGAGCGGCCGGGCGCGCTGCCGATATTGGGCGTGACGGCTGCGCTGCCCGCCATCTGGCTGGTCTCCGGGAGCAGTTCGGGGCTGAGTGGGGCGAGGCGTGCCGACCTGATCAACGGGCTGCTTGCCGGACTGGGCTTCGGACTCCAGTTCTCCGCCCTCGGTCAGGTCCCCGAGCAGGCCGGACTCGCTCCTCTCGCGGTGAGCCAGGTGGTATCGGTGGCCGCCATCGTGATTGGCGCCCACCTGCTGTCCGCCCCGTGGATCCCGCGCGATCGGTTCAGCCGGCTCGGTGTAGTGGCTGGCTTGTTCGCGGGCATAGCCACCATCTGCTTCCAGTTCGCTGCCCAAAGCGGGATGCTGACCATCACAGCGGTGGTCACATCTCTCTATCCGGCCGCGACCGTGTTGCTGGCCGCGCTGGTGCTGAGAGAACGTGTGGGGCAGACCCAGGGAATCGGCCTGGCGCTCGCCGCGGTTGCCGTGGCCCTCATCGCCTCAGGCTGAACAAGGCTGCTCCAACCAGCAGAACGGCCCGCAAGTTCCCGAAAGAACCTGCGGGCCGAGTTGTTCTGCCGGATCACGCAGCCAGCGCCGCGGATCCTATCGATCGCGCACCTAGCGCTCGAGCTGCCGCGCGCGCGCCAGGTACTGGCGAAGCTCCGGAAGCTCGTCGTCCACCAGCCGGCGCGCTGCGGCCGGCCGCACCTTCTGTCCTTCCTTCTCGAAGGCGTTCACCACGCCCTGCAGGTGCTCAGCCACCAGTTCGGCGTACCTGTGGTCGAAATTCTTTCCCTTCGCCCTATCCTGGAAATCCTCGATCCTCTCCCGGTGCTCAGGCCCCAGGTTGGAGGGCGCCTTCAGGTCGTGTCGCTCCGCGATGTCCTTCCAGCGCTCCTGCCATCCCTCGAAGTCATTCTCGATCCGCTCCGCCAGCCGGCGGATCTCGTCGCTCTTGGCCTCGCGCTTGGCCAGCTCGGCCAGACGGAGCTCCAGCAGGTGGGCCTGCAGAGTATTCTGGAAGAACGCGCGGTCTTCCACGCTGAGCGCGGCGCGATCGTTCCCGTCGTCACGCTCGTTCCGGGTCGCCCGATCGTCCGTCCTGCGGGTGCGGTCCGTATCGGATGGCAGCGGCATGGGGGTCACATCGCCGACCCGCCCCGCCGTGCTTGAAACACCGACCCGGCTCCCGACCTGCCGCGCCAGCAGGAGGTGCTGCTGGATGGTGGACAGCCCGGTGCTCGCCAGCTGCCGCACGTCGGACGACTGGGCCGACGAGCTCATCCGCTGGAACGTGGCCAGATCATTCTCGTGCTGCCGGATCATGGCGTTCATGTAGGCCTGGTCGAACTCGGTGCCGTTCAGATCGTCGAGCTGGTCGATGGTCTGCTTCCCGGACGGCCCGAAGTCGACGTCGACCCTCATGTTCTTCTCGGTTGCCAGCCGGGCCCACTCCTCGTTCATCGCGTTGTGGTCCGAGACCATGCGCTCGCCGAAATCCTTGACTTCGGAGTTCTCCGAGCGCGACTCCGCCAGCCGGCCGGCCCCGACTTCGGTAAAGTTGCCGCGGATGACCTGGCGGATATAGGCGGTGTCGGCGACCAAGGAGCTGATGCCGGTGTCAGGAACGGTGCGTTCGGGGCGCACGGTTCGCCACGGGGAGCCGGTGGTGTCCTGGGCGAAGGCGCCCGGAGCGGTGGCAAGCATCGCGGCGACCAAGGCGCCGGTGACGGGGATCACTCTCGACATATGACTTCTCCCTTTCAGCAAAGGCCTGGTTCCTGGACCGGGTCCAGAGTTCGGAATCGAGCCCTGTGCTTGTGCAGCATCCGTGCCCGCGAACCTATCGCGTTACTTGCTACTATGATGTGACCGTCAGCACCGCCCCTCGAATTGATGCGCCGTCTCTCGGCATAGGCTGACGATGTCACCTCCCTTCCACTCACCGTCCACTCCGCTGCACAGCAGACGGCCCGCGAGCGCCCTCTCAGCCCTCCGCCGGACCTGGGGGCGCTAGCCACCGTGAGGTATACTTCGGGGCAGGGGCGGATCGTTATCGGAGCGATGCGGATGCCGGGGCCCTGAGGTAGGGCCGGGAGCCCGCCGGGTGCGATTCAGGGTGCCCCCGTCGTCTCCGTAGACGGATCCCCACTTTCATCCCGGGGAGGCCTCGACTATGCGCCTTACCCTGCTGGAATCCGACCGCAGCTTGCTCCATTCCGCCGAAATCGTGACCCTGAGCATCGGGATGCACGCGGCCATGGCGTGGCTCATCCTGACCACCGCGACGGGGACCTTCCGCCTCCCGTCCACCGAGCGCGACGCCCGGGTGCTCTTTCTCCTGCCGCCGGACCGCGGCGGAGAGCCCGAGCGCCATGCGGAGGTCTTCCTGCCGGGAAAGCCGGGCTCAGGTCTCGACGAAGCCGGCCAGCTGCCAGGCGACGGAGAAGGCTTGCGTCTCGTGGCCAACGCGAGTCGTTCCCGACGCGGGGGCGAGCGGGCCGGGGCTCGGAGCGAGCAGCCTTTCGGTCCGGCCCCCTTCCTGGCTCAGCGGGTGTACACCGCGCTCCAGGTGGACCAGATGGTGGAGCGGTACGAGAGCAGCGCCGCGCCGGTGTACCCGCCGGCGCTGAGCGCTAAGGGAAAGGAGGGCGCGGTAGAGGCGGAGTATGTCGTGGACGCCACCGGCCGGGTGGATACGACGACGATCCGGGTGATGCGGAGCGATCATCCCCTCTTCACCGCGTCGGTCAGGGTGGCGCTGGCCGAGGCACGCTTCCGCCCGGCGAAACGAGCGGGGAAAGCTGTTCGCCAGCTGGTTCAGCAGCGATTCCGGTTCAAGGTCGCGCCGCCGTCGGGAGTAACCAACGCAAGCTGAGCGCCCCGCCGGGGCCCCGGTTCACCGGCCGGCGGTGGACCGCGCGAGCTTCTGAACGATCCAGTCGCGGGCCAGCTGTGCCACCCGTTCCAGCGCGCCCGCCTCCTCGAACAGATGACCGGCGCCCGGTACGATCTCGAGCTTCACCGGTGCCCGCATCTGTTCCATCGCCTCCCGGTTGAGCTCGATGACCTGCCAATCCGCCTGACCCACGATCAGCAGCGTCGGCGCCCGCACTCTCGGGAGCGCCTCCGCGGCGAGATCGGGCCGGCCGCCGCGCGACACCACAGCTTCGACCGCCTCGGGGCGTGCCGCCGCGGCGACCAGTGCCGCGCCGCCGCCGGTGCTGGCCCCGAACAGCGCCACCGGCAAGGCGTGCGTCTCCGGCTGGCGGCCCAGCCAGTCGATTCCGCCGATCAGCCGTTCGGCCAGCAGACCGATGTCGAAGCGGAGGTGCCGGGTCTGCAGGTCGACCACTTCCTCATCCCGGGTGAGCAGGTCCACCAGCAGCGTGGTGAGACCGCCGGCCCGGAGCTGCTCGGCGACGAAGCGATTCCGCGGACTGTGACGGCTGGATCCGCTCCCGTGCGCGAACAGCACGACTCCCCGCGCCTCGGCCGGGACCGCGAGGGTGCCGTCCAGCACCACCTCGCCGGCGTCCACCCGCACCTGTCGCTCGTCCATCAGGTCCGCCCAGCCGGCGTCACGATCTCACGAGCCGCCCGCTCCAGCAGCTCGTGGACTTCCTCGTCGCTGGTCTGCGAGAAGTCCTCGTACCAGAGCCCCACCGCGTAGAAGGGCTCGGGCGTCTGGGCGCAGACGATGTCGTCGGTGATGTCGCGGAAGTCGTCGCAGGTCTCCGGCGCGGCGACCGGGACCGCGACCACCAGCCTGGCCGGCTCCATTGCCCGGAGCGCGGCCGCCGCGGCGGCCATCGTCGCCCCGGTGGCGAGACCGTCGTCCACCAGGATCACCGTCTTGCCGGCTACCTCGGGTGGCGGTCTGCCGTCGCGATAGCGACGCTCCCGCCGCTCCAGCTCCCGCTCCTCCGCGGCGGCCACCGCCGCGATCTCGCCGTCGGTCACACCGAAGCGGCGCACCGCCGCCTCGTCGATCAATCGAATCCCGCCCGTGGCGATCGCTCCCATGGCGAGCTCCGGGTGCGTCGGCAGGCCGAGCTTGCGAACGATGAAGACGTCGAGCGGCGCACTGAGCGCTCGGGCCACCTCGTACGCCACCGGCACACCGCCGCGTGGCAGCGCGAGGACCACCACGTTCGGCCGGTTGGCGTATTCCGCGAGCTCGGCCGCCAGCCTGCGGCCTGCTTCGGTGCGATTGCGGTAGCACGGCATCATGGAGTGGAGCCTAGTGGCGGGTGAGTACCTCGACCGTGACGCTACTCACACCTTCGGAAGGACGCGGGTCTATACATCCAATCTGACGCCGGGATGGTCCACGGGCGAGCTGCCGGAGACGTTTCCGACGGGGCAGTGACGGGCGGTCGGGCGGTCGGGAACAATGAACACACAAGCGACGCAATTGTAAGCATACCTCATCCCGAGCGGAGCGAGGGACCTGCTCGACTGGTATTCGAAGTCCGCTTTGAGCAGGTCCCTCGCTGCGCTCGGGATGAGGCATGGCTGTTACCCCGTCAGCTGTTACCTTCGCTCCGCCGGACCGCCGGCTGTCACACCCTCGACCTACCTTCCAACCCCAACGCCAACCACTTACCTTCGGGTGCCCCGAAGCCAACTTCATGTTCCATACCCCCGACGGCACGGTCCGTTACTCGCCGCGCGACCTGGTTGCGTACCTGGAAGGCGACTTCGCCGCCTGGTGTGAGCGCATGCTCTTCGAGCGCGGGCAGGCCGGCATCGGCGCCGGCTCCGACCAGCTCCGCTGGGCCACGCCCGACGAGGACGAGGAGAGCGAGCTCGCCGCCCGCATGGGCGAGGCGCACGAGCATCGCTACCTGGCGACGTTGCGGGAGCAGGTGCCCGGCCTGATCGAGATCCCCAGGCACGATCCGGCCGGTGCCGCGCGGACCCTCGCCGCGATGGAGGCCGGGGCGCCCGTGATCTACCAGGCCCATCTCCTGATGGACAACTGGCAGGGCTATCCCGACTTCCTGTTTCGCTGCCCCGGCGGCGGCTGCCGCTGCGGCGGCTACCACTACACGCCCTGGGACACCAAGCTCGCCCGCTCGGCCAAGCCCCACTTCCTGATCCAACTCTGCGCCTATGCCGAGATGCTGGAACAGATCCGCGGGTTCCTGCCGACCGAGCTGGTCTTCGTGCTGGGCCAGGGCGAAGAGCGCACCTACGCCACCCGCGACTTCTTCTATTACTACCGCCAGCTCAAGCGCTCCTTCGTCGCCTTCCAGCACCAGTGGAGCCTGGATCAGGTGCCCGACCCGGGACTCGATCGCACCTGGGGCCACTGGGTCGAGGCTGCCGAGAGGCTGCTCGCCGAGCGCGACCATCTGAGCCGGGTCGCCGGCATCACCCGGGGCCAGGTGCGGCGGCTGGAGGAGGACGGCATCGCGTCGCTCAGCGCGCTGGCCGACTGCGCGCAGGACCGCCGGGTGCATCGGGTCCCGGCATCGGTCCTCGACCGGCTCCGGGTCCAGGCCCAGCTGCAGCTCCGCTCGGCCGGCCATCCTCAGCCGCTCTGGCAGCTCCGCCCGCCGGTTCCCGAGGAACCGCGCCGCGGCCTGGCGATGCTCCCGCCGCCCTCGGACAACGATGTCTTCTTCGACATGGAGGGATTTCCCTACGCTCAGCAGGGGTGGCTGGAGTACCTGTTCGGTGCGGTCACCGTGGACGAGATCACGCCTCGCTTCCACGACTGGTGGGCCCATGACGAGCGGGAGGAGCAGGCGGCGTTCGAAGGCTTCATGGACTGGGTGGTCGCGCGCTGGCGACGGGATCCCTCGCTCCACATCTACCACTACGCGCCCTACGAGACCTCCGCGGTCAAGCGGCTCATGGGCAGATACGCCACTCGCGAGGACGAGGTGGACGAGCTGCTGCGGCACGGAGTGTTCGTGGACCTCTACGCGGTGGTGAAGCAGGGATTCGTCATCGGCGCGCCGAGCTACTCGCTCAAGGAAGTCGAGCGGCTGTACCGGCCGGAGCGCGAGGAGGAAGTAAAGTCGGGCGGCGGGTCGGTGGTGGAGTATCAGCGCTGGATCGATCGGGGGGAGCCGAGGAGCTGGACGGAGTCGCCGATCCTGGGTGGGATTCGGGAGTACAACCAGGCGGACTGCGAGTCGCTATGGGGGTTGCGGAGCTGGCTGCTGGATCGGCAGCGGGAGAGCGGGATCGGGTACGTGGCGAGCGCGCTGACGCAAGTACTTCATCCCGAGCCCGGGCGCAGCGAGGGCGAGGGACCCGCCAAGCTGGTCTCGGGGCCACGCCGACAAGGTCCTTCAGTCGCTCCGCTCCTTCAGGATGAAGTAGCGGCGCGGCTCGTCGCCCGAGCACAGGCCGCGACCGACCCCGAGCAGTCCCGCCTCGACCAGCTCATCGGCTGGCTGGTGGACTTCCACCGCCGTGAGGAGAAGCCGATGTGGTGGCGGATGTTCGAACGGCACGAGATGACGGTCGAGCAGCGCTACCAGGACGTCGAGTGCCTGGCCGCACTGGAGCGCACCGCCACGCCGCCGACCGCGCTCAAGCGATCCCGCGGCCTCGAGTACCGCTTCGACCCCGATCAGGAGACCCGTCGCCACGCCGGGGAGCACTGCTACGTCGCCGGCTCGCTCGACTCCAAGTACGAGATCCTCCACCTGGACCAGGACGCCGGCCTGGTCGAGATCAAGGTGGGCCCGGGCAAGACGCTCGCCGACCGAATCTGCCTCATCCCGGACGAGTTCGTCAGCGCCAAGCCGATCAAGGCCGCGATCGCGCGCTATGCGGGGGCGTGGGAGCGGGGAGAGATCGCGTCGCAGGCGGTGGACGACCTCCTCCGCCGGCGCGCGCCTCGGATCGCCGGCCACGATGGTGGCCCGCTGCTCCGCCAGGACGAGAACCATGTCTCCCGCCTGCGCGACCTGGCCTCGCGTCTCGACGGCAGCACCCTCTGCATCCAGGGCCCGCCCGGCTCCGGCAAGACCTTTACCGCGGCCGCGATGATCGCGGACCTGCTCTGCCGTGGCATGCGAGTGGGGGTGACGGCCAACAGCCACAAGGTGATCCTCAACCTGATGCGCGCGGTGGTGAAGGCACTGGGCAGCGCCGCCGGCTCGGCACCGCTGTACAAGGTGGGCGACGCCGAGGACGATCTGCTGGTGCGGCAGGGCATCGTCGAGGAGCTCCACGGCGATGATGTCGCGGCGGTGCTCGATGCCGGCGCCGCACTGGTGGGCGGCACCGCCTGGCTCTTCAGCCGCCAGGACCTCGAAGGTCGGTTTGATTACGTCTTCGTAGACGAAGCCGGGCAGGTCTCGCTGGCCAACGCGGTCGCGGTGGGGCTCTCCACCCGCAACCTGATTCTGGTCGGCGACCCGAGGCAGCTCGCCCAGCCGACGCAAGGCAGCCATCCGGGTGAGACCGGCCTCTCCTGCCTGGAATACTTCCTCCAGGGCCACGCCACCATCCCGGCCGAGCTGGGCGCCTTTCTCGAGAAGTCGCGACGGATGCATCCCGACCTCTGCCGCTTCGTCTCCGAGGCTGTCTACGAGGACCGGCTCCGCAACATCCCGGAGACCGAGGGTCACCGCGTGATCCGTAGCCGCGACACCGTCCTCGTGCCGGCTGAGACCGGCATCGTCTGGGTGCCGGTGCGGCACGACGGCTGCACCCAGGCGAGCGAGGAGGAGTGCGACACGATCGCCGCCATCGTCCGCGAGCTCCTCGGCCGAACCGTCGTCGGCCACGACGGCCTCGAGCGCCGCATGACGCTGGACGACATCCTCATCGTTGCTCCGTTCAACCAGCAGGTCCGCTGCCTGCGCGAGAAGCTCGGCCAGAACGTCCGTGTGGGATCGGTAGACAGGTTCCAGGGCCAGGAAGCCCCCGTAGTCATCGTCTCCCTCTGCGCGTCGACCCTCGACGAGGCCCCCCGCGGCGCCGGTTTCCTGCTGAGCCCCAATCGGCTCAACGTGGCGGTGTCACGCGCCGAGGCTCTTGCGATCGTTGTGGGATCGCCCGAGCTCCTGGAGGCGCGCTGCCGCTCAGTGGAGGAGATGAAGCTGGTGAACCTCCTGTGCCACCTGGTCCAGTACGCCGAGGAACAGCACGCTGACGCAACCAAGCCGATGTGACAAGATCGCCGCCATCACGAGCGATGAAGTCCCCAAAGATCCAGCGTTGGATTGACCTGCTGGCGGCCCTGCTTCGCCACCACTACCCGGTGACCTTCGACCAGCTCATCCGCGAGGTCCCCGCCTACGCCGCCGAGCAGAAGCCGGAGAGCCGCCGGCGCACCTTCGAGCGCGACAAGGACGAGCTGCGCCGCTTCGGCGTCCCGATCGAGACGGTCGACTCCGATGACGGCGAGCCCCAGGGCTATCGGCTCAGGGTGCGCGACTTCTACCTGCCGTACCTTGCCGTTCGCACCCAGGGCGGCGCCAAGCCGAGAAAGCTCGATCCCTACGGGTACCGCTCACTCCCCACGCTGAGCTTCGAGCCCGAGGAGCTGGCCGCGGTCGCGGAGGCCGCCGAGCGGGTCCGCGCCCTGGGCGATCCACTCCTCGCGGAGCACGCCGAGTCGGCGATGCGGAAGCTCGCGTGCGACTTGCCCGTGGATGCGGCCGGCCGGGCCGACGCTCGAATGGTGCCGCCCAGGGCTGGTGCCACCCCCGATCTGCTCGTCACGCTGGATCATGCGCTCGAGCATCGGAAGCGCGTGACGTTCCGTTATCACACCATGGGCAGCGACTCGATCGCGAGCCGCACGGTAGAGCCGTTCGGCCTCTTCTTCCTCAACCAGCACTGGTACCTGGCCGCACGCGCCCCCGGTGAAGACGTGGTCAAGAACTTCCGCCTGAACCGGATGGATGCCGTGGAGGTGAGCGACCAGCGGCTCGGCAATCCTGACTACCAGATCCCCGCCAGGTTCGACCTGCGCGAGCATGCACGCTCCCGCCAGGCCTGGGAGCTGGGTGCGGGTGACGCGATCGTCGCGACGGTCGCTTTCCGTGCCCGCACCGGCGCGGCGGCCGCGGCGTTCCGTCTGGGCCAAGAGGTCGGGGGCCAACCGGATCGCCGCCGGTTCCGGGTCCGCCGGTCCGATGCCTTCGCCCGCTGGCTGCTCTCCTTTGCGGGCGATGTCGTGCCGATCGCCCCGCGCGAGCTGGTGGACGAGTTCCACGGCCTGGTGCGTGAGACGCTGAGCCATCACACCACGGTTCGCCTGCTGTGACCGCGACCGAGCAGCTCCGCCGCATCCTCCACCTGATCCCCCGTCTGTCCGACGGCGAGCCCCATTCGCTGGAGCAGGTGGCCCGGCTCGCCGGCGTGAATCGCTCGGTCGTGCTGCGGGACATCGAGTCCATCTCGGAGCGGTTCGAGGCCCCGGGCGGATTCGTCGAGGGACTCCAGATCTTCATCGACGCCGGCAACATCAGTGTGATCCCCAACCACTTCCTCCGCCCGATGCGCCTCACCCGAAGCGAGCTCCTGGCCCTCGAGCTCGGCCTGGCCATGCTGCGCGGGGAGCGGCCACCCGAGGAGCACCGCGCGATCGACGCGGCGACCGCTCGGCTCCGGCAGGCGGTCGCCAAGTTGCCCCACGAGGAGATCGCCGACGACTTCCGGGTCGCATCGCTCACTGCCGCCGGCGACCTGGAGCATCTGCGCCGGCTGCGCGAGGCGTTCCGCACCCGGCACAAGGTCCGGCTCACCTACCGCAAGGCGGGGGACGAGACGTCGTCCAGCCGCGTGATCTGTCCCTACGCGATCGTCTTCGCCAGTGGGATGTGGTACGCGGTGGCGCACTGCGAGAGCAGCGACGGCATCCGGATCTTCCGGCTGGACCGGGTGGAGGCAGTCGAGCAGCTGGGGGCGAGGTTCGAGTCGCCCCGGGAGCTTTCGGTTGACGCGATCGTGGCCGAGGGGAAGGCATTCCACGCGCCGGAGGCCGGGACGCTCCGGCTCCGCTACTCGCCCCGCATCGCGCGCTGGATCGCCGAGCGGGAGGGCAGGGATCTGGACGAGGACGGGTCGCTCACCATGGAGCATCCGCTGGCCGACCTCGAGTGGGCCGTGCGGCACGTGCTCCAGTACGGGCCGGATGTCACTGTGCTCGAGCCCCCCGAAGTTCGGGAAGCCGTCCGCGGCAAGCTCGAGACGATGGGGCAGGGATGAGAGTTGTCACCCTGAGCCCGGTAACACTTCACCTTCCCGCGCGCGCCTTCATCTCCTCGAACCAGTTCTGCACCACGATCAGCTCGTTCCGCTCCGTCGGCGTCGTCTCCCGCAGCATGAGAAACTGCTTGTCATCCGGGCTGAGGTCGAACGACGGCACCGGCGGGATCGGCGTATAGGGCGCCGCCGAAAAGAGAACCTTCGGCGGGCTGATGGCGAACGAGGAGCCGGGCAAGACCGACACGCTGGTCATCTCGTTCTGGCCGTTGATATAGAACAGCTCCCGCCCGCTGTGGGCCCACACCGGGTCGGTTCCGCCCGCGGCCGACACCTGCCACCGCGCCGAGGCGGCGTCGGGGAAGGGACGCACGTAGATCTCGAACGTCCCTGACTCGTCGGATGTGTACGCCAGCCACCGCCCATCGGGCGATACTGCCGGGTCGCCCTCGGTCGCCGCGGCGTTCACCAGCGGCACCAGCGAGGTGTCCCCCATCCGCACGCCGAAGATGTCGCCCTTGCCCTTCTCGAAGATGGAGCTCCGGAGCACCAGCCACCGGCCGTCGCGAGTCTGGAGCACCTGGCCATAGATTGCCCTACTCGAGGGGAGCAGCTTTCGGATGCCGCCGGTTCCGTCGGCCCGGCTCATCCTGGGCGCTCCGCCGACGTTGTTGACCTCCGACAGGTACAGCACCGAGCGGCCATCGGAGCCCCAGCTCGGTCGCATGTTCCCCGTGTCGCCGAAGGTGAGCCGGGAGTAGGGGCCCAGGGGAAGCTGCTTGATCCAGATGTTGTTGATGCCGTTCTGCGCCACGTCCACCGCCAGTGCCTTTCCGTCCGGGGACAGCGCGAAGTTGGCGACGATCCCCTGGGGCTGCCAGCCGGGGTCCACCGGACTCTCATCACCGTCCCGGGCCACCCACACCGGACGGCGCGAGCCCGTGGCCCCGCCAGTGGTGTACACCAGGGTGCCGTTCTCCGAGAGGCCGAGGTTGATGGAAAACCCGGTGCCCTCCACCCCGATGCCCTCGAGCAGCCCCATCGGCGAGCCGGTCACTTCCAGCTTCCCCGCGTCGAACGGCACCGCGACCAGCTTCCCGTCTGAACTCGCGACCAGCAGGTGTCCGGTCGGCGAGTAGCGAGCGTACACGCCGCGCATCAGCACCTTGGGCTCACCCTTGGGAAGCTGCATCACCACGATCCGGAAATCGGTGGCCGACTCGTTGGCGCGCCGGGTGCGAAAGAGCAGCGCCCGGGCTTCGGGCAGGAGGACCGGCCACTCCGCGCCGACTTCGTTCCGTTTCAGCATGTTGTAGACGACCTCGACCGGTCCGCCGGACTGTGGCAACCGAGCGATTCCCGAATCCACCTCGATATAGATGTACCCGTCCGGTCCCCAGTCGCCTCCGGTGGAGTTCACGCTGTCGCTGAGCGTGAGCACCGGCCCACCATCGAGGGAGACCGTGCGGAGTCGGGTGCCGTTGACCAGGAACGCCGCATGCCGGCCGTCGGGAGAGAAGAACGGCGTACCCGCGCCCTCGGTGCCCGCGATCGGGGTGGAGGTCAGCTGATCGTGCTCCCGGAGCCAGAGCCGGCCGCCGCGCTCCGCCGGCCCGACGTACACCAGCCGCCTTCCATCGGGCGAGATCGCCACCCGGTTGCCGGACTGGGTGACCGGCAGCAGGGCCTGCTCCGGCGGAAAGAAGAGGCTGAATCGGTTGACTGTGGGCGCCGGGCCCGGCCTGAGCCAGCTCCACAGCGCGGCGGCGGTAGCGACCACGGCGAGGCCGAGCAGGGCCAGGCTGAGCGGATCCGCTAGGCGCGACCGCCGCCGTTCCGCCGGCAGCGCAATTCCGCCCGTGGCGGCGGCGGAGACGGTGGGGGACGCCGGGACGTAGCTGCGCCCCGCGAGCGCCTCGGCGAACTCGGCCGCGGTGGCGAACCGGTCGGCCGGCAGCTTCTCCAGGGCGGTCAGCACCGCCGCCTCGAGGTGCGGAGGGATGGTGTGCCGCTGGGGAATAATCGGCCGCGGCGTTTCCGTGAGCACCCGCGCCACTACCGCCTGCGCCGTCGAACCGGTGAAGGGCGGATCGCCGGTCAGCATCTCGTACAGCATCGCCCCCAGCGCGTAGACGTCGGAGCGGGCGGTAATCTCCCGCTCGCCCATCGCCTGCTCGGGTGACATGTAGTTCGGCGTGCCCAGCGACATCCCGGTCTCGGTCATCCGGCTGCCGCTCGCCTTGCTGGCCGCGAGCGCGATCCCGAAGTCGGCCACCAACGCCCGTCCGTCGTGCAGCAGCACGTTCTCCGGCTTGATGTCGCGGTGCACCACGTGGTGCCGGTGAGCGTAGTCCAGTGCCGAGGCCACCTCGGTGGCGATCCGCACGGCGTCGGCCACCGGGAGCTGCTTCTCCCGACTCAGCCGCTCGCGCAGCGACTCCCCCTCGATGAAGGGCATGACGTAGAACAGACAGCCCTCCGCTTCGCCCGAGTCGAACAGCGGCAGGATGTGGGGATGCTGGAGATTGGCGGTGAGCTTGATCTCGGCCAGGAACCGCTCGGCGCCGATCACGGCGGACAGCTCGGGGCGCATCAGCTTGAGGGCGACCTTGCGATCATGGCGGAGGTCGTGCGCCAGGTAGACCGTGGCCATTCCGCCGGCTCCGATCTCGCGCTCGATCCGGTACCGGTCCATCAGCGCCCCTTGGAGGCGGCCGAGGAGCTCGGGCATGTGGGCTTCTGGGTATGGGGTACTCAAAGATGCACGGGATTCAGGGGGCGGGCCAGTCAAAGGCGCGGGCGTGGCCGTGACAGCCGGACTTCCCCGCATACCTGAGTGTGGCGGACCAGCGGAGGTGATCTCCCTGACGACCGATCGCAAACACTCACTGAGGAACCGGTATGTTGGCCCCATTGCTGTTGCTGGCTGCCCCCGCACTGACCCCGTTAGGCTCGGATCCGCCGATCCGCGTCTGGTTCAACTTCGACGGCAACTATTCCTATGCCGATCGGGCCAAGGTCTACGCCAAGACCACCGAGGACGCCTACCTGATCGTGTTGCGGGCCGACGCGGCCGGGCGAGTGCGGGTGTTGTTCCCGCTCGATCCGACGGACGATCAACGGATCGCAAGGGGGAAGAAGTACGAGCTCAAGGGGCGTGGCGGGCGGGAAGCGTTCGTGGTGAACGACAGCAGCGGGCACGGGACCGTCATTGCCGCGATCTCCAGCACGCCCTTCCGGGTCGATCAGTTCGCCCGTCAGGGCCACTGGGATACGCGGGTGCTATCCGATCAAACGATGCGGGACGATGCCGAAGCGGGACTGCGGGCGCTGGTTCGGCGCATGACCCCGAGGGGCGAGCCGGTCGTGTACAGCGTGGCGAACTATGTGGTGTCGGAGAAGTATGCCCGCGCGAGGTATCCTTCCCGGTACGCGGGGGCAGGCTGGTGGAGTTACGACCCGTTCTGGGGATTTCGGCCGGGGTTCTGGTATCGACGGACCATAGTCGTAGTCAGATGACCGCTTCATGCGCAACGGCCGACGAGTACTCCACCCGTCGGCCGATGTGCGGAAGGGTTACTGTAGTGGACCCTGGAGTGGGATCAGCCTCGAGCGATGCACGTAGCCGAGCACCTCGCCGTCCAGCGCCACGCGATACCATCCCCGCTCGAGCGAATCCGCCTGCACCGTGTCACCTGGCATGAGCACGGCCTGGAGGTCGGTGCGACGGCTGCGCCCTTTGCGCACGCTGCTCCAGTCGCGCGCGACCAGAAGCTCGCCGGCGCTCTCGGCCGGCGTCACCACATTGGCGTACCCCACTTCGCCGGCCGCCAGGTTGGTGTCAACGACGAACGAGGACTGCTCCCCGGCCTCGAAAGAGGAGCGCCCTTCCGGTGGAAGGCTGGTTCGACCCAGGCTGGCGGCGGTGAGCGCTCCTGCCACGGCCAGGATCCCCACCACCACTCGTGGCCTCAGGAGTAGGCTCGGGTCAAGAACCGAACTCGGACTGGTCTCCGGCGTCGGGACAGGAAATTCGCGTCCGCAGCCGGGGCATCGGGTGGCGATGCTCAGGGCTCGTTTGCCGCATTCGACGCACTGCTTGTAGGACCCGCCCATCAGCGCTGCCCCGACCTTCTGTTGCATGTGTGTCGCCGCCACACGGTGCGGCCCCGGGCGCTCTAGCGTAAGTGCGCGGACATTCGTCCGTTGGCTAGAAGCGGCCACTCGTTGCGATGTGTCGTGGCAAGTCGAATGCCAGTTCTTTCATCCACCCCTGGTGCGGGCCGCGATGCGCGCTTCGGCCCCCGCCCAGCCGGCGTCGAAGGCGTGGCCGGGCTCGTCGAGGTCGACCACCAGGGGCGCATGGTCCGACGGGATCGGCTTGCCCTTCCGGGCTTCCCGATCGATCTCGGCCCAGACAATGCGCTCCGCCAGCGGCCGGGTCACCAGCAGGTGATCGATCCGCATGCCGAAGTTCTTGTGGAAGGCGCCGGCCCGGTAATCCCACCAGGTATATCGGCCGGCCTCAGTGTGATGCAGCCGATACGCGTCCAGCAGACCCCAGCGGCAGAGCCGGGAAAACGCCTCCCGCTCCGGCGGCGAGACGTGGGTCCCGCCGTGGCAGCGCTGTGGGTCCCACACATCCCGGTCCTCGGGAGCAAGATTGAAGTCGCCCCCGAGCGCCAATGGCTCTGCCGGGTCGGCGGCGCTCTCGAGCCAACGGGCGACGCGATCGTACCAGTCCAGCTTGGCCCGATAGAACAGTGAGCCGACGGACCGGCCGTTGGGTGCATAGAGGCAGATTACGCGAACCCCGCCGCAGGTTGCGGCGATCATCCGCGCCTCCGCCATCGGCTCGTCATCGCCCATGTCCGGAGTGCGCGCCGGGCGCAGCGGCTCGCCGAAGTTGGTCACCACGTCGCCGATACCGCAGCGGCTCGCAATAGCCACACCGTTCCACTGACCTTCGCCGTGGTGGGCCAGCTCGTATCCGGCGTCATGGAACGCCGCGACCGGCGCCTCCGCATCGGCCAGCTTGGTCTCCTGCATCAGCAACACGTCGGGCTGCGCGCGCTCCAACCACCAGGTGACCTTCTCTAGGCGGGCCTTGAGCGAGTTGACGTTCCAGGTGGCGATCCGCACGAGCGTTCCTCGGCTGAGCGGCGACGGTCAATGTCATCCCGAGCGGAGCGAGGGATCTTCTCCGGCGTTTCCGGAAACGCGCCGGCAGGATCCCTCGCTCCGCTCGGGATGACAGGATGGCTCGCGACGACTGGATGAGGGATGCACGGACCCGATGCTCATGCGACGGGAGCGCCGTCATCGGTGAATCGCGCATAGCGCTCCTGCGCGAACGCCATCAGCTCCTGGAAGCGCCGAGTCGGGCGGAGGCTCTCCAGGAAACGGTCGTGCCGGGTGAAGTACACGTAGTCCACCCAACCTCGGATCGTGACCGTGTGCTCCAGCCAGCTCAATGCCTGGTCCGACTCACCGACCA
>DATBJC010000133.1:0-3531 GCA_036556625.1 Gemmatimonadales bacterium
CGATCAGCTCGTCGAGGGAATGACACGCCGCCGGCGTTCCTGGCAATGCGCCGACGTGCAGCATCCCGACGAGCGCCCGAGGCGCGCCGAAGCGCTCACCAAAGGTTGAGAGTGGATCCATCCGTCCTGCCGGAGCTTTCGAGGTTTGGGGTAGGAGAACTGTAGCAGCGGGCGAGAAAATGAAAAGGTCCGAGACACCACAGGATCACTGGGGAGTTCTGTGCTCAGCCGGAGTGTCGCGGCGCGCCAGCTGACATTCCCTGCACCGCATCCCGCCCGCCAGCCAACCAAGGTACGGCGGCTCGCCTCCGTTGCAGCGGCTTGCAGTCCCCGGTCAACCTCAGCCGGTTTCACACATCCTTCGATCGCTTCCGGCTGGGCCCGCCTTGGTCTGATTTCTGCTCGCTTTCCTCGGCCCCCCGCCGAGGGCGGGGCCTCATCCGACAACGACCGTCAGGACTGGATCCACTATGTACCTCATCGAGCTCACGCCGGGCAGCGAGCAGCTGTTTCGGTCTTCGGAGGCGCTCGTGGCGGCCATCCGGAGCGGGGAGGTCGCCTCCCAGATGCGCATCTTTCATCGGGCTACCGCGAAGTGGATCTCGGTCACCTTGCATCCGCTCTACAAACACCACGCTCCGTCGCCCTCGGAGACTGCCGAGGCTGCCGAAGGGCTCGCAGGGCTGGACCGCTCGGAGGACCTGCCTATGGCATCGCGGCGAGAGGCACGGCTCCGACCCGAGTTCGCACGATTGTACCCCTTTCTGCAGCCCGGCGCATGGGAATCCGCCGCGGTGCTCACCGACCGCGTCGTAGCGAGCACCCTCGGGCGCCCCGACGGCATGTTCATCACCGGCGAGCGGGCGCTCGACCCCGAGCACTTCGAGTTCCGCGGGCGCGATGAGCGCCAAGCTCCCCGCCTCGTATTGCGCCGAGACGACCCGTAGCTGGGAGCAGCCCAGCGGCTGGTCCAGCGATTGGGAAGTTCTTCACTCACGATTGATCTGGCCGAGCAGGGCCAGGCAACGGCACACAGGAGATGTGTGCCGCCGCCTGGATGGCCATCTAGCAAAGCGATCGGAACCCGGCGGGAACCTCTTGTGACACGAGCTGCGGCTGCTCCCACGCGCCCTGTAGCCTGCTGTTCCCCCCCAACAGTCGCGAGTACCCCGATCGAGGCGGTCCCATCGGTGGTTAGGGCACCGTGATGTTGAAAAGGCGCGAGGTCGCAGGAGTCAATGACCCCGAGCTGGCCACGAGGGTATACCCTTTGCCGGCCTTGTCGATGCTCAGGTCGGAGAATGTGGCCATGCCGCGAACGGCTGGGACGGTCGTCGTGCCGGCGAGTGTTCCTGACGCCGGATTTCTCCCGAGGGCGATGGTGAGGTTGTCCGTTGCGCCGGTGACCCGGTTGCCGAACTGGTCGCGGATCTGCACCTTCACCGCGGGCGAGATCGTCGCACCGCGGGTGGTGCGCCTCGGCTGCACGGAGAAGGCGAGCCTCGCGGGGTTCCCAGGGACCACGTTGATTGTCGGCCTCTGAGCGATCGTGACTGCGCTGATCTCAGCCGTCACGACCTTCCTTCCCGCGATGGACGAGCTCAAGAAGCCGGTCGCGATGCCATCCGCGTTCGTGGGACCGCTGGGCTGGGTCACGATATTGCCAGCTCCGCTGCCCGAAAGGACGACCATAGCACCACCCATGGGGGCTCCGCTCTCGTCCTTGGCCGTCACCGTGATCGCCGACTCGATCGACCCGCTGCTCGCGGAGATGCGAGCCGGCGAGACCGTTACGGTGGACAGAGACGGCGACACGACGCCGGTCCCGGCGGACGGCCGCGAATGGCACGCCGTGCTGCCGGAGTCGGTGAACGTTCCCCCCGTTACCGGGATGAACTTCCAGGCATAGCTGTCCTCGTACAGATGGAGCCTCAGCACGCCGCGGGTGTTGCCGTTGACCGCTTCACTCGCCGGGTGGAGGTTGGTGGCCGACCCGCCGCCGATGCCTCCGCTGCCGACGATGATCACTCGCGTGCCGAACTGATCATCGGGGGTGCCGTCCGGCCGGACGGGGGCCATCCGCTCGTAGACGTGCCGGTGGCCGGCGAGGATCAGGTCCGCGCCGGCGGCATACAGTGTGTCGTAGAAGGTCCGCACGCCGGAGTACACGACGCCACCGGTTCCGGTGCCACCTGTCGAGGAGTACAGAGGGTGGTGAAAGTACGCGAGCGTGCACTGATTCGGGTGATCCGCCAAATCCTGCCGAAGCCACGTCACCTGAGGCGACGTGGGGCCTTTCGCGATGTTGCTGTTGAGCACCACGATGTGCCAGGCTCCCAGGCTGAAGCTGTAGTAGCCCAGTCCCCGGGGACCTGCCCGGTCGCCGAAATAGTCGTAGTAGGGAGTCGCGTCGGGGGTGTTGTACTCGTGGTTCCCGGCCGACGGATAGGTGCGATCCTTGAATCGACCCCAGGTCGGTGCGTAGCAGTTCTCGAACTCCGATGTAGTCCCGTTCTCGTAGACGTTGTCGCCGAGGGTGAAGATCGGGACCACCGGGATGCTGTCGAGCAGCGCCGCGGTCAGAGAATCCCCCGTCTTGCTGCAGCTGGCGATATCGCCGGCTCCAACGAAGATCTCCGGCGCGGTTGCGCTCATCAGCCCGGTCGGCGTGCGGAAGAGCCTCGGAGCGTCAGGGGTCGGAATCGCGGTGGGATCAGGAGCGGTGTTGTCAGTGCAGGTGACCAGGGCAGAGGCCAGCGTCAGGGTGAAGCCGAGACGCAGGAGGCGGTGTGGCGTGGAAGGCATCGACGGCTCCTTGTCGCCGGGAGCCCCCGAACCGCCACGATGTGCAACTCTGTGGACCAGCGGCGAACCACCAGGCTGTGGGGATCGGTCGGCCAACGATCCACTGATTACCGTTCGGAGCGGCGGGGGCCCTTGCAATCGATCGAGCAGCAGCGCGGTTGAATTCCCGACGAGCAGTCTTTCGCCAGCCGGGAACCGTGGGGCCCTGTGCAATTAGCGTGCTCGTATTGCCATTTCTTGCACTGCAGATTAAGCCCAAGAAGAGCATGGCGTTATCCCAGAGGACGGGCACCAGGGCAGGCCCCGGAGGGCCGGGGTGCTGTAGTGCCAGCCCCACGCCTGTGGCGTTTGTTGCACTGCCTCTCACTCCCACATGGGAGGAAGGCTCAGGTAGGAGGCCACGAGTTTAGGCCGCCGGCCCAGACTCTAGCGAAGTTGCCGATCCGATATACCTGCCAGCCGACCGACCGGGGCGAGCTCGATACTCACTGGGTCTCCGTCGCGACTGCGAGCTGTGATGGGCGGATCCTGCGCGTCAGTCGAAAGCCGACGGATAGCAGCCTTGCCGCTCTTGACCGGTCAGATCCTCAGGCCCTACATTGACGCCGCTCATAAACCGATCAATGCACACCCGGCGAAAGCCGGGGTCGCAAAGCCACGGGTCCTCGCCTCCTCCGCGCTGCCGTCGTGGCGGCGCTGCGAAGGACCTCAAGACCGCCGAGCTGC
>DATBJC010000134.1:0-43998 GCA_036556625.1 Gemmatimonadales bacterium
CAAGCGCTCGAGGAGCTGGTTCAAACCCTGGTCGATGGCCAATGAAATCAGCAAGAGCATTGAATGGGATCCGAAGGCGCCTTTCGGCACCGGGTTTGCCCGCGAAGAAGCGCAGCGTCAGGCCCTGACGACATTGTTCACCGCCTGCCTCGAGACTTATGAGGAACAGGCTAAAGCCGAAGGATTGGCGACTGACGATCTGGCCGTGACCTACGGCCACACCATCGCGCTCAACTGGGAGCTCGCCACAGGTAACAAGATTGATCGAACTCCGGAACGCCCGTTCGACTCTAAGTCAGAAGTGAGGTGACCTTGCCAGGCCGGTCCTCCAGGCTCACTGAAGACATCGGCTCAGCGCCTGGGTGATCATGGCTATATAAGGAGGGAGTCCGGAGACGACGTAATCGGAGTTGTTCCTCGTTCACCAGGTTCCAGGGTTTTCTATACATGATGATTTCAATCGAGGTCAAGCGCTCCTCACCGAGACTGCCAGCGCTCATGCAGACTGGTCGCCAGGAGCCCCCATAGCATGAACGTCGGCAGCGCCAGCAGGACAATCAGGGGCAGGCGCCCGGCGGCCGCTCCCCGCCCAACCGATGAAGTCAGCCAGGCCACCGCGAAGAGCAGGACCCCCAGCAGCGCCGCTGCCGACCGCCGTCTGGTCCCCACTGTGCGCAGCAGCAGGAGCAAGAGCAGGCCGCCTCCCGCGCCATATCCGGTGCCGACCACCAGTACTTCGAACGAGCCGCCGAGGCTGAAGCCCGGTTGTCCTCCGGCCAACAGCACCACGATAGCCATTAACAAGCGACCGCCCAGGCCGAGCACCAGAGCACCGGCTAGGGCGCCGGCGGCCAAGGCGAGCAGTACCTGTCGGCCGCCTGCGCAGGTGAGGCCGCACCGGGTCAGCGGCCGCCCTCCCGCTTATCCAGGAGGTAAGAGACACTCGTCCCCAGGACCCCGATGCCCACGACCACCAGCAAGATGAGGAAAAAGGGATCGCGACTCATGAGGTAGAGCGCCACGAAGCCTGCACAGAAGACCCCTCGGACCCCGAGGGTTGTCGGATAGAGCACGCTGATATGGTGGCGTACGATCTGGACCACGATGATCCCGAGGCCGAGGAGGAGGAGGCCGGCTAGCCGAGGTAGGATCTCACCGTAGTCTCCTGTCGCGAGCAGGAGCCGCAGTGCGACACGGGGCGCAAAGATGAGGAAGGTACCAGATGCCAGGAGATAGGCCGCCACGTAGATCAGGCTGAGATTCGTACGACGCATGTGCCCTCCGCTGCGTGCCGGCTCTCTGGAGGTTGGGTGGTGGCGCCTGAATTTGTCCTGCCCAGATCACACATTCCGGGTTGCCAATTGCGGTCTTCATTCTTATTGAAGCCACCTTGAATCCGCCAGGGCGGCCGCAGCAACGCAGGATGCGTCCCGGATAGAAAATCGCGGAACCGGACGGGAAGTGGGTTCCGGTGATGGAGGCGAAGAGCACGAAGGTGACCTCTGGAAAACGAAGCGGCCCCGGACCGGGTGGTCCGGGGCCGCTTCGCGCGGTGGCACCAGCGTCAGGCCACCAGGTCGCGCAGCCGGTCGCCGGTTTCCCCTTCGCGCAGCCGGAGCAGCGCCCGGTCCCGGAGCTGGCGGATCCGCTCGCGGGTCACGCCCATCATCCGGCCGATCTCCTCCAGGGTCCGGCTGTTGCCGTCGTCCAGCCCGAAGTAGAGCCTGAGCACCTTGGCATCCCGGGGCGGGAGCGCCGCCAGCGCGGCCTCGATGTCCCGGGTCTGGCTGTTGGCCATCGTGGTCATGTCGGTGCTTTCCTGCTCACCGCTGGTGAAGCGCTCGATCCGCTCGTTGCCCTCGCCGTCCCGGGTGGGATGATCGAGGCGCACGGCCTCGGAGTTGAGGGCACTCAGGGAACGGACGGCTTCGACGGTGAGCCCGGTTGCCCGGGCCAGCTCCTCGGTGGTCGGCATGCGGCCGAGCTTGTCCTTGAGGAGCGTGGTGGTGCGTCCCAGCCGGCTGAGGTCGGCGGTGCGGTTGAGCGGCACCCGAACCGGCCGGCCATGGCGGGCGATCGCCGCCTGCACCGCCTGGCGGATCCACCAGACCGCATAGGAGATGAACTTGACGCCCCGGTCCGGATCGAACTTGCGCGCGGCCGTCATCAGGCCGAGGTTGCCCTCGCCGATCAGGTCGACCAACGGCACGCCACGGTTCTGGAACTTCTTGGCCACCGAAACCACGAAGCGGACGTTGTGCCGGGCCAGCTTTTCCTGGGCGGCCACACTGCCCTTGAACGCCTTGCGGGCGAGCTCCATCTCCTCCTCGCGGCTGAGGAGCGGAACCCGGCTGATCTCGTCCAGGTACAGGTCGAGACTCTCACGGCCCTCGTCGATTGCACGGGCGATCTGCGCCGGTCGCACCGGGCGACGCTTGCTGCGTGCCTTGATCGTCACGCTGGTTGCCTCCTCGGACTCCCGTCCCCCCGCACGTATACCTGCAACGGAACCTGGGGCCGCCCCCAGGTCGAGACGCGCGAATATAGCACCTAAGATGCGAAAATTCAACACCTTAGGCTAAATCGTAGCGGGATGGCGATTTGCGTGCAACGAATCCGGGGCCACAGCAGCTATGTGATGTGTGGCCGATAGGACTGCAACTTTGGCAGGCAGCCGGAAGTCAACCGAATGAGGCAGTGACGATGACGATAGACCTCCCCCCTATTTCGATGGGCCTCCCATCTCCTGCGGCGTCTCGGTGATCGAGGAGGTCGCCCCCTCCCCCGACTTCACCAGGTTGATCTCGAATTTCTTGCCCTTCGATCTCACCATATAGAACGGCACCTCCTGGGTGACCCAGGAGTCCGTCTCGTGCTCGGCGTCGTGGAAGCGAGTCGCCGTGAACGTCCCCGCCGGAACCGTCACCGATTCCTCCCCGGCCAGGGTGACGCCCTCACAGAAGTTGTTGAATGCGGAGTTCTTGCCCAGCTGACCCCGGATCATGTTCATCATCATGCCGTTCATCTTCATGGCGGGCTTGGTGCCAGGCTTGAAGATGATCTCCTGGATCTGGTCCATCTCGGCGGGATTGCCGGGGGTCAGTGCCTGGTATATCAGGGTCTTGTCCGGAGTCTCGCCGGTCATCCGCATCTCCAGCCACTTCATGTTGGTGCCCGCGCGGGTTTCCTCACCCACCACGGCGTAGCGGATGGTGGATGGCTTCTTGTCGAAGTCGCCCTGGTATTCGGCCCAACTGCCGACCGCCGGCATCCGGTAGTCCTTGAGGCAGTCGTTCTGGGCCAGGGCAACCGGGACGGCCGGGGTCAAGCCAGTCCCGGCCAAGAGAAGAACGGTCCGCAGGTGGACTCCGCGCATGCTGTCTCCGGTCGAATGTCGAAGGATGCCTCAAGGTAAGCGACGGTGCGCCGACCGGATAGTGGCCCCAACCGGGGTCCTCCGTGCCCTCCGTGCCTCTGTGTTCAAAGGGTGCGGGAGGGGGCGGGAAACCGGTGGAGACGCACGCCTAGTGCATCCCGCTCCCGCCGGACATCTGCTTCACCAGATCCCCGATCACGTTCTTGGCATCCCCGAACAGCATCCAGGTCTTGTCCGAGAAGTAGAGCTCGTTGTCGATCCCGGCGAACCCCGGGTTCTTGCTCCGTTTGATCGCGAAGACCGTCCGGGCCCGGTCGGCATCGATGATCGGCATGCCGTAAATCGGGCTGCCCTTGTCCGAGCGGGCGGCGGGGTTCACCACGTCGTTGGCTCCCACCACCAGTGCCACATCTACCTGCGGCATATCGGGGTTGATCTCGTCCATCTCCACCAGGTCGGTGTAGGGGATATCGGCTTCGGCCAGCAGCACGTTCATGTGCCCCGGCATCCGGCCGGCCACCGGATGAATCGCGAACTTGACGCTGATCCCACGCTTCCGCAGCTGATCATAGAGCTCGCGCACCTTGTGCTGGGCCTGGGCCACGGCCATCCCGTACCCGGGGACGATCACCACCCGGTCGGCCTGTTCCAGCACCTGGCCCGCCCCTTCGATGGACTCGGACTTGTACACCCGGTCCTCACCACCGGCCTTGGCCTGCTGCACCTGGCCGAAGGCGCCGAAGAGCACGTTGGTGAACGAGCGGTTCATCGCCCGGCACATGATGATGGCCAGGATGAGGCCGCTCGAGCCGTCCAGCGCGCCTGCGGTGATCAGCAGCTTGTTGTCCAGCACGAACCCCATCGCCACCGCGGCGAGGCCGGCGTAGGAATTCAGGATCGCGATCACCGTGGGCATGTCGGCGCCGCCGATCGGGATGATCAGCAGCACGCCGAACAGCAGCGCGAGGGCCACGATGGTGCCGAACGCGAGGGGCGCCCACGCCGCCGTCGGGTCGAGCACCACCGCCACACCGAGGGCTGCCGCCAGCAGGAGCAGTCCGATGTTGGCGACGTTCTGCAGCGGGTAGGTCACCGGCCGCTGGGGGATCCACTTCACCTCCTGGAGTTTGCCGGCGGCCATGAGGCTGCCGGTGAAGGTGAGGAACCCCAGGAGCACCTCCGCGATGATGGCGGTGGTGCGGAACACGGTGAGATGATCGGCGCCTTCGCCGTACCAGAGGTAGAACTTGGCGGTGCCCACCAGACCCGCGGCGAGCCCGCCGAAGGCGTGGGAGAGCGCGGTCCGCTGGGGCACGGCGGTGAGGGGCACCCGCGACAGCGGAACGCCCACCGCGAACCCGGCCACCACGGCGACCACGATCCAGAGATCGTGCACCACCTCCGGCTGGGCCCAGGTGGCGGCTACGGCCAGGGTCATGCCGATCACGCCGGCGTACACCCCGCGGCGCGCCGTGGCCGGGGCATTCATCCAGTGCAGCGCGAACACGAAGAGTGCGGTGGCGATCAGATACGCCAGCTGCACCAGGTTCGCGGTCATGGACGCGGTCCCTCGATCCGCTTCTGCTCGCTCTTGAACATCTTGAGCATGCGCTCGGTGATCAGGAATCCACTCACGATGTTGGTCATGGACGCGAAGACCGCGATCGCGCCCAGGATCCGGATCTTCGCCGGGTAGTCGGGACCGGCCACCAGGATGGCGCCCACCACCGCGATGGCGGAGATCGCATTGGTGATCGACATCAGCGGCGTGTGCAGCAACCGGGAGACCCGGCGGATCACCCCCAGCCCGATGAACGTGGCGAGGACGAAGACGAAGATCTGAGACCAGAGCTCTGGGGTCATGCGGCGCCTTTCTGGAGCGCGTCCCTGGTGCGCGCGTGCCTCACCTCACCGTCGTGAGTGATCAGCGCGCCCTGCTGAATGTCGTCGGTGAAATCGAGCTGGAAGCTCTTGTCCTTGGTGAACGCCAACACGAAGGCCGTGAGGTTGCGAGAGAAGAGCAGGCTGGCGTGGAACGGCAGCGAGGCCGCCAGATTGAGCGGCGCCATGATGGTGACACCGTCCACCTGGGCGGTCTCCCCGGGCCGGGAGAGCTCGCAATTCCCTCCCCCGTCGGCGGCGAGGTCCACGATCACGGCCCCAGGTTTCATGTTGCGGACCATCTCTGCCGTGATCAGTCGCGGCGCGAACACCCCGCCGATGAGCGCGGTGGTGATGACCACGTCGGACTGGGCCACCTGGGCCGCGAGCAGCTCCCGCTGCCTGGCCTGGTCCGCCTCGGAGAGCTCCTTGGCATAGCCGCCACCGGCCGAGGCGTCTTCGGCCAGCTCGATCCCAACGTACTTGCCGCCCACGCTCTCGATCTGCTCCTTCACTTCCGGCCGCACGTCGGTCGCCACCACGTTGGCGCCGAGCCGCTTGGCCGTGGCGATCGCCTGGAGACCCGCCACCGCCGCACCAATCACGAAGACCTTGGCCGGGGGAACCATGCCGGCCGCCGTCATCAACATCGGGAAGTATTTGTTGAGCTCCGCCGCGGCGAGCAGGACGCCCTTGTAGCCGGCGATGTTCGCCATGGACGAGAGGGTGTCCATGGATTGGGCCCGCGTGGTCCGGGGGATGGCGTCGGTGGAGAACGCGGTGATCCTGCGTTCGGCCAGGGCCCGCACCGCCCGGGTGTTCCTGAGTGGCATCAGGGAGCCGACATAGATGCTGCCGGCCCGCAACCAGCCGACCTCGTCGCGCGCGGGAGGCCCCACCTTGATCAGCAGGTCGGCCGAGCCGACCAGCGCGTCGCGCCCCTGGCCCAGCTCGGCGCCGGCGTCCTCGAAGGCGGCGTCGCCGTACCCCGCCTCGTCACCGGCGCCCGCCTCGACCGCGACCTGATAACCGGCCTGCACCAGCTTCTTCACCGATTCCGGCACCAGCGCGACTCGCCGCTCGCCAGGGGCGGTTTCTCTGACTACCGCTATGCGCATCCGGGACTCCGGTCTGCTGGGAGGGACGGAGTAATCTTATCGCGTCGAGGAGTCGGTCAAGACGAAAGACCGAGGTCTAGATACCCAACTTGGGCAGCTTGATGCCGGGCGCCAACCCGGCGGTGAGCCGTTTGATCTCCGCCTGGAGCTGCTTCTCGACGTCATCCAGGCCCTTCTCCTCCAGCCCGAGCCGCTGCTCCGCCTGGCTCCGCACCTGCGCCACCTGCCGTCTCACCGGCTCGACCTTGGCGGCGACCAGGCCGTCGACCTTGGCGCGGACCATCTTCTCCGCCTTGGCGACTTCCTCGCCGATGACCGCTTCCAGTCGCTGGGCGATGGCGCGATCGAGGTTGCTGGACACCGCGAGCTTGGGCGAGCGCACGGTTCCGCTCACCCGGGCATCCACCGAGAGCTCCTTCATCCCGGACAGCACCCGCCAGACCAGCGTCTCGAGGCTGTTCAGCTTTCGCCCCGCCGAGTCGAGGGCCCACCCGGCCTGATTCGAGCCGATGGACCAGCGGCCGAAGATCTGATCGCCCTTGAGGGCGAAGTTCAGGTTGGCCCCGCCGGTGCCGGGATTCAGCCGGAATGGGAGGCCCGGCACCGTGAAGCTCGGCAGCTTCACACCGCGCAGCCGCGCCGCCGCCGAGTCCCGGACCCGATCCGGCCGCACGTGGTCGATCACCGCGTCCACATCGATGCCGGCGATCGCGCTCCCTTCGGCGGTCCGGCGGGTGTGGATCACGGTCGGCTGGCCGTAGAGCGAGGGATCGGAGGTGAGGCCCTGCACCACCGCCTCGTAGGCACCTCGGAGCGGGCTGTCGCCGCCGATCGCCAGATCGAGCTGGCCGGCCTGCATCAGGAACTTCGGCCAGTCGCGCTCCTTGGGAAACCGCAGCGTCTTGCCCGAGGCCCGCAGGCGCTCGGGGCCGGGATCCTCCTTCGGCAGCAGCCCCGGGGGCATGTAGTGGCGTGCCAGCTCGGTGTAGTAGAGCGCCTGCTGGAAGCGATCGATGCTGACCTTGCCGAAGAACGCCTGGCCGATCTCGGGCGCGGAGAACGTGGGGAGCTGAAGGAGAGATCTCGCAAATGCGTAGTCCTTCCGCCGGGCCTCGTCTAGTGTCCCCAGGCCCGAAGTCAGGCTGCCCACGCCTCCCTTCACCTGCTGCTCCAGCGCGTTGAGCCGCTGCTTGGCACTCTCCAGCTGCTTGAGGGTGGCCCGGGCGTCCTCGATCGCCTGCCGCGTCCCGTCCAGTCCCAGCTTCTTGGGATCCAGAGCCCGAAGCCGCGTCACCATTCCGCGTGCGCTGTCCACGGTGCCCTTGATGTTGACCTGCTGGAACGACCGCTCCAGCGCGCCGCGGGCGGAATCGGCTCGGGCCGCGACCGCCTGCGCGGTCCTGATCGTGGTGAGCTGGGTCGGGTTCAGCACCAGCTGCTTGAGCGTGTCGATCGGCGTGAGCTTGAGCAGCGGAACGTCGAACTGCTGCGACCACTGGCGCACTGCACGGAGCGCCTGGGGGGCGAAGCCGTCGCCTTTCACCGGCTTGGCCGGCGTTTTCCGGTCGGTGCCGAAGCGCATGCCGCTCAGCCGGAAGTTCTCCACCACGAACTTCTTCTCGGCCAGCGCCAGGGGATTCAGCTTTAAGCTGATTTCCGAGGCCTCGACCAGGTTGCGGTTGAGGTCGAACGGGTCCGCGATCTGCAGGGCGCTGAGGTCGACCGAGGCTTCCTTGGCGATGATGTCCAGCTTGCCGATGTCCACCTGGGTGCCCAGCAGCTCGGTCCCGACCTCTTCGCTCGTGTCCTTCGCCACCGGCTCGGCGAAGAGCCAGAGCAGGATCGCGAGGAGGAGGAGAAAGAGGAGCAGCGGACCGATCGCCTTCCAGCGGAATACTTGCACGGCCATGGGCTATTCCGGCCGGAAGAGGCGGTAGAAGTTGTACACCTTCGAGGCCGTGATCGCCTTGTAGAACTTCGACTGCTGCACCCGGGCTCCGATGGTGGCGCGATATCGGGCGACTCCCCAACGGGCGGCGAAGAAGATGGGGACTGCCAGCACCAGCCAGCCCACTACGCTGCCCAGCACCACGGTGTTGTTGAAGTTGGTATAGGGGAGCAGCGGCGTGTTGTACCAGCCGGTCCACAGCGATCGGAGCCCGGGGGCCTCGAGCAACTGGAGTCCGATGGCGTGGAACAGCGGATCCAGGATGAATCCCAGCGGCACGAACAGCGCCCATCCCAGCATCCCGCCCCCGAACGACACGTTGAGCAGGACGATCAGGGAGAACACCACGAGGTTGTGCACGTTCATCAGCGGGGTGAGCCCCAGCGCCGCCCCCAGCGCCATCCCTGCCGCCACCTGTCCCGGCGTGCCGTCGGAGTGCAGGGTCTTGATGATGGACTGGATGAGCTTGAGGAGGGCGAACATGGGAGCAATGTAGGCGGACAGGCGGACGGGCGGAAAGGCGGACCGGCGGTCGGGAGGCCGGTCGGTCTGACCGTCTGACCGCCGTGGTATACTTTCCCCCATGCCTCGCCCCCGCCGAGCGCCTCACGTCCACAAGTTCGGCGGTGCGTCGCTGGCCGATTCCGCCGCCGTCCGCCATGCGGTCGAGATCGTTCGCCGCCATCGTCCGGAGCCGACCGTGGTGGTCGTGTCCGCCATGGCGGGGACCACCGACGCGCTCCTGGAAGTGGCGCAGCAGGCGGGCACCGGCGAGTCGCGCACCGTAGCATCGCTGATCGCGCGGCTTCGCTCCCGGCATGCGGAGGTGGCGCGCACGCTCCTGCCGGGCGGACGGATCCGGACCGACGCCCTGCTCTACATCAGCGATCTCTTTGCCGAGCTGGAGGCACTGGCGCAGGGGCTGCGGCTGTTGCGCGAGCTCACCTCGCGCACCACCGACTACCTCGTCTCCCGGGGAGAGCGGCTCAGCGCGCGCCTGGTGGCCGCCGCGCTGGAAGCGGGCGGAACCCGCGCCAGATTCGTGGATGCGGTGGATCTGATTCACACCGATGCCGCGTTCGGGCAGGCGGCCCCCGACTACATGCGCACCGACCGGGCTGTGCAGCGGGTGCTGAGCCCCCTGGTCGGCAAGGGCATCGTGCCGGTGGTGCCGGGCTTCATCGGCGCGACGCCCGAGGGCGAGGTGGCCACCCTGGGCCGGGGCGGGTCCGATCTCACGGCCACGCTGCTGGCCCGGGGACTGGGCGCGGCCCGGGTCTCGCTCTGGAAGGACGTCCCCGGACTGCTCACCGCCGACCCGCGCGTGGTCCCGGACGCCAGAGTGATCCCGCAGCTGCATGCCCGCGAGGCGGCGGAGCTGGCGTACTACGGCGCCAAGGTCCTGCATCCCCGCGCGCTCATCCCCGTCACCGGCCGGCGCATTCCGGTCTTCGTGCGACCCTTCGCGGACGCCGGCTCGCCCGGGACCGAGGTCTCGGAGCGGGTGGGTGCCGGACGCAACCCGGTGAAGGCGCTGACCGCAGCCACGGGTCAGGCGCTGCTCACCGTGGCTGGCAACGGCATGCTTGGCGTTCCCGGTATCGCCGCGCGGACCTTCGCGGCGCTGCACGGGCGGCGCATCTCCGTCTCGCTCATCTCCCAGGCCTCCTCGGAGCACTCCATCTGCTTCAGCGTGCCCGACCCGCTGGCGGAAGAGGCCCGGGACGCGCTGGAGCGGGAATTCCGCGGCGAGATCGCCAGGGGTGAGATCGACGGCGTGGAGGTCACCTCCGACATGGCGACCATCGCCGTGGTCGGGCTCGGCATGCACGGCACACCGGGGATTGCGGCCGGGGTGTTCTCCGCGCTCGCCGCGGGCGGGATCAACGTGGTCGCCATCGCCCAGGGCTCCTCCGAGCTCAACATCTCCGTCGTGGTCGAGGCGAGCCAGGCGGCGGAGGCCCAGCGGCGGGTGCACGCAGCCTTTCAGCTCTCCCGCATCGCCGGCGGATCGGTCATTCAACCCGAGCGGATGGAGATCGTGCTGCTCGGGTTCGGCCAGATCGGCCGCACTCTGGCCACCCTGATCGGTCAGGTGCGCCGCCCGGCGCTCTCGCTCAAGGTGGCGGCGGTGATCGACCGCAGCGGATTCATGTTCGACCCGCAGGGCATCGGCCCCCGCCGGCTCGCCGCGCTCGCGGCCGACAAACGGAAGGGCCGGGCCCTCGCCTCGCTGCCCCGGGGGCGCGCCGGCAGCGCCCAAGAGGCGATCAGCCATATCGCGGGATACGCGCTGACCCGGCCGGTGCTGGTGGATCTCACGGCCGACGATACCGGCGATGCGCTCGAGACGGCACTGACCCACGGCATGGACCTGGTGCTGGCCAACAAGCGGCCGCTGGCCGGCCGGAGATCGGCCAGCGAGTCGCTCTGGCAGACGGCCCGGGCGCAGGGCCGGCGGATTCTCCACGAGGCCACCGTGGGCGCCGGCCTTCCGATCATCGATACCTATCACAAGCTCTCGGAGTCGGGCGACCGGGTGGAGCGGATCGAGGGACTCCTCTCCGGCACTCTGGGCTACGTCCTGAGCGAGGTGGGGGACGGCGTGCCCTTCTCCCGCAGCGTGCGCGCCGCCATGCGGCTGGGCTATACCGAGCCGGATCCGCGGGAGGACCTCTCGGGAATGGATGTGGGCCGCAAGGCGCTGATCCTCGCCCGACTGCTGGGCTATCGGGGCGAGCTGAACCGGCGGTCGGTGGAGTCCCTGGTACCCAAATGGGCCCGGTCCCTTCCTCTGCCGCAATTTCTGGCGCGGCTGACCGAGCTGGATGCAAGCTGGAAGCGGCGGGTGGACGGCGCGCGGGCGCAAGCCACTGTGCTGCGCTACATCGCGACCGTCACCCGCGGCAAGATCGCAGTGGGCCTGAGAGCGGTGCCGCTCTCCAGCCCACTCGCTTCGATCAAGGGCTCGGACAATCAACTGGTCTTTACCACCACCCGCTACAAGGCGAACCCGCTGGTCATTCGTGGGCCCGGTGCGGGCGCCGAAGTGACCGCGGCCGGGGTGCTCAACGACATTCTTCGCCTGGCGGCCGGATGAGCGACAAAGCGGTTTCGGCGTTCGCGCCGGGGAGCGTGGGAAACGTCGGCCCCGGGCTCGACATCCTCGGTCTCGCCGTGGCCGGCGACGGCGACGCGGTACGGGCCGAGTGGCTCCCGGAACCCGGCATCCGGATGCTGGAACCGGGCCATCCGGAGCTCCCTCGGGAGGCGGAGCGGCACACCGCGGGTCTCGCGGCGAGGGGAGTGCTCGAGCGCGCCGGAAGCGCAAGCTCCCTGTCGCGTGGCATCGGGCTGTCGGTGAGCAAAGGGCTGCCGCTCTCCGGTGGCCAGGGCGGCAGCGCGGCATCGGCCGTCGCGGGGGCGGTCGCGGTGAACGCGCTGCTGGGAGACCCGCTGAGCAAGGCCGAGCTGATCGCGGTGTGCCTCGACGCGGAGGAGGCGGTGGCGGGCCGCCACGCCGACAACATCGCACCCGCGCTGCTCGGAGGCATCGTGCTGATCCGCGCGATCGAGCCGCTCGATCTGGTCCAGCTGCCGGTTCCCGCGGAGCTGTACGTGGTGCTGGCCCGGCCGGAGCAGCGGATGCGCACGGCGGAGGCCCGCGCGGTTCTCCCCCGGGAGGTTTCTCGCGCCGTGGCGTTGCACCAGGCCGCACAGGTGGCCGCGATGGTCGCGGCCCTGGCGCTGGAGGACTACGAGCTGCTGGCCCGCGCGGTGGACGACCGGATCGCCGAGCCGGCCCGGGCCGGCCTGCTTCCCGGCTTCCAGGAGGCCAAGGCCGCCGCGCTCGAGGCGGGAGCGCTGGGCAGCTCGATCTCGGGAAGCGGCCCCACCGCGTTCGCCCTGGCCCGCGGGCGGGAGAGCGCCGAGCGCATCGCCGCCGCGATGGCGGCGGCCTACTGGGCTCGCGGCGCGCGCTGCCGGGTGCGCGTGGGGCCGGTTGACCGGGCGGGCGCGACGGTGATCCGGGAGGACGGTACGTCGCGATGAGGTTCGACACCAATCGCCCCGCCAGCTGGCAGGTCTGCATCGCCTGCGGCAACGAGATCACGGAAGACGATGCCCGCTCCCGCTGCCCCTCCTGCGGAGGATTGCTCGAGATCGCCCACCGGGCGCCCGACCTCACCCGCGGCGAGCTCCTGGCACACTTCACCGAGCGGCGGGGCCAGCGGCCCTGGGACGCGGCCCATTCGGCAGGCTCAGGGCAGGCCTCGGGCGTGTGGCGCTTCCGCGAGTTCGTCCTTCCCTCGGCCGACCGGGTGATCTCCCATCCGGAGGGCAACACCCCGCTGCTCCATCGCCCCGCGCTCGACCAATGGACCGGCCTCGGCGGCCTGCTGCTCAAGCACGAAGGGCACAACCCGACCGGCTCGTTCAAGGACCGCGGGATGACCGTCGGGGTGACTCAGGCCTGCCGAATCGGCGCCAGCGCCGTGGCCTGCGCGTCCACCGGTAACACCTCGGCCTCGCTCGCCGCCTACGCCGCGCAGGCCGCCATTCCGGCGTTGGTGCTGGTTCCTTCGGGGAATGTGGCCACGGGGAAGCTGGCGCAATCCCTGGCGTACGGCGCCCGCACGCTGCTGGTGCGCGGCGGATTCGACGACTGCCTGCGTCTGGTCGAGGAGGCCAGCGAGCGGCTGGGGGTCTATCTGCTCAACTCCATCAACCCGTTCCGGATCGAGGGGCAGAAGACCATCGTCCTGGAGCTGCTTCAGCAGCTCGGCTGGGACCCGCCCGACTGGATCGTGCTCCCCGCCGGCAACCTGGGAAACACCGCGGCCTTCGGGAAGGCGCTGCGGGAGGCGCGAGCCTGGGGTCTGATCAACCGGATGCCGCGGCTCGCCGCGGTGCAGGCGGCCGGCGCCGCACCTTTCGCGCGGAGCTTCGAGGAAGGCTTCAAGCGACGCTACAAGGTGGATCCGGAGACGGTGGCCACGGCGATCCGGATCGGTGACCCGGCGTCGCACGATCGCGCGGTGCGCGCCATCCGGGAGACCGACGGCGTGGTGCTGGCCGTGACCGACGCCGAAATCCTGGAGGCCAAGGCCGCGGTGGACGCGGCCGGCGTGGGATGCGAGCCCGCCAGCGCGGCGAGCGTAGCGGGGGTGCGGGCCCTGGTGCACCGGGGGACGATCGCGGCGGGCCGGCGGGTCGTCGCGGTGCTCACGGGGCACCTGCTCAAAGACCCCGGAATGTTGCTTCGCTATCACGCCGAAATGGAGCCGCCACCGCCCGGGTCCAACCGGCCGGTGGAGATCGACGCCGATCTCGGGGCGGTGGAGAGGGTGCTGAAAGAGGTGTGAGATGGTGTCACCCGGAACCCTTCGGCTGCGCTCAGGGCAGGCTTCGTGAAGGGGAGGAGTCAGGCCGATGGCCCCTTCGCTGCGCTCAGGGTGACAGAGCATCTCCGAGGGAAATTGGGCATTTCCCTATTGCGTGTCCGGGCTCTCCGTGTACTGTTGGTCACGGGAGTTCTGCGGTACCGCGGCATGCCAGGTCCTCACACACACTGGGAGACACGCGATGGCCACCAAGAAGAAGGCAGCCAGGAAGTCCGCCAAGAAGAGCGCCCGTCGGCCCGCCAGGAGGGCGACCGCGAGGAAGAAGGCGACCAAGCGGGCGGGCAAGAAGCGGACCCCGAGCGCCGCATTCATGAAGCCCATGCAGCCCAGCCCCGCTCTCGCCGCCGTGGTCGGCTCCAGCGCCTTGCCCCGCACCGAAGTCACCAAGAAGCTCTGGGCCTACATCAAGCGGAACGGCCTGCAGGACTCCAGGAATCGGCGCGCGATCAATGCCGATGAGAAGCTGCGTCCTGTCTTCGGCGGCAAGAGCCAGGTCACCATGTTCGATATGACCAAGCTGGTGAATCGTCACCTCAGCTGACCTTCTTCACCCATGACCCCCGAGGGCGTCCCCGCTGGGACGCCCTTTTGCTAGATAGACGGCTATCAGCTGTCAGAGGGGGCCTGCTATGTTTCCCGGCGCCACCCAGGCAGATCTGATAGCTGATAGCTGATAACCCATAGCTCCTATGGCCGGCGAATACATCTTCACCATGCGCGACCTCCGGAAGGTCGTGCCCCCCTCCCGCGAGATCCTCAAGGGCATTCACCTCGCCTTCTTTCCCGGCGCCAAGATCGGCGTGCTGGGCGCCAACGGCGCGGGAAAATCCACGCTGCTGCGCATCATGGCCGGGGTGGATCGAGACTTCCTGGGCGAGGCCCGCCCGCTGCCGGGCATCCGGATCGGCTTTCTCCCTCAGGAACCCCAGCTCGATCCCACCAAGGATGTCCGCGGCAACGTGATGGACGGGGTCCGGGAGCAGCAGGCGCTGCTGGACCAGTTCAACCAGATCAGCGCCAGATTCGCCGAGCCGATGGATGACGAGGAGATGACTCGCCTGCTGGAGAAGCAGGGCAACCTCCAGGAGCGGATCGACGCCCTCGGCCTGTGGGAGCTGGATCACAAGATCGATCTGGCGATGGACGCGCTGCGGCTGCCTCCCGGCGATGCCGACGTCAGCAGGATCTCCGGCGGCGAGCGCCGGCGGGTGGCGCTCTGCCGGCTGCTGCTGGAGGAGCCCGACATGCTCCTCCTCGACGAGCCGACCAACCACCTGGACGCGGAGAGCGTCTGGTGGCTGGAGCGGTTTCTCGCGGAGTTCAAGGGGACGGTGGTGGCGGTCACCCACGACCGCTATTTCCTCGACAACGTGGCGGGCTGGATCCTCGAGCTCTACCAGGGCGCGGGCATTCCCTGGGAGGGCAACTACTCCTCATGGCTGGAGCAGAAGGAACGCCGGCTGGCCCAGGAGGAGAAGCAGGCCTCCGCTCGGCAGAAGACGCTGCAGCACGAGCTGGAGTGGATCCGGATGTCGCCTCGGGCCCGCCAGGCGAAGAACAAGGCGCGGATCACCCGGTACGAGGAGCTGCGGGAGGAGGCCGCCCGGCAGACCGAGGGCAGTGTCGAGATTCTCATTCCGGTGCCCGAGCGCCTGGGCGATGAGGTGGTGGTGGCGGAGAACCTGTCGAAGGGATACGGCGACCGGTTGCTCATCGACGACCTGAGCTTCTCGCTCCCCCGGGGCGGGATCGTAGGCGTGATCGGGCCCAACGGCGCCGGCAAAACCACGCTGGCCCGCATGATCACCGGTCAGGAGCAGCCCGATGGGGGCACGCTGAAGATCGGCTCGACGGTGCAGATCGCCTACGTGGATCAGGCGCGGGACGCGCTCGACCCCGACCAGACCGTGTACCAGGAAATCTCCGGCGGAGAGGACCAGCTGCAATTCGGCCGCCGGACGGTCAACGCGCGAGCGTACAGCGCCGGCTTCAACTTCCGCGGCGCCGACCAGCAGAAGAAGGTCGGCACCCTCTCGGGCGGCGAGCGCAACCGGCTCCATCTGGCCAAGCTCCTCCGGAGCGGCGGCAACCTGCTGCTGCTCGACGAGCCGACCAACGACCTCGACGTGGACACCTTGCGTGCCCTGGAGGAAGCGCTGCTGGGCTTCGCCGGCTGCGCCGTGGTGATCAGCCACGACCGCTGGTTCCTGGACCGGATCGCCACTCACATCCTCGCGTTCGAGGGCGACAGTGAAGTGGTGTGGTTCGAGGGCAACTACCAGGACTACGCCGCGGACCTCAAGCGGCGGAAAGGCGTCGACGCGAGCCAGCCGCATCGGATTCGGTACAAGCGGTTGGTGAGGTAGGGCGGGACGGCGGGACGGCGGGACAGCGGGACAGCGGGACAGCGGGACGGCGGGACGAAGCAGTCTGTCATCCCGAGCGTAGCGAGGGATCTTCTTCGCGGTCATCGAGACCGGGTGAGAAGATCCTTCGGTCGCTTTGCTCCGTCGTGATGACAGTGTCTTGGTTCACTAGCTTGAAGCGACCCATCCACCGTCCCGCTGTCCCGCTGTCCCGCTGTCCCGCTGTCCTACGCGGTTCTTCCCCCCCTCGCTATACTACCCGCCTATGACTTCCCACTCCGGTCACATCCCGTACCTCCCTGCCCGCATCGAGGGTCTCTCCGCGCTCGCGAAGAACCTGTGGTGGAGCTGGAATCGTGAGGCTCGGGGGCTGTTCCGCAGCATCGATCCCGCGCTCTGGGGCATGACGCGGCACAATCCGCTGGAGCTGCTCTGCCGGGTGGACCCCGAGCGCATCGCCGCCTGCGCCAGCGACAGCGACTTTCTCCGTCGCTACGACGAGGTCATGGTGCGGATGCATCACGAGACCTCGAGCACCGATCACTGGTTCGGCCGCCACTACGGCGAGCTCGACGGCCGTCCGGTGGCTTACTTCTGCGCCGAGTTCGGGCTGCACAGCTCGGTGCCGATCTACTCCGGCGGCCTCGGCGTCCTGGCGGGAGACCACTGCAAGGCGGCGAGCGACGTGGGCATTCCGCTGGTCGGCGTCGGCCTCATGTACATGAAGGGCTACTTCGACCAGCGCCTGCGGCCCGACGGGTGGCAGGAGGACAGCGACGACGAGTACGACGTCTCCCTCACGCCGCTGGAGCCGGTGAGAGGCCCCCAGAGTCGCCCTTACCTCGCCACCGTGGAAACCTCGGGGCGGCCGGTGCACGTGCGGGCCTGGCGCATGATGGTGGGCCGCGTGCCGATCTATCTGCTGGACACCAATCTCGACGTCAATCACCCGGACGACCGCGGTCTGATGAACAAACTGTATGCCGGCGGACCCGACCTCCGGGTCCGGCAGGAGTGGATCCTCGGTGTGGGCGGCGTCCGGGTCCTCCGCGCGCTCAACATCGAGCCGGCCGTGTGGCACGCCAACGAGGGGCACGCGGCGTTCATGATGATCGAGCGGCTCCGGGAGCTCCTCAAAGCCGGCAAGCCGTTCGACGAGGGGGTGCGCCAGGTCCGGGCCCAGAGCGTGTTCACCACCCATACCCCGGTGCCGGCAGGACACGACGCCTTCGCGGTGGAGGCCCTGGAGGCTTGCGCCGGGCCGATCTGGAAGGAAATGGGCATCGACCGGGAGACGCTGTTCCGGCTGGGCAAGCATCCCTCGATCGAGGGCCAGTTCCACATGACCGTCTGTGCCATGCGGATGTCCGCCCGGGTGAACGGCGTCTCCCGGAGACACGGCCAGGTGTCGCGAAATCTCTGGCGGGATCTTTGGCCGGGACGCCCCTGGGAGGCGGTGCCCGTCGGCCACGTGACCAACGGCGTCCATCTCGCGACCTGGATGGCGGGCCCGATCATGGCCCTGCTCGACGAGCACATCGGCCCCGATTGGGGCAACCGGCTGGACGAGCCCGGCTTCTGGGACCGGGTGCTCACGCTCAATCACGACCGGCTCTGGGCCGCGCACCTGCAGCTCAAGCATGTCCTCGCGACCCGGATCCGCGAGGATGCCCGCCGCCGCTTCGCCGAACGCTTCAAGGAGGCGGCGCAGGTAGCCGGCGCCGGCACCCTGCTCGATCCCACCGCCCTCACCCTCGGGTTCGCCCGCCGGTTCGCGACCTACAAGCGGGCCAACCTGATCTTCCGCGATCTTGAGCGGCTGCGGCAGCTGCTGGTGGACCAGCGTCGTCCGGTGCAGATCATCTTCGCGGGCAAGGCGCATCCGGCCGATAACCCGGGGAAGGAAGTGCTCCAGAGCGTCTACCACTTCACCCGCGACCCCGAGTTCGAGGGGCGGGTGGCGTTCCTGGAAGACTACGACATGCACCTGGCCCATCTCCTGGTGCAGGGCGTGGACCTGTGGATCAACCTGCCGCGGGTGCCGTTGGAGGCCTCGGGCACCAGCGGGATGAAGGCGTCGCTCAACGGCGTGCCGCAGCTGAGCACGCTGGACGGGTGGTGGCAGGAGGGATTCGACGGACTGAGCGGGTGGGCCATCTCCCCGGCGGGCGACACCGAGGATGCCGACGCGGCGGATGCCGACCGGTTCTATCGCCTGCTGGAGGAGCAGGTCGTGCCGCTCTATCACACCCGCAATGCCAGCGGCGTGCCCATCGGCTGGGTGGACAAGATGCGGCACGCCCTCCGGCTCGCGGGCTCGCACTTCACGGCGCGGCGCATGGTGCAGAACTACGTGCAGGAATACTACGCACCCGCGATCCGCGGAGAGGCAGCCGGCGACGATCCACCCACCGGATGAGGCACGAGCCATGGCCAGCCTGGTGACCGCCCGGGGCGATGAGGCCGTCTCGATCGTCCACGTCACCGCGGAGTACTTCCCGTACGCACGCACCGGCGGACTGGCGGAGGCGGTGGCCGGCCTGGCGAACTTTCAGCATGCGGCCGGGCTCGACGTCGCCGCCATCCTCCCGCTCTACCGGACCGTGCGGGACGAGGACCCCGATCTCGAGCCGGTGGGGCAGCCGTTCGTGGTCTCGCTGGGAAGCCGCCACGAGGAGGCCCGGGTCTTCCGGGTCTCCGGCCCCCATGCCGGCCCCAAGGTGTACTTCATCGAGCACCTGGAGTATTTCAACCGGCACGGCATCTACGGCGAGAACGGCGCCGATTACTCCGACAACCACCGGCGGTTCGCCTTCTTCGCGCTGGCCGCCCTGACCGCGCTGCCGCGGCTGGTGCAGCAACCGATCCTGCTCCACGCTCACGACTGGCACACGGCGCTGGCCCCGGTGTACCTCCGCACCCTGCTGGCCGGTGAGCGGCACGCCAGGAGCGCCACCACCGTGGTGTCGGTGCACAATCCCGGGTACCAGGGCCACTTCGGCCCCGAGGTCATGCCCGAGATCGGCCTGCCCTGGCAGCTCTACAACTGGCAGCAGCTCGAGTGGTACGGGAAGGTGAACTTCCTGAAAGGCGGGCTGGTCTTCGCCGACGCAGTGACCACGGTGAGTCCGACCCAGGCCAAGGAGCTTCGCACGCCGGGCGGCGGCTTCGGACTGCATCACCTCTTCGTGGCGCTGGGCGATCGGCTGATCGGGGTCCTCAACGGGATCGACCAGCGGATCTGGAATCCGGCGACCGACACCCAGATCACGGCCCAGTATTCGGCCGAGAAGCTGGAGGGCAAGCGGCGCTGCAAGGCGGCGCTCCAGCGCTCCTTCGGCCTGCCTCAGCGGAGGCGGGTCCCGCTCTTCGGCCTCACCGGGCGCCTGGTCACCCAGAAGGGCCTGGACCTGATCCTCGGCGCGCGAGACCTGCTGGGCAGCGACGCGCAGTTCGTCTTCCTCGGCAGCGGCGAGCCTCGCTACGAGCACGCGCTGGTCGAGCTGGCCACCGCGGCGCCCAACCGGATCGGCGTCCAGCTCGACTTCACCGACCGGCTGGAACATCGGCTCATGGCCGGGGCCGACATCTTTCTGATGCCGTCCCTGTACGAGCCTTGCGGCCTGACGCAGATGCGGGCGCAGCGCTACGGCGCCCCCCCGATCGTGCGCCGGGTGGGCGGACTGGCCGATACGGTCGACGACGGGGCCACCGGCTTCGCGTTCGACGGCTACAGCTCCGAGGCGTTTCAGGAGGCCGGGTTCCGCGCCTTCCGCGGCTACGCCGAGCCCACCAGGTGGCAGTCGATGGTGCGCCGGGGCATGGCCCGCGATTTCAGCTGGGAGCGCTCGGTGGACCAGTATCTGGAGGTCTACCGTCGCGCGATCGCGTACGCCGCGATGCGATAGGCCCGCCCGATGGATTTCGTTCTCACGCTCCACAGTCATCTGCCATACGTGCTCCACCACGGTCGCTGGCCCCACGGCAGTGATTGGCTCTGCGAGGCCGCGCTCGACACCTACCTGCCGCTGATCGAAGCCTTGCGCGGCCTGGAGGCGGACCGCATCGCCGCGCCGGTGACCATCGGAGTCACACCGGTGCTCGCCAACCAGCTCGTGAGTCCCGCGTTCGCCACCGAGATGGAGGCGTTCTTCGCCCAGCGCCTCCAGGCCTGCGATGAGGCGCCCGCCTCGCTCGCGGCCACCGGCGAGCAGCATCTGCTGCCGCTGGTGGACTTCTGGCGGGCCCGGTTCACCCGTCTCAGGGACCTGTTCCACACACTGGATGGCGACATCGTCGGGGCGCTGCGCACCCTGGAGCGGAGCGGGCGGCTCGAGACCATCACCTCGGCGGCGACCCACGGATTCCTGCCGCTGCTGGCGCGCGACGAGAGCATTCGCCTGCAGCTCTTCATCGGCCGAGCCGAGCACCGGCGGCTCTTCGGCCGCTTGCCCGATGGGATCTGGCTGCCGGAGTGCGCCTACCGGCCGCGGGGTCCCTGGCAGCCTACCCGCTCCGCGCCGCGCGCCGGCATCCGCCGGGGCATCGAGGAGCACCTCGGCGACGCCGGTCTGCGCTACTTCTTCGTGGACGCGCACCTCGCCTCGGCCGGGCGGCCACTCGGCATCTACGGCGACCCGGTCGGAGATCCCACCGTGCATCAGTCCCGGGGAATACCGGATGGTGGCGCCCATCGCTCGCCCTACCTGGCGTACCAGGTGGCGCACACCAGAGTGGTGGGCAGCATCGCGGTCATGGTGCGGGATCCCCGCTCCTCCATGCAGGTGTGGAGCCGGTTCCATGGGTATCCGGGGGATCCGGCCTACCTAGAGTTCCACAAGATGCGCTGGCCCGGAGGCCTCAAGCTCTGGCGGGTGACCGGCGCCGATGTGGACCTCGGCGCCAAGGAGCCCTACGATCCGCAAGCCGGCCGGGACCGCGCCCGGGCGCACGCGCGTCACTTCCGCGGACTCCTGGCCGAGCTCGCGGCGGCCGAACACTACCGGCGGGACGGCCTCATCGTCGCTCCGTTCGACACCGAGCTGTTCGGGCACTGGTGGTTCGAGGGCTCCGAGTGGCTGAGCACCGTGTATCGGGAGCTCGCAGCCGAGACTCGCGGCATCCGCCCGATCACCGCCTCCCGCCACCTCGCCGAGCATCCCGCGAAGCAGCCGATCCGGCTCACCTCGGGCTCCTGGGGCGCCAACGGCGATTTCAGCATGTGGCTCAACGAACGCACCCGGTGGACCTGGGAGCGGCTCTGGCCCCTGGAGGAATCGTTCTGGGACACCGCGCCCGCGGCGCTGTCGAGTCCGGCGGCGCAGCCGGTGCTGGCGCAAGCGGCTCGGGAGCTGCTCCTGGCTCAGGCGTCGGACTGGCAGTTCATCATCTCCACCGGGGCCGCGGCGGATTACGCGGAGCAGCGGTTCAGGCGGCACTGCGATGACGCGGAGACGCTGATCGCCGCGCTAGCCCCCGGCGGAGCGAGCCGGCTGCCGCACGCCCAGGCCCTCGCCGAATCGCTGGGCGAGCGCGATCAGGTGTTCCCCGACGCCGTCTCCGCCGTAGCCGCGGCACTGGCGGGGTCCCGCTCACTGGTCTTCCACTGAGACCGATGGATCCGATCCGCTTCGTCTTCGGGCTCCACCTTCACCAGCCGGTGGGCAATTTCGACCACGTCTTCGCCCAGCACCTGGAGGACGTGTATCGGCCCCTGCTCGACCGGCTCGAGGGCCGGCGGTTTCTCCCGGTTGCGCTCCACCTCTCCGGACCGCTGCTGGAATGGCTGGAGCGGCACGAGCCCGGCTATGTGGATCGGATCGCGGCGCTGGCGGCCGAGGGAACGATGGAGATTCTGCTCGCCGGCTTCTACGAGCCGGTCCTCGCGGCGTTGCCGCGGGCCGATCGGGTCGATCAGATCGGCTGGATGCACGAGGTGGTGCAGCGGCGGTTCGGGGTGGACGCCCGCGGCCTCTGGCTCACTGAGCGGGTCTGGGAGCCGGAGCTGGCGGCCGATCTGGCGGACGCCGGCATCCGCTACGCCCTGGTGGACGACCGCCACTTCCTGGTGACCGGCTTCGAGCGGGAGCGGCTCCACGCTCCCTACTGGACCGAGAGCGATGGCCGCCGGGTGGCGCTGTTTCCCATCGACGAGCGACTCCGCTACCTGATTCCGTTTCGCCCGCCGGAGGAGACCGCGCAGTATCTCCGCGAGCTCCGGGGCGCGGGGCATCGGCTGGCCGTGCTGGCGGACGACGGCGAGAAGTTCGGCGGCTGGCCGGGCACCAAGGAATGGGTCTACCAGCGAGGCTGGCTCGACCGATTCATGGACGCGATCGGCGGCATGGTGGAAGCCGGTGAAGTGCGGCTGAGCCGGCTGGATCAGGCACTGGACGAGGTGCCCGCCAACGGACTCGCGTATCTCCCGACCGCCTCATACACCGAGATGGAGGAGTGGGCGCTGCCGGCGGACGCGGCTCTCCGGCTGAAGCGACTGCGGCAAGACATGGGCGAAGGTCGCGCGGCCGGGCCGGACGGCGCGCTGGTCCGCGGCGCCCACTGGCGAAACTTCCTGGTCAAGTACCCCGAGTCGAACCGGATGCACAAGAAGATGCAGGCGCTGTCGGCACTGTGCCGCCGGAAGGGGAATCCGGTCGCTGCCCGGCGCGCCATCGGACGGGCGCAGTGCAATGACGCCTACTGGCACGGCGTGTTCGGCGGGCTGTATCTCCCCCACCTGCGGGATGCCGTGTGGCGTGAGCTGGCAGCCGCTGAAGCGGAGCTGCGGCGAGGCAAGGGCCTGGCGTGGGAAGTCCTGGACTTCGATGTGGACGGGCGGCAGGAGATCTGGGTGCACTCCGAGTCGTTCTCCGCGCTGGTGAGCCCGGAGCGGGGGGCGGCGATCGAGGAGTACACCGTGTTCCGGCTCGGGATCAACTACGCCAATGTGCTCGCGCGCAGGCGCGAAGCGTACCATGATCTGGCCCTGGAGCGCGCGCCCCACGCCGGCCATGACGGGGGCGGAGCGGCCAGCATCCATGACATCGAAGAGGGAATCAGACTGGAGACGCGCCCGCCGTTCGATGCCGACGATCGCGTCCTGCTGCTGGAGCGGGTCCTGCCGGGCCCGCTGACGCTGCCGCAGTACGCCGGCGGAGACTACCGGCCGGTTCAATCCTGGGCCCGGGCGCCGTTCCATTACGCCATACAGCGCCGGCGAGGGGCCCTCGAGATCGCCTGCGCCACGGGTGAAGGGCACCAGCGCCTGGCGAAACTGATCCGCTTCGACAGCGGCGGGGAGATCGCGGTGCGCTACGCCTGGGACTCGGGGGGGTGGGCGCCGGATGACGTCTTTACCACCGAGCTGTCGCTGGCGGGTTCGCTGGACACGGTGCCCGATCCGGCGGCGGAGACCTGGACGTTCGCGATCGAGACGATCGCAAAATCGGAGCGCGGACTCGACCGCACGCGGCAGGGCGAGTCGCTCACGCTCCGATGGCCGGCTCGTCTGGGTGAGGCGACCGTGGTGCTCAGGCCGGCTCCTTCGGCCGACCGGGCGGAATCCGCTTCTCCGCCCTCCCCTTGAGGTAGGCGTACATCGCGTTGACCTGCTCGGGCGTCACCGTCTTGCCCAAGGCGGGCATGCCCCGGTTCTCCCGCCCTTCCATCACCACCGTGGTGAACGACTTCTGATCCGCGGCTGGCCCGCCCGGTGCCAGGCTGGTGAGGAGATTGGCCGCCACCGGGTTGGGCAGCGCATCCTGACCATGGCAGCGAGCGCAATGCACGTTGTACTGCCGCCAGCCCTCGTATTCCACGGCGCTCACCTTGGCCCCGTCCTGGGCCACCAGCCGCGGCGCGAGTACGATGGCCAGCCCGATCACTGAGAGGGAGATTCGCAGTCGTTTCATCCTGAACTTAGCCTTCCTTCCTGGCCGGACGGCCGGGCCCGATCTTTCCCTCGCTTCTCCCCTTCACGTAGGAGTAGATCTGGTTGATCGTCGCCGGATTCATCCCCAGTGAACACCATGCGGGCATGCCCTTCTCGGGCCGGCCGGCGCAGACGACCTGCACGAACGCTTCCTGGGTGTTGATCGGACCATCGGGCTTGAGCGACATGAGGAGGTGGGGAGCGATCGTCGTGCCCAGCACGTCTTCGCCGTGGCAGCGGGCGCAGTTCAAATTGAATTGCTTCCAGCCGTCGTAGGTGGGCTGGTCCACGGTGTCCTTGGGCGCCTGATGGTACGCGTCACGCAGCGGCGCGGTAGCCGTTTGAGTCTCACCGGAAGGCGTCTCCCCCGCCGGCGCGGTCCCGGTGTCCTGGGCCGTGGCGGTCGTCCCTGTCGTGTCCGGAGCCGGCCGCGCGGGCTTCGGCTTGGGAAGCGCGGGCTTCGGCGCCGGCGTGGGAGGACGCTGCGCTTGGTTGGCGGGAGCGGTGTCGCGAGCTACAGCGCTGGTGTCGCTCGACGGGCTGGCGGTATCACGCGAGGTATCCGGCGCCGCCGCGCCGGTGTCGTTCGGCGCGGGCGACGCGGTGTCGCTGATGGCGGCACCCTCGGTGCCCGCAGCCGCCGATTCCCGCCGGTCGCCGCCACAGGCGGCGAGCAGGACCAGTGCCAGCCCCACAGAGCGGGCCGCGGAGCCGCAGGGAATCCTTATCTCATCCATAACAGCGTTCATGATCCACGTCGTCCTTTCGAGTAGTGGAACAGGACGGCCATCTCAGATCCTACTGGACATCGGGGACGCCCTGCTGCGACCCATGACCACGATCGCGAAGTGACCTGGATCACGGGCGGTGCCCCCTCCATTCCCGGGCATTATCTTCAGCTCCATGTCTGCATCCACTGCTTCATCCGTGTCGCTCGGGCTGGTGCAGATGCGCTGCTCGACCGATCCCGAGGAGAACCTGGAGAAGGCGATTCGCGGCGTCCGCGACGCCGCGGGCCGCGGGGCGCAGATCGTCTGTCTCCAGGAGCTGTTCCGAAGTCAATATTTCTGCCAGATCGAGGACCACAAGTACTTCGATCTGGCCGAGCCGGTGCCGGGGCCCAGCACCGAGCGGCTCGCCGCCCTCGCGGGCGAGCTCGGCGTGGTCATCGTCGCATCGCTGTTCGAGAAGCGGGCTCAGGGGCTTTACCACAATACGGCGGCGGTGCTGGATGCGGACGGCCGGTACCTGGGCAAGTACCGGAAGATGCACATCCCCGATGATCCGCAGTACTTCGAGAAGTTCTACTTCACTCCCGGCGATCTGGGCTTTCGCGCCTGGGACACTCGTTTCGGACGGATCGGCGTGCTGGTCTGCTGGGACCAGTGGTACCCTGAGGCGGCGCGCCTCACCGCCCTGAGCGGCGCCCAGATCCTGTTCTATCCCACCGCTATCGGCTGGCTCCCCGCGGAGAAGCAGGAGCACGGCGCCCAGCAGCAATCGGCCTGGGAAACGATCCAGCGGAGCCACGCCATCGCGAACGGGGTCTATGTGTGCGCGGTGAACCGGGTGGGCCACGAGGGCGACCCGAAGGGCGGGATCGAGTTCTGGGGCGGCAGCTTCGTCTCAGATCCGGGCGGCCGCCTCCTGGTCAAGGGCGGCACCGGCGAAGAGGTCCTCACCGCGACCTGCGATCTCTCCAAGGTGGACGCGAGCCGCACCCACTGGCCGTTCCTGCGCGACCGGCGGATCGACGCGTACGCGGATCTGACCAGGAGATATCTGGACTAGGCGGGACGGCGGGACGGGGGGTAACCTGTCATCCCGAGCGACGCGAGGGATCTTCTCCGCGAGCTACGATGCTTGCCGACAAGATCCTTCGCTTCGCTCAGGATGACAGTCTCGCCCGTTCACGGACCCAGCGTTCCGCCGTTCCGCCATTCCGCCGTTCCATCCTGGAGACAATCCCGATGGTTGACGAAGCTCTCCTACCGCCCGGCTTCCGCATGCCCGCCGAGTGGGAGCCGCACCGCGGCACCTGGCTCAGTTGGCCTCACAAGGAGGCCTCCTGGCCCGGCAAGTTCGGTGCGGTGCCGGGAATCTTCGCCCGCATGGTCCGGCTCCTGGCCGACCGGGAGGAAGTCCACATCAACGTGGGCGGGGGGGCCGTGGAGGCCGACGTGCGCCGCCTGCTGGCCGACGAAGGCGCGGACACCGGCAATGTCTTCTTCCACGACAACCCCACCAACGACGCCTGGTGCCGCGACCACGGCCCCATCTTCGTGCAGCGCCCGACCGACGGACGAGCCGAGGAGGCGATCCTCGACTGGGACTACAACGCCTGGGGCGGCAAGTACCCGCCGTTCGACCTCGACGACGTCATTCCCACCCGGATCGGCCGGGAGCACGGCATTCCGGTCTACCACCCGGGGATGGTGCTCGAAGGGGGATCCATCGAGGTGAACGGGCGCGGCACCCTCATCACCACCGAGGCCTGTCTCCTCAACCCCAATCGCAATCCCCAGCTCGACCGCGAACAGATCGAGTCCCGCCTGCGGCAGTACCTCGGCGTGAGCCACATCCTCTGGCTCGGCGACGGGATCGCGGGCGACGACACCGACGGCCACGTGGACGATCTGACCCGGTTCGTGGAGCCGACCACGGTCGTGACGGTCGTGGAGGAGGACCCGGCGGACGAAAACTACGAGCCGCTCCAGGCGAACCTGGAGCGGCTCCGGACCATGCGCGACCAGGACGGCCGGCCGCTCAGGGTAGTCACCTTACCAATGCCGCGCCCGCTCCATCACGAGGGGCAGCGGCTCCCCGCCAGCTACGCGAACTTCTACCTCGCCAACGGCCTGGTCCTGCTGCCGACCTACGACCCCGAGCGCGATCCCGAGGCCCTGGCGACGCTCGGGAGCCTGTTTCCCGATCGGGAGGTCGTGGGTATCGACTGCACCGATCTCGTGTGGGGGCTCGGCGCCTTCCACTGCGTCACGCAGCAGTGGCCCCGACTTCAGAGCGGTAAAGAGTGAAAAGTCTTCACTCTTTGCGGCGGCTCAGGTCTTCTGCCAGGTCCCTACCAGGGCCGCCCGCCGCCCCCCGCAGGAATCCATCCCCACGCCGGCGATATGCAGCTCGTTCTCGGTGCGGCTGACGACGTAGCGCGCGTCGGCGGTCTGGCAGGGAACGCCCGCCGTGTCCGCCTTGAAGACCAGCGTGTCGCCGTTGAAGTTGGCGCGGCTCTTGATGTCCACGCTGTCGGGCCACCGGGGTGAGGGGAGCATCAGCTCCACCCCGCCGTTCGACGCCAGCTTCATCTGCACTTCGCCCTCGCCGTACAGATCCCGTTTCCAGTCGCCGGAGTACTTCGCCGCTTCCCCGCCGCACGCGGTCACGGCAAGGAGCGCGACGGCACCGGCCAGCAGACGGACGCGGGACGCTCGGGTATTACGGTGCATCATCTCGCTGCCCTCCTTGGAAAGAACGACTCGGGATCGTCAGATAATAGCCACACACGGAGGAAGCTCGCGAAGCGTAGCCCTCCGAGAATCTTGCTCAGGCGGAGGGCCGTTTGGGTGCGGGGAAACCAGCGCGGGCTCCCTCCCCACCCGGAATCCCATAATGACAGACGAGCCCCCGCCACGCCAGTAGGGGCTCGTCCGCCGACAGCAGTGTCAATTAGTGAGCCAGCACCTCATCGCGCGGGACCGGGAAGGTCTGGAAGACTGACTCGGCCCCGCCCACCCGGCTGATCGGCAGATCGCCATTCGGCGAGATGGCCAGGCGTCCATAGCGACGAAGGTCGATCCAGCGATGCCCCCCCTCATACAACAGTGAGAACAGTCGGTTGTACAGCAGCTCGTCGATTGCCGCCTCGGCCGAGCCGAGCGCACCGAGTGGAGGCAAGCCGCCGGATTGCTGCCGAACCTGGTTCAGATCGGTGAGAGCCGTCCCCAGGTCGCCCAGATTGATGTTTGCTTCCGCCCGAAGAAGGATGAGGTCCTCATTCTTGATCAACGGTATCGGGGTGCTCGGGCTGGGGTAACGGATCCAGCCCAGAGCCGAGGTGAAACCGCCGTTCGTGGTGGACGCGCGGCCCACCGTCTTGGTCACCAGACGCCGATCCTTGGTGACACCGTCGACTTGCAGCTGGGCCAGTGTGTCCAGCGACTGATGCGCGAAGTTCTCGCCGGCCTGCGGGTCCTGCGACAGAGGATTCGCAAGCTCGCCGGCCCCGGTCCCGTAGTTCATGTACACGCCCAGCTGGAGATCCGCAGTCGTGTTCATGAACGATTCGGCCAGCGCCGTCAATACCCCGGCCCAATCCTGCCGATACGCCGCTACTCGGGCCCTCAGCGCCCGGTTGAACTGAGCGAAGGTTGCCGGCGCGTCGAAGCCGGCAAACCCCGAAGGCAGGGCAAAGGGGAACGCATCCCCGCCCGCAAGCAGCTCGGCTCGCCCCTCCTCGAGCAGCGTCACCACATGATCATACGCCGCCCCGTTGGTGACGAAGGGGCCTGGAGGCGCCGCAATGTCGAGTGGCGGCTCAAGGACGATGGAGTCCTGCGTGTGGGTCACCAGGATCGTGAGAAAGGCATATGCCTGGATCGTCTTGGCATAGCCGGAGGTGGCGCTGCGCTCCTCGGGAGTCAGCTGGTCGGCCGTGGTGAGCGACCTCAGCAGGAGGTTTCCCTCGCGTATGGCAACGTACTGATCGGCCCAGTGATCCCCCCCGAACGGATCTGCCCCGGGGTCCAACCGGCCGGTGAGCAGCTCACTGATGAAGCGGGGGTCCGCCGCATCGATCCGGAGTACCTCGCGCCCCATCACCCCGACGTCGAGAGCGAAGTCCTGTACTTCCGTGCGAAGGGCTATGAGCATCCCGTTCGCCGCGGCCCCGACCTGGCCGGCCGTGGGATTGTCTCCGATGGGATCCGGGCTGTTGGGGTTGGTGTTGAGATCGAAACCGCAGGCTCCTGTGCCGAGGGCGGCAACCAGGAGCGCAACGTGGCGAAGTCTCATGGTCGTCCTCATGGTCAGAAGCCCAGGTCTACGCTGAAGAAGAAGCTGCGGCTGGGAGGGAACGGAGCCACGTCGATGTTCCGGACGATGGCCTGATTGCCGAAGTTGCTGACCTCCGGATCCAAGCCCCGGTAGCCGGTGAATCGAAGCAGGTTGCGCCCGCTCACCGACAGGCGCACATAGCGCGCACTGCCGCCGAACAGCCGGCGCGCGATGCCTTCGGGCAGGTTGTAGCTCAGGGTGACTTCACGGAGCTTGAGGTAGGAGCCGTCCTGCACGTACACCTTCGTCTCGGGGTTCACCGGATCGCTCCACCGAGTTATCCGGTCGGCGCCGGCCTCCAGAAAGTCGACACTGTTCCCGGTCGCGTCGTAGAGCAGTTCGGTGAGGTTGATAATGTCGCCGCCCTGCTTCCAATCGAACAGGAATCCGAAGCTCCAGCTCTTGTAGGTCATGTCGTTGGAGAACGACATCTGAAAGTCGGGATTGGCGTCTCCCACCACGCCCTCGCTGCCGATGATCTGGGTGGCGGACTTGCCCCGCTCGATGAAGAACGCTCCCAGGTTGGTCGCGAAACCACCGGTCTCGAACGGCTGCACGTCCAGGGCGCGGATCTGGCTCCGGTTGAGGAAGAACGTGGTCCGGAACAGCCAGTTGAGGTCCTGATTCTGAACCGGAGTGACCGTGAGAGCCGCTTCCAGGCCGCGGTTGCGAAGCCGGCTGTCGGAGCTGAAGATCCGAGTCTCCACCCCGTTGCTGGGAGCGACGGTCTGCTCCAGGATGAGCCGGCTGATCATCCGCTGGTAGACCGAGAAGTTCATCTCGGCCCGACCCTTGGCCAGCAGAGCATCGAACCCGAACTCGAACTCACTCTGACGCTCCGGTTCGATGAGGGGGTCACCGGCCCGCGCCCCGGGCTGGGCGCCGAAGAGACCGCCGATGGTGCCGGTGGTGTCAGGGAAGAATTTCGCCCCGAACAAGGGTTGGTTGCCGGTCTGCCCGAACGCACCCCGGAACTTGATCTCGTCCACTCCGCCGAGAGGGGTGAGCAACCGGTACGACGCGGCCGCCTTGGGATAGAAGAAGAACCGGTTGGTGCGGCCGTTATTGCTGGTGCGATCGGCCCTGAGGCCCGCCGTAAGCAGCAACCGCCGGTTCATGAGCAGGAGCTCTTCCTGCCCGTAAAAGCCCAGGTCCCGTACCAGTCGGTCGTCCTGGAATGGCGTCACACTGGTCGCTTGATCGGGGTTTTCCTGGCCGCTCAGCAGGGTCCGCGCCTGAATCCGGGTCGCGTTCAGATCCCGGTCCTCGTACTGAGCTCCCAGGGACGTGGTGGACTGGAATGCCCCGGACCCCGGGCTATAGGTGTAATTCCCGTTGAGCGCGAGATTGAGATTCAGGTTGGAGGACTTGCTCAGGACTACGGTGCCCGGCAGTCCATCATTGGGCTCGAACTCGAGCTCGGGGGGTGACACGAAGTCGTTGTCCTGCTCGAAGTAGTCGGCGCCCCCGATGCCGATGACCTGCAAGGTGTGGTTCGGCCGGCTCAGCAGCGTCGCCCGCGCCGTCAGAGTCCCCAGCGCACGCCAGGTGTCCTCTTCGTTCTTGAGGAAGCTGAAGGTCTGTAGCGGGTTGCTGTTGCCGAAGGGGTTCAGCGGGAAGTCGGCCGCGACCAGCGAGTCTTCCGGAATCGAGTCCGCCGCGCGCAAGTCCACGAAGTTCGGGGTGCCGGAGAGCACCATGTAGGTGCTGGTGCCGGAGTTGTCGTTGTTGGAAAGCCCCCGTCGCGACCGGCTATGGGTGACGTTGCTGTTGGCGGACAACTGGAGCCAGTCGCCAAGACTTTGATCGAGGTTCACCCGGAACGACTGCTTCTTGTAGCCAGTATTGATCGCGATTCCCTCATCGCTCTTGATCAGGCCGGAGACGAAGTACCGGGTCTGCTCGGTCCCGCCGCTGACGCTGGCGTTGGTCTCGTAGGACAGATCGTGGCGCCCGTACAGGAAGTCCTCGTTGTCGAAGACCTGCCCATTGGCGGCGGTGAAGAGCCGGGCGACGGTGCTGTCCGGATTGAACGCCTCCTGAGCCTCCTCCAGCGACCGGAAGACGCGGGAGCCGAGGGTGTTGGCCTTCCAGAATGTGCCCAGCCGCTGGGTGATGTTGAACTGCGGCTTGCCCTGCAGCCCCTTCTTGGTGGTGATGATGATCACCCCGTTGGTGGCCTTGGACCCGTAGATCGCCGCGGCCGATCCGCCTTTCAGAACCTCGAGCCGCTCGATATCCTCCGGGTTGAGATCGGCGATGCGATTGGTCGGGTTGTCCTGATTGCGAGGATTTCCTCCGAATTGCGCCGCGGTCACCGCGTCCGCACCGTTGGGAATTTGCTCGTTGCTCACCACGATCCCATCGACGACGAACAGCGGCTCCGCTCCGGCATTGATGGTGGAAACCCCGCGAAGGTTGACCTGTATACCCCCGCCGGGCGCACCGGAGTTCTGCTGGATCAGGGCGCCGGGAATCTTGCCCTGCAACGCGCTCTCGAGGGTACCTGTCGGGGCTCGCGTGAGCTCGTCGGCGCTCACCGTCGCCACCGCGTTGGGCAGGTTCTGCCTCTCGATCCCGGTGGACTGTCCGGTCACGACCACTTCCTCGAGCTTGAACGGATCGGGCTCCAGGGCGATCCTCACCGTGTTGCTCGCGGCCGGAACCACGACCGAATCACGGCGAAACCCGATGGCGTGGACCGACAACCTCTGGTCGCCGTCGGGAATGTTGAAGACGAACCGACCGTCGGTCCCGGACCGGGTAGCGATCCCGGTGCCTTCCACCGAGACCACCGCTTCGCTGACTCCCTGTCCCGTCTGCTCGTTGGTGATCTGGCCATTCACCTCGCGAACCTGGGCGGAAACAGGAGTGACAACGGCTGTCGAAACGACAATGCACCATCCCCACAAGTGTCGTAGCATGACACCTCCGTGTGACGGGTAGATCGGTACTCCGACTGGTTGGGGGTCCTGTCAGGAGACTACTCTGCAAGTTGTTGCAGCTTCACGCAAGCTCCCGACTGCCGGACCTCCCCGGGGCTCGCCAAGCGACCTGGCCCCCGAAGACCGTGAGTCGGCAGGCGTTGGCGCGAAAATGGTAGAGCCAGGTCTCCACATCCGGGGCGTCGATCAAGGCGAAATCCGCGGCCTTCCCCCGCTCCAGCGAACCCACCCTCTGCTCCAGCCCTAACGCCTTGGCGGCGTAGAATGTAGTGCCCTTGAGCGCCTCGGCCGGGGTCATCCGCTGGAGGGTGCAGGCCAGGGTCATGGCTAACGGGAGGTGATAGCTCGGCGCGGTCCCCGGGTTGAAGTCGGTGGCCACCGCCACCCCGACGCCGGCCTCCAGCATCCGGCGCGCTGGCATGGGCGGCTGGTTCAGATAGAGACTGGCGATCGGGAGGCTGACCGCCACCACTCCGGCCTCTGCCATCGCCACGATGCCTCGTTCCGAAACATGCTCCAGATGATCGGCCGACCGGGCACCCACCTCGGCCGCGAGCTCGGCGCCGCCGGACGAGCTCAGCTGGTCGGCGTGCAGTCTGGGCGCCAGCCCCGCGGCGCGTCCGGCGAGCAGGATGCGTCGGGCCTCCTCGATCGTGAACGCCGAGTCTTCCAGGAAGACGTCGCATGCGGTGGCGAGTCGCTCCCGGCCGATGGCCGGAATCAGCTCGTCCACCAGCAGAGCGAGGTAAGCCTCCCGGCGCTCGCGATATTCCGCCGGCACGACGTGAGCGCCGAGGAACGTGGGCACGATCCTGACCGGCTCGGTCTCTCCCAGACGGCGATAGACCTGGAGCAGCTGGAGCTCGTGGTCGCGATCGAGACCATACCCGCTCTTGCACTCGACCGTGGTGACGCCCAGGGAGACCATCTCGCGCACAAACCCACGGGCGCGTCGATAGAGCTGCTCTTCTCCCGCCTCGCGGGTGAGCCGCACGGTCCGTGCGATACCGCCGCCGGCCCGCGCGATGTCGAGGTAGCTCGCGCCGTCGAGCCGCTGGGTGAATTCGTCCGCCCGCCAGCCGCCGAAGGCGAGATGGGTGTGGCAGTCCACCAGCCCGGGCACTACCAGTCCGCCCTGGCCATCGATCGCCTCGGCGCTGTGGTATTCCGGGGGCAGGTCCCGTCGCCGTCCCACCCACCGGATCGTCGTCCCCGACCACACCATCGCCCCATCGTCTACCACGTGCAGCTCGCGCTGCCCGCCTTCGCCGGCACAGGTGGCGAGCTGTGCAACGTTCTCGATGAGCTTCATTTCTGAACGTGAGTCATGAAAGGAATTAGAACAGAGGCATTGAGGCCACAGAGTAGTCGGGGTTGGCCTTGGACCGGCTCAACACATGCTTTTGTATTTGCAGTTGTTCGTGAGACTCGGATTGTACCTTCTCTACTGGCCTCCGTGTCTCTGTTCTCAAGAAAGAGTACACCAATCTCCGCAGTACCGACTCACCCGAGCACCGACGGCAGATCCACTCCCCGCTCCCGGGCGGTCTCGACGGCCAGCTCGTAGCCCGCATCCGCGTGGCGCATCACGCCGGTGCCGGGGTCGGCGGTGAGAACCCGCTGGAGCCGGCGGTCGGCGGCGTCCGTCCCATCGGCCACGGCGACCATTCCGGCGTGGATGGAGTATCCGATCCCGACCCCGCCACCATGGTGCAGCGACACCCAGCTCGCGCCGCAGGCGGTGTTGAGCAGTGCATTGAGAAGTGGCCAATCGGCGATGGCATCCGAGCCGTCGCGCATCGCCTCCGTCTCCCGGTTGGGCGAGGCGACCGATCCGGTGTCGAGGTGGTCCCGCCCGATCACGATGGGAGCCGCCACCTTGCCCTGGCGCACCAGCCAGTTGAACCGGAGCCCCATCTCCGCGCGCTCGCCGTACTCCAGCCAGCAGATCCGGGCGGGCAATCCCTGAAACTGAACCTTCTCCCCGGCCTGCCGGATCCAGCGGGCAAGAGAATCCTTCTCGGGGAACGTCTCCAGCACGGCCCGGTCGGTGGCCGCGATGTCGGCCGGATCGCCGGAGAGGGCCGCCCAACGGAATGGCCCCGCGCCCTTGCAGAAGAGCGGGCGGATGTACGCGGGGACGAACCCAGGTATGTCGAACGCCTCTCGCATCCCCCGGTGATCCGCCACCTGGCCTCGCAGGTTGTTGCCGTAATCGAAGGCCACGGCGCCAGCCGCCTGCATCTCCAGCATGGCGCGAACATGGACGCTCATCGAGTCGAGCACCCGCGCCTCGTAGCCGGCCGGATCGCGCTCGCGCAGCTCGGCAGCTCGATCGAGCGAGCAGCCCACCGGGATGTACCCCAGCCGCAGGTCGTGAGCCGACGTCTGGTCGGTCACCACATCGGGGACGACGCCGCGGCGCAGCAGCTCGGGCAAGACCTCTGCGATGTTGCCCACCAGGCCCACCGACAACGGATGCCGCGCCTGTTTGGCCTGATCGAGGACGCCAAGCGCACGGTCGAGGTCGGTCTCCAGCCGGTCGCAATAGCCGGTGTCCACCCGGCGGCGGATCCGGGTCTCGTCCACATCCACCCCGAGGAAAGCCGCGCCATTCATCGTGGCCGCCAGCGGCTGCGCTCCGCCCATACCGCCCAGACCGCCGGTCACCACCAGCCGGCCCTCGAGACTGCCGCCGAAGTGCTGCCGGGCGCATTCGGCGAAGGTCTCGTAGGTGCCCTGCAGGATCCCCTGGGTGCCGATGTAGATCCAGGAGCCCGCCGTCATCTGGCCGTACATGGTGAGCCCCAGCGCCTCCAGGCGGCGGAACTCGTCCCAGGTGGCCCAGCGCGGCACCAGATGGGCGTTGGCGATCAGCACCCGGGGCGCCTCGTCATGGGTACGAAACACGCCGACCGGCTTGCCGCTCTGCACCAGGAGCGTTTCGTCGTTCTCCAGCCGGCGGAGGGTGGCCACGATCCGCTCGTAGGAGGCCCAGTCCCGCGCCGCCTTGCCGCTCCCTCCGTACACGACCAGCTCGTCCGGCCGCTCGGCGACCGCCGGATCGAGGTTGTTCATCAGCATCCGGAGCGCCGCCTCCTGGTGCCAGCCCTTGCAGGACAAGGCGGTGCCGGTGGGAGCGTGAATCGGGGAGGAAGGCGAGATGATCGTCATGGTTCCGAGCAAGATCCCTCGCTCCGCTCGGGATGACAAGCCGCCGCAGGCTGACCAGCGGGCCCTCGACGGAACTCCGCCTCGCTGCAACCTTTCCCCCTTGCTGCCCATCCAACCCTCGCGATGACCCGAACTCGTCCAGGACCGGTGACGCTGCGGCGCGATCTGTCTCCCAAATCCGACTCCGACGCCGTGGACGCGACACTGGCCGCGAGTGGAGACGCGCACGCCTTCGAGCGGCTCTACCGGACCCACGTCGGCCGGGTCCACAGTCTGGCCCGGCGGATGCTGGGCGACGACGACGCGGACGAGGCCGCCCAGGACGTGTTCGTCAGGGCCTGGGAGAAGCTGGGGACCTTTCGGGGCGAGGCCGCCTTCGGGACCTGGTTGCACCGGTTGGCGATCAACGTGATGCTGGGGCGGCGGGAGCGCCGGGGGACGCAGCGGCAGCGGTACCTGGAGGGCGACGACATGCTGGAGTCCGTTCCGGGACGACGTCCGGCCCCGGAGACCTCGATGGACATGGAGACGGCGATCTCGCGTCTCCCCGACGGCGCCCGGCAGATCTTCGTGCTGCACGACGTCGAAGGATACCGGCACGAGGAGATCGCCGAGATGCTGGGCCTCGCCACCGGCACCTCGAAATCCCAGCTGCACCGGGCCCGCATGGCGCTGCGGCAGCACCTGGAGCGATAGGAGGAAGCATGAGCGACCAGTGGACCGACCGGCTGTCCGAATACCTGGACGGCGACCTGGCCGATTCGGAGCGGGTGGCGCTCGAGGCCCACCTGGACGCCTGCCGGGAGTGCGGTGAGACGCTCGCCGGACTCCGCCGGATCGTCATGCGGGCCCGTTCGCTGGAGGATCGTGAACCGGTCCGTGACCTCTGGTCCGGCGTCGCCCAGCGGATCGGCTTGCCGGAGCCGGTCGGCGCAGTGCCGCGCCGGCGGCGGATCACCTTCTCCGTGCCCCAGCTGCTCGCCGCCGGCATCGCGCTCGCCGTGCTCTCCGGCGGCGGCGCCTGGCTGCTGCACCCGGAGCCGGGTCAGGTCGCCACGGTTCAGCCGGCCCCGCAGGGATCGGGGAGCCTGCCGGTGACCACCGTGAGGACCGGTGCACCCACCCGCGGCTATGACGCGGCGGTCGAAGATCTCGAGCGGATCCTGGCGGAGGGACGCGGCCGGCTGGACACTACGACCGTCAAGGTGCTGGAGCAGAACCTGGCCATCATCGATCAGGCGCTGGCACAGGCGCGGCGTGCGGTGGCGGCCGACTCCGCCAACATCTATCTCAATTCCCACCTGGCCGAGACCATGCGGCGCAAGATCGACCTGCTGCGGCAGGCGGCGGCGCTGGTCTCCGCCGCGAGCTGAAAGGACCCGACGTGTTCGTGCTACTCGCGCTGCTCCAGCAGATCGACTCGACCGTGCCGGTCCAGAAGGGCCAGCGGCTGGAGGTCAGCACCTACGCCGGGGAGATCGCGGTCAAGACCTGGAACCGGAGCGCCGTACGGGTGGTGGCGGATCCCGACAGCCGCGCGACGGTCGAGATCGAGCCCTCCGCCGCGCTGGTTCTGGTGCGCACCCAGCGCCGCCGGGGCGGCCCGTCCATGGTGGATCTCGAGATCACCGCCCCGCCCTGGATGGCGCTGGACCTCTCCGGGGTCTACACCGACGTGCGCGTGCTCGGCGCCCGTGGGCCGATCTCGGTGGAGACGGTGCAGGGCGCGGTGGACGTGGAGGGAGGCAACGGCCTGGTGTCGCTCCAGTCGGTGCAGGGCAGCGTGAGTCTTCGCGGCGCCAGGGGAAGCCTGGAAGTGCACTCGGTGAACGAGGACGTGAGCGTCAGCGCCAGCGCCGGCGAGGTCACGGCGGAAACGGTGAACGGCGAAGTGACCCTCAGCCGGGTGGAGGCAAGCAGTGTGACCGCGACCTCGGTCAACGGCGACCTGCTCTACGACGGGCCGATCCGGGACGGCGGTCGCTACACCTTCTCCACCCACAACGGCGACATCACCCTCAGCGTCGCAGAAGGCAGCAACGCCTCGGTGGCGGTCTCCACCTTCAACGGCGAGTTCACTTCCGATTTCCCGGTGACGCTCACCGAGACCCGCAAAGGCAAGCGGTTCAGCTTTCGCCTGGGCTCGGGCAATGCGCAAGTCACCCTGGAGTCGTTCCAGGGGACCATACAACTGGTGCGCCCCGGAGCCATCCGGAGCGCAGGGGAAGACCACCACGACCAACGATGAGGAGGCCCCTAAGCCCCCGGCGCTCGATCCTTTACGGCGTCGAGAACAATCGACGAGTAGCTGAGATAGTCTCCCAGAGTGCCGGGATAGACACTGGCCAGCTTGCCTCTCTTGTTTCGAGGATCAAATCGCTTGGACCGCCAGATCGTCCCCCCCTTCGGGTCCCACTCCTGGCAATGGAAAGTACCGGCTTCATCGAAGTACTCGTACAGGGTGACCCGGAAGCCCGCGCTCTGGAACAACTCCCGCAACGTGCGGTAGGTGTACAGTGCCCGGTGATTCGCCGCATTCCCACTTAGTCCGTAGGTCGGCGTTGCCGCGCCCTCGTCGGCCTTCACCGTATCGATGTAGGCCGGATCGGGGTGCAGCCCATCCGGTACGGCGACCCGCAACGTACCTCCCGGCCTGAGATACCTGAAACAGGTTCTCGCGGCGGAGAGCCCTTCTTCGGGCGTCAGGTGTTCCCAGACGTGTTCCGCCAACATGGCGTCAACCGAGTCCGGCTCGAAACAGCGCTGCCAGTGGGTCGGATCGGTCAGGTCAAGAAACTCCCGTTGGGTGGGAATCCAGCCGGGGTCGAACCGACTCCAGGCGCCGATGACGATTCTCTTCCGCGGGGAACTTGCCAGCCTTCTCTTGAGCCAGTAGTGACCGAAGCGACGATAGTAGCCTCTCCGCGTCTGCCTTGCGGTTCTTATGACTTGCCTTACGCCCGGCAGCTGCTTCAAGCCTCGCCGCGTAGCGGGATCCCTGAGGAAGGGAAGCTGTTTTAAGAGTCGCAGGATCAGGGGTTTCTCCGGTCGAATCTGGGTGACACCCGCGAGCTTCCGGAAAGTCAGAAGGAGGACTGGACGAACAGTATAGTTGCGCCGGCAATCCTCGCGCCAACCTACGTCCGCAAGTGATGGCTGACTTGCGCTGCGGCGGGACGGTTCGGGGCAACAAGTGGAAAGCGCCCTCCGGGGAGGGCGCTTCGCGACTACCCCTTCGAGGATCAAACTACTGCACCAGCGTGACCTGATCGGTTGCGATCGCGGCGTGATCGATCACCAGCGCAACCCTGCGGTTCTCGATCCCCTGCTCCCCCGGTCCTTTCGCTCCCGGAACCACCTGCCGGTTTCGAACCTCACCGTAGCTCACCGCCTTGAGGTGATCGGCCCCGAATCCGCCGGAGGTAGCCAGGTACTCCTTCACGGCGTCGGCACGCCGGCGCCCGAGCTGCAGGTTATAGGCCGCGCTGCCCGAAGGATCGGTAAAGCCTTCCACCGTTACCAGCGCGCCGGGATAGTACTCGGTGACGACGGAGGCGAACCGATCGAGGACCGGACGGTCCGACTCCCGAAGCTCGCTGCTGTCGTACTCGAAGTGGACCGGGACGTTGAACTTCAGCATCCCGCGCACCTTCTCGATGCTCACGGTGTACTCGCTGCGAAACGCCTGCAGCTCCTGCTCCAAGGCATCGATCCGGGCGTTCTGCTGCGCGACGGCCTGGTTGGTGGAGTCGAGCCGGGTCGCCATCGCCTGATCGCCTGCCTGCATTTCCTGACGCAGCTTCGCCATTTCGTTGTTGAAGTCTTCCTGCTTCACCTTTGCGGCGCATCCAGCCAATCCGACCACCACGGCGAGTGTGCCAACTGTCATCGCGGTCCGGCGGCCGTGACGAGTAAACATCGACTCCCCCTTTCGCTGGGCTGATGATCCATCAGACACGGATGACGTACGGGGCCTCGTGGAGGCCCCGGCTCGAGATGTCCGCTGATGGTGAACGGATATGTGACACCAAGATGTGTTTTCGGGATCCAAGGGGCTGTGATCCATCTCACTGGAGTTGCAGGAGTTCGACATCGAACACCAGGGTCGCCGAGGCAGGGATCACCGGCGGGCTCCCCATCTCTCCGTAGCCCAAGTCGGGCGGGATAAGCAGCTTGCGACGCCCCCCCACTTTCATCCCCGCGACCCCCTGATCCCAGCCGGCGATCACCTGACCCTGGCCGATCGGGAAGGAGAACGGCTCCCCGCGATCCCGGCTGCTGTCGAACTTTGTCCCGTCGGTCAGCCAACCGGTGTAATGGACTACCGCCACTTGACCCGACTTGGCTTCCGGGCCGGTGCCGGTCACGACATCCTGGTATTGGAGACCCGAGGGAGTCTTCGTCAAGGCCGCCGAGTCGAGCGCGAAGTCGCTGTCGGCCGAGCCGCCTTTGGCATCGCCGCCGCAGGCCGAGAGAAGAATCGAAAGCAGAGCCACGCTGAAGCCACGCATCGAGGTACCTCGGTGAGGGTGGTGGACCGGAGCCGCAGGAGAGTCTGTGTACGACAAAGCCGACCGGGTGAGGTCGGCTTCGTGCCCATCGGGACGGCGGGATTTGAACCCGCGACCCCTGCAACCCCATTGCAGTGCGCTACCGGGCTGCGCCACGTCCCGTCATGCGGGACGGAATTGTAGTGCTGCCGCAGGGGCCGCGGTAGGTCTGGTCAGGCCCGCACCAGGCCGGGAGACAATTGCGTCTCGATGGCCTCCCTGTGCCGCATTGTGACCGGTCCCACCTCGTGCCGGCCGTCCTCCGCCCGATACTCCTAAATGGCTCCGGTGCCGCGTCTCAGAAGGTTTTGGAGGCCTCCGGCTGAAGGAATCCAGCCGTCCGGCCCGGCATTTGCTCGTACTGCCCAGTGGCCGTATTCCGGAGACCTTTGGAGGAGTGGTTATGAGCCTACAGGATGGGCGCCCCTGGGAGGGAGAAGGAGATCTGCCCTGGGACACGCCGGACGGAGAGTGGGAGCCTGCCGACAATGAGGCGTGGCGGGGGGATCTCCACCTGGACGATTGGCCCGAGAGTCTGGCCGGTCCGGAATACTGGCTGTACAAGAATCAAGGCGACGAGGAGTAAGTCGCGGGCGCAGGAGCGCCAGCTGATCGAGGGACCGGGCCACCCCGGTCCCTCTTGATTTCTATCCTACCGAAACAAACCCGAAACCGGATCGTATAACTCCATATGGGAGACCGAGATAGGCTCGGTTGACATGAGCTAAACCGTTGCTAAATTTCAGCTTACGCAAGCCGGCCTCGTGGGGCCTGCTGCGTTACTCAGGGCGCTGGGACCGGGCCCGTGCACATAGAGCAGGAGTCGGAACATGGCGGAAGTAATGCCCCAACCCACCGAGCAGCCGCCCGCCCCGGCGGCTCCCCAGTGGGACCCGTTTCAGTTGATGGACCGGATGGACGAGGAGGCGCTTCGACGGGAAATGGAAGGTGTGGCGCCCACCGAACTGGTGTACGTGGTGAAGGAGGCGGGCCAGGAGGTCGTCGGCCTCAGCAAGACCGGGGTGGACCAGTGCTGCATGGCGTTGGTCTCGCAGGGTCAGGTGATTCGCGAGGAGAACCTGCAGTACGAGTTGATCGGAGAAGGCGAAGAGCGCGAGGCCTTGTTCAAGGTGAAAGCGGCGCGATTTGCCGTCGCACCCAGCGGGCAGGAGGTCCGCCTCGACCAGGTGATCGGGGTCAAGCGTCAGCCGCTCTACTACGAGCCGGCGCAGCTGGACCTCGACTCGAAGGTTCCCGGCAAGAAGTACCGGGGACGGACCTACCGCGAGCTGCTGGAGTTCGCCGAAGGGCGGGATTACCTCGCCTGGATGGCGGAGAGCTTCGGCGAGTCCGAGGTCCGCGACTTCGCTCGGCGGATCCTGGCGGGTGAAGAGGTCGTGGCGCAGCGGGGCCGCCAGCTCAATCCCCACTGGTACGAGGCCGGCGCGATGAAGGCCGCGAGGAACGCCCGATTCCGGCTCATTCCCGGCAGCATTCGGGCGCAGGTCATCGCCTCCGCGCGACAGACCGGACAGACCCGGGTAGTGGATGGCCAGGAACCGGTGCCGGCCGTCGAGCGTCCCGAGGTGCCGACCAGAGTCGGTCCCTACGCGCCCACCGACAAGCAGGTGGCGTTCTATCAGCGGCTCGCCGAATCCCCGGTGTTCTCCGAGGAGGAGCGGCGGCGGGCTCTCGACTGGCTCGCCACCAAGGCCACCCGGCAGACGATCAAGGATCAGATCGACTGGCTCAAGCGGCAGGTCGAAAGCCGCCGCGCGGCCAAGTCCAACGCGTCGGCCGCCTGATCCCCCCAGCTCACCGCCACAACGAAGGGGGCCATCTCGCGATGGCCCCCTTTGGTGAAATGGTCCCCTTCGCTATGCTCGGGGTGACATCGTTCTGTTCCTGCAGATCGCCTGCTCTAGAACCCCTGCCCGAAGCTCAGGTAGAGAGCCGTGTGCTCCGCGCTCTTCGCCAGCGACAGCTTGAGCATGTACGCGCGGTCGAGGAACGACGCCCAGATGCCTCCGCCGCCCGCGGCGTGCCACTTGTCCGACTGCTCGCCATCGAGCCACACCCGCCCCACATCGGCCAGCCCCAGCACACCGAAATCGGCCGGAGCCAGGAAGTAGAACTTGGTCAGGAACAGCCGCAGCTCGCTTTGGGCATAGGCTGAGGCTTCTCCGGCGTAGCGATTCTGCCGGCCGAGGCGCACGGTGGAGGCATCGCCGATGTAGGCGGCTTCCTGGAAGGGGAATCGGCCCCACACGCGCTTGCCCCCCAGATGCAGGGCCAGGGTGGGCTGAAGCGGCAAGCTGGGCGCTACGATGAAGGAGGAGACGTCGCCATGGAGATCGCCGAAGGTATCCTCCACATCGAAGATTGACGGGAAGTAGCTGCCGCCCAGGGTGAAGGTGAGGCCGCGACTCGCCGCGAACGGCTGGTCTTGCATGGCCAGCCTGAGCCCCCCGGTCGCCCCCAGCATCGTGAAACCCCCTGCCCCATAGACATCCGGCGTAAGCAAGCTCGGCTCTTCGAAATCGGTCGAAGAATAGTGCAGACTGGGACCGAGGCCGAACTCCGCATTGGGTCCCAGGGGAAACGACACCGAGGGGACCAGCGTGAGATCCACCTCATCCACCCGGAAGAATTCGTCGGGTCCGTCCGCGCTGATCTCGTTGCCGAACCCATGGAAGCGGAGCACATCGATGCCCGAGGCGCGCGCCAGGAGATGGGCCCGGACCCGGGAGTTCGGCGCAATCCATGTGGCGTTGAGATCCGCTCGCCCGGTGTTGGCGCCGGTGGACCACCCCGCGCGGAGACGGTACCGCTCGGCGTAGGGGTCGCGGCGGAATCCGAAGCGGGTGAATGAGACGCCGGTGCCGGCGAAGAGGCCGATATCCGGCCCGGCCGCCAGCCAGGTGACCGAAAGCCAGCGGTCGCCCCAGTTGCGGACCGCGGTGTCGCGCGGCGCGTACGGCTTGCGGTTGATCTTCACGCCCTGGCCGCTGTCGGCAGGCTCTTCGGTGTACATCGCGACCCGTCCGCCCTGCGACGAATTCACCACCCGATCGTTGCCCTTGCCGGGCAGGACCCGAACGCGAACGCCACCTCCGCCTTCGCCCCGTATCCGGACGGCATCATTGCCGCTGTGGAGCATGAGGCGGACTTCCTTGGTCTCGTTGTGATCGAACCGGCGGCGGAAGTAGGGCTCGCTGGTATCGCCTTTCTCCACCACCGCCAGCGACACCTCGGTGAACCTGCCATCCACCCGATGCACGTCGGCCACCTCGTCCTTGTCGGTGCCGTGCACCTCCACCTCGCCCGCCAGGTGGCGATAGTACGCTCTGGCGGCCTCGGGGAGATGGTCCCGGCGCTCTTTGAGTGCATTGGCCAGCCGAGCCGAATCCAGCGGGACGTAACTGGCCGGCAAGCGAGCGGCGGAGGATTCGATCACCGAGTCGGTGATCCGCTTCTGAAGGTCGGCCGCGATCGAGTCGTAGACCGGCAGCTCCAGCGGAACCAGGAACCTCCGGTCCAGATCACGCCCGTTCCAGGTCTGCCCCAGCATCCCGGGGTAGGAGGGCCCGAACTTCACCAGCTGGGGAGCGCTGGCGCGCGCCACGACCAGGAGGAGCCCGTCGTACCTCGCGAACGCCTGGTCGCGGTCCCGCGGGATCGGCCGCCACCACCGGGGCCGCTCGTCGCCGAAGCGGGCCCAACGCCACTGGTCCATGTGGCGATCCCAGTCGCCGACGAAGATGTCCACCAACCGGGCGGCCAGAAACGCACGGGCGTCCACCCGGTCGTTGGGGCTGTCCTCCACCTCCTTCAGCAGCTTGGTGCTGCTGATCACATCGCTGGCGCCCTCGAAGGCGGAGCCCTCTTCCGTCGGGCGCTCTTCGATGGTGCCGAGCATGCCGCCGAACTCGTCGGCGAATTCGCCCAGCCTGGAATCGTTCTTGGGGAGTATCACCACCCGAGGTGAGGAGTGCAGCACGCCGGCAGCCTCGAGGATCGGAGGCACCAGCAGCATCCCGACCGGATGGCCGGCGCTGGTCTGGTCGCGCACGATGCCCACCGCGGCGGTGGTGCGCAGGGCCGGCGGCAGCGTCTTGACCGGATCCTTGTCGATCGAGCGGAACTGGTACTCCTTGCCGTCGGCGCCCATCAGTCGAAGCGATTTGGTCTGCTCGCCGCCGCCCAGCCGGCTCACCTTGAGGCCACCGGCGAACGTG
>DATBJC010000135.1:0-14808 GCA_036556625.1 Gemmatimonadales bacterium
GCCGGCGGGCCGTGCATCTCGATGGCCTGGGTCAGCGCGTAGAACAGTGACTCCTGCCGCGTGGTGACGAACGCGTCGCCCACGATGAGGGTTCGATCCCGCTCCCGGAACAGCGACACGTGCCCCGGGGTATGGCCTGGAGTGTGGATCCAGATCCAGCCCGGCATGCCCGGCACGGTGCCGGCTTGGGGCAGCGAGCTGACCCGGGGACCGAAATCGAAGGGCCCGCGAGGAAACAGGGGCGACATTCTGGCCATCCCGCCACCGACGCTGGGATCCGGCGCGGGATACGCCGCCGCTCCGGTCAGATATGGCAGCTCCAGCGGGTGCGCGTAGATCGGAGCATCCCACCGCTCCGCCAGGGTGCGCAGCGCACCGACGTGGTCGAAGTGGCCGTGAGTCAGCACGATGGCTGCGGGACGAGCGCGCCGGCCGAAGCGGCGCTCGGCCGCCCGGGCAATCGATCCGGCGAAGCCCGGCATGCCGGCATCGATGAGGACCCACCCGCGATCCCCCGCGGCCGGCGGGCCGAAGAAGTACAGATTGACGATTGCGGTGCGAAGGTATCCAACATCGGACGTGATTTCGGCGATCTGCATTGCTCCTCCTCTCTGCCGCGAAGCTAGGGCAGCGACAGGGATCGGAGTGTGCCCCGGCTCACACTCGTTGGAGCCCTGCCCTGTCGCGCGCCGCGGCGAGCACGTATGCTCCGGGTAGAGGCTCGACACGAAACGGGAAACATTTCAGGGAGGTGCAATGGCCACGCGGACGGAGCAGCAACCCAGGACCAAGGACACCACTCGGGAGCTGCTGGACGGCTTGAATGAGGACCTGCGCGGTGAGTTCCAGGCGGTGATTATGTACCGGCTGTATGCCAGCCTGGTTCAGGGCCCCTGGCGTCAGGAGCTGCGCGCCTTCTTCGCCAATGAGATCCCCGAGGAGCTGGGACATGCCCAGATCCTGGCCGACAAGATCTCGGCGCTGGGGGGCACGCCGGCCACCGAGCCGGCACCGGTGAAGGTGGTGAAGGATGCCAAGGCCATGCTGGAGACCGCGCTGGCCGCGGAGGTGGAGACCATTGAACGCTACGTGAAGCGCCGGGATCAGGCCGAGGCCGCCGGGGAGCACGGGCTGGCGGTGCGATTCGACGACATCATCGCCGACGAAACCAACCACCGGGACGAGATCCGGCAGATTCTGGCCCGCTGGCCCTGAGCCGGCGTCCGCGCAGCGCGGTCCTGCCTTCTCGCCGGATCGCGCCGGCGGCGGGGTCGATCAAGGCCTCACAGGAGCGCGCACATGCCGGTGCAGCCCGGTATCCGAGACGTGGAGCTGGTCACCTGGCGGCCCGAGCTCCGGGCCGATTTCGAGCGCTTGAATCGGGAATGGATCGAGCGGTACTTCGCGGTGGAGCAGGAAGATCAGAAGGTCTTCGACGATCCCGAGGGACTCATCGTCGCACCCGGGGGTCAGGTGTTTTTCCTGGTGGATGAAGCCGGTGTACAGGGCACTTGCGCCGTGATCCGCCACGGTGCCCACACGCTCGAGCTGGCCAAGATGGCCGTGGCTCCTGCCGCTCGAGGACGCGGCTACGGCGACCGGCTGGTGGAGGCGGCCATCGCCTTTGCCCGCAGGACCGGCGCCCGCCGGCTGATGTTGGTGTCGAACACGCGTCTCGGCCCGGCGCTCACCCTCTATCGCAAGCACGGCTTTCGCGACGTGCCGCTCGACCCCGCCAACGGCTACTCCCGAGCCGACATCCAGCTCGAGCTGGCGCTCGACTCCTAGGCCGACTCGCCCGCGGCGGCCGAGACCGCCGGCTGCTCCCCCGTGTTGCTGTCCACCGACTCGATCCGGATCACGATGGCCGTGATGTTGTCGAGCCCGCCCCGCCGGTTGGCCTCGCTGATCATCCGGTCTACCCAGTGCTGGGGGCCGCCGTCCGACGAGAGGATCCGGATGAGGTGCTCGTCTTCGAGCATTCCGGTGAGCCCGTCGGAGGCGATCAGCAGGATGTCGCCCTGTTCCAGCGAGCCGAAATAGATGTCGGGCACCACGTCGCCGCTGGCGCCGACGCAGCGGGTGATCACGTTGCTGTAGGGGTGCACCCGCGCCTGGTCCGGGGTGAGCAGCCCGGCGTCCACCTGCTCCTGCACGTAGGAGTGGTCCTTGGTGAGCTGGAGGAGCTGGCCGTTCCGGAGCAGGTAGGCCCGGCTGTCTCCCACCTGGCCGATCAGATAGCGGCGGGGCATGAGGACGAGCACCGTCGCCGTCGTTCCCATGCCGCGCTTGTCGTGCTCGGCGAGGGTGCGCTCGAAGATCGCGTCGTTCGCCGCCCGGATCGCCGTGCGCATCCGCTCGCCGGCCTCGGCGTCGGACAGGCCGCGCAAGGAGCCGATCTCATGCGAGGTGATCCGCACCGCCATCTCGCTCGCCACCTCACCCGCGGCATGCCCGCCCATGCCGTCGGCCACGATGAACACGCCGCGGTCGGCCAGCATGAGGTAGTTGTCTTCGTTGCCCGAGCGGACGATCCCGACGTCGGTTCGAGCGGCGCAGGTAAAGTTCACGAGGCCCCGTCAGCTCGAGGTCAGCAGGACATAAGCGATGATGACGGCGGCGATCACCAGCAGCGCGACGAGCCACATCGGCGGTCCGCTCGGCCTGGGCGTCGCGGCGCGGATCGGCCGGCGCGATGCGGTCCGAGCGTCCACCGGACGCCGCCGCGCCTCCGCGGCACGGGCCGGCGCGGCGCGAGCGCCGACCGGCACGATCTCGTCGTGCGGCTCGAAGAGTGCCGCGACATCGCCGAATTTGAGCGTGGTCCCCGGCGTCAGCGCGGTCTCACCGGTGACCGGCTCGCCTTCGACGTATGTGCCGTTGGTCGAGCCCAGATCGGTCAGCACCCACACGTCGTCCTTCCGCTGCAGCTTGGCGTGGGTGGTGCTGACACTGGGATCGGCAATCACGATATCGTTGTAGTCCGCCCGGCCGATGTTGACCAGCGGCAGGGTGATGGGAAGTCTGCGGCCTCGCAGGTCTCCGCTCCGTACCAGCAGCGACGCGATGGGGGGCGCCGGCGTGGACGGCGGGATGGGGGACGGCTCGCGAGGGACCGCCAGCGGGACCCCGTGCATGGTGTCGGAGAGCCGAGCGCTCGCGCCGGTCGGGGTGTGCAGCGGGCCTTCCGCGGGGATCGGCCGGGGGGGCATCGGAGGCGCCGGCGGTGCCGCCTCCGCGTAGAAGCGGAACTCGTCGGTACCGATGCGGATCACGTCCGCCCGGGCGAGCGGATGGCTCCGCTCCACGCGCTTTCCGTTGACGAAAGTGCCGTTCGCGCTGAGGTCCACCAGCATGTACCCCTCGGCCCCCAGCTGGATCTCGGCATGCCGGCGGGACACCTCGCCCGCGGTCACCACCACGTCCGAGCTGGCGTCCCGGCCGAACACCAGCGGCTGAGAGCCGACCGCGTACTCCCGGCCGTCGGTCAGGCACACCACCCGACCCCCGCTCGCGCCCGGGGACGTCTTGGGGGGAGCCGCCGGGAGATCGGCGAAGGCACCGGAATCGAAGAGCTGAGTATTGCCGGCACGCTGCGGATCGACCGCCAGGATCTCGTGGCCGAAGATCTGGATCTTGTCGCCGTGGAGCACGGGGGTGGGATCGGTGCCCAGCCGCACGCCGTTGATGGAGACTTCGGCATCCGCGCCGGCTGTCCGGATCGCCGCGGCGCCCTCCTTGGTACCCTGAACGACGGCATGGTGGGGACGAACCCCTTCGCCCTCCAGAACGATCGCACACCACGGCGCCGACCCTATGACTGTGTCTCCGGTGGCGACGGGTATCCGCCGACCACCGACTTCGAGTTGCATCATGGTTCGGATCTCAAAGGATGAACCGGTTGCCAAACGTATCCCTGCCTCCGGAGGCAGGCAAGCAAAACCTCAGGCAATCTTGCGGGCCTCCTGTCCTCGTAGCTGCAGCTGATACAGTCGCTCATAGAGCCCTCCGGTGGCCAGCAGCTCCCGATGGCTGCCCCGCTCTCGGATCTCCCCATGGTGCAGCACCAGAATCTCATCCGCATGGAGAATAGTGCTGAGCCGATGGGCCACCACCAGGCTGGTCCGGCCCGCCATCAGCTCGGCGATGGCTCGCTGGATCTGCGCTTCGGCCTCGGCATCCACCGAGCTGGTGGCCTCGTCGAGCACCAGGATCCGGGGGTCCAGGGCCAGGGCCCGGGCGAAGCTCAACAGCTGCCGCTCACCCACGCTGAGACTCCGGCCCCGCTCGCCCAGGCGATGCTGGTAGCCCGAGGGCAGCCGCTCGATGAATCGGGCCGCCCCCACCCGCTCGGCCGCCTGCCGGGCGGCCTCCCGGGTGATCGCCGCGCCCAGTGTCAGGTTGTGCTGGATGTCACCGGTGAAGAGGAAGAGATCCTGCTGGACGAATCCGATCGCCGACCGCAGCTCGGCGGTGGAGAGCTCGCGGATGTCCACCCCGTCAACCGTGATCCGGCCCCGCTCCGGATCGTAGAACCGGAGCAGGAGATTGACGATGGTGGTCTTACCCGCGCCGGTGTGGCCTACCAGCGCCACCGTCCGGCCCGGCAGCGCCGTGAAGGTAATGTCCTTGAGGACCCAGGGTCCCTCGGGCGAGTAGCGAAACCAGACGCCCTCGAAGCGGACCTCGCCCCGCACCGGCCGTGGCAACACCTCCGGACTGCGGGGCTCCGGGACGGTCACCGGTTCGTCCAGCAGCACGAAAACCCGCTCCGAGGAGGCCATGGCGCTCTGGAGCAGGTTGAACTTCTCAGACAGGTCCTGGAGCGGCTGGAAGAAGCGCCGGGTGTACTGGATGAAGGCGGCCAGCACTCCTACGGTGAGGGTCTCATCCAGCACCCGGAGACCGCCGTACCAGAGCAGCAGCGCCATCGCCACGGCCGTCAGCAGCTCCACGGCGGGGAAGAAGATCGCATAGACCGTGATCGAGCGGAGATGCGCGCCGAGATGCTCCCGGTTGAGCTCGCCGAACCGGCGGGCCGAGTCGGCTTCCCGGCCGAAGAGCTGAACGATCCGCATCCCCGAGAGCCGTTCCTGCAGGAAGGCGTTGAGCCGCGCCAGACGGTAGCGGATGTCCCGGAACGCGTCGCGCACCCTGCGCCGGAAGATGGCGGCGGTGAGCCAGACCAGCGGGATGACCGCGAAGGTCACCAGCGCCAGGCGCAGGTCGATCACCAGCATCATCGCCATGATGGCGACCAGGGTGAACACGTCCCCGAAAATGGTCACCACCCCGGAGGAGAACAGCTCGTTGAGCGTCTCCACGTCGGACGTGACCCGGGTCATGAGACGTCCCACCGGATTGCGGTCGAAGTAGGACACGCTGAGCCGCTGGAGATGGCTGAAGATCTCCATCCGGAGGTCGTACATCACCCGCTGGCCGACGAAGCTGGTGAGCAGCGTCCCGCCGTACTCCACGACCAGCTCCAGCAGGAGGGTCGCCAGGTAGAGGCCCGCGAGCAGGCTCAGGAGACCCAGGTCCCGGTGGGGAACCGCGACATCCAGCGCCCGCTCGGTGAGCCGGGGACCGATGAGGGCGAGCGCCGACTGCACCAGGAGCAGCAGCACCGCGCCGGCCGCCAGCCATCGGTACGGCCGCAGATACCCCAGCAGCCGCCGCATCAACGCGGCGTCGTACTTGGCGGCGGGGGCGTCCTGGTCGTCCAGCATCGCGACTACCCGCCGGCCGGCTCGGCCAGGGGCCCCTGATCGATGGACTTGAGGCCCTGGCGCAGCCAGCCGGAGAAGACCATGAACCCGAACGCCAGGGTGAAGTAGGTGAGCGTGAGCCGCCAGATCAGGATGTAGATCGGCGTCAGCTCGCGGGGCACATAGGACGACATGACCGCGGCGGAGAGCACTTCGCCGATGCCCGAGGCGCCGGGCGTGGGAGCGAAGTAGAGCAGGAACATCACCAGAGTCTGCACCAGCAGGATGTCCACGAAGTTCGCCGTGATCCCCAGGGCCCGGAGCGCCACGTAACCGGCCAGCAGCTTGTTGGCGTGGGAGACCGCCGAGAGGATGGTGGACCAGAAGATGGCCAGCCAGCCGCGGGGACTGTTGAAGGCCACCACGCTGGCGTGGGCCTCGTCGATCCCCCCGCGCAGCCGCTGCAGCCGCGCCGCGACCCGGCGGCTCCGCCGCCCGATTCCCTCCGCCGCACGGTGAATCCAGTTGGCCACCATTCGAGGAGCGAAGATCACCAGGCCCATGAGCGCACCGATCGCCAGCACGATCGTGAGGCTTCCCCGGAACAGGTCGTAGAGCGAGAGGCCGAGCACGTCGCCCCGCTGGCCCAGGCCCTTCCCCGCGCCGAACGCCAGCGCCAGCGGGCCGGCAATGGCGAAGAACAGGACGGTGGAGACGAAGCTGATGAAGGTGGAGGTGACCGCCACCGGCAGCGGAATGCCATAGCGCCGGAGCGTGTACATCGTCATCGGGCCGGCCGCGGAATTGACCGGCGTCAGGAACCCGGCCCAGGCCCCCATTCCGCCGGCCAGGATCGATCCCTTCAGCGATGGCCGGGGAAAGACATGCCGGGCGCAGATCCAGAGCCGCAGCCCTCCGCCGATCCAGTCCAGCGACGCGAGCCCCGCGCCCACCAGGACCCACCCCCAGTGCACCCGGCTGAGGCCGCGGAGGAACGCGGGGAGGTCGTTCCCATAGAGCAGGGTGATCCCGAACCCGGCCAGGGAGGCCAGTACCGAGATCTCGAACCCGCGCAGGAGGAATTTGGGGGTGAGCAGTCGGGGCATGGGAGAGGAAAAGATAGTTGGACCGGCCCTCGGACGGTCGGCCGGTCTCGCTGTGGTCGCGACGACCGCGATTGCCGTACCTCGACCGCCTGACCGCCTCGACCGCCTGACCGCCCGACGAGTCCCGAAGTTATCCCGAACCGGCTATTTTCCCTCCCGTGGCCGATTCCGTCATCCGCATCGTCAATGCTCGCCAGAACAACCTGCAGGGCGTCACGGTAGACCTCCCGCATCGCGCGCTCACGGTGGTCACCGGGCCGTCCGGCTCGGGAAAGAGCACCCTCGCCTTCGATACCCTCTACGCCGAGGGGCAGCGGCGTTACATCGAGTCGCTGTCCACCTACGCCAAGCAGTTCCTCGACCGCATGCCGAAGCCGTCGGTGGACCGCCTCGAGGGGCTCGCTCCCTCGGTGGCCATCGAGCAGCGGAATCCGGTCGTCTCCAGCCGCTCGACCGTCGGAACCGCCACCGAGGTGTACGACTATCTGCGGTTGCTCTGGGCCCGCATCGGCCGGAGCTACTGCCGATCCTGCGGCGCCCCGGTCCGGGTGGACACTCCGCAGTCCGCCGCGGACGATGTGGTGGCCGGAGGCTTCGGGCGGGTACAGATCGCCTTTCCCCTGCCGCCGGTGGCTCGGCTGGCCCACGCCGCGGTGGTGGAGAACCTGCGGGCCCTCGGGTTCGTACGCGTCATCGCGGACGGGACGCCTCGGCATCTCGACGAGCTTCCTCCGGGGCTGGATCTCACCCGAGCCCGGGAGCTGCTGGTGGTGGTGGATCGACTGACCGGGTCGGCGGATGCCATCGGGCGGATCTCGGAGGCGGTCGCCGTCGCCTTCCAGGAGGGCGAAGGCGTGGCGCTGGCCGTCCATGAGGGCGGCCGCCTCCGGTTCACTCGAACGCCGTCCTGCAGCGCCTGCGATACGCCGGCAGCGATCATCACTCCCGCCCTCTTTTCCTTCAATAACCCGCGGGGCGCCTGCCCCAACTGCAACGGGTTCGGGGCTGTGCTGGAGTACGACGAGTCTCTGGTGGTGCCCGATCCGGGGCGGAGCCTGGCTGAGGGAGCGATCGATCCCTGGACCAAGCCGCGTTACGAGGGTCGCCGGAGAATTTTGCTGGAGTATGCCCGAAGCCTGGGCGCCGATCCCGGGAAATCGTGGCACAAGCTCAAGGCGGGACAGCGCCGCGAGCTGCTCTACGGCCGCAAGGGGCGGTACGTCGGGATTTTTCCCTTCCTCAAGGACCTCGAGGAGAAGCGGTACAAGCAGTACATCCGGGTCTTCCTGCGGCAGTACCAGCTGGCCAAGACCTGCGGCGACTGCGGCGGCTTCCGGCTCAATGCCGACGCGCTCGCCGTGCGGATCGGCGCAGAGACCATCGCGGCGGTCGCCTGCCGCTCAGTGGACGACATTCACCGGTGGATCCGCGGCCTCGAGCTCACACCCTTCGAGCGCGAGGTGAGCCATTTGATCGTCGAGCAGCTCGATGCCCGGCTCGGCTTTCTCCGCGACGTGGGGCTGGGCTATCTCTCGCTCGATCGCCAGACCCGCACCCTCTCCGGCGGCGAAGCCCAGCGGGTCTCGCTGTCCAACGCGCTGGGCGCCAAGCTGGTGGATACGCTCTACGTGCTCGACGAGCCCTCGGTGGGGCTGCACTCGCGGGATACCGACCGGCTGCTGGCGCTGCTTCGGCGCCTGCGCGACGGCGGCAACACGGTGATCGTCGTCGAGCACGATCTTGCCGCCATTCAGCAGGCCGACTTCATGCTGGAGCTGGGCCCTGGCTCGGGCGATCGGGGCGGTCATGTGGTTCACGCCGGCCCCGTGGCCGCGGCATCGCATTCTTTGACCGGCCAGTATCTCACCGGCCAGAAGCGGATCGCCGTCCCCAGCGCGCGGCGGCCGGCGGGGCCTCTCTGGCTCAAGGTGCGCGGAGCGACGCTGCACAATCTGCACGGCGCGGACGTGGACATCCCGCTCGGCGCGCTCACCGCGGTCACTGGTGTCTCCGGCTCGGGCAAGAGCACGCTGCTGTACGATGTGATCTACCGGAACCTGGAGAGCCGGCTGCGCGGAGGTCACTCGGCGAAATCACATCTGGGAGAGGAAGTCGGCCGGGTCGCTTCGCTGACCGGCTGGGAGTTCCTCCGAGACGTCCTGCTGATCGACCAATCCCCGATCGGCCGCTCGCCCCGCTCCAACCCCATCACCTACATCAAGGCGTTCGACGAGATCCGGGAGCTGTTCGCCGGGCAGCCCCTGGCGCGCCAACGCAAGTACAGCGCGAGCACGTTCTCCTTCAACATACCGGGGGGCCGCTGCGAGGAGTGCGAAGGCGCCGGTCACGTGCTGGTGGAGATGGTCTTCCTCGCCGACGTGTACGTGCCCTGTGAGGCGTGCGGCGGCAGCCGGTATCGCCGGGAGGTGCTCGACGTCAGGATCCAGGGCCAGTCCATCCACCAGGTGCTCCAGTGGACCGTGGACGAGGCGATCGCGCGCTTCCGGCATCAGCCCAAGTTGGGATTGGCGCTCTGGCAGCTCCAGCAGGTGGGGCTGGGCTATCTCCGGCTGGGCCAGCCTGCCACGACGCTCTCCGGCGGCGAGGCCCAGCGGCTCAAGATCGCCCGTGAGCTGATCCAGGCGAGCAAGCGGGAAGGACGCAAGCTCTATATCCTTGATGAGCCCACCACCGGCCTGCACCTGGACGATGTGCGGGTGCTGATCCAGGTGCTCGATCGACTGGTGGATGCCGGGCACACCGTGGTCGTGATCGAGCACCATCTGGACGTGATCAAGCGCGCCGACTGGATCGTGGATCTGGGTCCCGAAGCGGGCGATGCCGGCGGGCGGCTCGTCGTCCAGGGCGTGCCCGAAACCGTGGCGGAGTGCGATGCGTCGCACACTGGCCGCTATCTTCGGCGCCTGTTGCCGTCGGCGCATGCGTTGGCGGGTTAGATCACACCTCGCTCCGTCCAATTCTCGATTTCGCGTGGATCCGTCTTGAAAGGCCCAACGCCATGACCAGGATCGACCGCCGCCAGTTCCTGCGCCAGTCGGCCGCTGCTGGCGGCGCACTCCTCGCACCCTCGCTGATGGGCCTCATCGCATGCAGCGATGGCCGCCGGGGGCCGAACAGCGCCCCTCCACTGAGCCGGGCGTTGACAGGTCAGGGCGGGTATGGTGAGCTGATTCCCAGCAAGGACGTCGGGGGGATGATCTCGCTTCCCAAGGGCTTTCATGCGGCCATCCTCAGCACCGCCGGAGAGAAGATGCTGGGAGGCATCGTCCCCTATGCGTTCGATGGCATGGCGGCGTTCTCCGCGGGCAGCGGATTGGTCCGACTGGTCCGCAACCACGAGGTGCGCGATACGCCCGCGCGCGGAGCCGCGCCCTTCGGCGGCGATCCCTATGACGACAAGGGACCGGGCGGGACCACGACGCTGGAGGTGGGCGTCCATCCCGACGGCCGGGCGGAGCTGATCAAGCAGTTTCCCAGCCTCACCGGGACCTCCGCCAACTGCGCGGGCGGCAGCACCCCCTGGCGCACCTGGATCTCCTGCGAAGAGACCGTGGAGGGGAAACGAGCGGGTTGGAGCCGCAATCACGGATATACGTTCGAGGTTCAGGTCGACAATGACGGCGTCAGTCGTCCGGTGCCCATCAGGGCGATGGGGCGCTTCGAGCACGAGGCCCTGGCGATCGATCCGGAAACGGGGTTCGTCTACCTGACCGAGGACCGCACCCCGGCGGGGTTCTATCGCTACCAGCCCAGAACCTTCGGCCGGCCGGCGGAGGGCGGCGAGCTCCGGATTCTCGCGATCAAAGGCAAGCCGCGGTACGACACGATGAGGGGGCAGCAGCGGTTGGCGCCCATGAAGGTGGAGTGGGTAGCCATTCCGGAGCCGGACTCCGACAAGGATGAGCTGGAGGGCGGGTTCGTGTTCAATCAGGGCCTGGAGCGCGGGGCTGCGCAGTTTGCCCGGCTCGAGGGATGCTGGTACGGGGACCAGAGCATCTTCTTCAACGCCACCATCGGCGGGAATGCGGAGGCCGGTCAGGTCTGGCAGTATCACATCGGCCGAGAAGAGCTGCAGCTCATCTTCGAATCCCCGTCACCCGAGGTGCTCAACAGCCCCGACAACATCTGCGTGAGTCCCCGCGGCGGCCTGGTTATCTGCGAGGATGGCGAAGGGGTCCAGCACGTTCGCGGTCTTACTCGCCAAGGCGAGATCTTCGACCTGGCGCGGAACGATTTGAACGACTCCGAGTGGTGCGGTGCCTGCTTCAGCCCGGAGGGTCGGACCCTGTTCGTCAATCTTCAGGGTGAGACCCGGCCGCTCCGAAATCCCCGCGGGGCCAAGGGGCTGACGTTCGCGATCTGGGGGCCTTGGGAGGAAGGAGCGCTGTAGGTAGCTGCTGCTCTCCGGATCAGCTCCCACGCCTCGACCACGTGCTTCCGCTCGGTGTCGCGCTGGCCGATCACCAGCCGGATCACGTAGCGGTCATTCAGCCGAGTATGGGTGAGGAACACGCGGCGGGAAGCGTTGACCTCGGCCAGGAGCCGCTCGTTCAGCGCATCCAGCTCGTCCTCCGACTTTCCCGCCGGCCGATACCGAAAGCACACCAGGCCGAACGGCACCGGGGCCACCCGCTCGAAGTCGGGAGCCTGGTCGATCCAGCCGGCCAGCTCCGCCGCTAGCGCGACGTGGTGGCGGATGATGGCGCGCAATCCCTCCACGCCATAGCTCCGGATCACGAACCACAGCTTCAACGCGCGGAATCGCCGTCCCAGCTGGATGCCCCAGTCTCTGAAGTTGACGACATCGGCGTCGTGCGCTGTGCGGAGATACTCCGGCGTCAGGCTGAACGCGGCCAGCAGCGCATCGCGGTCGCGGACGTAGTACGCGGTGCAGTCGAAATTGGTGAGCAGCCATTTGTGGGGGTTGAACACGATGCTGTCCGCCTGCTCCAGTCCCGCGAAGTGCGGTCGCAGCTCCGGCACGATCGCGGCGGCGCCGGCGTAGGCGGCGTCCACATGGAGCCAGATCCCATGGCGCCGGCAGATCTCGGCGATGACCGGCATCGGATCCACGGCAGTGGAGGAGGTGGTCCCGATCGTGGCCACGACGCAGGCCGGCTTGAGCCCGGCGGCCAGGTCCTCCCGGATCGCGCGCTCGAGCGCCGCGGGGTCGAGGGCGAACGCCGAGTCGGTCGGAATGCGGCGCAGTCGGTCGCTCCCGTACCCGGCGATCTTCACGCCCTTCTCGACCGATGAGTGCGCCTCCCGCGAGGCGTAGACCGTAAGCCCCGCGGCGGCATCAAGGCCGGCCTGGTTGCTGGAGCCGCCGGTGGCGCGCTCCCGGGCGGAGACCAGCGCCACCAGGGTGGCCGTCGACGCCGTATCCTGGATGACGCCCACGAACTCCGGCGGCAGGCTCAGCATTTGCCGCAGCCAGTCCATCGCCACCTGCTCCAGCTCGGTGGCCGCCGGGGAGGTCACCCAGGACATGCACTGGGCGCCCATCGCCGCGGTGAGCATCTCCCCCAGGATCGCCGGCGGGCTGCTGTTCCCCGGGAAGTAGGCGAACCAGCCCGGATGGTTCCAATGGGTCATGCCGGGCACGATCAGCGTACGGAAATCGTCGAACAGTGCGGCGAACGGCTCCCCTTCCGCCGGTGGCCCGGCGGGCAGCCGAGCCCGGATCTCGCCGGGACGAACCGACGGGGTGATGGGCAGGGCGGCCACACCCCCCAGATAGTCAGCCATCCAATCCACCAGCTGATGGCCGTGGCGCCGGAACTCGTCAGGGTGCATTGGCCAAAGCGAACCCGCTCCCGTAGCGCAGTCAAGGACGATCCCGGTGCGAGTGGACCTTGCGTTGCGGAGCCGCTCTATTTCGCGGCATGAGAAGCTCAATGACGGCGAGCGCTCGTGATCGAGGCCGGGAAGCCTTCGCCCGCCAGGCCTGGGCCGAAGCATTCGCCCAGTTGTCCGCCGCGGACCAGGAAGCGACGCTCGAGCCGGCCGATCTCGAGAAGCTTGCGACCGCCGCCTACCTGCTCGGCCGGGATGCCGATTGGCGGGACACTTGGGCGAGGGCCCATCGGGAGCACCTGAGCCGCGGCGACCGGGAGCGCGCCGCCCGCTGCGCCTTCTGGGTGGGCATCAGTTTGCTGGAGCGGGGCGATCTGGCCCAGGCCAACGGCTGGATCGCCAGGGGTCAGCGGCTGGTCGCCGACGTAGGTCACGACTGCGTGGAGCAGGGCTATCTGCTCTTCCCGACCGCGCTCCACGCCATTGCCCAGGGCGACAATCCCACCGCTCATACCATCTTCGGCCGGATGCTGGAGATCGGCCAGCGCTTCGGGGATCGCGATCTGGTCACGCTGGCCCGTCACGGCCAGGGGCGAGTCCTGATCCGGCTCGGCGAGGCGACCAACGGCATCACCTTGCTGGACGAGGTGATGGTCGCCGTGACCTCCGGCGAGGTGTCGCCCATCGTGGCGGGTGACGTCTACTGCGGTACGCTCTCCGCCTGCCAGGAGATCTTCGATCTCCGACGAGCCCGGGAGTGGACCGCCGCGCTGAGCGACTGGTGCGCCGCGCAACCGGACCTGATCCCCTACCGCGGCCAGTGCATGATCCGCCGCTCGGAGATCATGCAGTTCCATGGTGCCTGGGGCGATGCGCTGGAGGAGTCCCGGCTGGCGTGCGAGCGCCTCTCCCACCCGCCGGGGCAACCTGGGTCCGGTGCCGCCTTCTACCAGTTGGCCGAGCTCCACCGCCTCCGGGGAGACTTTGATCTGGCGGAGGAGGCGTACCGCCAGGCCAGCGAGCGGGGCCGGAGTCCTCAACCAGGCCTGGCGCAGCTGCGACTGGCTCAGGGCCAGATCGAGGCGGCGCGGTCGGCCATCGCCCGCACGGTCGACGACGCCCGCGAAAGCCGATTGCGCTCCCGGGTGCTCGGGCCGTTCGTCGAGATCATGATCGCGGCCGATGAACCGGCCGCGGCCCGCGGCGCGGCCGAAGAGTTGACCCAGATCGCCGACGCCCTGGGAGCGCCCTTCCTCCAGGCCCAGTCCGGCCAAGCCGCCGGAGCCGTGCTTCTGGCCGAGCGGAGACCCGAGCCCGCGCTGGCGGCTCTGCACCAGGCGCTGACGACCTGGTGCGAGCTGGAGGTGTTGTACGAGAACGCGCGGACCCGGGTCCTGATCGGACTCGCCTGCCGGGAGCTTGGGGATGACCCGGGCGGGACCATGGAGCTGGAGGCGGCGCGCCGGATCTTCCAGCAGCTCGGCGCGGCACCGGATCTGGCCCGACTCGGGGAGCTCTCGCGCCATGGCAGGGGCGAGGACACCGCCCGACTGACCGCCAGGGAGCTGCAGGTGCTTCACCACCTGGCCGCCGGTAAGACCAACCGGGCGATCGCACTCGAGCTGGCCATCAGCGAGAAGACAGTCGCCCGTCACGTGAGCAACATCTTCACCAAGCTGGGCCTGACGACTCGGGCCGCGGCGACGGCGTACGCCTACCGCCATCACCTGGTGCACTAGCGACTAGTGGCAGGCGTGCCAGGTCTATCGCCTCTCGGCGGGCTGGGCTGGATGGTGGTAGCCCAATTCTGCTTCGCTGCCATGAACGTCTTTACCCGCCTCGGTTCACGTCATCTCCCCTGGCCGGAGATCGCCGCGGGGCGGTTTCTCATCGGCGCGGCCATCGCGATCGGCCTGGCAGCGACCCGAGGCGTATCGCTTCGGGTCACGGATCGGAGCGGAACCTGGCGGCGAAGTGTCTACGGCACGGCCGCGGCGGTGGGATCCTTCTATTCGCTGTCCTCACCCAGTCTCGGCGTAGGCGATGCCGCCACCCTGGGTGCAACCGCGCCGATCTTCGTGGCGCTGTTGTCGGGGCCGCTGCTGGGCGAGCGGGTCGGCCGCCGCCTCTGGCTTGCGGTCGCGATGGCCTTCGTGGGAATCGTGCTGCTGGTGCGG
>DATBJC010000136.1:0-37121 GCA_036556625.1 Gemmatimonadales bacterium
GTGAGCGGACGGGCCGGCGGCCGCTCGGCCAGGACGCGATGACCCACGCCTTCCGCTCGCGGCAGCCGCCCGATGTATTCCCGAATCCGCCGGAGGCAGTCGCGATCGTTGGCGGCCCGGTAATGCGCCACGGCGCTCAGCGCGGTGTGAGTCCGCGCGCCGCCCAGGGTCTCGGCGTCGATGGTCTGTCCGGTGGCGCCCTTTACCAGGTTGGGACCTCCCAGTCCCATGAAGCTGGTGCCCTCGACCATGAAGATCACGTCGGAGAGCGCGGGGAGATACGCCCCGCCGGCGACGCAGCTGCCCATCACGGCGCTGATCTGCGGCACATGCAGGTAGCGCCGCATGATCGAGTTGTAGTAGAAGATCCGGGCGGCGCCGTACTGCCCGGGAAAGACGCCGCCCTGGTAGGGAAGGTTGACACCCGCGCTGTCCACCAGATAGACGATGGGGACCCGCTGCCGCATGGCCACTTCCTGGGCCCGGAGAATCTTGCGGATCGTCTCCGGCCACCAGGAGCCCGCCTTCACGGTGGCATCATTGGCCACCACCACCGACTCGCGGCCCTCGATCACGCCCACACCGGTGATCACGCCGGCACCGGGTGCCTGGCCCTCATACTGATCGTGCGCCACCAGCAGGCCGAGCTCCAGCCAGGGCGCGCCGGGGTCCAGCAGGCCCTGCACCCGCTCGCGGGGTGACAGCTTGCCCTGCTGGTGCATCTTCGCGACCCGGGCGGCCCCGCCGCCTTCCTGCAGCCGCGCGGCCAGCCGGCGGTACTCGTCACTGAGCTGCCGGAGGCGGCTCTCCTTGGACTGAGGGGATGCGGTCACGGTGCCGGGTTCACGCCTCGAGATGCTGGACAGCCCACGACTCGATGTACTCCACCAGCTCCGAGGTCGGCGTGCCGGGGCCGAACAGCCGCCCGATCCCCTGCTCCTGCAACGCAACCATGTCTTCCGCCGGGATGATGCCACCTCCGGTCACCAGGACATCGGGCCGTCCCGACTCGACCATCAGCTGGCGTACCCGGGGAAACAGCGTCATGTGCGCACCGGAAAGAATGGAGAGGCCGACCACGTCCACGTCCTCCTGCACCGCGGCGGTGGCGATCATCTCGGGAGTCTGATGCAGGCCCGTGTAGACCACTTCCATGCCGGCATCGCGCAGGGCCGCGGCCACCACCTTGGCGCCGCGATCGTGGCCATCGAGGCCCGGCTTGGCGACCAGCACGCGGATCGGACGGGGCAGCGGCCGCTGGGGGCCTGGCATCGTCAGGAGCGTCCTCGCTTGAGCAGATCGTCGGCCAGCGCGGCGAGCGAGTGGTAGCATCCGCAATCCGCGCCCGCCTCGGGGGCATCCGCCAGCAGGAGCACCGCCTCCATGCCTGCCGCCCGCGCGCCGACCACGTCCACCTCGTAGAGATCTCCCACATAGAGCGCTTCGGCCGCTGTCACGCCGAGGGCATCGAGCGCGGCACGGAAGATAGCGGGATCGGGCTTTTCCACACCTGCCAGGGCGGAATCGAGGACCACGTCGAAGCAGTCGCGGAGACCGGCCGCAACCAGCGCCTCCTCGACCCGTCCGTCGGCGTTGGATACCACGCCGAGCCGGAGCCCCGCCGAGCGCAAACGGTCGAGCGCCTCGCGAGTGCCCGCGGCAAGCCGGCACCAGAGACTGTTCTCCTGGTGCAGGCGGTGAAGACAGGCCGCCACGTCGTCCCATCGCTCTGGGGGCACCCCGGCGCCGGTGAACAGCGCCTCGAGATAAGCTCGCGAGCGAACCCGGTCGGGTCCCTGCGCCCGCCCCGCCGCACGGGAGGCGGCGGAGGAGGCCGCGACCAACCGTCCGGGATCGAGTGCCAGTCCCAGGACGGCTCCGACGGCGGCCGCGATCCGCTCGTAATCGAGATAGAGCAGCGTGTTGCCGGCGTCGAAGAGCACCGCCTTCAGGGGCGCCGGCACGCGGACGGAGGCGGTCAGCGGAAGCGCAGCAGGCCGGCCAGGCCCTCGATCGCGTCGCGCGCCTCCGGCTCATAGACCACGTTGACGACCACGCCCTGGCGCAGCGCGTCTTCGATCGCATCGTCCACGACATCGAGCACCGGAACCGGATCGCCCTCGCCTCGGCAGTCGCGCTCGGTGAGCGCGAGCCGGCCGGTGTCGCCGCAGCGGAACCCGGGCTCCCCCGCATCCGCGTGAACCAGGAGCGCCCGCACCTGGCCTCGCGAGAGCGCACGAAGAGTGGGCGTCATTCCGTTCACCGACCACCCGCTGCCCAGCGCTTCCAGCATCTCGTGCGCCAAGGCGCGCTCGGAGTCGCGCTCCCACGCTTCGCGCACCGCGAGGGTGGTCTCGTGAACCCGAGCCGGGGTCGCCTCCTTGGGATTGAGGCGGGCGGTGCCCAGCACCCGCTCGACCAGGTAGCTGTGGAGGAAGGGCTCCACCGCGGCGGCCTCGGGTCCCGGGCCGGCCAGCACGATGCCGTGCGCCGGCTGCCGCCGGTCGATGGCGAACAGCTCGCGGGCCACGGCCTCGAAGTGCCGCTGCTTCTCCTCGCGAATCCGGTTGTTGTAGGTGTGCTCCCCCCAGCCGGGCCCGTCGCTATCGCCGCGAAAGCGCTTCCCCCGCGTGCTGTTGGCCCGAAGACCCGGCAACTCGTTGGCCTCGTAGGCGGTGACCTCGAAGAACCGCGCCGCGGTGCGATCGAGCACCACCGTGAGCAGCCGGCCGAACTCGTCCTCCACCGACGCCAGCTCCCGCACCAGCGGCGCCGTGTCCACCGCCAGCCGGGACCGATAGACGAAGGGAAGCGGGATGGCCTCGAAGAGGCCGATAGGCCCGCAACTGAAGATCGCGATCCCCTGGGTGGACGGCAGGTTGCCCTGGCTGCGCAGGTGGCTCTGAATTCGCTCCAGGTCGCGCTCGACCTCGTCCTGGGTCGCCCGGTCGAGCCCCAGGCGCGGCAGGGCCTGCACCACCTCACGGATCCGGTTCTTGAGCTTGATCAGGTACTTCCCACGGCTGCGGTCGCGCGGCTCCAACTTCTGATAGCAGGTCACCACCCGGTGCCTGCCGGTGTTGACCGCCGCCAGGCGCTGCATGCGCACTCGCTCGCTCGCGCCGTCTCCCCGGGCGCGGTCAGAAGAATACCGGCTCGCGGTAGTTGCCATAAATCTCCTCCAGCACGTGCCGGATCTCGTACAGCGTACAGTAGGCACGGGCACAATCCAGCATCGCTGGAATGATGTTGCGGTCTTGGGCCGCGGCGCTCCGGAGCGCCTCGAGCCGCTGGGTCACCAGGGCGGCGTCACGGGTGGCCCGGAGGCGGCCCAGCCGCCCGCGCTGGGTGCTCTCGGCGGCGTCGCCGACCTTCAGGATCTCCACCGCGGGCTCCTCCTCCTCCACGAAATCGTTCACTCCGACCACCCGGCGACGTCCCTCCTCGACCGCTTGCTGAAAGCGCATGGACGAGTGCGCGATCTGCCGCTGGAACCAGCCGGACTCGATCGCCCGCACGACTCCACCCTGCGCGTCGATCTCCGCGAACAGGCCTTCCGCCTCGCGCTCCAGCGCGTCGGTCAGCGCCTCCACGTAGTACGAGCCGCCCAGCGGATCGGCCACGTTGGGCACGCCGGTCTCGAACGCGAGAATCTGCTGGGTCCGAAGCGCCACCCGCACCGATTCCTCGGTAGGCAGCGCCAGCGTCTCGTCGAGCGCATTGGTGTGCAGCGACTGGGTGCCGCCCAGCACCGCCGCGAGCGCCTGGTAGGCCACCCGCACGATGTTGTTCTGCGGCTGCTGCGCGGTGAGCGTGACGCCCGCGGTCTGGCAGTGGAAGCGCATCCTCCAGCTGCGGGAATCCTTGGCGCCGTAGCGCTGGCGCAGGTGGCGGGCCCAGATTCGCCGGGCGGCGCGGAGCTTGGCGATCTCCTCGAAGAAGTCGTTGTGCACGTCCCAGAAGAACGAGAGCCGCGGTGCGAACCGATCCACCTCGAGCCCCCGGGCCAGACCGTGCTCCACATAGCAGAAGCCGTTGGCGAGGGTGAACGCCAGTTCCTGGGCCGCGGTGGCGCCGGCCTCCCGGATGTGGTACCCCGAGATCGAGATGGTGTTCCACTTGGGCGTGTGCTCCGCGGCCCACTCGAAGAGATCCACGATGATCTTGAGCGCCGGCTCCGCCGGATAGATCCAGGCGTGCTGGGCCATGTACTCCTTGAGGATGTCGTTCTGGATCGTGCCCTGCAGCCGCTCGATGGGCACACCCTGCTTCTCCGCCGCAGCGACGTAGAAGCAGAACAGCATCGCGGCCGGACCATTGATGGTCATGGAGGTGGAGACCTGGTCCAGCGGTATGCCGTCGAACAGAGTCTCCATGTCGGCCAGGCTGGAGATGGCCACTCCGCACTTCCCCACCTCGCCTTCGGAGCGGGGGTGGTCGGAGTCGTAGCCCATCAGGGTGGGGAAGTCGAACGCCACGGAGAGCCCGGTTTGACCCCGCTCCAGCAGGAACTTGTAGCGCTGGTTGGTGTCTTCCGCCGTCCCGAACCCCGCGAACTGGCGCATGGTCCAGAGCTTTCCGCGATACGTCGTGGGATGAATTCCCCGGGTATAAGGGAACTCTCCGGGAAGGCCGAGGCCGCCCTGCGGATCGGGCGCCAGATCGAGCGGGGTGTACACCGGCTCGACCTCGCGCCCGGAGACCGAGGTGAACTCGGTGTCGGTGCGGAGGGGCAGCGCTGCCGCCTTGGCGCGCCAGGCGGCCACCTCGGCCCGGAGCCGCTCGACCTCGCGTTCCAGCTCGGTTCCCCACGTCGTCATAGTCGGGCACCCTGTTTGAGACCGTCCAACACTTCGGTGGCCACCTCGTAGGGACTCAGCCGACCCTCGACGACCTCGTCCAGCCGGTCGCTGATGAGCCGCTCGGCGTGCGTGTCGTGCCAGATCCAGCGCTGCGCGGCGCGGTCCACCACCTCGCGGGTTCGATCCAGCATCCGCTGGCGACGCCGCTGCTCCAGTGTGCCCGACCGCGCGAGCCACTCGTGGTGCCGCTCCAGCGCGGCGATCACGTCGGTCGTCCCCTCGTTCTTGGCCGCACTCGTCAGAACGACGGCTGGGTCCCACCCGTCCGACGGACCGGGGGACCGGCGGACCGCCTTGGATCCATGGTGAGCCGGCACGTTGCGGTAGGCGTTGCCGCGCCGGATCCCGAGAGTGACTTCGATCTCCTGCCGCAGCTTGTCGGCGCCCGGCCGGTCGGCCTTGTTCACCACGAAGACGTCCGCCGCTTCCATCACGCCGGACTTGAGCGTCTGAATGCCGTCACCTGATTCGGGGACGAGGACCAGGATGGTGGTGTCCGCCATGCGGGCGACGTCGAGCTCGGACTGGCCGACGCCGACCGTCTCCACCAGGATGCGGTCGAACCCGGCGGCGTCGAGCAGGTCGGAGACTTCGCGGGTACTGGTGGCGAGCCCGCCGAGGGAGCCCCGGCTGGCCATAGAGCGGATGTACACGCCCTCATCGAGCGCGACCGATTCCATGCGGATGCGGTCGCCCAGGAGGGCGCCGCCGCTAAAGGGGCTGGTGGGATCCACCGCGACCACCCCGACGCGGTGACCGTCGGCGCGAAAGGCGACGACCAGGCGCTCGATCAGGGTGGACTTGCCTGCACCCGGCGGGCCGGTGATCCCGAGGCGGCGCGCCCGGCCCAGGGAGCGGTGGACCCCCGCGAGCAGTCGCTCGAACCCCGGTCGGCCATTCTCGACCACCGAGATCGCCCGCGCCAGCGCGGCCGTTTTGCCGGCCGCCAGGTCCGCGAGCAGAAGATCGGGATCCATGGCAGAAAGGTCGCCCCGCTCCAGGGGAGAGGCAAGCGTGCCGCGTTCAACGGTCCGACTGCACTCGATTGCGCGCCGCGTCCAGTGCCGCGTCCACGTCGCCGAACAGATTGTCCTCCCCGATCTCCTCCAGCAGCCCCGCGCGCTCCAGGGCGACGAGCGGCTGGGAGTGGACATCGCTCAGGAGAACGTGGGTTCCCTGGCGCCGAGTCCTGCGGACCAGATCCTTGAGCGCGTGCATCGCGGTGGAGTCGATGGCGGGCACGTTTCGCATCCGCACGATCAGGACCTTGGGCTTGCGTGAGACCTCGCTCAGCGTGTCCTTGAACTTCTCCGCGGCGCCGAAGAAGAACGGTCCGTTGATCTCGTAGACTTCCACGCCGGGTGGAATTCGGCGCCGGTAGATCGCACCGCGCTCGTCGCTCGAGCTGGTGCCGCTCTCCTCGAACTCCTGCCGTACCACGGTGATGTTGGTGACCTCCGCCATCCGCTTCATGAACAGGAAGGCGGCCAGCACCATGCCCACGCCGATCCCCACGGTCAGGTCCACCAGCAGGGTCAGCAGGAAAGTCGCCACCATCACCAGCGCGTCGCTTCGGGGTGCCCGGAGCTCGTGCAGGAACACCCGCCACTCACTCAGCCGGTACGCCACCAGGAGCACGATGGCGGCCAGGACGGCCAGCGGGATGAGCTCCGCCCACCGGCCGAAGAACAGGGTGATGAGCAGGAGGGTGAGTGCGTGCACCATACCCGCGACCGGCGTGCGGGCTCCGCTCTTGATGTTGGTCGCGGTGCGCGCGATGGCGCCGGTGGCCGGCATCCCGCCGAAGAGCGGCGAGGCGATGTTGGCGATTCCCTGCGCGACCAGCTCCATGTTGGAGCGGTGGCGGCCACCGATCATGCCGTCCGCCACCACGGCCGAGAGCAGCGACTCGATCGCCCCCAGCGCGGCGATGGCGAATGCCGGGCCCACCAGCTCCCGCAGCTCGACGAACGACAGCGAGGGGAGCACCGGGCTCGGCAGCGTCGCCGGGATCGCGCCGAAGCGGCTGCCGATGGTCTCGGCCGGCACGTGCAGCAGCTGGGCGGCCGCGGTTCCCGCCAGCAACGCCACCAGCGGTGCGGGGACCCGACGGCTCACCCGAGGCCACAGGAAGAGGATCAGCAGGGTGCCGCCGGTGAGGGCGACCGCGGCTGGATTGATCGTGTCCGCGGACCTGGCGTAGGCCGACAGCCGTTCCACCAGCTGGGCAGGCGGGTCGCTCATCCGCAGTCCGAAGGCATCGCGCAACTGCTGGATCGCGATCAGCAGGCCGATGGCGGCGGTGAAGCCGGTGACCACGGGAAATGGAATGAACTTGATGGCGCCACCCAGCTTCGCGAGACCGAGGCCCAGCAGCAGGAAGCCCGCCATCAACGTCGCGGCCAGCAGACCGTCCACTCCGTATTGCTGCACGATCCCGTAGACGATGACGACGAAGGCGCCCGTGGGCCCGCCGATCTGCACCCGGGATCCGCCCAGGGCGGAGATCAGGAAGCCGGCGATCACGGCGGTGTACAGCCCGCGGTCGGGAGTGACGCCGCTCGCGATGGCGAAGGCGATCGCCAGCGGCAGCGCGACGACGCCCACGATCACGCCGGCGACGGCGTCGGCGTAGAACTGGGCGCGGGTGTACGTCTTGAGGGTGGTGACCAGCTTGGGGATGAACATCTGGCTCCTGACTGGGTGATCGAACCTGCGCGCGGGAGTGCGGGGTCAGCATTCCCCCGCCCTACCGCCCGGGCCAACGGCGCCGGAAGCGGAGCGGATTCTGAAACAGGTGGGTCGGCAACAGGAAGATCACCAGAAACATCCCGAACGACAGCGCGAGGCCGAGCGCGAGCACCGCCAGCCGCCCGGTGGCCAGGTACACGACGCTGGTGATCAGCGCCAGCGTGAAGGCGAACAGTGCCAGCAGCGCGCGCCGCACCTGTTGCGCCAGGAACCGCTGCAGCTCCAGCGAGTCCCGCGGGTGCCAGCGCACCCGCAGTTCGTCCCGCTCGACCCGCCGGACCAGGTCGCGCAGGGTGCGGACGGTGGTGAGTGCCTCCTGGGTCCAGTCGGTGATCCGGAGCCGCGGGTCCTGCTCCAGGACGCCCTGCATCAGCCGCCCGGCCGAGCGGGTCACTACGGGACGCGCGACGGCGAGCGCGTTGAACTCCGGATCGTACCGCAGCCCGATCCCCTCGACCAGCACCGCCGCCCGGCCGAAGTACACCAGGTTCGACGGCAGCATGAGCGGCCACTCGTAGAAGGTGTGGAGCACCTGTTCGACCAGCCGTTGGATCTGACGGGAGGTGACGTCGTTGCGGATGGTGATCGCCATCAGGCTCCGGGCGGCGTCGCGAATGGTGCCCCGGTCCACGTCGGGATCCAGGATGCCCAGCTCGTAAAACGCGTTGATCAGACCGTCCACGTCCTGCCGCGCGGCCGCGAGCACGGCCTCCACCAGCCGGCGGCGGGTCTCCCGCTCCACCTGGAGCACCATCCCGAAGTCCAGCAGCACCAGCCGCCCTTCCTGGTCCACCAGCAGGTTGCCGGCGTGGGGGTCGGCATGAAAGACCCCGTCCTCCAGCATCATCTTCATGTAGAGCTCGGCCAGCATGGCCATCAGCGCGTCCAGCCGGAGCTCGCCCGAGGCAAGGCGCTGGTGGAGGCGGTCGATTCTGGTGCCCTCCACGTACTCCAGCACCAGGACCCGGCGCCGCACCAGATCGGAGACGACTCCGGGCACCACCACCTTGGATTCGCCCGCGAAGTTCCGTTTCAGGGTCTCCGCGTTGCGGGCCTCCTCGCGGAAGTCCAGCTCGTCGGAAATCCGCTTGGAGAACTCGCTCACGATCGCCGTGATGGCGCGGACCTGGTGGCCGGGGAACAGCAGGTTGAGCAGGAAGAGAATCCGGAACGACACGTCGAGATCGCGCCGCACCACTTCCTCGACACCGGGCCGCAGCACCTTCACCACGACCTCCCGGCCCTGGTACGCCGCGCGATGCACCTGCCCCAGCGAGGCGGCGGCGAGCGGCTCCGGGTCGAACCGCTCGAAGATCCGAGCGGCGTCATCGCCCAGCTCGCTTCGAATCACCGATTCCGCCGCCCCCGCCGGCAGCGGGGGAACCTGGTCGGTCAGCGTGCCGATGGAGGAGAGATAGGGCTCCGGCAGGATGTCGGCCCGGGCGGCGAACACCTGGGCCAGCTTGATGAAGGCCGGCCCGAGATCGGCGACGGTCCGGGTGAGTCGCTCGGCGCGCTTGCGGTGGCGCTCCTCGTTCCGTCGAAGCGGACGGCCGAATACCAGGTAGCGCCGGCGGTCCCGCAGGAACGCCAGGACAAAAGGGACCAGCCGGATGAAGACGACCAGGGGGCGCATTCAGCGCGCCATCAGAGCAGCAGCCATCCCGCCAGGCCGAGGAGCAGGAGAAAGCCGAAGGTGTCGGTGAAAGTGGTGACGAAGATGGAGGACGCGACCGCGGGATCGATACCGTTCCGCTCCAGAATGATCGGTATGAAGGCGCCGGCGAACCCGGCCACGAGCAGGTTGACGGTCATCGCCAGAAAGACCACCAGCCCCATGGTGGCCGGCTCCCCCATGACCGCGGCGACACCGCCGACCACCAGGCCGATCGCCAGACCGTTGGTCACGCCGACCAGGATCTCCTTCCCGACCACCCGGGCAAAGTGGTGCTGGGGAATGAGGCCGAGCGCCAGCCGCCGAACGGTAACGGCGAGCGCCTGAGTGCCCGCATTGCCTCCCATTCCCGCGATGATGGGCATCCACACCGTCAGGACGACGGCCCGCTGCAGGGTGCCTTGAAAGAGATAGACCACCCCACCAGCCATGAAGGCGGTGAGCAAGTTGACGTAGAGCCAGGGCAGCCGGCTGCGGACCGACGCCGTCCACTCGGCCGCCAGCTCTTCGTCCGGCGAGACGCCGCCGAACTTGAGCAGGTCCTCGGTGGTCTCGGCTTCGACCACGTCGATCACGTCGTCGAACGTCACCCGGCCGAGCAGCCGGCCGGTGTCGTCCACCACGGCCACGCTGGGGAGATTGTATCGCGCCATGAGGCGGGCGACTTCTTCCTGGTCCAGGTCGGGCTTGACCACGATGTCGGCCGGCGCCATGAACTCGCTGATCGGCCGCTCCGGCCGGCTCACCACCAGGCTTTTGAAGGGGAGGATGCCCACCAGTCGCCGGTCGGCGTCCACCACGAACACCTGGTAGAACTCCTCCACCTCCTCGGCTTGCCGCCGGATCGCCTCCAGTGCCTCCGTCGCCGTCGCGGTATGGCGGACGGTGACCAGATGGCTGGTCATCCGGCCACCGGCAGTCTCCTCGTCGTAGCGCAGGAGCCGTTCGACCTCGGTGCGATCCTCGACTTCCTGGAGGATGCGCTCCTGGGTGTGCGGCTCCAACTCGCGGAGAATGTCGGCCGCGTCGTCGTCTTCCAGCTCTTCGACGATCTCGGCCGCGCGCTCGGGGCTCAGCGCGGCGAGGGTGTGCTCGGCATGGGCGTCCTCCGGCAGCTCGGCGAGCGCCTGGCTGGAGAGCTCCGGAGGCAGCGCCTGCACCGCGGCCACCCGATCCTCCTCGTCCAGCGCGGCGAGCACGTCGGCCAGGTCGGCGGGCTCGAAGTCGTGCGCCCGGCGCACGAAGGCGGCGAGCTCGCCGTTGCGGACGAGATCCACCATCCATTCGACGCGGTCGGGAGACACGCTCATGAGCCGGGAGAGCCGGCGTGCAGCGCGATGGCGGGTGCGTCGGCCGCGCGGATGATGATCCGCTCGATCCGGGTGGGCGACGCCTCGATGATATCCAGCTCCAGTCCTCGGACCAGGAAACGCTCGCCCGGATTGGGAATCCGGCCGGCCCATTCGACGATGCGGCCGGCCACGGTGGTAGACTGCCCTTCGGGGAGGGCCACGCCGAACCGTTCTTCGATCGCCTCCGGCGGGAGGTTGCCGTCGGTCTCGAAGATCGTGGGACCGCCGTCCGGCTCGGTGTGCACCTCCTCGTCGTGCTCGTCGAAGATCTCGCCCACCAGCTCTTCGAGAAGGTCTTCCAGTGTGGCGATGCCCAGTGTGCCGCCGAACTCGTCCAGCACCACCGCCAGGTGCCGACGCTCCCGCTGCATGTCCAGCAGCAGATCGCCGCAGGCGCGGCTCCCCGGGGTGACCGCCACCGGCCTCACCGGCAGCGGATCGCCCGGCCGGAGCTTGAAGAGATCGAAGGCGTGCAGCATGCCCACGATCTCGTCCAGCGTGCCGCGATAGACGGGAATGCGGCTGTACCCGCTCTGGCCGAACACCTGGCGGATGTCTTCCAGCGCGGCGTGCTCTTCCACCGCCACCAGCTCGGTGCGCGGCGTCATCACCTCCCGCACCGGACGCACGCTGAACGCCATCACCCCGCCGACCATCACCAGCTCGTCGTCCGCCGGCAGCCCCACCGCGGCACCCTCCCGCCAGATGGAGCGGAGATCGGTCGGACGCTTGGCGGCACGGGCCGGCAGCACCAGGCCGAGCACCCGACTCCAGGGGCGGAGCAGCGGCATCACCCGATCGGCGACGCTCTGGGCCCGCGGCAGGGTGAGCCACCGCGGCACCAGATAAGCGGCGAGGAGCACCAGTGGCACGCCGGCCAGCGCCAACAGGACGACCAGGCTGCGGCCCGAGCCGGCCAGCAGGCCCGGCAACGCCGCGCCGACGATCAGCACCCCGAGAGAAGTCGTGGCCGACGCGGCGGTGAGGTCCGCGTCCACCTCCGCGAGCCAGGCGAGCGACGGCGCCGCCCCCCGGAGCCGCCGGCCCACGGCGCGAGTCAGCTCGGCGCGACTCACCGTGATCAGCGCCGCACCCGCCGTGGCCCCGAATGCGGCGATCAGCAGTCCCACCACCACCACGAGCCAGATCATGGGGCGGCGCGCTCCGTCACGCCGACCGGCGCCATTTCGGCGATGCGCTGGACGCCGACCCGCCGCACCCGCCGGCGCACTACCTGATCCACGCTGAGCCGATAGCCCTGGAGGTCGATGCTCTCGCCGGCTCGGGGCACCCGGCCGAACTCCGCCAGCACCAGCCCGCCGACGGTACTCACGTCGGCCCGAGCGAAACTATGGCCCAGGACGCCCTCCAGCTCGGACAGGGGGACGCCGCCCTCGACTCGCAGGTGATCGGGCCCCATGACCTGGATCGGCTCCACCTCATCGGTGTCGTACTCGTCCTGGATCTCACCCACGATCTGCTCCAGGATGTCTTCCAGAGTGACGATGCCGGCCGTGCCGCCGAATTCGTCCACCACGACCGCCAGGTGACTGGGGCCCCGCTGGAAGTCGCGGAGCTGGCGGTCGAGCGTCTTGCCTTCGGGCACGAAGGAGGGGGGCCGGACCACCGCGGTCCAGGGAGAGCCGTCGTCGGCGCCGGCCAGAATGTCCTTGGCGTAGATCACCCCGGCGACGGCATCGGGGTGCCCGTCGAACACCAGCAGCCTCGCATGCTCCGAGCGGCGGAGGATGGCGATCACCTCGTCGCGGGATGCGGAGGAATCCACGGCGACGATGTCGATCCGCGGGGTCATCACTTCCGCCACCGTGGTACCCGCCAGTGAGAACACCCCGAGCAGCATATCCCGCTCGGCGGGTCCGGCGTGGCCGGTAGGATGAGTGGGAATCCGCTGGCGGGCCCGGGCGTCGGCCCACGCGGCGAGCCGCAGGAAGGGTCGCAGCGGCGCGAGCGTGGCGGCGGCGCCGCGTCGCACCGGCCGGGTCAGCTCGGGCGCGACCGCCGCCACCAGCCGAGGCAGCAGGTCGCCCACGATCCATACCAAGCCGATGGCGGGAATCAGACGGATGAGGCCGCCCAGCGGGGAGCGGGCCCACCAGGCCACCGCGGCTCCCGCCGCCGCACCGGCGAGCACCAGCAGGGCGAGATGGGTGACATGAAGGTGGCGAGAGAGCGAGCCGCCCTCCACTTCCCGCGGCGCGTCGCCACCCAGCGCGCGCGGCAGGTCGGCGTCCGACTCCGCGGCCAGTGCGAGCCACGCCGCCCACAAGGTCAGCGCCGCGGCCACCAGAGGAGCCAGGAAGAGCTGGAGGAAAGCGATCACGCCAGCGCTCCGACGTAGCGTTCCTGCCGGCGCCACATCGCCGAGCGGGTTCGCTCGGGGCCCTCCGGATGGGTGCGTCCGAGCGCGTGCAGCGTCCCGTGCACCACCAGGCGGATCAGCTCCTCGCGAAGCGGCACGCCGCGCGCCTTCGCCTCGCGGGCAGCGACCCAGGGGCAGATATACACGTCCCCCACCGCGCGTCCCGCGCCGTCGGTCATGGCGAAGGAAAGCACATCGGTAGCCGCGTTCCGGCCCTTGTGGGTGGCGTTCAGCCGGCGCATCGCGTCCCGGCCGAGGAAGGTGATCGAGACCAGCGCCGACTGCCGCTCGCCCGCCAGCACGTCTTCGACCACCCGGCGGACCTCGGCGGACGGGAGCGGGAGGCGGCGGCCGCTGACCACCACCTCACGCACGCTCGGCGGCCTCGAGCTCCGCCGGTGCGCCGGCGGCACGGGGATACCCGAAGCGCTTGTGATAGGTGCCCGACATCACCCGCGCGAACTCGCGCTTGATCCGGTCGAGATCCACCAGGCTGAGCGGCGCGTCGTCCAGCTGGCCCGAGGCGAGCTTCTGCGCGACCAGCTGCTCGATCGCCTCGCGCACCCGCTCGGGGCTCCGATCGTCGAGAACGCGCACCACAGCTTCGGCCGAGTCGGCCAGCATCGCCACCGCGGTCTCGGGCGACTGGGGCCTCGGGCCGGGATAGCGGAAGTCGGCCGGGTTCACGTGGCCGTCCGGCGAGAGCAGTCGGGCTCGGCTCAGAAAATAGGTGATCTCTGTGGTCCCATGATGTTCTGGGATAAAGGCTTTCACGATGTCCGGCAGATGGGCATCTTCCGCCAGGGCAATCCCGTCCAGCACGTGACTGCGGATGATTCGAGCCGAATCCTCGGGGTTGAGCTCATCGTGGGGGTTGGGTCCTCCGGCCTGGTTTTCCATGAAGAAGCGGGGATTCGCCAGCTTCCCGACGTCGTGATAGTAGCAGCCAACCCGCGCCAGCAGCCCGTTCGCGCCGATGATGTTGCAGGCGGATTCGCAGAGATTCGCCATTGCCAGGCTGTGGGCCCAGGTGCCGGGCGCTTCCTGGGCGAGCCGGCGCAGCAACGGACGACCCAGATCGGACAGCTCCAACAGCGTGAGATCGGTGGTGATCCGGGTGGCCGACTCGGCCAGCGGCGTCACGATCATGGCGAGGGAGGCGCTGGCCGGCGCCATCAACACGCCCAGAAACGCGCTTGCCGCGATCACGATGGTGCTCCACCCCTGGATCAGCCCCACCGTGATGGAGGCGAGCACCGACGCCGCTGCCATGACGCCGATGGTCAGATACAGATGGCGCCGGCGCCGCACCACCCGGATTCCGACGGCGCCCGCCACCCCGCTCACCAGCCCGAAGAAGAGAATGGAGCTCTCCCGAAGCGCCCATTGCCCGTCCAGCAGGATGGCGAGGGTGAGCGCCGCCACCACGCCGATGCGGCCGTTGTAGAGCAGCGTGACGACGATGGTGGCGAACGGGATCGGGACCAGCTCGGGACGGCCCGGAAAGGCGCGATTGAGACCGGCGGTGAGCAGCAGCACGAGCGAGAACAGCACGCCGAAGAACACCACCTCGCGCAGCTTGTCGTAGGTCTCTCGGCGGGAGAGCAGCAGCAGCAGCCAGAAGGCCGCCATGACTACCCCGTTGTAGAGCAGCGCGCCGACGACCCCTCGAAGGAGCGGATGTCCGCTGCCCCGCCGGCCCACTTCGGTCTGGAGCGCGGCGAGCTTGGCCCGACCCACCTCGGTGACCGGCTGCCCCACCGTGGTAATGCGCTCCCCGGCGCTGACGTAGTACTTGACCGGATCCACGCTGGCCCGGAGCTGCTCCCGCCGCGAGGCGGTGAGGGCCAGGTCGGGCACGATGGTGGGATGGTAGAACGCGGCCACCAGCCTTCGCACGACCCGCTGGCCCTCCGGGGTCTCGATGGTGCTGGCCGCGACCTCGGCCCGATCGAGGAGATCGGCGAACGAGAGAATGGAGTCGCGCGCTACCACCCGTTCCACTTCCCCTCGACGCAGGCTGAGCTGGCGGCTGGGCTCGGCCCGGAGGACGCCCGCGTCGGCCACGCCGCGAGAGAGCACCTCGGCCAGGAAGTGGGTGACGACCGACTGGACCCGCCGACGCTGCGGCTCCGGCGTGAGGTATGCCGCCTCGGGCCCGCTCATTCCCACGCGGGTGGAGGCCACCGCCCGGAGCAGATCGGGACCCTGCTGCTCGGCCCGTTCCAGCTCGGCGAAGAAGGAGCGCGCCTTGGCGAGGGCGGAGTCGTAGGCGGTAGGGCTGTAGCGATAGACCGGGCGCACGCTGAGGGCGCGCGACTCGCCCTCGCTGGCGATCTCCTCCGACGACTTGGGCGTCTGGAAGGAGAAGGGCGCGACCACCGTCTGGGTGGCGGTCTGGCCCGCCGCCGGCAGGGCCGAGATCACCACCGCCGGGGGAGGAAACAGCGCGTATCCCACCACCGCCGCGCCCACCAGCGGGAGCCAGCGCACCAGGTGGAAGCGCGCCGCCTCGACGAAGCTCCGGCGGATCTCCGATCGCGGACGCAGCGTTCGCTCGCTAGGCGACATCAGCCACTCTGGTCTTCCGCATACGCCCGGATGATCTCCCGCACCAGCCGATGACGCACCACGTCGGTCTCGTGCAGATAGCAGAACGCGATGCCCTCGATGCCCGGCAGCAACCGCTCCACCTGGACCAGGCCCGATTCTTCCCGCCGAGGCAGGTCGATCTGGGTCTTGTCACCCGTCACTACGGTTCTGCTGTTCACGCCGAGCCGGGTGAGAAACATCTTCATCTGCGCGCCGGTGGCGTTCTGCGCCTCGTCCAGGATGATGAAGGCATCCGCCAGCGTGCGCCCGCGCATGTAGGCCAGCGGCGCGATCTCGATGGTCCGAGTCTCCAGCGCCCGCTGCACCCGGTCGTGCGGCATCATGTCTTCCAGCGCGTCGTACAACGGCCGGAGGTACGGATCGACCTTGGCCTGCAGGTCCCCGGGCAGGAACCCGAGCGACTCGCCCGCCTCCACCGCGGGTCGGGCGAGGATGATCCGCCTCACCCGCTTGCGTGACAGCGCCTCGATGGCCTTCGCGACCGCGAGATAGGTCTTGCCCGTTCCCGCCGGGCCGATCCCCACCACGATGTCGTGGTTGGCGATCGCATTGAGATAGTCGCGCTGGCCCTGGGTCTTCGGGGAGATGGCTCGGCGCAGGCCGGGCAGCACGATCTTGCCGTCACCCGCCGCCGGGACCTCACCGGCGGCGGTATCCGACGCCAGGCGGTACACGTCGTCCGGCGTCACCGGTTCCCCGATGCGCGCGAGATCGAGGAGCCCCTGCACCACCGGCGCGGCGCGCTCCACCTGCTCCGGGCTGCCGGTCAGGGTCACGGCGTCGCCCCGGAAGGAGACCCGCACGCCGAGGCTCCGCTGGAGCTCCTGGAGATTGCTCTCGTTGACCCCCGCGAAGAGCAGCGGATCCGCGCCTTCCGCAGAGATGCGCTGGTGGATGTCGTCGGCCATAACTGCGTGAAGGGTGAAGAGTGAAGAGTGAAGCGTACAGCGAGTGCACTGACCGGGGCCGCTTCACGCTTCAGGGGCTTCACTTTTCACGCTCTTCCCTCCTTCGCTCCAGGTGCAGCTCCTTCAGGTCTTTGGGGTCGATGGGCGTCGGCGCCCCCTCGAACAACGCCCGCTGCGCCGTGGTCTTGGGAAAGGCGATCACATCGCGCAGCGAATCGGCGTCGGAGAGCAGCATCACGATGCGATCCATGCCGAAGGCGAAACCGCCGTGAGGCGGCGCGCCGGCGCGGAGGCCTTCCAGCAGGAAACCGAATCGCTGCTCCGCGACCTCCTCCGAGATCCCGAGCAGGCCGAAGATCCGACGCTGCAGCTCCGGGTCGGCGATGCGCAGACTGCCACCGCCCAGCTCGGTGCCGTTCACTACCATGTCGTACGCCAGCGAGCGGGCCCGCTCCGGCGCGGTGTCCAGCAGGTGGATGTCCTCCGGATGGGGTGCCGTGAACGGATGATTCACCGAGCTCAGCGCCCCGCTGGCCGGGTTCCGCTCGAAGAGCGGGAAGTCCACGATCCACACGAACCGATTGAGTCCCCCCGGGATGAGGTCGAGCCGGGCAGCCAGCTCCTGGCGCACCCGGTCCAGCGCCGGACTGGTGACCTGGTCGGGCCCGGCCACCAGCAGGCACAGGTCGCCCTCGGTGAGCTCGAGCGCCGCGGGCGCGCCCGGATCGAGATACTTGGCCGGACCCCCTTCAAGCGTACCACCGGTGTACTTGAGCCGCAGCAGTCCTGCGGCCCCGAGTGACCTGGCCGCGGTCTCGACTTCATCTATTTGCTTCCGTGAGAGGGTGGCGCCGCCGGGCACCCGGATCCCGCGCACCCGGCCGCCGTCGCCGATCGCGGTCCGGGTGATGGAGAAGTCGGCGGATCGGAAGACCTCGGTGGCATCGAAGATCTGGAGCCCGAAGCGGAGGTCCGGCTTGTCGCTGCCGTAGCGCTCCATGGCATCGGCGAACCGCAGCCGCGGCAGCGGGGTCTCGACTCCGATGCCGGCTTCGGCCCAGAGCGCCTCGATCATCCCCTCGCCGAAGCCGAGCACGTCTTCCATTCCCACGAACGAGGCCTCGATGTCGATCTGGGTGAACTCGGGCTGGCGGTCCGCCCGCAGGTCTTCGTCGCGAAAGCAGCGGGCGATCTGGAAATAGCGATCGAGCCCCGCCACCATGAAGAGCTGCTTGTAGAGCTGCGGCGACTGGGGGAGCGCGAAGAACTCGCCGGGGTGCACCCGGCTCGGCACCAGGTAGTCGCGGGCCCCTTCCGGCGTGGGCTTGGTGAGGATCGGCGTCTCGATCTCCAGGAAGCCCAGGTGATCGAAGTAGCGCCGGGTGGCCTGCATGAGGCGATGACGCAGCACCAGGTTGCGCTGAAGCTCCGGGCGACGCAGGTCCAGCACGCGGTGCCGCAGGCGCAGCTCCTCGGCGGGAAGCTCCTCCTTCTCCTTGCGCGCTACGGGGATCGCCGGCGTCTGCGCCGGCCCGACCACCTCGAGACCGAGGACATGCACCTCGACCTCTCGCGAGACCAGCGCCAGGTCGCGGGAAGGCTCGGGACGCAGCTCCACGGTGCCGCGTACCAGCACCACCGTCTCCGCCCCGAGCGCAGCGGTCCGGGCCATGACGTCCGGAGGAGTCCAGGCGGGATTACAGGAGAGTTGGACCAGGCCGGCGCGGTCGCGGAGGTCCACGAACACCAGGCCGCCGAGGTCGCGCCGCCGGTGGACCCACCCGCCGAGCCGGACTTCGCGACCGACGTCCGACCGGGTGAGAGCCCCGGCCAGGTGGCTACGGAAGGCGGTCGCGGCTGGTTTAGCGCGCTTCGGCGTCGACGAGGATGCGATAGAACTCATCTGGGGTCCGGGCGTCGACCAGCCGCTGGCGGACGTTTTCCCTCCGTACCAACCGGGCGATGCGACTGAGGATCTTCACGTGGAGCCCCGCGGATGCGTCGGGACCCACGATGAGAAAGAACAGGCGGACCGGCTCGCCGTCGATCGAGTCGAACGGTACCGCCGTCTGGCTCACGCCGCCCACGACGGTCAGCTCCCTGACCGCAGGCGAGCGCGCGTGCGGGATGGCCACCCCGAATCCGATGCCGGTAGTGAGCACCGATTCCCGCTCTTCGATGGCGCCCAGCACCTGATCGAAGTCCCCTCCGGCCCGGTCCACCAGATGACGCGCCAGCTCGGCAATCGCCGAGCGTTTGTCGCGGGCCGTCAGCGGCACCACGAGCCGATCCGGTGTGAGCAGCTCGGTCAGCAGCACGACACGGAGCGGGAGAGCATGGCACAAACGTAACCGTCGCGTGGAGGGGGTGCAATCCAAAATCCGCCTTGCGGTTAGCTTCCGCGCCCGGGCTTTCCCGACCGGCCCGCCGGGGCTATCTTCGCGAGTTGGAAGCACCTCCGCCAAGCGTCACCTTCTCGCCGCCGGGCCCCGCTTGATCGACCGTCTCACCCTCTCCTCCCCGCTCGAGCTTCCCCCGGCTCAGGCTCGCACCGCGCTCGAGGCCTGGGTGGCCGGCCGGGGCCTGCCGCGGTACCGGGCGGACCAGCTGGTCCGAAGGCTCTGGATATCACCGGCATCCAGCTGGGCCGAGGCGACCGAACTGCCGGCCGCGCTCCGGGCCGAGCTGGAGCTGGCGTACCCCCTGGCCCGGCTCCGGGAGGAGGTGATCCAGCAGTCCGCCGACGGCACCCGCAAATATCTCTGGCGGCTCGCGGATGGCGAGGCGATCGAATCCGTGCTGATCCCCACCGGCTCCCGGCGCACGCTGTGCATCTCCTCCCAGGCGGGCTGCGCCCTGCGCTGTGCGTTCTGCGCGACCGGGCGCATGGGCTACCGCAGGAACCTCACGCCCTTCGAGATCGCCGGTCAGGTGCGGGAGATCGTCCTTCGAACCCCGGGCGACAAGCCGACCAACGTCGTGTTCATGGGCATGGGGGAGCCACTGCTCAACTGGAGTGCCGTGGACGTGGCCCTCAGCATCCTCAACGCACCCGAGGGCTTCGGGATCGGAGCCCGCCACATCACGGTGTCCACTGTGGGCATCCTGCCGGGCATGCAGCAGCTCGCCCGACGGCCGGAACAGTTCCGGCTGGCCATCTCGCTTCACGCCACCACCCCGGCGCAGCGTCTCGGGATCATGCCGATCGAGAAGAAGTACGATCTCGAGGCGGTGCTGCGCGCGGCCGAGGCCTTCCGCAAGCGGGTGACGTTCGAGTACGTGATGATCGCGGGGGTGAACGATGCCGATGCCGATGCCGACCGGCTGGCCAAACTGGCCCGGCGCCTCGGCGCGCTGGTGAACATCCTGCCGCTGCATCCCGGCGGGGCGCCGGACCTGACCCCGACCTCGGCCGGCGCCATACGCCGCTTTGCCGATCGGCTGCGGAATCAGGGGATCGAGGCGACGGTGCGGCGCAGCCGCGGGCTCGACATCAACGCGGCATGCGGGCAGCTGCGGGTGGAGGTGGAGAAACGCAGGAGCGTGAAGAGTGAAGCGTAAAGCGTGAAGTGAGACAATTTTTCAGCCCGTGGCGCCAAATCCAGCCGCAATCGCATTGATCGACAATAGCAGCGCGGAGAGTTGCTCTTCCTGGGTCCGATCCCCGCCGGATTCCCGGAACCGCCGCAACAGCTCGATCTGCTGCCGCGATACCTGATTCAGCGTCGGCATCCGCCGCGCCAGCTTTCGCCTGAACCGAGGGAACCGCTCGGCCAGCTCCCGCCCTCCGCTGATCCGCAGCACCGCTTCCACCGTTCGATGGTATTCCTCTTCGATCATGGGGAAGATCGTGTCTCGGACCTTGGGGTCGGGCACCAGCTCAGCGTACTCCTTTGCGAAATCGAGGTCTACGTAGGACAGCGTCTTCTCCACCTCGTCCACGATGAGCCGGAACAGGCGGGAGTCAGCGAACATCCGGCCGAGGAGGGATGAGCCTCGCTCGCCGCGTACCTCGAGGAAGGTGAGGATGCCGCTGCCCACGCCGTACCAGCCAGGGATGAAGTGCCGATTCTGCGACCAGGCGAAGACCCAGGGAATGGCGCGCAGGTCGCTGAGCGACTGCGCGCCGAAGCGGCGGGCCGGGCGGGAACCCAGGTTGAGCAGCGTCAGCTCCTCGAGCGGACTCGCGGCCTGATAGTAGGGCAGCAGACTGGGGTCGTCGATGAGCCGCCGGTAGGCCGCCATGGCCGCGCCGGAGAGCGCCTCCATTGCCTCGTCGCCCTCCGCGGTCGGCACCAGCGCCTCCTCGCGCTCGGACTTGAGGGTGTGCTCCACCACACTGGCCGCGAGCAGCTCGATCTGATATTGGGCCGTGCCGCGGTTGGCGTACTTGAACGACACCACCTCGCCCTGCTCGGTGATCCGCATCCGGCCACCGACGGATCCGGCCGGCTGCGCCGCGATCGCCCGTCCGGTGGGGGCGCCGCCGCGACTGACCGAGCCGCCCCGGCCGTGGAAGAAGGCGATGGGCACGCCGGCCTCACGGCCCAGCCGGGTCAACTTGATCTGCGCCTTGTAGAGCTCCCAGTTGGAGGCGAGGAACCCTCCGTCCTTGTTCGAGTCCGAGTATCCGATCATCACTTCCTGCACCCCGCCCTGGGACCGCACACTGCGCCGCACCAGGGGCACGTTGAACAGCTCTTTCATGATCGCGGGCGCACGCTGGAGGTCGTCGATGGTCTCGAAGAGGGGCACGATCGGCAACGTGCAGCTCTCCACTGCCGGCGCGTCGGCGAAGAGACCGGCCGTCTTCGCCAGCAGATAGGCGCCGAGCACGTCGTTGGCACTGCGGGTCATGCTCAGGATGAAGACCCCGAACGCCTCACGGTCGACTTCCTCCCGCAGGGTCCGCACCAGGGCGAACATGCCCAGCGTCTCGGCGGTGTCCGCCGGGAGCGGCGGGATGGGCGCGCCGGGTGCCAGCGGGCGGGCCAGCTCGCCGGCCAGCCAGGCTCGCCAGGCACCGGCGTCGGCGGGAGCTTCACTCCCGGCAATAGCCGCGTGGAGCGCGCGGAGCGCCGCGTTGAGCTTGGTGGTGTTCTCCCGGACGTCGAGCCGGACGGTACTGAACCGAAAGGCCTCGACCTCCCGCCGCACCGGCCGGACCAGCGACGCGCTGAGCTCCGGCCGCCTGCCATCCACCAGCTCCGATTCGATCAGCCGAAGGTCCCCGATGAGCGCGTCGGCCGAGGCATAGCCCGCCGGATCGACCCGGGTGTCCCCCCGCTCGGTCGCGCGGATCATCACGTCCAGCCGCCGCAGCATCGTCGCGATGTACTGCCGGAAGATCTCGCCCGGGTTGCGAGTGGCGATGGCCTCGGCCTCGCCGGTGGCGGCCAGCTCCCGATCCAGCGCCTCGCGAAAACGCTCCGTGGGTGGCAGCGAGCGCTCGGTGATGCTGAGCGCCCGCACCAGCTCGCTCAGGCGGCGCTGATAGCGCCGCACCACCGTGAGCCGGTTCTCCAGCAGGGTGCTGCGGGTGACGTCGTTGGTGACGAAGGGATTGCCGTCCCGGTCGCCGCCGATCCAGGAGCCGAACTGAAAGAAGGCGGGAACAGTGAAGGAATCGTCGGGATAGTATTGCTCCAGCGCCCGCTCCACCTTGTCCATCAGATCGGGCACCGACTCGAACAGCGTCTCATTGAAGAAGTGGAGCCCCCAGTACACTTCCTGGGGCACGGTCGGCTTGGACAGCCGGAGCTCGCCGGTGAGCCAGAGGAGCTCGATATCGTTGCGCAGGCCCGCCATCAGCGCCTGCCGCTCGCGCGGCGTCCAGCGGGGCGACTCCAGCTCCACCAGCCGCCGGTAGATCCGGCGATGCTTCTCCAGCACGGTGACCCGCTTGGCCTCGGTGGGATGGGCGGTAATGACGGGCCGGATGCGGAGCGCCTCGAGGAGGCGGTGAATCTCGGAGGCGGGGATCCCGGCGGCCGCAGCGGAGGAGATCACGTGGGCGAAGGTGCCGCGGAGCTGGGCGTGCCCCCGCTCCGCCTCGATCTGCCGCCGCCGGCGCATGGCCGCGTTCTGTTCCGCGATGCTCAGCAGCTGAAACCAGATGCCCTGCACCTGAAGGGTCCGCGCCAGGACGTCCGGGCTGACGTCCGCCACCTCCCGCTCGCCGCGCAGCACCGGCTCGACGTCGGGCTGCCGCTCGCGGACCAGCTCGAGGAGCAGCCCGGACAGCAGCTCCACCACCTCGGTGGCGTAGGCGGCGGCGCTCGCCGCGGCAGGATCGGCCGACTCGGGAAGGCTGGCCGCGGCGAACGGGTCGAGCACAGCCTGGGTCACACCACTTTATCCCGCAGCGGGGCGCCCTTGAAGAAGAGGCGAAGGTTTTCCAGCGCGCGCATTCCCATGGCCACCCGAGTTTCCTGCGTAGCGCTGCCGAGGTGCGGAAGGAGGACCACGTTTTCCATCGCCAGCAGCTCGGACGACACCTGGGGCTCCCGCTCGTAGACGTCGAGGCCGGCGCCGGCCAGCCGGCCGGCACGGAGCGCAGCGACCAGCGCGGCCTCATCCACCACATCGCCTCGGGCCGTGTTGATCAGGTACGCGCCCGGCTTGAGCCGCGCCAGGCGATCCGGGTTCATGAGATGACGGGTCTCCGGCGTCGCCGGGCAATGCAGCGAGACGAAATCCGACTCTTCCAGAACCTGCTCCAGGCGCTCGCGCGGTTCGGCGCCGAGCGCGGCGGCGACATCGGCCGGGGGAGGATAGGGGTCGTGGAAGATGACCCGCATCCCGAAGCCGTGATGAGCGCGCCTGGCCACGGCTCGGGCGATTCTCCCCATCCCCACCAGACCCAGCGTCTTTCCGCTCACCTGGGTGCCCAGCATATGGGTCGGACGCCACCCACTCCAGGCGCCGGAGCGCAGGTGGCGCTCGCCCTCGCCGACCCGCCGGCTCACCGTGAGGAGCAGCGTCATCGCGATGTCGGCGGTGGCGTCGGTGAGGACGTCGGGCGTGTTGGAGACGGCGAGCCCGCGGGCCTTGGCCGCCTCCACGTCGATGTGGTTGAAGCCCACGCCGAAGTTGGCGAGCAGCCGCGCGCGGCGCGGCTCGACCGCGAGCACGTCGGCGGTGAGCCGGTCGGTTACCGTGCAGAGTAACGCGTCGGCGGTGGTGAGCGCCTCGCGGAGCCCCTCCGGGCCGAGAGGTCGATCGTCCCGGTTGAGTCTCGCGTCGAAGTCGTGGGCGAGCTCCCGCTCGACCGGTTCGGGGAGCCGGCGGGTCACCACCACCGTCGGCTTCGCGCTCATCGGGCCACCGTGCTCCGCTGTTTCCGTTTGGCCAGGGCGGTCTTCACCGTCGAGCCCAGCTCCGCGGCGCTGGTGGCGACGGTGAGTCCCGCCGACCGCATCATCTCCGCCTTCTCGGCGGCGGTGTCGCCGAACGCGCTGATGATGGCACCGGCGTGGCCCATACGGCGGCCCTTGGGTGCGGTGAGGCCCGCGACGTAGCCGATGACCGGCTTGCTCATGTTCTCCTTGGCGAACAGCGCCGCCTCGGCCTCCTGCGGCCCCCCGATCTCGCCGATGATCATCACCGCGTCGGTCTCGGGATCCTGCTCGAAGAGCTTGAGATGATCGGTGAACGAGCTGCCGTTGATCGGGTCGCCCCCGATCCCGACGCTGGTGGCGATGCCGATGCCGAGCTCCTTCATCTGCGAGGCGGCCTCGTAGCCCAACGTACCCGAGCGGGTGATCAGACCGACGTTGCCCCGCATGTAGATGTGACCCGGCATGATGCCCAGCATCGCCTTGCCCGGGCTGATCACGCCGGCGCAATTGGGGCCGACCAGAGTGGTGCGGCGCTCGCGGGGGAAGCGGAACAGGTAGCGCTTCACCATCATCATGTCCTGTGCCGGAATCCCGTCGGTGATGGTGACGATGAACCGGATGCCGGCGTCGGCCGCCTCCATGATGGAATCGGCGCAGAAGGCGGCGGGGACGAAGATGATGCTGGCGGTGGCGCCGGTCTCCCGCACCGCCTCTTTCACCGTGTTGAACACCGGGCGGTCGAGATGCTTGGTGCCGCCCTTCCCCGGGGTGACGCCCCCGACGACCTTGGTGCCGTAGGCGATCATCTCGCGGGCGTGGAAGGTCGCCTTGTCGCCGGTGAATCCCTGTACCAGGACCTTGGTGGTCTCGTCGATCAGGATGCTCATGGCTGTCCGTTGCCTCCGGCGCGGCCGGCCCGCGAAGACTTGAGAGCCGCGACCACCCGCTCCGCCGCTTCGGCGAGGGTATCCGCGGTGATGATGGGTAGACCGCTCTCCTTGAGGATCCGGCGCCCCTCGTCCACGTTGGTGCCGGCCAGCCGGACCACCAGGGGAATCTTGAGCTCGGTCTCGCGGGTAGCCTGCACCACCCCCTGGGCCACCCAGTCGCAGCGGTTGATGCCCGCGAAGATGTTGACCAGCATCGCCTGGATGTTGCTGTCCGAGAGCACCAGGCGAAACGCGGCGGCGACCCGATCGGGAGAGGCGCCGCCACCCACGTCGAGGAAGTTGGCCGGGGTGCCCCCGGCGTGCTTGATCATGTCCATCGTGGCCATGGCGAGGCCGGCCCCGTTGATGATGCAGCCGATGTTGCCGTCCAGCGCGACATAGTTGAGGCCGTACTCCGCGGCCTGCGCCTCGCGCGGATCCTCCTCGGCATAATCCCTGAGCTCGCTCACGTTGGGCCGGCGGAACATCGCGTTGTCATCGAACGTCATCTTGCAGTCGAGGGCGAGCAGCTGGCCATCGGTTGTCACCACCAGCGGATTGATCTCCACCATGGTCGCGTCCAGGTCGCGAAACGCGCGGTAGGCGCCCAGCAGCGTGGTCACGGCGCGGCTCACCTGGGCCGGCGTCAGCCTGAGTCCGAACGCGATCTCCCGAGCCTGGAAGGCAGTCATGCCCACCGCGGGCTCCACCACCTCCCGTACGATCGAGTCCGGCGAGTTCTTGGCGATCTCCTCGATCTCCATCCCGCCCTGGCCCGACGCCACCACCATGATCCGCTCGCTCTTCCGGTCCAGCACCAGGCCGAGATAAATCTCCCGCTCGATCGGCACCGCGGCCTCGACGTAAAGCCGGTGCACCACCCGTCCCTCGGGGCCGGTCTGATGGGTGACCAGCCGGGTCCCCAGTAGCGCCTTGGCCGCCGCGCGCACCTCGTCCTCGCTGCCGCAGAGCTTGATGCCGCCCGCCTTGCCCCGCGCGCCGGAGTGGATCTGCGCCTTCACCGCCCAGCGGGCGCCGCCGATCTCGGAGGCCCGATAGACCGCCTGCTCGGGACTGTAGGCCACGCCGCCGCGCGGGATGGCGACGCCGAAGCCGGCCAACAACTCTTTCGCCTGATACTCGTGGATATCCACGTGGACCTCCGTAAGGGGGGCTGCAACCTCATCCCGAGCGCAGCGAGGGACCTTCTGCGATGGTCCCGGAACCCACGGGCAAGGTCCCTCGCTGCGCTCGGGATGAAGTACGTTACGCCCGCGCCACCGCCTTCTTGCGGCGGCTAATCGCTCCAGCCATATCCACCACGTTCCGCGCCATCCGGGCCGAGGCCGCGTCGATCATCCGGCCGTCGAGCTGGGCGGCGCCCCGACCTTCCCGTGCTGCCTCGTCCAGCGCTGTGAGGATCCGCTGCGCCCGCTCCACCTCGGCCGGCGGCGGCGTGAACACCTCGTTCGCGAGCCCAATCTGACTGGGATGGATCGCCCACTTGCCCTCGATGCCGAGGGCAGCAGCCCGCTTGGCTCCGAGAATGTATCCGTCGGGATCCTTGAAGTCGCCGAAGGGACCATCGATGGCGCGGAGGCCGTAGGCGCGGCACGCCACCACCATGCGCGACAGCGCGGCATGCCACTGATCGCCGGGATAGTCGGGGTTGAGCCCGCCGATGCTCACCGTGCGCGCCCGGCAGCTGGCGGCGTAGTCCGCGACGCCGAAGTGCATCGCCTCGAGCCGGCGGCTGGACTGTGCGATCGCCTCGACGTTCGCCATGCCCAGGGCGGTCTCGATCAGGACTTCGATCCCGATCCGGTGCGGAATCCCCTTGGCCTCCTCGATCTGGGTGAGCAGCGCATCCACCAGGTAGACGTCGGCCGGCACCCCGGCCTTGGGAATGAGCACCGTGTCCAGCCGATGCCCCGCCTGCTCCACGACGTCCACCACGTCGCGGTACATGTAATGGGTGTCGATCCCGTTGATCCGGACCGAGACGGTCTTGCCCGCCCCGCGCCAGTCCAGCTCCAAGAGCGCCTGGATCACATGGCGCCGGGCCTGCGGCTTGTCGGCCGGCGCGACGGCGTCCTCCAGGTCGAGAAAGACGTAGTCCACGTCGCTCTCGAGCGCCTTGCGGAAGAAGGCGGGCTGCGAACCGGGCACGGCCAGCTCACTCCGCTGCAGCCGCTGCCGGGCCGGCTCATAGCGGGTGTGGCTCATCGAGTGGCGCCCGCCGTGGCCTTCTCCTTGGCCGGCGCCGATGCCGGCTGCGCGTCGGGAGCGCGAGGCGGCAGATCGCGCTTGTCCAGCGGCTTGGCGGTGCTGCGCCAGTATTCCTGCGCGGCGGCCACCCCGCTGCCGGGCGTGACCTTCACGCCCACGTCGCGCATCGCCATCTCGGCGCCGGCGATGCCGCCGAGCAGCATCAGCTCGTTGAGGTCGCCCAGGTGGCCGATGCGGAAAAGCCGTCCCGCCATGCGGGCGAGACCAGCGCCCAGCGCCAGGTTGTAGCGCCGGTACGCGATGTCGATGACCTCGGCACCGTTGACGCCCGCGGGCACCATGATCGCGGTGACGGTGTCGGAGTGCCACTTCGGTGCCTTGGCGCAGAGCTCGAGACCCCAGGCCTTGACCGCGCGCCGAGTGCCTTCAGCCAGCCGGTTGTGCCGGGCGAAGACGTTCTCGAGGCCCTCCTCCAGCAGCATCGCGATGGATTCCCGCAGGCCGTGGAGCATCGGCAGCGCCGGAGTGTACGGGAAATAGCCCGTGGCGTTCGCCTTCCGCATGTCGCCGAAGTCGAAGAAGCAGCGCGGCAGCTTGGCCTGATCGTATTTCGCGAGCGCCTTCTGGCTGGCGCAGACGATGCCGAGCCCGGCCGGCAGCATGAGACCCTTCTGGCTTCCGGTGACCGCGAGATCCACTCCCCACTCGTCCATCCGGAAATCGATGCTGGCGATCGAGCTCACCCCGTCTACCATGAGCAGCGCGGGATGCCGGGTGTCGTTCAGCGCCTGGCGGATGCCCGCGACGTCGCTGGTGACGCCGGTGGCCGTCTCGTTGTGCGTGAAGAGCACCGCCTTGATCTTGTGGGCCTTGTCGGCCGCGAGCGCGTCGCGATAGCGCTCGATGGGCGCGCCTTCCCCCCATTCGCAGTCGAGCACCTCGACCTCGAGGCCGAAGCGCTGAGCCATGTCGATCCAGAGATGGCTGAACATGCCGAAGCGGGCGGCCAGCACCTTGTCGCCGGGCGAGAGGGTATTGGCCAGCGAGGCCTCCCAGGCGCCGGTGCCGCTGGCCGGGAAGATGAACGCCTGCCCCGAGGTGGTCTTGAAGATCTTCTTCAGGTCCTCGAGCACCGGACCGGCGAGGCCCGGGAAGTCGGAGGAGCGGTGATCCTCCATGGCGCGGTGCATGGCGCGGAGGATACGGTCGGGCGTGTTGGTGGGCCCGGGAACGAAGAGAAAGTTGCGGCCGGCCATGGGGAACCTCGATCGGAGTCATGAAGGCCGGGCGGGGGATACCCCCTCCGGAAGCGGCTACTATTGAAGGCCCCGCCTGCATAATCATGCGGTCGGGTGGGAACCTATATAACGCCTTGCACCTTTTTTCACAAGCCCGGGAGCGTCTTCCCTGCCCCCTCCCCATCACTGGAGTGGCCCACCCGCAGCGCTCCTGAGCGACCTCTACGGCGTGGCCACGGCCGCGGTCGACCCCGGACCGGCGCTGGCCCGCCGACTGGCCCAGCTCACTCCCGAGCGGGGACGCGAGCCATGGATCATCGCCCTCGGCAAGGCGGCACTGCCCATGGCCCGCGCCGCGGTGGACTTCCTGCGCCAGCGGGACCTCGTCCCGGCCGGCGGGCTCGTCGTCGCGCCGGCTCAGGCGGCGGCACCCCATCCGGCCCTTCGCGTCGTCGCGGGCGACCACCCGGAGCCGGGTCCCGGCTCTCTCGCCGCGGCCGAGGCGCTCGCCGAGGTGGCGCCCCGAGCGGCCTCGGGTGGAGAGGTGTGGGTCCTCCTCTCGGGTGGCACTACCAGTCTGTTGGGTGCGCCGGTGGACGGGATCTCCCCCGGCGAGCTCACCCGCCTCTACTCGCTCCTGCTCGGATCCGGTCTCGACATCAGCGCCATGAACCGGATTCGCAAGCGGTTCTCCCGCTGGGGCGGCGGTCGGCTCGCACTTGCGCTGGCCCCGGCCCGGCTGCGGGTCTACATCGTGTCCGATGTCATCGGCGACGATGTCGCCGCGATCGGCTCCGGCCCCTGCGTGCCCGATCCGACCACCGCGGCCGAAGTGCACCGTCTGCTCGGGGAGTCCGGCCTGTGGGAACGGATTCCCGAGCCGGCTCGCCGGCAGGTGGCTCGAGCCGAAGCGGGGCAAATGGCCGAGACGCCGAAGCCCGGTGACCAAGCGTTCGCGCGCGTGACCCTCGAGCTGATCGCGAGTAACGGCCTGGCTCTCGAAGCTGCGGCCAAGCGGGCGGCAGAGTTGGGCCTCGCGCCGGTGGTCTGGAATACGCCGCTCGCCGGGGAGGCGTCGGCGGCCGGAACGAGTGTAGCCGCTACACTGCTCCAAGATTGCGTGCGGCGTGACATCCCGCAACCGGATCGGAAGCGCTGCTGGATCTGGGGAGGAGAGACCACGGTGACGCTGGGAACCGGACCGGCGGGCCTGGGAGGACGCTGCCAGGAGCTGGCGCTCGCCGCGGCCCGCTCGCTCAGGGGCGCACCACCCGGCGTCGCGCTGCTGGCCGCGGGCACCGACGGTCGCGATGGCCCTACCGACGCCGCCGGCGCGATCGTAGACGGTCGCACCTGGGCTTCGGTGTCGGCCGCGGGTCGCGACCCCGCTCGCGACCTGGCCGCGCACGATGCCTATCGGGCGCTCGATGCCGCCGGCGCGCTGCTCAAGCCCGGTCTCACCGGAACCAATGTGATGGATGTGGTGATCGGAGTGTGTCTGTAGGTCAGGCTCCGATAGCACCTGCTCTACCTTACCCGAAAATCCTCGCCCAGCACCACACTCACGTCCACCCGGCGGAGCGTATCCGGCTCCACCACGATCCGCCCCGCACCGAGAGCCAGGCGCACTTGACGGCCTCGGTCGGGGTCGCCCCGGCGCACGATCACCCGGGTCGAGTCCGCCGCCCGCTCCGCATTGCCGAAATAGACCACGTCGATGCCTCGACGGCGCAGCATGCGGGTTGCCGCGCGAGCCACGCCGGATCGGGTGGTGCCGTTCAGTACTTCGACGACGATCCGGTGCTCCGGGCTGGGGATCGAATAGGCCGGCTGCACCGGTGCGGGTGCCGGGGGCGGGACCAGCCATCGAACGCCCGCCGCCAGGCCGGCGACGGCGGCTGCGATCAGGAGGTAGCGGAGGAGGCGACGACGAGACTGTTCCAGAAGCGGACCGTCGGTTCGAGAAGCATGCGACCGGAGCTGACGACGTGGAGCACCCGGGCCCGGGCCACCTGACGCAGAACGAGGTTGGGATCTGAGGGATATCGCTGGGCGAGATCGGCGCGCCACTCGCGCTCGTGCTTGCGGCCCGGCTCGAGGTAATCGGCGCAGTAGAGGACCCGGCCCACCATGTCCCACTCAGCCAGGCCGATGGAATGATAGCGCACCGCGTCGAGCACCCCGCGGTCGGATTCACCGTCGGCCTTGGCCCGGGCCGCACTGGCGGGACCGTGCCGCAGATCGGGCGGCCCCTGGGCGGAGGGAGCCCAGCGCTGGAGCTCTTCCTCCGGCGCATCCCGCAACGCGTCGTGCAGCCAGATGGCCCGCAGCCAACGGTGGCGCTCGCTCTCGGGCACGCCCATCTCCAGGGCCCATCCGGTGGCCAGCGTCGCGACCCGCTCGATATGCTCCCGGCGGGCCGGCGTGACGACGGCCCACTCGGGCAGCGTCGGCCGCAGCTCCGACCAGTCGGCAGAACGCATCAGACCACGCCCTCACCCAGCACGATGTTATCGATCAAGCGGGTGGACCCGATCCGTGCCGCGAGCGCCACGACGCTGGTCGCCTGTACCTCGGCCACGGGCGCCAGCGCGTCGGGCTCGGCCAGGGCGATGTATTCCAGCCTCACTTCAGGGAAAGACTCCAGCAAGCCGCGCATCCGGGCCTCGATCACCCGGGCGCTCCGCTCCCCGCCGCGCCAGGCGGCGTGGGCCTCCCGCAGCGCGCCGCTCAGCGCCGCCGCCGAGCGTCGCTGCTCCGGATCGAGGTAGGCATTCCGGCTGCTCAGCGCCAGTCCATCGGGCTCCCGGACGGTGGGTACTATCGCGAGCTCGAGGGGCCAGTCCAGGTCGCGCACCATCTGGCGGATCAGCACGGCCTGCTGCACGTCCTTGCGCCCGAAGCAGGCCACATCCGGTTCGACCAGATGAAACAGCTTGGCCACCACGGTCAGCACACCGGCGAAGTGTCCCGGCCGGGCGGCGCCTTCCCACCGCTCCGCCGATGGGCCCGGCACGACTCTGATCTCGGACCCCGGCGGATACATCACCGCCTCGCTCGGCACGAAGATCACGTCAACGCCGCGGCCTGCCGCCAATCGGCGGTCGCGCGCGAGATCCCGGGGGTAGCGCGCGAGATCCTCGGTCGGTCCGAATTGAAGCGGATTGACGAAGATGCTCATCAGCACCACGTCGGCCCGGCGGCGCGCCTCGTCCACCAGTACCAGATGACCCTCGTGCAGATACCCCATCGTCGGGACCAGCCCGATACGACGGCCTTCGCGGCGCTGGGTATGGACCCAGTGCCTGAGATCGGGAATCGCGGTGAGTTCGAGCAGCTGAGGGGCCACGGTCATGCCTGGGCTCCGAACCGTGTCATCCTGAGCGGAGCCAAGGAGACATCGATACGGTCATGGCCCCTTCACTTCGTTCTGGGGGACAGGGCCTGGGGCTCACCGACCGCCGATCACTCAAAGCTGTGTTCCGCGCCGGGATACTTTCCGCCTCGCACGTCGGCGGCGAACGACCGGACCGCGTCGCGCACGGCGCCGCCGAGCTCGGCGTAGCGCTTGAGAAACTTGGGTGAGAACGTCTCGTTGAGGCCGAGCATGTCGTGCAGCACCAGCACCTGCCCGTCACACCCGGGCCCTGCGCCGATGCCGATGGTCGGAATGGTGAGCGCCGAGCTGATCCGGCCGGCGACCGCCACGGGAAGCAGCTCCAGCACGATGGCGCAGGCCCCCGCCGACTCCAGCGCTCGGGCGTCCTCCAGCAGCCGGCCGGCGGCCGCCTCGTCCCGTCCCTGGACCTTATAGCCGCCCAACGTGTGCACCGACTGGGGCGTGAGCCCGAGGTGCCCCATCACCGGTATCCCCCGCTCCACCAGGGCCCGCACGGTCTCGGCCATGTGCCGCCCACCCTCCAGCTTCACGCCGTTGGCCTCGGTCTCCTGGAGCACCCGCCCGGCGTTTCGGATCGCCTCCGGAATCGAGACCTGATAGGTGAGGAAGGGGAGGTCCACGAACAACAGCCTGGCCGGAGCTCCCCGGCGCACCGCAGCCGCGTGGTAGATCATCTGGTCCAGGGTGGCGCTCAGCGTGGTCTCCTGGCCCGCGATGACCTGGTTGAGCGAGTCGCCGACCAGGAGGATATCCACCTCGGCCCGATCGAGCAGGCGAGCGAAGGCGGCATCATAGCAGGTCAGCATCACCAGGCGCTTGCCCGCCCGTTTCCAGGCAGGGAGGTCCAGAATCGATCGGGGGCGCGCCTCAGCGTCGTTCATGGGCCTCCAGCTCGGCCAGCTCGCGGGTCCAGAAATCGCGATGGGGCAATCCGGGATGGGGAATGATAAGGTCGGGGTCGGCGATCCGGCGATGGCCGTACCGCACGATGTCGAGGTCGAGTGTGCGAGCTCCCCAGCGCTCGCCCCGAACCCGCCCCCGGCTCCGCTCGATCGCCTGACACGCCGCCAGCAGGGCCCGAGGGTCCAGCGCGGTCTCCAGCAGCACCATCTGGTTGAGGTAGGGCGGCTGGTCCATGCCGCCGAGGGGGGCGGTTTCTTCCACCGAGGATTGGGCGACCAGGCGGCTCCTGGGCAGGGCGGCGAGCGCGGCCCGCGCCGCGGCGAGGTGGCCGGCACGATCGCCCAGGTTGCTTCCCAGCGCGATGTACGCGCGCTCGCGCACCGGCTCCGCCTTCAGCTCTCCACCGCGAAGTGTCGCGCGATCCGTTGTAGATCGGTAGCCACGTCGCCCAGCTGCCGGATGGCCCGCTCCAGCTCGGCCTGTCCCGCCGCCGCGTCCTCGGCCCGCTGGGCCAGCTCGTCGGTCTCGGTGCGGGCCCGGGCCGAGCCCGCCGCCACCCGCTCGATCTGCTCACTCAGACCGCTCACCGCTCCGAGCTGCTCGGACGCGGTGGCGGCGATGGCTTCGGCGTGGCGTCCGGCCTCGCTGGTGGTGCCGACGATCGCGTCGAGGGCCTGGGCCGCGTTGGCGCTCAGCTCCTCCACGCCGGCGACCGCCTCGCGCCCCCGCTCCATCTGATCCGACACGGTGGCCACCTGCCCGCCGATTTCCTCCAGCAGGCCCCGCGCCTCCCGCGCGGCGTGGAGGCTCTGCGCCGCGAGATCCCGCACTTCGTCCGCGACCACCGCAAAGCCGCGGCCTTCGCGCCCGGCGCGCGCGGCTTCGATCGCCGCGTTGAGCGCGATGAGATTGGTCAGGTCCGCGATTTCCCGGATCGTGCCGATGAAGCCGCTGATCCGGGTGGTGAGGGCGCCCAGCTCGGCCACCTGCTCCACGCTGCCCGAGACGAACCCCTTGAGCCCGATCAGCCGTTCGATCGCCTGGCCGATCACCACCCGGTTGCGGCTCGCCACCGACGCCGCCATCCCGCTGGCCTGCGCCGCCTGCGCGCCCTGCGCCGCCATCGCCCGGGTGGCGCTGGAGAGCGCATCCGTCGAGCGGAGCCCGCCCGCGACGAACCGCTCGAGATCGGCGGTCTCCTGCCGCATGCCGCGCGACACTTCGGCGAGGGCGGAAGCCGAGCCGCGCAGCGATTCGGTGACCCTCGCCAGGGTCGAGACCTGTTCGCCGATCTGGGCCACCGTGCTGAGCAACGGTCGGCGCAGTTCGGCGATGTGGATGGCCGTTGCCATCTGGTTGGCGAGGGTCCCCAGGGCTACCAGGTCCTTGGATCCGTAGGCGTGCCGCTTCGGGTGATCCACCTCGACCACGCCGAGCAGGTCGTCGCCGAAGCGGATCGGATGGATCACGGTGCTGCCCACGCCGTTCATGACGTGTCCGATCCGGGCATCGCGCCTCACATCACGGACCATGACCGCCTCGCCGGTAGCGATGACCTGCCGGCGCAGGTCCACCAATTCGCTCGGCGGCTCGCCCCGCTCGGGCCGACCGGTGGCCCCCCGGTAGGCCAGAGCCAGCTCCGATCCGTCCAGGCGGTAGACCCGGAAGTCCCCCCAGTCCAGCAGCCGGTGGGCCAGCCGCTCGATCTGGTCGAACGAGCCCTGCAAGGTGGCATTGCTGGCGATGGCCGTCTCCATCAGGTGCACCTTGTTCAGGTCTTCGGCCCCGATGGCCTCCTCGATGATCTTGCGGGTCAGCATCCCCAGGACGCCGAGCGCCAGTCCCACCGCCACCCATCCCACCGGCGCCAGCACCTGCACCGCGGCCACGACCACCACGGACGCGATCAGGGTGAGCAGATAGGCGATGATCTCCCAGCGCAGGATCAGGATCTTCTCGGCGTACTCCAGCTTGTCCCGCACCAGCAGCGTGAAGTAGAACATCGAGCGGGTGGCGAAGAAGTACAGGCACACCAGGATCGCCGCGGCGGGGAGGAAGTCGAGGGAGAGCGCCGGCCTGCCGCTGAAGTAATGCACCGCGGCATAAGGCCCGTAGGCGGCGACGAAGCCCATCACCTCGCGGCCCGCGTTGATCACGCCCGCCTTGGGCAGCTTTCTGAGCCACACCACGTCGGAGGCCAGCACCCCCAGATAGAGGCCGAGCGCCACGGGGGTCGGCCCCACGGTCACCGCGCCCACCAGGACCGGAATGCCCGTCTGGGTGAGATAGGAGTACTTGCTGAGCCGAATGGGCGCCGCGCGGAGCGCGAAGACCATCGCCGTGAGGAGGATGACCGCGACCGGCTGATCGATCCAGCGGAGGTCCACCGCGAGGGCGGCGAGCGTGACCAGCGCCCCGCCCACCGCGAGGAGGCGGGCGTAGCGCTCCAGCAGGCTGCCCACGTCCGCGCTCATGCTAGCGCCGGGGCCAGGTCGAGCCCGGCCCTGAGCTCGGCGAGAAAGCGCCGGACCGACGCCACGCCGCCGGTGCCCAGCACGTCCACCAGCGCGCTGCCCACCACCACGCCATCGGCCAGCCGGCCGACCGTCGCGGCCTGCTCCGCGTTCGAGATGCCGAACCCCACCGCGACCGGCAGCGGAGTCGCTTCGCGGACCCGGCCGATCGATTCGGCGAGATCCGCAGCCAGCGTCCTGGTGGCGCCGGTGACGCCCAGCCGGGCCACCAGGTAGATGAACCCCCTGGCTCCCTTGGCCGCGATCTTCAGGCGCTCGGGGCGGGTGGTCGGCGCGATGAGCCGGATGAGATCCAGAGGGCTTCGGCGCACTGCGTCCTCGACGCCGGAGTCACTCCCCGCAGGCAGGTCGGTCAGCAGCAAGCCGGCCACGCCGAGATCGGCGGCCTCCCGGAGGAAGCGCTCGAGACCATATCGCAGGATCGGGTTGAGATAGCTGAACACGACGACCGGCCGCTGGAGCCTGCAGCGCGCGATCATCTCGAGCGTGCCGGCCAGGGTCATGCCTCGCTCCAACGCCTGGAAGGTGGAGCGCTGAATGGTGGGGCCGTCCGCCAGAGGGTCGCTGAACGGAACCCCGACCTCGAGCAGGTCGGCCATTTCATCGGCCGCGCGCAGGGCCTCCTCGCTGGCCCGAAGGTCGGGATAGCCGGCGGTGAGATAGGGAATCAGGGCGGTACGACCACGCTCGCGCAGCGACTGGAACGTCCCCGCGATGCTCGGCTCAGACAAAGTAATCACCGACCGTGAGACCGTATCGCGACGGATTGGTGACCTTGACGATGGACCGGCGGTAGTTGCCGGCCTCGTCTCGCTCGGTGAGGCTGGCCGGCGTGCCGGGAGGCGGAATGGCCCCACCCTCGGCGTTCACCGCGATGCGCACCAGCGGCCGGTTGAGCTGCGGCGAGTCGGGGTCGGCTCCGGAGACGATCGCCACCTCGAACGTGTCGAGGATCACGCAGGTGCCGACCGGGTAGATGCCGATCAGATTGATGAGCGCCTTCACCAGGATCGCGTCATAGCCCCGCTTGGGGTTCTGCCACATCTCGCGGAGCACCTGATCCGGCTCGATCGGCGTGGTCTGGTAGCTCCGGCGCGTGGTCGCCGCGTCGAACCCGTCCGCCACGGAGACGATCCGGGAGAAGATGCCCAGCTCCCGCGGCCGCACGGCGCGGGGATAGCCGGTGAAATCGGTCTTCATGTGGTGCTCGTGCGCGGTCAGAATGGCCCGATAGGGAGTCTCGTCGTAGGTGCGCATGGTGAAGAGCGTCAGCGCGCCGAGCCATGGGTGCGCCTGCATCACCCGCCACTCGCTTTCGTCCAGGCCGGTCGTCTTGTTGAGGATCTCGACCGGCACCCGGGCCTTGCCCACGTCGTGCAACAGCGCGGTCATTCCCAGATCGTAGAGCTGCAGCCGGGACAACCCGAGCTTCTTGCCCAGCGCGACCGAGAAGATGCAGACGTTCACCGAGTGGGTGAAGGTGTACTCGTCGTAGTCACGGATGGTGGTGAGACCGACCACCGAGGTTTCGTTGTTGAGTACCTGATCCACGATGAGCTGCACCGCGCGCTTCACTCGCTTGACGCTGGTGGCTCGTCCCATCCGGACGCTGGTGATCACTTCCTTGGTGACCGCGACGCCCTGGGAGTACACCCGCTTGGCGGCCTGTCTGGCCTGTTCCGATTCCGCGTGCTCGTGGTGGCTGGCGCGCTCGATCTCCAGGCGCGTCACCCCGGCGGCGGCGAGTCGCTGGTTCAGCTCGTCGAACCGCTCGTCGGGCTGGCCCCGCTCGGCCAGGCTGAGCAGAAGGCTCAGCAGGATCTGCCACTCACGCCGGTCGCTGCCGTGAATCCGGAGCACGCCGATCTCGAACGCCCGGAGCACGGCGAGGATGTGACTGAAGGAAGCGTAGTTGTCCAGCTCCAGCCGGAGCCGGGTGGCGTTGACGAAGATGAAATCGCCGGCCAGGCGGATCTCGAGATCGCTCTCGATGGCCAGCAGCGCGCG
>DATBJC010000137.1:0-5109 GCA_036556625.1 Gemmatimonadales bacterium
ACTCGATCCAATCCGACTTCATCCGCATAGAACATCGGTCCACCGCGCGCTCGCGGAAAACCGTAGCCAGTGAGATACACCACGTCGATGTCGCTGGCTCGGGCGGCGATCCCCTCCTCCAGGATCCGCGCTCCCTCATTCACCAGCGCATAGACCAGGCGATCGACCATCTCGCTGTCGTCGATCCGGCGCGGCGTGATGCCGACCTCCGCCCGGTGGGCCGCGATGAGCTGCTCCACCGCTGGGGAGGAGAGCGCTCGACGGGGCCCTTCCGGGTAGTCGTACCAGCCGGCCCCGGATTTCTGGCCCAGCCGGCCCAGCTGGCAGAGCTTGTCGGGCAGGGTGGAGTTGAGATATCCCGGGCGCTCTGCCCGGCGACGCTGCCGGATGGCGAGACTCACGTCGTGACCCACCAGGTCACCCACCCGAAACGGACCCATCGCGAAGCCGAACGACTCCACGGCCTGGTCGACCTGCAGGGGAGTCGCCCCTTCCTCGACCAGGTACCAAGCCTGCTTGGTATAGGCCTCCAGCATCCGGTTGCCGATGAACCCGTCGCACACCCCTGAGACCACCGCCACCTTCCGCAGCCGCTTCCCCAGCGCGAGTGCCGTCGCGAGCACATCGAGCGCCGTCGCCCGGGCGCGAATCACTTCCAGCAGCCGCATCACGTTGGCCGGGCTGAAGAAGTGCAGCCCCAGCACATCGGCGGGACGCCGGGTGAAGCCGGCGATGGTGTCGACGTCGAGGGTGGATGTGTTGGTCGCGAGGATGGCGCCGGGCTTCAGCACCCGATCCAGTGCGGCGAAGACCTGGCGCTTGACCTCCAGGGATTCGAACACCGCTTCGATCACGACATCCGATCTCCCGATGGCGTCATAGGACAGGGTCGGCTGGAGCAGGGCCAGCCGGCGGTCCCGCTCGGGCTCGGTCAGCTTGCCCTTCTTCACCTGCCCGTCGTACAGCGCGCCGATTCGCGCCACCCCACGGCCCAGCGCCGCCTCGTCGGCCTCGACCAGCCAGACCGGGATGGCTGCGTCGAGCAGGGACACCGCGATCCCCGCGCCCATGGTGCCCGCTCCGATCACCGCCGCCTGGCTCACCGGACGGACCGGAGTGGATGAGGTGATGCCGTCCACCTTGGCCGCCGCGCGTTCCGCGAAGAACGCGTGCCGGAGTCCCCTCGACTCCGGCGTGTCCATCAGCTCCAGGAAGGCCCGCCGCTCGAAGGCGAGCCCCTGCTCGAACGGCTGCGCCGCCGCTTCCAGCGCGTCCACCGCGCGCAGCGGTGCCGGAAGGACGGGCCGCTGCGCCCTGAGTCTCGCCCGAGCCGACTCGCACTGGCTGGCGAGTTGCCCTCGCTCGAGCGAGAGGTCGCGAGCCCTGGGCAGCGGCCTCGTGGCCATCGCATCGCTGGCGGCGAAGTCCACCGCCGCCGCGATCGGATCACCATTCACCACCCGATCCAGGAGAGCGGTATCGGCCAGCTCCGAGGCTGACAACGGCTCACCGCCCACGATCATGTCGATCGCGCGTTCCACCCCGACCAGCCGCGGCAGCCGCTGGGTGCCGCCGGCACCGGGCAGGAGGCCCAGCTTCACTTCCGGCAGGCCGAGCCTCGCATCTCCGGCCGCGACCCGATAGTGCGCGGCCATCGCCAGCTCGAGTCCGCCACCCAGGCAGGGCCCCGCGATCGCCGCGACCACCGGCTTGCTGCTCGCGTCGAGCAGGGCGTTGAGTGCCGACAAGGTCGGATCCGCCGTGCTCTGCGATGTGCCGAACTCCCGGATATCGGCGCCGCCGGAGAATACCGTCGTGCCTCCGGTGAGAACGATGGCCCGGGCCGAAGGGTCGGCCTGCGCGCGTTCCAGGGCTGCGCCGATGCCGGAGCGCACCGCGTGGGAAAGACCGTTTACCGGCGGGTTGGTGAACGTGATGACCGCGACTGCGCGGTCCACTCGGTAGTGGGTCAACCTCGATGATCCGAAGGCGCCGGTCTCGTCTTCAGTCGCCCCCGGTCCACCTTCCCCAGGTGCGTGGTTGGCAGCGAGTCCACGAAGATCACCTCTCGCGGATGCTTGTACGGCTCCAGCCGGTCGCACACGAAGGCCTTGAGCTCCTCCGCCAGACCCTCGCGGCGCTCGCGGGCGATGACGTAGGCGCACGGCTTGATCAGCCCGGCGGCATCGGCCACCCCCACGACCGCCACCTGGGAGACCGCCGGATGCTGGAGCAGGCAGCCCTCCACCTCCGTGGCCGAGAGCCATTTGCCGGAGACCTTGAGCAGCTCGTCGGCCCGGCCGCCGTACGTGTAGTAGCCCTCGGCGTCGCGCCGGACCAGATCTCCCGTCACCACCCACTCGCCCCGGAAGCAGCTCTGGGTCTTGTCCAGCTGCTGCCAGTAGCCCAGCGCCCTCGAGCCGCCGCGGACCCAGAGGTGACCGATGGTCCCATCGGGCAGCTCCCGGCCCTCCTCGTCCGCCACCTTGATCTCGAAGCCCGGCACCACCTCGCCCAGGGTGCCCCTCCGGGTCCGACCGGGGCTATTGGACAGGAAGATGTGCCACATCTCCGCGGTGCCGAGACCGTCGAGCAGGGGAACTCCGAAGACCTGATCCCATCTGGCATGCAGCTCCTCAGGCAGTCCTTCGCCCGCGGACGTCGCCAGCCGCAACGACGAGAGATCCTGCCGCCCGGCATCGGGATGGCTCACCATCTGATTGATCATGGTGGGCACGGTGATCAGGATGGTCGGCCGGTATCGCGCGACCCGGCTGAAAATGACCTCCGCGGTACAACGCTCCTCGAACAGCACGCTGGCGGCGCCCACGGCAAAGGGAAACAGCAGATTGGAGCCGGTGGCGTAGCCGAAGTAGAGCTTGGGCACCGAGAGGGTCACATCGTCCTCGGTGTAGCACAGCACCTGGCAGGCGTAACACTGACAGGTATTGACGAACGAGCGGTGGGGCTGCACGGCGGCCTTGGGCCGGCCGGTCGTGCCCCCGGAGAACAGCCAGATGGCGGGATCGTCCCGGTGAGTGGGGAAGTTGTGCCAGCTGACCGGCGCCGACTCGACCCGCGATCGCCACTCGGCGTCGCCCACGATTACCAGGCGGGGCGCATGGGCGGCGCGGCCGGCCGCGGCCCGAAAGGCATCGGCCTGTGCCGCCGCGACCAGTGCTACCGCGGCTCGGCTGTAATCGAAGAAGTATTCGATCGCGTCGGGCTTGAGCTCCGGGTTGACCATGACTACGACGGCGCCGATCTTCAGGGCGCCGAACAGGGCCGCCACGTAGTCCGGACCGTCGGGCAACGCGATGATGACGCGCTGTTCCGGGGCCACTCCCGTCGCGCTGAGCAGGTTGGCGTAGCGGTTGGCCAGCGCCTGGACCCGACGGTAGCTCCAGCGCCCGGCATCGGTCATGAGCGCGGTGCGGTCTCCCCGGCCCTCCCGCACGCGGGCATCGAGGAAAAAGTCGGCGATGTTGAGATGATCCGCGGGCTCGGTTGTCATGGTCGGGTCCGGCCGAGAAGGCTCGCCTGAGGTTAGCGGTGAGGACACAATAACGGTGCAGCCGTGGGCCGCAATGACCTGGGAGGAGGCGCGGGACGCGGCCGGCCCGGGATCCGCCGCGATCCTGCCGGTCGGCGCCATCGAGGCGCACGGTCCCCACCTGCCGCTGGACACCGACGTGATCATCGCCCAGGCCATGGCGCGCGCCGGCGCCGCCCGCCTGAGCGCGCGTGGCTCACGGGTGCTGGTGCTGCCACCGCTGGCCTACACGGCCGCCCCATTCGCCCAGCGCTTCGCCGGTACGCTCTCGCTCCGTCCGGAGACGGTCGTGGCCACGGTGGTGGACATCGCCCGCGGCCTCGTCCGGCACGGATTCGAGCTGCTGGCCATCGCCAACGCGCACCTCGACCCGGGACATCTCGGGTCGATCGAAGCAGCCGTCAACCAGGTCCGACGGGAGCTGGGATTGATCGTGGCGTTCCCCAACCTGGCCACCAAGCCCTGGGCGCTCCGGCTGAGTGACGAGTTCCGAAGCGGCGCCTGCCACGCCGGGCAGTTCGAGACGTCGATCGTGATGGCGGAGCGGCCCGAGCTGGTGCGCGAAGCGGCGCGGGCGACGCTCCCACCCAACCCGGTCTCGCTCTCCCGTGCCATCCGGGAAGGCAAGCTGAGCTTCGAGGACGCGGGTGGTCCCCTGGCCTACTTCGGATTTCCGGCGCAGGCCAGCGTCGAGGAAGGCCGGGCCACGATCGAGGTCCTGGGCACGATCCTCGACGAAGCGGTTCAGGCCGAGCTCAAATGAAGGCCCTCGCCGGCCAGGTGGCGGTGGTGACCGGCGCCGGTCGGGGTATCGGCGCCGCGACCGCTCGTGCGCTCGCTGAAGCCGGCTGGAGCGTGGTCCTGGCCGCACGCACCCGAGAGGGGATCGAGCGCCAGAGTGTCGAGCTCGGGGCCCTGGGGCGGCGCGCGAAGGCCGTGGTCTGCGACGTGACCGAGGAATCGGCGGTGGAGGCGCTTGCCCGCGAGGCAGAGATGCTGGGGCCGGTGGCGGTGCTGGTGAACAATGCCGGTGCCGCGGGCTCGATGCCGCTGGTGCGGACGTCGCTCGAGGAGTGGAACCGCCTCCTGGCGGTCAATGCCACCGGCGCATTCCTCTGCACCCGGGCCTTTCTGCCCGGCATGCTCGAGCGGAAGTGGGGCCGGGTGGTGAACGTGGCGTCCACCGCGGGTCTGAGCGGTGGCAAGTATCTCGCGGCCTACTCGGCGGCCAAGCACGCGCTGGTGGGTCTCACTCGCTCGACGGCGGCGGAAGTGGCGGGCACCGGAGTCACGGTGAACGCGGTATGCCCCGGCTTCGTGGACACCGAGATGACGGCGGAGACGGTGGACCGCATCGTTGCCCGGACCGGCCGTACCAGGGAGGAGGCGCTGGCGGCCGCGCTCGCCTCCGCCGGCCAGACCCGGCTCATCTCGCCGGATGAGGTGGCCGCCGCCGTGATGTCGCTCTCGACCGTCACCCACCCTCCCAATGGCGAGGCACTGGTCCTCGAGGGGAAAGACCCGATGGGCGAACGCTTCGCGATCATCAATCCGAC
>DATBJC010000138.1:0-6574 GCA_036556625.1 Gemmatimonadales bacterium
GGCGGGCGGCGGCGTTGCGCTCATCCGGGCGCAGGCCGCGCTGGAGAAGATCCGCGGTACCGACGACGAGAAGATCGGCGTCGACATCGTGCGCCGCGCGCTGGAGGAGCCCATCCGGATGATCGCCCAGAACGCGGGCGCCGAGGGCTCGATCGTGGTGGCCCGGGTGTAGGAGTCGAAGGTCAAGAACTTCGGCTACAACGCCCAGACCGACACCTACGAGGACCTGGTGAAGGCCGGCGTGATCGACCCGACCAAGGTGACCCGCACGGCACTGCAGAACGCCGCGTCGATCGCGGGCCTCCTGATCACCACCGAGTGCGTGGTGGTGGAGAAGAAGGAGAAGCCCGCGCCGGCCGCGCCTCCCGGCGGCGGCATGGGCGGGATGTACTGAGAGCAGCCAGGGACGGGATGGTCTTATGATGCGGGCCCAATATCAGGACCTCGTACTCCCCTCGCTGCGCCGCCTGGTGGAGCACCAGCGTCGCCCTGATCCCAGCGAGCGGTACGAGTCCCCCTTCCTCCAATCGGTGGCGGACCAGTTGCGGTGGCGAGGAATAGACCTGCCCGCCCGGCGTGGCCCATGGACCGTCGGTGCCCGGTGGCTTCAGGGCGCTGGACGGGGCGGGCTCCCGGTGATTCCGCTGGTGCAACGCGCCGACACCGTCGTGATGACCGATACGTGGGACGAGGCCAGGCGACTGGCCGGGCTGCTGAACTGGTGTCACGCGCCGAGCTCGCTTCACTCACTTGCCCCAAAGGTGCCTCATGGACCGGCTGCGTCGCCGTCCACCTCACCCGGTTAGCCCTCCGGGCGCCGTTCCCCTCGGGTCCAGCGTCGCGCCGGACGCGATGTCTGCGGAAGCCGTTCGTGCCGGATGACCTGGTACGTCAAGTGACCCGGTCGCTCCGAGCGCCAGTCTAGGGAACAGGTTGTCTCCGAGACCAGCTGCTTGAATTTCCCGCCACTCCCGGACACCTCCGGGTGGAAGGCTCACCGTGGTGACCCGCCTGAATTTTGACTTCAACCGCCAGCGAGTCGTCGTGGCCGACGACGAGTCCGCAGCGGCCCCCTTCATCATCGATACCCTGCGCCACGATGGCCACCGGGTCACTCGCGCAGGCGACGCCAGTCCCGAGATCTTCGACCTCGCGCTTCGTGACTGCCACCTGTTCATCTGCGGCACCGGAGTCGCAGGTGCGCGCGCGATCCGCCTCTTCAACGATCTCCGCGAGCACGTACCTGGTCTGCCCATCCTGTGCGTCGCCGCTGCGACGGGTTGGACGCCCCGGCAGGAGGCGCGTCTGCCAGCCAACGTCACGCTCCTCCGCGAGCCGCTCACGGCCGATGTGCTCCGGGCCGCCGTGCGGCAACTCCTCCCGGGGTTGTCCACTGGCACAACGCGGGCATGGCGCGCGGAGCCGGTTTCCGGGATGACCGTTTGACCGGTTGCCGGAACTCCGGCCGGCAGCGTCTGCCAGTCCATCCTCCGGATCTCCTCGACCTGCGCGAGATGGCCCGGGACATCGTGGTACCCGACGAGCTCATTCCCGGCACCTTGAACACCTTCCTGATGCCGATCGCCGGGGTCCGATTCCGGCGCGAAGACCGCCATCACCTCTCCGCTTCGGTCGGCCTTACCCTCGGGGATATGCCCGGGCTCCTGATCGCCGCCTATCTCGTCATGTCCCTGCCGCTCACCGCGGTCCGCTGGGTCGTGCTGTTCATGGTGTTTCTTCACGGCGATGGTCCTGCTGCAGGCGGCGAGGCGAGAGGCCAGGGCCCTGCGACTCGGGACCATCACGCCGGCCGGAGCGGCCGTGTCACCCTAAACGCAAGACCAACGACTTGGGGAGCGACCCGGAAGGATTTCCCAACCCAAGGAACCGAAGAGCCCACGCGCCGGCTGCCATGGCCGGAGCTTGCTCAGGTCATGCCCCGCGGTGGGGACCGTGCGGCCACGGCGTGACCTTAATCGCTGTGTCTTCATCGACCACGAGGAAGCGAGCCATCGGGGCTTCACGCATCCGATCCGCGATGCCGAGAACTTCGAGCGCCGCCACGAGCCGCCCAGCACTGTGATCCTCAAGAACGGGGCGGGCAATCCACAGGGTGGGAGAGCCGCTAGATAACTCGTGACGCCATGCATAGACCTCCTCATCGGCGTAGTAGCGGGTGGAATTTACGGGCAGACCCTTCGACTTCATCCAATCCCTGACCGCGCTGTCGATCTGGGGTGCAGGCCTCCATGGGTCTTGGAGCATTGTTTGCCTCTGCTTCCCGGATGGCACCACGTCTGTAGTTCACTTGCGTTGGGCTACTTCGGCGTGAGGAGCGCACAGACCGTATGAATCAGTGTCGCGGGTGATGGCTTGGCAAGGGTCACCACGCCTCAGGGATGAGGTTCGAAGGTGCCAGGCCATGAGGTAACGTCAGGTGAGTCTAGTGATTGCGCAGTTCTCGGATGACGAGGAGTATCTTGACGGGGCGAAGCCAGGGGCGTCGCTGGTCGCCGTGCGTTCTTCCCGGGCACCAGGCCAACAAGGCCCGGAGGATCCTGCCCGCACACCTGCCGCGGCGCATGAGGTTCTACGCGGACAGGCCCGTCATCGTCATGTCGTAACGTGGTCTTGGCAGCGGAATGCCGGCCGGAGTGTTATACTGAAACTTCGCTGCCCGTCTGCCGCCCTGCCACTCCCGGATGCCTCCGGGTCCAAGGCTCACAGTGACTCCCCCGACGGCGTTCGCCTTCGCCCGCCAGCGGATCATCGTCGCCGACGAGGATTCCGCGGCGGTCACCTTCATCGTAGAGACACTCCAGCGCGACGGCCATCTCGTCACCCGAGCAACCGATGTGCTGTGCGCCGCGGCGGATCTCGCACTCCGGGAGTGTCATCTGGTCATCAGCAGCATCAGGGTGAACGGTGTGCGCCGAGTCGACGCAATTGGAGACCTGCGCGAGCACCTGCCGGCGCTCCCCGTGCTCTACGTGGCCGATGTCGATTTCATGCCGGGCCTGGAGTTCCAACTCCCCGCGCACGTGGCGATCCTGCGGCAGCCGTTCACGGCGGAGGACCTGCGGGCGGCCGTGCGGCCTCTACTGCCCGAGCTACGACGAGGCACGATTCTGGGGTACGACCTCGAGGCATTGCACTGAGTCCGAGTGTTGCTAACGCCCACCGCGGGCGAGACGGGACTGGAAAATGGCGTGCGGATTTGCAGTTCGCTCCGCTCCCGGCGATCGTGGCCCTCGGCGGTTACCCACTCGCTACCGGCCTGGGAATGCGGCCGGAGATCGCGTCACAATGCTGTACCATCCTTCGGCAAGTCGCCCCCGATGTTTGCGCGAGTTGTCGCTGGCGCTCGAGACAAGGGAAGGGATGGTCGTGGTCGCCGGCTGCTCCCACCCCGGAATCGATCGGATCGTCCAGGCGGCCACGAAGATAGACCCCTGAGTGCACCTCGTCTTCGGCGGGTTTCGCCTGCCCGCCGCTCCTGACGAGGACACGCCCGCATCGCGGCCTCATTGCACGAGACCTACGAGGTCCGTCGCGTAGCCCCCGGGCATTGTACGGGCGAGCCGGCGTTCTACCGCTTCAGGAACACCTGGAAGGACCGCTACATCTACGCCGGGCTGGGCAGCGTCGTCGCGTTGCCCTGAGCGCCCCAGCTCGAGGATCGAGTCTTCACCTCGCCACCCCAACACCGGCAGGTCCCGATGTCCCAGCTATCTCCGTTTCGCATACGCACCGATGCTGCCGCCATCCCTCAACCCTTGAGCGTCCGTGTCGCGACGTGCGTGAGCGAAGCCCGCCTGGTGCTCGATCGCCGGGACTCGGTGGCCGCGGACCTCCGCAGCCCTCCGTCACCCGACCCCTTGGCGGCCCGCGTCACACGGACTCCGGACCAGGTGCGGGAAGCACGCTCCCTGCGGCGGGTCTTCCTACAGCTCCGCGACCGGTACGACGACTACCGCGCGCGGAGCGGATCGCCGGAATCCCCAGCGGTGCGCGACGCGGCGTCTTGCTTCCGTCGGCAACTCAGTTTTGCGGCGCTCCTCGCCTACGCTGGCCGTCTGGAGGAGCTCGACATCCTGGTCTGATGGCGTGCCTGGGCGCTGGGCTGATGGCCTGCGCAGGTCAGAGCTAGAGGAGGCGGAGCCCCGTGCTGGGGAGACTTGAGCAGGCTGCCGATGATCTTGCTGAGCTGACTGGGGAGCCGGAGGCAACCGCTGAGCGACTGCGACGCGAATCCACAGGTCCCAGCGGGCCGGTCCTGCCAGTGACGCGGCCGGCCAAGAACGCTCCCCCAGGCGAAGCGATCAATGAGGCAGAGGAGCGGAGCGCTAGTGATGGCCAACGAGCGAAACACGGAGTTGCTGGCACTGCATCTGGAGTACGGCCTCGGGCTCAACCCGAGGCGACTCGATGAATCCGATCGAGAGTGGTGCCGCCGGCTGGCGGAATGGCTGATCGACACCAGCCCTCACATTTTGGTGCCGAGCGCCCTCACGGACGACGAGCTTCTCGCCTGCGACATGGACCAGGAGAGCAGGCACACCCCCATCGATCGCGCCGAGGTCGCACGGGCCGTGCGTGATCGGCTGGAGCGGTTCGCTCGTGGTGAGGTCTGAGGTGGGTGTGGGAATGAATGGGGAGCTCTCCGGCTCGAGCGTGGCGCAATTCCGGTCCGAGCTCCAGGAGATGCGCCGTATCCAACGCCTGGCGCGATGGCGACGGAAGAGGATATATTGAGTTGGTAGTCGTCCCTTCACTGCCTGCCACTCCCGGATGTCTCCCGGGTCCAAGGTTTGCAATGCGTTCCCCCGCCGCCCCGAACCTAATCAGCCGGCGGCGCATCCTTGTCGCTCACGAGGACCCGAGCTCGTCGAGTTCCTCATCATCACCTTGCGCCAGGACGGCCACGCCGTGTTCCCCCCTCGTCTTTGCCAACACCTGGGTGGACGGGCTTCCGGGGATCGAGCTTATCCGGATGCGCCACACGCACGCACCTGCCAAGCCTTCCGATCATCTATATGAGCACCAACCGATCCACCCCGCTATTGAGGCCCAGCTTCCGGAGGATGTGCCAGTTCCGCGGGAGCCACTCACCGCCGACGTACGGGCTCATGTACCCGCAATGCTTGATGGCGACCGCAAGCAGATAACCCGCTAGCGAAGGGCGTGGAAGGCCCGAGGCCCTTCAGCCGGTAAGAAACGGAGGAACGGTCCAATGCGTGAGAAGTCCGGAGTTCGACAGGCCTTGCTTTTGTCACAGTTCGCGCACCTGTATCCCGGCATCGCGTCGAACGTGTGGCAGCCCGCTGTCGCGATGCTGGACCAAGTCAACGGCACCCTGCAGCGCCGCACCCCAGAGCCGCCCGGGTTCCGGCACGCGCTGGACCCCGAGCATTTCGCGCTGCGTGGCACACCATCGGACGGTGCCAAACAGATCGCCCGTGAGCTCAGGAGTATCGGGAAAAAGCGCCGGGGTCGGTCATGAGGAACGGAGCGCGAGGCGCGGTCGTCCCTCGTGTGTCGGTAGGCTCGAGCGATGGTGTTGCAGCGGCATTGCTACATGAGATGCACCTGTCCTATGTGCGGGGGCCCAGACGCGCATGAATGAAGAGGAACTCTGAGCGATCAACGCGAAGGGCTGCGGTACGCGGACCCATTGTCTCCCAGGACGCAAGCAAGGTAGTGACGCCCGACGGCAGCTTGCGGATATTCATCTCGCAGTCCGGCACCAGAGACGGTCCCCTCCACAGAAGGTCACCACCGTGACTTCCAGGACCCGACTGGCGCATCTCCCCCATGACACTCGCCGTTGCAGTCATATTCGACTACCTCGCCGTCTTGGAACGCCGCGTAGAGCAGGGCTGCGAGGAGCGCGCGGACGTGGTTGCGCCTGAGGGGGCGGAGCTGCACCGGACAGCGGGCCGGTAGGTGCCCGTCTGCGTCGAGGACGGTTATCCAATGATCCCGGTACGCGACAACGGGCCGGCGGGGTTTGCCTGGGGCTGCAGCAATCCGTGGCATCCCTCCGTCCCGGGGCCGTGCCCCGGGTGCGGCCACGCCGGCCGTCCGCACTCGTCTCTCTCTGGCGTCACGCCGGTGGCGTCGTGCGTCGCCTGCCGCCTTCAGTGGAATCCGGCGTCCGCTGGGTGAGTCTCAGGCCTTCGTCGACGTCAAGAATCGCTTGCCGTCGTGGGTGCTTTCAGGTATCTTGTTGCTACATCGGCCACGCACGCACGGCCGACCCAACGTGATCAGGGAGGGGCTGGCGTTGACGCCGGCCCCTTTTTTTAGTCGGGCGCATGTCCCCACTCCGATCACGCAAACCTCGCAAGGAGCAGGAACAATGCGCACGACCGGCACGGTCAAGTGGTTCAACGATGCGAAGGGCTTCGGCTTCATTACGCCTTCCGACGGTCAGAAGGACTGTTTCGTCCATCACTCGGCGATCCAGGGCCAGGGCTTCAAGAGCTTGGCTGAGGGGGAGAAGGTCGAGTTCGACATCGTGGCGGGCCAGAAGGGCCCGGCGGCGGAGAACGTGGCGAGACTCGCTCAGTAA
>DATBJC010000139.1:0-8547 GCA_036556625.1 Gemmatimonadales bacterium
CGGAACAAGCGCACCCGGGCGCGGTGGATCGCGTTCCGGCGCTGGGTCACGGGCTACGAGGGCGGCCGGTTTCACCTGATCGGCACGCCGGACAAGTCGTGGGACTGGCCCCACGTGGAGGTGGATGGGCCGCGCGGGTTCGGCTCCATCGAGGAGCTTCTGGCCGCCGCGCGGCTGGAGGTGGCGTCGTAGTCGCCCTACATTCGTGGCATGACCCTGCCCGAAGCCGAGCAACACCTTTCACTTGCACTGGAGGCGGCCGTCGCGCGGTTCGGCTCGATGGTGCGGCAGGTCGGCCGCCGCTATCGGCTGGACGAAAGCGGTCTGGACGAGGTCATGCAGGAGGTCCGGATCCGGCTCTGGCGGGCCCGGGGGACGAGTGAGCAGGTCGGCGAGACCAACACGTCTTACGTATATCGGACCGCTTCGTCGGCCGCGCTGGACGTGCTGCGCCGCCGCCGGGCCCGCCAGGCCGACCGCCACGACGCCATCGACGACCGGGCCACCGTGACGACGATGCTGACCTCCCAGGAACCCGATCCCCATGCGACACTCGAGGGGTCGGAGCTCGCCCACCGAGTGGCCCGGGCGATCGACGAAATTCCTGCTACCCGTCGAGCACCCGTGCGCATGCACCTGGCCGGCTACCCGCGCGAGGAGATTGCCAGTCTGATGGGATGGACCGAAGCCAAGACCCGCAACCTGCTCTATCGCGGGCTGGCGGACCTGAGAGAGCGGTTGAGCGCCGAGGGAATCGGATGGGAAATGGCCGGAGAGACCAACTGATGAACGAAGACCGACTTCGGGAGATCTACGCCGGGCTGATGACCTCACGCGGCGCGAAATCCGGCGGCCGGATCGCGGTATGTCCGGCTCCCGAAACCCTGCTCGCGCTGGTGCGGCGGGAGGGGAGCGAGGAGGAGCGACTCGCGACGTTGGACCACGTCATGAGTTGCCTCGACTGCCGCAAGGAGTTCGACCTGCTGAGGAGCATCGAGGTCGCCGGCGCCGAGGCCGGCGCCGGGGCTCGGCCCGGCCGCCGCAAATGGGCCCTTCCGGTGGCACTGGCCGCCTCCGCGCTCCTGGCGGTGGTGATCGGTCGGTTCGCGCTGCCGACGGCGCCGGAGAGTGAAGTGCTGCGCTCCGGGCCCGACGCCGGGGTGACCCTGGTGGCACCGCCTCGAGAAGTAGCCACCGGCGCTCCGATCGTCTTCGCCTGGCACCCGATCACCGGCGCGACCCGCTATCGTCTCGAGGTGCTCACCGATGACGGCACCGTCGCGCTGGAAGCCGAGACGGCGGACACCAGCATCACGCTGCAGGGCGCCGCCGACCTCGCTGCCGGCGACTATCAGTGGTGGGTCGCCGCCACCTCGGCCGGCATCTCCGCACGCTCGACCCTGCGGCCTCTGCGCCTGACCAGCCAGTAGGCCACCGCGATCAGGATCAGGCTCCAGCCCACCGTCCGGCGCCAGAGCGCCCAGGTCCGATCTTCGGGCACGATCAGCGGCACGCGGGCGAGCGGATCACCCACCACCGTGAACCCCGCCCACTCGCGGGGAGGCGCCCCACGCCGGATGGCCGCCACCTTCGCCTCCCGCAACGCATCCACCACCGGTTGGCCCCTCGCGAGTCCGTCGTAGAGATCCTTCACCAGGTGAACGGTGCTGCGGTCGCCGACCCGCCACTGCGTCGCCACCACCGAGCGAGCGCCCGCCGCGACCAAGGGGGTGGTCAGTCCCTGCACCCCCTCTCCCGCCACCGTCACGCCGCCCGCCGTGCGGCAGGCGGACAGCACCACCATATCCGCGTCGAGCCGAAGCCCCGCGAGGTCGGCGGGAGAAAGGAACCCGTCCTCGTTGGTGCCGGGCGCCAGCGCGAGCGCGGTCCGGCTGATGGAGCTCTCGTCCACCAGAGCGTGCGTGGCCAGGTGAACGACGCGGAACCGGTCGAGCGGTGCGTGCTTGAGCCAGGCCTCGTTGGCTTCGCCCCGCACCCGTACCTCGGAGCCGCCGCCGGCATAGCGGGCCACCGCGCGTGCTTCCTCTCCGCTCCCCGCCAGCCGAGGCAGGCCACCCTCGGCCGCGAAAGCCGAGCGGTACACCTCACCCTCACGATTATCGGCCGAGGCGAGCTCCAGGGCGAAGGCGGGATCACCCAGCGCGAGGATCTCGGTCCGGCTCGCCACCGCCGCCACCGGACTCTGCTTGCGCCATAGCGACGCCGCGAGGCTGGCGGAGGGCGCGAGGCCGACGGCCCAGCGCTCGGCCACCACCCGGCCGTCGGCCAACTGGAGCGCATCGAAGGGCAGCCGATGCAGCGGGCCGTCGGGCACCACGACCAGACGCGTCACCTCCGGAGGAAGCACCGCGATCACCGGCTCCAGCAGGGCGATGCCGAGCTTCCTGGCGAGCGCATCCGGACGGTTGCCGCCTTCCAGGAGTGCCACCAGCCGCCGGATGGCCGGCGTGAGCGTGTCCACGCTGGGGAGCGTCTTCGCCTGGAGCCCGCGCCGGGTGAGCACGAAGACCGTGGTAGGCGCGCCTTCGCTGCCGGCCACGTACTCCACCATGGCCGTGCCGCTGTCGGGCAGCGCGGCCGCGACCTCGCCGGCCGCGAGTGGCCGGACCCGGCGCACCGGTGTCGAGTCCGTGAGGCTGCTCGCCCGCAGAGCCTGCGCCTGGTTCAACCGGTCGGTAAGCAGCCTGGCGCGCCGCTGCTCGGCCAGAGCGAAGGCCACGTCGGCCCGGCCTGAATCGGCGAGGGCGGCGAGCACCCGCGCCACCGGCACCTGCGGGTCGTGCTCGCCCAGTGCGGTGGCCGCGAAGGCGTACTGGCGGAGCTCACCATCGTCCAGCGAGGCGCGCCAGTTCTCCAGCTCCTCGCTCGCGGCCGTGATCCGGCGCTCGGCCGAGGTCAGATCGCCGCGGCGGACCGCGACCTCTGCCAGCCGTACCTGGGTGAGGTGGCGGTGCAGGTGGTTCTCCGGCGGGATCCGCCGGAGAAATCCGGCGAAGAGACGCTCGGCGGCGGCGAGCTCGCGCTCCGCGAGCGCCAGTCTGCCGCGATCGTAGCCCAGATGGTCGCGTGCCTCCTGACCTCGTCCCCGGGCCTGGGCCGAGCGCTCGGCTGCGTCGAGCTGGCGGCGTGCCGCGGCCGGCTCGCCCAGCCGGATCGCCACCCGCGCCAGCTCCTGGCGCGCGATCATCTCGTCCTCCAGCTCGGCTGCCTCCAGCGCCTCCGCCAGCACCGCCTCCAGCGCCGCCCGGGCAGCGGGAAGATCACCGGAGGCCGCAATCACCAGCGCCCGATTGTGGCGCGCGATGCCGGCTCCGGCCTTCTGGCCGATCGAGTCGTAAAGTGCGGCGGCGCGCTCGAAGTTTTCCCTGGCGGTCGCCAGGTCGTTCATTCTGAGCGCGAGGCTTCCCAGTCCTCCGTAGGCAAAGGCGAAGCGCTCCCGATTGCGTGAGATCTTCGCCTCCGCCAGCACCTGCTGGAGCGCCACCTTCGCCTCGCCCAGCCGGCCGAGGAACTGGAGCTCGTCGCTCCGCCGGGAGGCCAGCCGGGCCAGCGACGCGTGGTCGCGCGTCTCGCGCAACAGCGCCTCGGCCCGGTCCATGATCGGCAGCACCGAGTCGCCGCGTCCCAACAGGCTGAACACCATGGCGTGGGCCTCGAGGCAATGGCCGGTCAGCCGTCGCTCACCCAGGCGCCGGGCCATGGCGGTTCCCTCTTGGGTGAAGTTGGGCGCCAGGGAGTCGCTCTGGACCGCCCGGTACAGACCGAGCCGGCAGAGATAGTTCGCCCGCTCCCAGCCGTCGCCGGGCGGCAGCACCGCCTCGAGCGAGTCCAGCACCGCGAGAGCGGCGGCGAGCCCGCCGGTCGCGCTCCGGATGCTGCTGAATCCGATGAGGGCGTCGATCTCGCCGCCCCGGTCGCCGATCCGGCGCGCGTCGGCGATCGCCTCGCTGAGCAGCGAGTCCGCCCGGAGATAGTTGCCTTCCGCCAGGGCGACCCGGTACAGCCCGATCTTGGCCTGGACGGACCATGGATCCGGCGTGGGGCCGCTTCGCGTCAACAAGACGGCGAACTGTCGCTGGGCGGCCGCGAAGTCGTAGGTGAGCCGGGCGAGCGAGGCGAGCCCCAGCACGGCGGCGCGGTCGCTGGAGTCGCGCCGGAGCGCCTCGATCCACCGGGCGCTCACCGCCCCCGAGCTGTCGTCCGACACCGCGCGCTCGGCGGCCTGCACCACGTCCCGGGGAGAGCCGTCGCGCTGCAGGGCCATGGCAGGCGCGGCGAGGACGGCGGACGCCGTCCCGATCAGCATCAGGAATCGCATGGGGAGAGTCGAAAGGCTGAGCTACTTCATGGCCTCGCGAATTTCGCCGGCGGCGGCAATCGCGTTATCCACGTCACGGGAGAGGGCCTTGGCCTGCTGGGTGGCCTGCGTGAGGTCGCCCAACACGGCCGCGACGCCCGCCGAGCGCAGCCGCAGCAGGTCGAAGCGGACATTCTGCATGGCGAGCACGCACGACTCCAGGTGGCTCGCGACCTGGGCGCGACGACCCTGGAGATCCAGGATCGTCTGACGCTGCCGCTGGAGCAGGTTGAGCCGCCGTGCGCGCTCGGGATCGTCGGGCTCCTTGGCCAGCGCCGCAATCCGCTCGTCGATCGAACCCAGGCCCTCGGTGTCGAGGTTGGAGTCCATGGCGTGCAGGGTGCGCGCCAGATCGGAGGCCCGCTCATAGAGCGAGTCCACCGTCTGCTGCACCTCGGGCAACATCTTCCGCTCGGAGGGCGGCAGCCGCTCCATCAGCTTGCCGATGGCGAAGCGGTCGCTCTGGACCTGGAGAATCTGGGGCAGGTGCGCGCCGAACTCGTCCGCCGTGGGCTGGGGAAGCCGGCGGGGCAGCTTGGCGCCCTTGACCATCATGGTCTCCACCGCGTCGGGCGCCGGCGGTCGGGTCAGCACGTCCCGCCAGCTGTATCCGGACTGCCAGAGCCGGGCGTAGTTGCGGAGCATCCCGATCCCCATGCCGAAGGTCGGGAAGAGAAACCAGGGCGTGTCGAGTCCGGTGGCGACGTTGATCCCGAAGCAGCCCAGCGACACCGCCGCCCAGCTCGCGAACTGCCCCCGCACCTGCTGGACGATCTTGGGCTCCCCGGTGTCGGGGACCATGGCCTCGTTGTTCCGGTCCCGCCGCGGCCGCGGCGACCGGGAGCCCGCGCGGGCGAGGCCGCGCTCCATCTCAGCGCCGCGCCGAGCATCGGCAGGACGATCCAGCAGTCCTTGCTGGCGGCCTCGGCGAGGGGGACTCCCGATATCAGCCCCGCGCGCCCCGGCGGGTCCGGCCCGGTCATCTCGAGGAATCGGCCGGGTACCGCCTCGGCTCGCGCGCCACCCCAGACCGGTCGGCTGATAGCCCACCACCGCGCGATTCTCCAGCGCGCGGCGGAGCGCGTCGGCCGTGGGCCAGCGATTCTCCGGGTCCTTCTCCAGGCAGCGGCTCACCGCGAGCGCGAGGTCCTCCGGCACATCCGGGCGGCGGCCTCGCACGTCGGGCGCCGGCTCGGTGATCTGCTTCATGAGGATGCCCGCAACCGTGGGCGCATTGAACGGCAGCTCTCCGGTGAGCATCTGGTAGGTGACGATGCCCAGGCTGTAGAGATCCGAGCGACCGTCGATCTCCCGCTCTCCGGCGGCTTGCTCCGGGCTCATGAAGGCGGGCGTGCCGATTGCCACCCCGGCGCCGGTGAGGGTCGCCCCCGAGCTGCCGGACAGCGCCTTGGCGATGCCGAAGTCGGTGACCATCACCCGGCCTCGGGATCCCTCGAGCAGGATGTTGTCCGGCTTGATGTCGCGATGGATGATGGAATAGCCGTGGGCGGCGCCCAGCGCATCGGCCGATTCCGCCATGATCCGCCGGACCTCCTCGACCGGGAGCTTCCCGCGGCGCCGGATCCGGCCGGCCACCGACTCGCCGTCCACGTACCCCATCACGAAGTACACCAGCCCGTGACCTTCGCCGACCGTGTGGATCGGCACGATGTGGGGATGACTGAGCTTGGCAGCGGTCTGGGCTTCGCGGGTGAAGCGCTCGCGGATGTCCGTCTGGAAGGCGAGCTCGGGAGGCAGGACCTTGATCGCCACCCGGCGCTGGAGCCGCTCGTCCCTCGCCCGGTACACCACGCCCATCCCGCCCCGTCCGATCTCGCCCTCTATGGTGTACGCATCACCCAGAGCCGCCGCGAGCCGGGCCGCCAGCGGCTGGTCGGAGGGGGCGGTCACGGGCGGCCCGAGAGGGAGGGGTCAGGATTATGGCTGGCTAGGGGGCCCGCGGGGGAGCAGCCGGACATGGCAGACAATCTGTACTGGCGCGGGGCAAGTCGCTACCCTGAGGAGGAGTTAGCGGCGTGTGTCACGCCAACAGCGCGTGTCATCCCGAGCGGAGCGAGGGATCGGACCGGGCATGCGAGTGAGTCTGGATGCCGATGCTCACGCTCATGAGCGACCCGATCCCTCGCTCCGCTCGGGATGACGGACGTTGGCGTCTCCTGCCCTTTCGGCCGTTTCCTGCCACTCTGCCTTCCGGAACCGGGCAAGCCGGAAACCATCCCGCGACGTAAGTTGTTACGTGGCATCACACATTCGGGCAGGGTCATGGCACGGTGACTGCACTTGCAAGGCCGATCGTGTTTTGGGCCTGTCATTTTCCCCACAGGGGATCGGAAGGAGTAGTACTTAGATGCCCGATCGCTTGAATCTGCCAGTTCTCCCGCTGAGGGAAGTCGTGCTGTTCCCGGGAGTCACCGCACCCATCGGGGCCGGTCGGCCGGCTACACTCCGCGCCATCGAGTCCGCCCTCAGCCAGCCCGAGCGGCTGGTGTTTGCCGTGTCGCAGCGGCAGAACGTCGAGAGCGTCACCCCCGAGGTGCTGTACACCATCGGGACCATCGCCCGGATCGGGCAACTTCAGCGGGGACTGTCCGGGATGCAGCTGCTGCTCCACGGGGAGCGGCGGGGCATCGCCATTCATTACACCGACAAGGACGGATTTCTCCAGGCTATCGTGCGCGAGGCCGAGGAGATGGCCGCCATCAATCCGGAGGACCCGGCCTTCGTCGCCCTGCACCGGGAGGCTCGGACCCGGGCCGCGGAGCTGGGCCAGAAGTCCGGCCTGCCGGACGAGGTCGTCCAGCAGGTACTGGCCGGGGTGAACGATCCCGGACGGTTCGCCGACCTGGTCGCCGGCTATATCGACATCACGCCCCAGGAGCGCCAGATCCTGCTGGAGACGCTCAGCGTCGAGGAGCGGCTCCGCCGGGTGCTGGTCCACGTCCAGCGCCAGATCGGCGTGCTGGACGCCCAGGAGGACATCAAGTCTCAGGTGCAGGAAGAACTGGGCGAGCGGCAGCGGGAGATGTTCCTCCGCGAGCAGCTCAAGACCATCCAGCGGGAGTTGGGAGAGGACGACGAGCGCGACGATCTGCGGGATCTCAAGGAGAAGCTGGCGGCGCTCGAGCTTCCGGCCGACGTGCGGAAGGAAGTGGACCGGGAGCTGAGCCGCCTCACCCGCATCGGGCGCGAGTCCATGGAGTCCCAGGTCATCCGGACCTTTCTCGAGAACATCGTGGAGCTGCCCTGGAATACCCGCAGCACCGAGCACCTCGACCTGGTCGAGGCACAGCGGGTGCTGGACGAGGACCACTATGCCTTGGGCGATGTGAAAGACCGGGTGCTGGAGTTCCTGGCGGTCCGGCAGCTGCGAGCCCAGGCGGACGGGCGAACGAGCGGACAGCCGGACGGCAACGGTCCCGCACCGGACGCGGCGCTTCGCGACGGCGACGCGCAGCGGAAGGCGGAGGAGGTCGCGTCGGGTGAATCCACCGAGACGCCCACGGCCACGGCCACCGTGCCGACCCCCAACCGGCCCGTGCCCGGCAACGATGATGACCGCGCGCGGGGACCGATCCTGCTGTTCGTGGGACCGCCGGGCGTGGGCAAGACCTCGGTCGCCAAGTCCATCGCCCGGGCCATGGGAAGGAAGTACGTCCGGATCTCGCTGGGTGGTGCCCGCGACGAGGCGGACATCCGGGGACACCGGCGGACCTACGTCGGCGCCATGCCCGGCCGCATCATCCACGGGATGAAGCAGGCCGGCACCCGGAACCCGGTGTTCCTGCTGGACGAGGTCGACAAGCTGGGCGTTTCCTTCCAGGGAGATCCCGCAGCGGCGCTACTCGAGGTCCTCGACCCGGCCCAGAACGACAGTTTCGTCGATCACTACCTCGGGGTTCCGTTCGACCTCAGCGAAGTGCTCTTCATCGCGACGGCCAACTTCATCCAGAACATTCCGGCGCCACTACTCGACCGGATGGAAACGGTGGAGTTCTCCGGGTACACCGAGCGCGAGAAGCTGATGATCGCGCGGAACTACCTGATCCCCCGCCAGCTCAAGGAGCACGGGCTGACCGAGGAACAGATCGAGCTGCCCGACGAGGCGGTGAGTGAAGTGATCACCGGCTACACCCGGGAAGCCGGGGTGC
>DATBJC010000140.1:0-19411 GCA_036556625.1 Gemmatimonadales bacterium
GCGCTGGTTCCTGCTCAACGCCTCGCCCGACGTGCACGCCCAGTTGGGGCGGCTGCCGTTGGATGAGCCTGCCGGCATGCGCCAGCAGCCGGTCGAGGCCGTGGTCCTCACGGACGGCGAGCTGGACCATACCCTCGGGCTGGTGCTGCTCCGTGAGGGAGGGGCTCTTCAGGTGTATGCCACTCGGGCGGTGCAGGGAATTCTGGAGGAGGACTCCCGGCTGGTGCCGGTTACCCGGGCCTTCGCCGAAGTCGGCCTCAAGGAGCTGCCGATCGGCGCGAGCGCGGCGCTCGCTTATCGCGACGGTTGTCCCAGCGGACTGACCGTCTCGGGGTTCGCGGTTCCCGCCGGGCCGCCGCGGTTCGCCAGCGGCAATCACCCCGGTCACACAGTGGGCCTCCTGATCCGTGACGAGGCGACCGGTGGCACCTGCGCCTTCGTGCCCGGCTGCGGCGGGCTCGAGCAGCCGCTGGTCGACCTGCTGGGAAAGGCCGAGCTGGTCTTGTTCGACGGGACTTTCTGGACCGACGACGAGCTCATCGCGCTCGGCATCGGCCGGCGCACGGCGCGGGAGATGGACCATCTCCCGGTCTCCGGCCGCGACGGGAGCCTCGAGCGGCTGGCTGCGCTTCAGAGCCGCCACCGGGTGTACACCCATATCAACAACACCAATCCGATGCTGATCGAGGACGCGCCCGAGCGCCGCGAGGTGGAGCGCCGGGGCCTCACAGTCGGCGCCGACGGCATGCGGTTCACCCTCTGACCGGCTCTCGTGACCATGACCGCGACTCTCACGACCTCCCAGCTCTCCGCCCCGCCCAGGCCGCCGATCCCCATGCTCGAGCGTCCGCTCTCGCCGGCGGAGCTGGAGACGGCGCTGCGGTCGTTCAGCGGCTCGTATTATGTGGAGCACCCCTTCCACCAGTTGATGTACGCGGGCAAGCTGTCGCAGCGGCAGTTCCAGGGGTGGGTGGCGAATCGGCTGGCCTACCAGCGAGTGGTGCCGCGGAAGGATGCCGCCATTCTCTCCAACTGTCCCGATCCCGACGTGCGCCGGGAGTGGATTCAGCGCATCATCGATCACGACGGCACCGAGCCGGGCACCGGCGGCATCGAGCTCTGGATCCGGCTCGGCATGGCGCTCGGCGTGCCCCGCGAGGAGATGGAGGACGAGCGGCACGTACTGCCGGCCGCGCGGCTCATCTGCGAGTCGTACGTGACCTTCTGCCGCACCAGGCCGTGGGTCGAGGCGGTCGCATCGTCTCTGACCGAGCTGTTCGCGCCCAAGATCCACCAGCAGCGCATCGAGGCCTTTCCCAAGTACTACCCCTGGATCCCACCGGAGGCACTGGACTACTTCAAGAGCCGTCTGGTACAGGCTCCCCGGGACGTGCGCCACGGGCTCTCGATCGTGCAGCGGCACTGCACCACGGTGGATACCCAGCTGGGCGCGTTCCACGCGCTGGCGTTCAAGCTGGAGATGCTGTGGGCACTGATCGATACGATTCACCATGCGTACGCTGAATAGGCGGACCGGCAGACCGGCGGGCCGCCCCAAGCCATGCCGATGAACGAGGACTCCGTGCCGTCCCTCTGGCGGCTCGCCCGACTCGACTTCGATGCGGTGCGCAACCGGCCCGTGCTGCTCTATCCCGAGGGCGCCGTCCTGCTCAACGACACCGGCAAGGCGATCCTCGAGCTGGTGGACGGCCGGCGCACGGTGAGAGAGATCGCCGGGATCCTGGGCCGGCGCTATCAGACCGACGTCACCGCCGACGTCTCGGAGTACCTGGCGCATCTGGCGGAGAGGGAGTTGATCCGTGACGGCTGAACGACCCACCACCCTGCTGGCGGAGCTGACCCATCGCTGCCCGCTGCACTGCCCCTATTGCTCCAATCCCCTGGACCTCATCCGGGCGGAGCGCGAGCTGGCGACCGACGACTGGAAGCGGGTCTTCACCCAGGCGCGGGCCTTGGGCGTCCTTCAGCTGGGCCTCTCCGGCGGTGAGCCGATGATCCGGAAGGACCTCGAGGAGCTGGCCGCTCATGCTCGGAGCCTGGGCCTCTACAGCACGCTGGTGACCTCCGGCCTGGGCTTGACCCGGGCCCGGGCGGAGCGGCTGCGCGAGTCCGGGCTGGAGCACGTTCAGATCTCGATCCAGGACGCCGATCCGGGGACCGCGGAGCGGATCGCCGGGATCAGCTCGGTGAAGCAGAAGATGGCGGCGGCGGCGATCGTGAAGGAGCTGGGGTTCGCGTTCTCGATCAACGTGGTGCTCCATCGGGCCAACCTCGATCGCATCGGCTCGATCATCGATCTCGCCGCGGAGCTCGGCGCCGACCGGATCGAGCTGGCCAACACTCAGTACTACGGGTGGGCGCTGGAGAACCGTGACGCGCTGATGCCGAGCCGGGATCAGGTCGCACGGGCCCAGGCGACCGCCGAAGAGGCCATGCGACGCTACAAGGGCCGGATGCAGATCCTGTTCGTGCTGCCCGACTATTTCGAGCAGTATCCCAAGCCCTGCTATGGCGGGTGGGGCAAGCTGTACCTCGTGGTGGCGCCGGACGGAAAGGTGTTGCCCTGCCATGGGGCCACCCAGATCACCACCTTGACCTTCGACAACGTGCGCGAGCGCTCGCTGGAGTGGATCTGGCACGAGTCACCCGCCTTCCGCGCGTTCCGAGGCGACGAGTGGATGCGGGAGCCCTGCCGCAGCTGTCCGCGGAAGACGGTGGATTTCGGCGGCTGTCGCTGCCAGGCCTTTGCGCTCACCGGCGCCGCGGAGAACACCGATCCGGTCTGCATCCTGTCGCCCAACCGGGATCTGATCGACGCCGCCATCACCGCCAACGCCGAGTCCCCGGATTACCGGTACCGCGTGATCGCCGAGCCGCAGCGGGCGTGAGCCTCGCGATCGAGACCGAGGGACTCGGGCGCGATTACGGTGACGTGCGCGCGCTCGACCGGCTCGATCTCGAGGTGGCTCGCGGCGCCATGGTCGGACTGCTCGGACCCAATGGCGCCGGCAAGACCACCGCCATGCTGCTGCTGGCAACCCTGCTCTCGCCCAGCCGCGGCGAGGCGCGAGTGTTCGGCCAGGACACGGTCCGGCAGCGCGCGGCGGTACGGCGCCGGCTCGGCCTGCTGTTCCAGGAGACCAGTGTGGACGGCCTCCTGACTCCCGAGGAGAACCTGCTGTTCGCGGCCCGGCTCGCCGGGTTGGGTGGCCGGATCGCCCGAGCCGCGGTCGCCGACACCATCGAGCGCATCGGCCTGGGCGCGCGCGCCCGGCGGCCCGCCCGCGAGCTCTCCGGCGGATGGCGTCGGCTGCTGGACATCGCGCGGGCCAGCCTGCACCAGCCGGACCTCCTCATCCTCGACGAGCCCACCGTCGGTCTGGACCCCGAGCATCGCGATGCGGTCTGGGCCCTGCTCGACGGGCAACGCCGCCGGCACGGGACCACCGTGCTGTTCTCCACCCACTACCTGACCGAAGCCGAATCGGCCGATCGGGTGGTGCTGCTGGCGGACGGCCGAGTGGTCGCGGACGATGCCCCGGCCGCCCTCCGTCAAGAGCTGGGCGAGGAGATCGCCGAGATCGAGGGCACCGGCGCGGAGCGCCTGGCGAGCGCGCTGCGCGGTCTCGGCGCGGCGCGAGCGGTGCTGCGCACCGGGCGCGGATTTCGAGTGGGCCTGGCCGGCGAGCGGCAGGCTGTGGTGGAGCTGGCGGCGCGAGCGCCCGGGGTCGACCGGTTCGGCCTGCGCCCGACATCGCTGGAAGATGTCTACTTCGCGCGGACCCTGGATGCGCGGGAGAAGATGCAGTGAGCGGCTGGAGCGCGGTCTACGGTATCGTGGCCCGGGATCTGACCCGTTCCACCCGGCAGACCAGTCGGCTGCTGGGAGGAGTCGCCCGTCCCTTCATGTGGCTGGTGCTGGTGGGCACCGGCTTCAGCGCCATCACCCGACTGGAGAGCGGACTCTCCTACCCCGCCTTTGTGTTTCCCGGGATCGTGATGATGGCCGCTCTCTTCGGCGGAGCGCTCACGGCAGTCTCCACGGTGTACGACCGTGAGTTCGGGATGCTCCGCCTGATGTTGGCGAGCCCGGCCGGCATCCCCGCGGTGCTGGCCGGCCGAGCGTTGGCGGCGACCCTGGTAGGACTTCTCCAAGGCGGCATCGTGCTGGCCTTCGCGCCTCTGGTGTTGGATCTGGAGCCGCGACGATGGCCCGCGGCGGCGGGCGCACTTCTCACCGTAACCGCGATGAGCGCGATGCTGGGGCTGCTCATTGCCGTGCGGCTGCGCTCGGTGGAGAACTTCGCCGGCATCATCAACGTGGTGCTCTTCCCCCTCCTCTTCCTGAGCGGGGCGCTGTACCCCACGGCCGGCCTTCCCCCGCTGCTGCTGACCCTCGCCCGAGCGAATCCGGTCAGTTACGCGGTGGATCTCCTGCGGCATGCGCTCGGCCAACCGGCGGAGTTCGCTCTCGCGATCGATCTCCCGGTAGTCGCCGGGACCGTGGCCGTCGCATTCCTGGTGACGGCGCTGCTCTTCGATCCGGAGCAGCGCCTCTTCCCGCGCCCGCCCGGCAACCGTCCCGTCAGTTCACTCTGATCTGGCTCACCATGCCGTGCGCCACGTGGCGACGTCCGTCGCGGGCGTCCGGCACGAAGCAAAGCAGCGCGTAGTCGCCCGGCGTGAAGTCCGCGATCACGAAGTTGATCTGGCCGGACTGGAGCGCGACCGTACCGCCGTAGGGCTCTCCCGGCGGCGGGCCCTTCTTGTTCTTGAACCAGGCGAGCACATCGGCCGCGGTCTTCCCGGGCTGGAGCCGGACGAACACCACCTCATGCGGTTGGGGGCCGCGGTTCTCCACCCGGATGGTTCGCCGACCCGCGGTCAGGCCGGCTGTGAAGGCGAAGCTGTAATCGTCCAGCAACAGTCGTGCGTCCGACCGGGGCTCGGGGCGAGCGATCTCCTCGCCGGGTACCACGGCGAGCTCACGAATCATTCCTTTCGCCAGATGCGGCACGCGGTCATCCGATTCCACGAAGCAGAGCACTGCATAGGATCCGGGTTCCAAGGGCACGATCACTTCGCTGGGAAGACCCGGCGCCGGCACACCGGGCCCACCGACGAAGGTCACCCACGACGGCAAGTGGCCCGCGGCCAGCGTATCGCGCAGCTCAGCTACCGTCCGGCCGGCATGCAGCCGCGCCAGCTGCGCGTGATGGCGTTCCTTCCCCGCGTTCGACAGCCGGATCCGGACGAGGCCACCCGGAATCGTATCCGGTGCCGCGTAGGAAAAGTCGGTGCTGGTGATGGCGATCTCGTGGATCGGCGCAGCGCGGTCACGCGCCGGCAGGTCCGAGCAGGCCGCCACGGCGTAGAGGGCGAACGTCACGGCCACCAGGATGTGGAGACCGTATCTCTGAGCCGGAATCGGACGGTGCCGCATGAGGACTCCGCGTCATGTGAGCCGATCGAGAACAGCGAGCTGCACTGGACTGCGGGAGAAAGCAGCGGGACCGGTCATGCGGCAACTGCCGGCGCGGAGGCCAGGTACTAGCGACAGGAGGCTTGCGAGCGGAGCCGGCTGAGGATGATGTGCTGGACTATCCGCGAGCGGACCGGCTGCCTGATCCGCCCTCCGGACGGGATGGCCGCCTCCACCGTAATGTCGCGGGTCCGGCGGACCAGACCCACCGCCGGCGACCAGAAGATCTCGCCTTGCTCGATCGTGGTCTCCTTCATCGGGATGGCGACGGTATCGCCCCGGGGCACGGTTTGGCTGGCTTCGCCGCGGGACTCGAGGCGGAAATGGAGAAGCGGCCTCCCGGCGATGAGGGTGTCCGGGAGGCGGGACAGAACCAATCCGCTGTCGCGCCACGCCTCTCCGGGAGCGAGAGCCTTGGGCGGCAAGTGCGGGAGCAGGTCGCGAGCGGCACCGGAAAGGTCGGCCACTTCGGCTACTTCGTCGGGAACGAAGGGACGCGCGGTCTCGGTGAACCCGCCCCAGGGCGACAGCACGCCGCGATAGCGGCCGCCGATCAACCCGTCGGTATCGGCCTGCACCTCGCTGTCACCCGTGCGGCGGCTCAGGGAAAGCGAGTCGTACCAGGCTTCGACCACCACACCTTGGCTGCTGTCGCGGGCGCGGAAACTCCAGATGCCCTCGCGGTCTGCGGTGCCCTTCACCGCGCCGCGGGCGGTCTCGGTCTCGATCCGGCCATGGGAGCTTTCGGCGAATCGGGCACAGTGCAGCTGAGCGGCTCGATAGGTGGGAGGCGAGGCGGCGGTCTGACCCAGGGCCGCCCCCTGACCGCTGATCGTCAGCAGGACCCACCAGGCGCTGGTCGCGCCCACGCTGCTCAGCGCAGGTCGGCGTACGGCGTGGCTCTCCGGCTCAAGGGCAGGGGCTCGCTGGTGGTGCCGAAGGCGAACCGCCACGGGCCGACCTCCACCCGATCGTATCGCCACGAGCGCGGGTTGTACTGGATCTGCGAGGGGCCCGTCGCGCCACCGCTCCGCGCCAGGGCCGTTGGGGTGGTCTCGACGTCGGTGTAGTTGAACGCGATCTCGTACATGCACGCGGTCGGAAAGCGCGCCTGGCATCCCGGATTGATGAAGCTCGCCCGATGCTCGCGTCCGTCGGCCACCGATCGGAACACCACCGCGATCTCGGCCGGGTATCCCCGGTCGGGTACCCAGCGGGTTCCGCTCGCGGGATCGGTGAACGCGATGTAGCCATACACTCCGCTGGGATCCTGAGCGGAGACGGATGGAACGGTTCCGGCCTGAGCCAGGCCGACGAGGACGAGGAGCCCGACGGTCCGCATCATGATGCACTCCCTCTCAACGGCAGATGGTGAGGCGTCGATCGGTGTTCGAGATCCCATTGCCCTTCAGGTCCTGCAGCCCCACCCCGTAACTCATACCGGCGGTCACGGAGTTGGGCACCGTCCCGATGACCCGTGCGTCCGACCAGCTCCGCACCGCCAGCGGGATCGCCGGCTTGCCGAGCAGCACCACCTGCCGCTCACCCTGTGAGCTGCCGAACCCGCGTCCGGTCAGGGTCACCGCGCCCCCGCGGAGCACGCAGGTCGCCGGCTCGATCCCTTCGATCGCGGCTTGGGCGGGCAGCGCGACGGGAGCCCGGACCGGCAACCTGGGTCCCGGGTTCACCGGCGGCACCGGGATGACACTCGGCTTGCTCCCGCCGGCCGGTGGCTTCTCGGCCGGCTTGTCACCAGCACCGGAGGCCACCGGGCCGGTGGGCGAGCCGCGACCTTCGAAATCGATCCGCAGCCGAGGTCCCGCGACATACGCCGGAGTGCCGGTTCCCGATGCCCGAGCGTGGCGACCCTCGAAATCGATGCGCGCCCGCGGCCCAGGGGTGTAGGCGGGAGCGGCAGGTGTGGTGGGTCGTGCGGCGCTTCCCTCGAAGTCGACTCGGACTCGCGATTCCTGGCCGACTAGCGGCGAGGCGCCCATGGCGCAGAAGAGCATGACGAGACTGCCCCTGAACCCAGCCATGGCTCAGGCCTCGTCCATGAAGGGGTATCGGTAGTCCTTGGGCGGCGCGAACGTCTCCTTGATCGCCCGCGGCGATACCCAGCGCAGCAGGTTCAGCACCGAGCCCGCCTTGTCGTTGGTCCCGCTGGCACGGGCACCGCCGAACGGCTGCTGCCCCACCACCGCGCCGGTCGGCTTGTCGTTGACGTAGTAGTTGCCCGCGGCGTAGCGCAGCGCACGGTCGGCCTGGGCCACCGCCGCGCGGTCCCGGGCGAAGATCGCGCCGGTGAGCGCATAGGGCCCGGTCCGGTCCACCAGGGCCAGCGTCTCGGACCACCTGGCCGCCGGATAGACGTGCACCGTCAGCACCGGCCCGAACAGCTCCTCGCACATCGTCTGATACATCGGATCGTCGACCTGGAGCAGCGTCGGCTCCACGAACCAGCCCACCGAGTCGTCGGTACCGCCACCGGCGATCACCTGCACCCCGGGGTCCTTCCTGGCCCGCTCCAGATGGCTCCGCAGGCGGTCGAAGGCTCGCTTGTCGATCACCGCGCCCATGAAGTTGCGGAAGTCCGCCACGTCGCCCATCCCGATGTCGCCGATCATGGCCGCCACCCGGTCGCGCACCTGGGGCCACAGCGTGTCCGGGATGTAGGCCCGGGAGGCCGCGCTGCACTTCTGGCCCTGATACTCGTACGCGCCCCGGACCATGGCCACGGCGAGCGCATCCGCGTCGGCGCTGGCGTGGGCCACGATGAAGTCCTTGCCCCCGGTCTCTCCCACGATTCGGGGATAGCCCGCGTAGCGAGGGAGGTTCTCACCCACGGTACGCCAGAGGCTCTGGAACACCGCGGTGGAGCCGGTGAAGTGGATCCCCGCCAGATGCCGATCGGACAACAAGGCCCGGCTCACCTCAATGGAGTCGCCGGGAAGGAAGTTGATGACGCCGGGCGGAAGACCGGCCTCCTGGAGCAGCCGGAAGAAGTGCCAGTTGCTGAGCGTGGCGGTAGCGGAGGGCTTCCAGACCACGGCGTTGCCCATCAGCGCCGGTGCGGTCGGCAGATTGCCGCCGATCGCGGTGAAGTTGAACGGCGTAATGGCGTAGATGAATCCCTCGAGGGGCCGGTGATCCATCCGGTTCCACATGCCCGGTGCGGAGTCCGGCTGCTCCCGGTAGATCCGCTCGGCGAAGTGCACGTTGAAGCGGAGGAAGTCGATCAGCTCGCAGGCGCTGTCGATCTCGGCCTGAAAGGCAGTCTTGCTCTGCCCCAGCATGGTGGCGGCGTTGAGCAGCTGGCGGTGAACCGTCGCGAGCAGGTCCGCCGCCTTGAGGAAGACGGCTGCCCGGTCCTCGAAGCGCCAGTGACCCCAGTCGCGCTGGGCCTCGACGGCGGTCTTGATGGCGGCGTCGATCGTGGCCTGATCCGCCTGGTGGACCTTGGCCAGCACCCGGTGATGGCAGTGCGGTGAGACGACGTCGTGCGTGTTGCCGGTCCGGACTTCACGGCCGGCCACCACGGCCGGGATCTCGATCGCCTGCGCGCCGACGGCGCCCAGGGCGGCCTTGAGCGCCGCCCGTTCCGGCGTCCCGGGCGCGTAGCTCAGCACCGGCTCGTTGCGGGGTTGGGGAATGTTCCAGATACCGCTCATGAGAAGCCCCGGTGGGAAAAACGTAAGCTAACCCGTCGCCGCCGGAGCCGCCCGGCATTACCTTCGGGGCGACGCGTCCATCATTTCCCGCTTCGAGGCACTGCGATGACTCGTGGCTCTGCCGCCCTGTTCCTTCTCCTCGCGCTCACGTCCTGCCGGACCTACGACGACTACCCCCACGTCTCGGATGGCGGCGGCCTGGTGCCGGGCGACCAGCTGTCGCGCTACGGCCGAGAGCAGGCGCAGGCGGTGGCCGTCTCCCGCCGCTTCGCGGAGTTGCACCAGGGCGAATCTCCCGAGCAGCTCGCCGCCCAGGCCGACAGCGCGGTGGCCTTCGCCCGGAAACAGCCCGACGTGGTCAACGCGAGCGCCGATCCCCAGGGCCAGCGGATTACCCTCGAGTTCAAGAGCGGCTGGCGGGTCGGAGTCGTTCCCCTCGGCGACTGAACCGCTGGAACCGGAGACGCCCAACGCCGTGACCGAGTGCCGCCAGGTGACGACCACCCTCCCGGATCGCGAAGCCGCCCACCGGCTGGGTAAGCAGCTGGTGGGCGAGCGGCTCGCGGCCTGTGCCCAGGTGGTCGGCCCGGTGTCGAGCGCCTACTGGTGGCAAGGTGAAGTGGAGACCGCGGCCGAGTGGTACTGCCATCTCAAGACCACGGCCGGGCGGGTCCCCGCCCTGCTGACCCGCATTCGCGAGCTGCACCCGTACGAGATGCCGGAGATCATCTCACTGCCGGTCCTGGAGGGAGATCCCGGTTATCTCCGATGGATCGAGGAATCGGTGGCCTCATGACCAGTCGCGCACGGCTCGTCACCCTCCTGGTGATCGTCGGGTTTCTGGGCTTCCTGCTCTATGCCACCATGGAGGTCCAGCGGGTCGAATGCACGGTCACGGTGGCCTTCCAGGGGGAGAGCCGAACCGCCACCGCTTCCGGAGCCAGCGAGGAATCCGCCACGGAGCAGGCTCAGACCGCCGCCTGCGGGCCGCTGGTGCAGGGCATGGACGAGAGCATCGCCTGCAGCCGCCGCCCCCCGACCGCTCGAACCTGCCGGCCGCTCTGAACGGCCGGTCATGGGTCCCCGCTTTCCCCATCCGCTGACACTTCTGGTCGCCTGCATCCTGATCGCGGCGGTGCTCACCTGGGTACTGCCGGCAGGGGAGTACCAGCGGCGGGAAGATCCGGACACCGGGCGGAGCGTGGTCGTGGCAGGCACCTATGCCCCGGTACCAGCCCGACCGGTTACTCCGTTCCAGGCGCTGGTCGGCGTGGCCCGGGGCATGATCGACGCGGCCTCGGTCATTTTTTACGTGTTTCTGGTGGGCGGGGCATTCGCCGTCGTGGAGCGGACCGGGGCCCTCAACCGGCTGGTGAACTCCCTGGTCGCGGCGCTTTCCGGACGGGATCTGCTGGTGATACCTGTCGCCGGACTGGCCTTCGCCACGGGCGGCGTGCTCATCCAGATGCAGGAAGAGCTGATCGCCTTCGTTCCCGTGCTGCTGCTGTTGACCTCCCGTCTCGGCTTCACCCCGCTGGTAGCCGTCGCGATGAGCACCGGAGCCTCGGCGGTCGGCGCGTCGTTCAGCTTCATCAACCCGTTTCAGGTGGGGATCGCGCAGAAAGTAGCCGAGGTGGAGTTGCTATCGGGCTGGCAGTTCCGGGTTGCCTTTCTGGTCCCGGCGGTGGCGATCTGGATCGCCGGCACCATGCTCTATGCCCGTCGAACCCGGGGAACCGCCGAGACGCCGGCCGCCGCCGACACGATCGGACCAGCCGCCGGGTGGCGTCACGCGGCGGTGTTGTTCACCGTCCTGGCCGCTTTCGTCGTCTTCGTCGTCGGCGTGCTCAGGTACCAGTGGGACTTCGATCACCTCTCCGCGGTCTTCTTCCTGATGGGGGTCGTTGCCGGTCTGCTCGGCGGGCTCCGGCTCAACGGGACCGCGGAGGCGTTCAGCGAAGGGCTCCGCAGCATGGCGCTGGCCGCGCTGCTGATCGGGTTCGCCCGGGCAATTTATGTAGTGCTGGAGGAGGGTCAGGTGGTGGACACCATCGTCCACGGGCTCTTCACCCCGATTGCTACCCTGCCGGTCACCGTCTCGGCTCTGGCGATGATGGCCGCTCACACCCTGATCCACGTGCCGGTGCCCAGTACCAGCGGGCAGGCGGTCTTGACCCTGCCGCTGCTGGTACCGCTCTCCGACCTCATCGGCCTGTCCCGGCAGGTGACCGTGCTCGCCTACCAGTACGGCGCGGGGTTGTGCGAGCTGGTGACTCCTACCAACGGCGCCCTCATGGCCATGCTGGTCGCGACCGGGGTCCGCTTCGACGTGTGGATCAGGTTCGTGCTGCCTATCCTCGCCGCCCTGGCGGCTCTGGCCGTCCTGGCCATCGGGACCGGGATAGCTCTGGGCGTGTGAGGCGCTAGGCTTTCGAGCCGCCGCTGCTCAGGCCGACCAGCTGCTCCAGCTGAGCCGTCTGCGCCGCCCCCACATGGCGGCGGGTCTCCTTGCCGCTCTCGAAGACGATCAGGGTCGGGATGCCTCGGATGCCCAGCCGGGACGGCACCCCCGGGTTGGCATCGGTGTCCAGTTTCAGGACCAGCACCTCCCCCATGTGCTGCATGGCGAAATCGTCCAGGGCCGGTGCCATCATCTTGCAGGGCCCGCACCAGTCGGCGTGAAAATCCACCAGCACCGGTACGCTCGAGCCGGCGATCACCCGGTCGAAGTCGGCGTCGGTCAATGGCAGTGGTCGATCGAGCCGGATGGGCCGGCCACAATGACCGCATTTGGGGCTCTGGGACGCCCGTGCCATATCCACCCGGTTGGCCGTCCCGCAGAACACACACTTCACCAATACAGGACGACCGGCTTGCGCGACTTCCGTCATGAGGTTCACCTCCTATACCTACCAGACTAGCGGGCAGCAGCAGTCAACGTAAGACAATGCAGTGGCTCGCGAAGTTCGGTGATTCGATGCACAGCGGAACCGGCAAGGTGGCACCACTGTTGCGTAAGCCGTAGGCGACTCTCCCAATCTGGCAGGGCATTATGGGCGAAATCACCATCCGGGAAATGGAACAGGACGGCGATTTTGCGGCCTGGTACTCCGAGCTCATCGAGCAGGAGGAGGAAGCGGCCGGTCGGACCGGTGGGGCCGATGAGCGTTACCTGGTCCTCAGCAACGAGATCGGCGACTGGATCGGGGGCCTGCGCTACTGGCTGCGCGGTGGCGTGGCCCACCTGGTGGATGTAGTGGTCCTGCCGCAGGAGCGGCACCGCGGCCACGCCCACCGACTGCTCGCGGCCTTCGAGGAGCGCGCGATGGATGGAGGGGCCCATCTGGCGGAGTTCTGGACTGACGACGAGCGCTCGGAAGGGCTGTTGGCAGCGCTGGGCTGGAACCCCGTATTCCACCGGGAGGGCTATATCGGCAGGACCACCTGGTCGCTCATGGAGAAGCGCTTCCCGGTTTCAGACTGAGCATCCCCCCGCCCGTTGGCGCCAACCGGACCGGCCACGCTATGTTTATAGGCTGGTCCGGTCTGCATTTAGAGGCTAACCGCCCTCCCGGGACATCCATGGGAACCATCACCGATCCGGCTCGCGAGCTCGAGTCCAAAGTCGAAGTCTTGAGAGACCTTGAGGGCCGGGTCGGGGAGCTCATGGAGCTGCATGAGCGGAAACGCGAGTTGTGGTACCCCGCCGACCTGCTGGGCCCGGAGCCCGACACGGACCCCGACGAGTTCCAGGCCCGCCTGCGGGCTCAGGCCAAGGGCATTCCGGATCCCGCCCGAGCCGCACTGGCGCTCAACCTGCTGACCGAGGAAGGCCTGCCGCATTTCCACCGACTCCTGGCGGTCTATCTGGGGGACGCGAGCTATTGGCGGCTGTGGAACAATCTCTGGACGGCGGAGGAAGACCGGCACGGGCAGGTGCTCCACGACTACGCACGGGACACCCGGCTCTTCGACCAGCGGAAGATCGAGGAGATGCAGTTCGAGTATCTCCGCCGGGGCTTCCATCCCGACTGGGACCGGGACCCCTATCGGGTCTTCGCTTACACGACGGTGCAGGAGCGGGCGACGCAGTTCTCCCACAGCGAGACGGGAAAGCTCATCGGCGAATATGAGCCCCGGCTGGCCGAGGTGCTGAGCCACGTGGCCAAGGACGAGGCCCGGCATTACGCGTTCTACCGGACCGTCTTCGAAGAGATCCTCCGCCGCGACCCCGACCAGGCCCTCCATTCCGCCTCGTTCATCCTGCCGGCCATCGACATGCCAGGGATCACGATTCCGGGCTTCAAGGACCTGGCGGAGGTGATCCGGCGCGCCGGAATCTACGGCCCCCGCGACTATCTGCGGATCGTCCAGGAGCAGATTCGCTACTGGAAGATCGAGAGCCTGGAAGGGCTGGGCGAGCTGGGCAGGAAGGCCCAGGAGAAGATCATGGGGATCCCCGCGCGGCTGCGGCGCATCGCGGAGTTGATGGAGACCCGGGCTCGGGCGAAGACCTTCAGCTTCGAGGTCGTGTTCAACCGCGAATTCGCGATGGAATGAGTCCGTTCCGCGCCGGGGCCGCCCTGGCCTTCGCCTGCCTGATAGGGGCGTGCGGCAGCCAGGACGGCCCGAAGGACACGCCCAAGCCGAGATCCGATCTTCCCGCCGACCAGCAGGACGCCGAGGCCCTGGGACGGGAGGTGTTGGAGCTGGTGGACCGAGCGGTAGACTATCGCGGCTCCCATCGAGGCCGACCCGCGACCTCCCTCCGACAGATGGGCATCGACAGCCTCACCCCGACGACGGCCCGCCATGTCATCAACGTGAACCGCGAACCGGTAGTCACCGTGCAGTTCCGCAAGACCGACGGCCGTCAGATCACCGCCTGCCGGGGCGACAGCAACATCCTGGAAGAGGCCTCCATCAATGCGGGCCGGTTCACCCTGATGTGCACCTCGCGCTCCGGCGCCCAACGACCGGTCCAGGTCGGCGGCCCGGAACGCTAGTCCCGGTCTCCCGGTAGCGCCGCCGTGCTTCCTGTTGCCCTCGACACCCTGGCTCGCGGCCTCGTGGTCGTCGCACTGGTATATGCCTCGATCGTGGCCCTGACTCACTGGGCGGTCCGCCGCCGCAAGATCGGGCCGTTCGGCGCCTGGCCGAGATGGGTGCGCCGGGCCAGCGATCCGGTCCTGCTTCCGCTCGAGCGCCGAGTGATCCGATTCGGCGGCAGCCCTCAGGATGCGCCGCTGTGGCTGCTCGGCATCGTCATCGTGGGAGGGCTGCTCCTGGTGAGCCTCACCAACTGGCTGCTGGGCGTGGCAGGGAGCGTCAGCGCGCTGGCGCGCGCCGAGCCCCGCGACTGGATCCGGTTGCTGGTGAGCTCCGCCTTCACGGTGGTCATGGCGGCGCTCTTCATCCGGGTGATCGCGTCGTGGTTCGGCATCGGGCCGTACCGCAAGTGGATGCGACCGCTGGTGTTCCTCACCGATTGGATCCTCGAGCCGATCCGCCGCATTCTCCCTCCCACCGGCATGATCGATTTCAGCCCGATGGTGGCCTGGCTGGTGCTTTGGGTGGCGCGGGGACTGGTGCTCGGGGTGCTGTGAGCGCGATGAGCTATCAGCGATCAGCGATCAGCCATCCGATGCCGCCAGACACGTTGTGAGCAGCACGCTGCCAGTCTCCCCGACAGCAAGCGGAGTGGCGCTGCGCGTTCGGGTTCAGCCCCGGACGGCCCGTGACGAGATCGCTGGCATCGTGGGAGACATGATCCGGGTGCGGCTTGCCGCACCGCCGGTCGATGGAGCAGCCAACCAAGCACTGGTGCGCTTCCTGGCCTCGCGTTTGCAGGTAGCGGTCTCGGCTGTGACGCTGGTGAGGGGTCACAACGGCCGGAATAAAGTGGTGACAGTTACCGGGGTATCGGAGCGGCAGGCAACGGAGCGGCTGCTGGCGGATAGCGATAGCTGATAGCTGGCCAGGGATGACGGGCCACCACCTTGCCCCTCGCCGCGATCCCGCTAACTTGAGATCAACAATCGAATCCGTGGCGATTTGCGCTGCTTGCGGCCACGTAAAATAATCTGCTAAAACGCTTGCCCTGTGGCGTTTTAGCCCCAGGGATTTTTCGTAGGAGAGCGCCCTTGCCGGTTGCCCAACCCCCCGCTTCCTCGACGGTCAGCTCGGTCCGGACCCGGACCGAGCGGCTCGCCCTGCTGGAGCCGCTCCTGGCCCGGCGCATTCTGCTGCTGGACGGCGCGATGGGCACGATGATCCAGACCTATCGGCTGGAGGAGCGGGATTATCGAGGCGAGCGCTTCGAGGACTGGGGTCGCGAGCTCAAGGGGAACAGCGACCTGCTTTCGATCACCCAGCCCGAGGTGATCCGCGCGATTCATGCGGCGTACCTCGAGGCGGGCGCCGACATCATCGAGACCAATTCGTTCACCAGTACCGCCACTTCGCAGGCGGATTACGGGCTCGAGCACCTGGTGTACGAGCTGAATCAGGCGTCGGCGGCGCTGGCCCGGAGTGTGGCCGACGAATTCGAGCTCAAGGACTCCGACACCCCTCGCTTCGTGGCCGGCGTGCTGGGCCCCACCAACCGCACGGCCTCCATCTCGCCCGACGTCAACGATCCAGGGTTCCGCAACATCGCCTTCGACGATCTGGTAGAGACCTACAGCGACGCCGCGCGTGGGTTGCTGGCGGGCGGCGCCGACCTGCTGCTCATCGAGACCATCTTCGACACCCTGAACGCCAAGGCTGCGATCTTCGCCGTGGAATCGGTCTTCGACGCCATGGGAAGCAGAGTGCCGGTGATGATCTCGGGGACCATCACCGACGCCTCGGGCCGAACTCTGTCGGGCCAGATCACCGAGGCCTTCTGGAACTCGGTGTCGCATGCCCGTCCGCTCAGCATCGGGTTCAACTGCGCGCTCGGGCCGGCGGCGCTCCGCCCCTACGTGCAGGACCTGGCCCGGGTGGCGCCGGTGCTGGTGAGCACCCATCCCAACGCCGGCCTGCCGAACGAATTCGGCCAGTACGACGAAACACCGGAGAAGATGGCCGAAGTGCTCCGGGAGTTCGCCGAGCACGGCCTGGTGAACCTGGTGGGCGGATGCTGCGGCACCACGCCGGCGCACATCCGCGCCTTCGCCGAGGCGGTTCAGGGCCTGCCGCCCCGCCGGCCGCCGGCGGTGCCCGCGCAGCTGAGGCTCAGCGGACTGGAGCCGCTCACCATCAGGCCCGACAGCAACTTTGTGAACGTAGGCGAGCGGACCAACGTCACCGGCTCCCGCAAGTTCGCCAAGTTGGTCCTGGCCGGAGACTACGACGCGGGGCTGGAGATCGCCCGGCAGCAGGTGGAGAGCGGCGCCCAGATGCTCGACGTCAACATGGACGAGGGCATGCTGGATTCCCAGCACGCCATGACCACCTTCCTTCGCCTCATGGCTTCGGAGCCGGATATCAGCCGGGTGCCGGTGGTGATCGACTCGTCCAAGTGGTCGGTGATCGAGGCGGGGCTCAAGTGCGTCCAGGGCAAGGGCGTGGTCAATTCGCTCAGCCTGAAGGAAGGCGAGGACGAGTTCGTCCGCCAGGCGAGGCTGGTCCGGCGCTACGGTGCGGCGGTGATCGTGATGGCCTTCGACGAGCGAGGCCAGGCCGACAGTGTGGAGCGCAAGGTCGAGATCTGCCGTCGGGCATACCGGATCCTGACCGAGCGGGTGGGCTTCCCGCCCGAGGATATCATCTTCGACCCGAACATCTTCGCGATCGCCACCGGGATCGAGGAGCACGCCGACTACGCCCTGGCCTACATCGAAGCCACCCGGCGGCTCAAGGCGGAGTTGCCTCACGCCCTGGTGAGCGGCGGCGTGAGCAACGTGTCCTTCGCCTTCCGCGGCAACGATCCCGTCCGCGAGGCGATCCACGCGGTGTTCCTCTACCACGCCATCGCGGCCGGCATGGACATGGGCATCGTGAACGCCGGTGCCCTTCCGATCTACCAGGACATCCCCCCCGAGCTGCTCGAGCGGGTAGAAGACGTCGTGCTCAACCGGCGCCCTGACGCCACCGATCGCCTGCTGGAAATCGCCGACTCGGTGAAGGGCCAGGCCGGGGGCAGAACCGCCGATCTGTCGTGGCGGGAGAAGCCGGTGGCGGAGCGGCTGGCGCACGCGCTGGTGGAGGGGATCGCGGACTACGTGGTGGAGGACACCGAGGAGGCGCGGCGGCAGGCCGCGCGTCCCATCGAGGTGATCGAGGGTCCGCTGATGGCGGGTATGAACATCGTCGGCGACCTGTTCGGGGCTGGAAAGATGTTCCTGCCCCAGGTGGTGAAGAGCGCGCGGGTGATGAAGAAGGCGGTGGCGCACCTGGTGCCCTACATCGAGGCGGAGCGGGACGAGACGGCCGGCGCCCGGTCCAACGGCAAGGTGCTGCTGGCCACCGTGAAGGGGGACGTGCACGACATCGGCAAGAACATCGTTGGCGTCGTGTTGCAGTGCAACAACTACGAGGTGATCGATCTCGGCGTGATGGTGCCGGCCGCGCGCATCCTGGAGACGGCCCGGCGCGAGGCGGTGGACCTGATCGGCCTCAGCGGCCTGATCACACCGTCGCTGGAGGAGATGAGCTTCGTCGCCAGCGAGCTGGAGCGCGAGGGCTTCGAGCTTCCCCTGCTCATCGGCGGCGCAACCACCTCGCGAGTGCACACGGCGGTCAAGATCGAGCCCTGCTACCACGGCGCCACCGTGCATGTGCTCGACGCCTCCCGCGCCGTCGGTGTGGCCGGTAACCTGCTGAGTCCCGGTCTCCAGGAGCGTTTCGTGCAGGGTGTCCGCGCGGAGTATCAGGGGATCCGGGAGCAGCGCGCGGGCCGCGCGCCGGTCGAGCGACAGCTCTCGGTCGGCGAGGCGCGCGCCAACCGGCTGGCCATCGACTGGTCGACCCTCGCTCCGCCCGCGCCCTGTACCATCGGCGTCCGGGTGCTGGACGACTACCCGCTGGCGGAGCTGGTGGACCGGATCGACTGGACGCCGTTCTTCCACACCTGGGAGCTGGCGGGCCACTACCCTGCGATTCTTGAGGATCCGGTCGTGGGCGCCGCGGCGCGCAATCTCTTCGCCGACGCGCGCGCCCTGCTCGACCGGATCGTGCGCGAGCGCCTGCTGACCGCGCGCGGCGTGGTCGGTCTGTTCCCCGCAGCAGCGGTGGGCGATGACATCGAGCTGTATGCTCCCGGGACGCGGACGGACCCGATCGCGACGATCCACACCCTGCGGCAGCAGATGGCGAAGCCTCCGGGGCGTCCCAACCTGGCGCTGGCCGACTATGTGGCGCCCAGGGAGAGCCGGATCCCCGACCACGTCGGGGGATTCGCCGTCACCGCCGGTGTGGGCCTGGAAGCATTGGTGGCCGAGTTCGAGGCCGAGCATGACGACTACAGCGCGATCATGGCCAAAGCGCTGGCGGACCGCCTGGCGGAAGCTTTCGCCGAGCGGCTGCACGAGCGGGTGCGGCGGGAGTTCTGGGGCTACGCCCAGGATGAGGCGCTGGACAATGCCGAGCTGATCCGGGAGGCCTATCAGGGTATCCGGCCGGCGCCGGGCTATCCTGCCTGCCCCGATCACACCGAGAAGCGCATCCTGTTCGACCTGCTCGACGTCGAGCGGAACACCGGGATCGAGCTGACCGAGAGCTTCGCCATGACCCCCACCGCCTCGGTGAGCGGCTATTACTTCTGGCATCCCGAGGCGCGCTACTTCGGTGTCGGCAAGTTCGGCCGCGACCAGGTGGAGGACTACGCGAAGCGGAAGGGGCTCAGCGTGGAAGAGGCGGAGCGGTGGTTGGCACCGAATCTGGGGTACAGCAAATGACGGCGGACCGGCGGACCGGCGGCTAACATATGCAATCCCTCCCCGATCTCCTCACCGACTCCCGCGTCCACCTGCTCGACGGCGCCATGGGCACGATGCTCTACAGCCGAGGCGTGTTCGTGAACGTCTGTTACGACGAGCTCACGGTCACGCAGGCAAGCCTGGTCCAGGAGGTGCACGAGGCCTACGTCCGGGCCGGCGCCGAGATCCTGGAGACCAACACGTTCGGCGCCAACCCGGTGAAGCTCTCCGCATTCGGACTGGAGTCCCGGACCGAGGAGCTCAACCGCGCGGCCGCGGCGCTGGCGCACCGGGCCGCCCGCGGGCGGGCCCGGGTCGTGGGAGCGATCGGCCCG
>DATBJC010000141.1:0-21184 GCA_036556625.1 Gemmatimonadales bacterium
CCACGCCGGGGTGCGGCGTCGGGGAGATGGTCATCTGTCTGGGATGGCCGTTACCGGCCACCTCTAGCAGCCTACCCGCGGCTTCCCTTTGCCCTTGCGGGGTCCGGATCGGTGTGGGCCACACCTCGCCGCCTATTTGGCCTTGCTCCGACTGGGGGTTGCCGTGCCGCCGCTGTTACCAGCGACGCGGTGGGCTCTTACCCCACCGTTTCACCCTTACCCTGCTCACCCCTCGCGAGGCGGCCGGGCGGTCTTTTCTCTGTTGCCCTGTCCGTCGCCTTTCGGCGCCCAGGTGTTACCTGGCAGTCTGCCCGGTGGAGCTCGGACTTTCCTCGAAGCGGCCTTGCGACCGCCCCGCGACCATCACGCTCGGCCAGCGGGGGGAATATAACTGAGGTCGATCGTATCGTCTATGTAGCACTGAATTCAATACTTACCTCGGTGGTTGAATTACGCCGGCTACACCTCGCCCAGCCGCGCCAACCCCTGCTCCGCCTGCTTGATGAACGGTTTGAGTGCGGCATCCGCCGTCTTCCACTGGGCCAGCACCAGCTGGTACTCCTGCCGGGCCTCGGCCCGGCGGCCCAGCTGCTCGTACGCCGCCGCGCGCAGGAGCCGAACCCGGCCCAACATCCCCCAGCGGGAGTCGAAGTCGCCGGTCTTCAGCGCGGCGGGCTCGAAGTCGCGCAGCACGCTGAGGGTCCGGTGGTAGTCGCCGAGGAGGAAGTAGGCCTGGGCGGCCAGGGGGCGAGTGTACACGCCCGAAGTCCACTTAAGCATCTTCTTCGAATGGTTCAGCTTCAGCGTGGAATCAGTCTGGGTCAGCATCCGGCGCGCGCCCAGTGAATCGCCCTGGCTCAAGGCCAGGAGCGCCCGCACCTCCGGCCCCAGGGCCTCGCCGGTGAGCGTCCGGTACTCGACCAGTGCGGCGCTGTCCGCACTGGGCCCGGTGAAGAGACCGATCGCCGCCGAGGCCCCACTGTAGGCCAGGTGCTTCCGCTCATCGGGCGGGGCCATCCGCGCGGCCTCCGCGGCGCCTTGCCAAACCTGGCGCAGCGACGCCGCGGGCACACCGATCCCGGCGTACAGTTGGCCCAGCGCCACCCGCCGCCAGCTCTCGTCCATCGGGTTGTCCGACCCGTCCGCCGGATGTTTGACCACCTCCCGCTGCACCTGGTCGGCGAGGTCCAGCGCCTTTGCGGCATTGGCGAGATCGCCCTGGTAGGCGAACACATTGGCCGCCGCGGCGATGTCACCCACCACCGTGGGGGTGCCCTGGTAGGGACGGAAATCCTGCGGTGCGACGGTATCCAGCGCGCTGCGGAGCTGTGCGGCCGCCCGATCGATGTCCCCGGACGCGAAGCGGATCCGGGCCTCGACGAAGGGAAGCTCCGGGTGCACCGGCGTGGTATTGCGGAACCGGTCCACCTCACCCAGGGCGGCGTCGTAGTTGCCGGACAGCAGATACGCGTTCACCATCGCGCCGTGCGCGCGAAGCGTGCTGGGCTGCGTCGCGACCCAGTTCCGCGCGGTGCTGAGCCCGGCGGCCCGGGCCCGGCGCACCGCCGCCTGCAGCGCCACGCTGTCCACCAGAGGCCGGCCATCCGCCGCCGCCGCCACCGCGAACGAGTCGATCGCTACCAGCGCGTAGGCCGGCTTGGCCTCGGCGGCCATGCCGAGCATGTGCTGCACGTGGTCGTAGGCCAGCGCGTAGTCGGGATCGAGGTCCAGGGTCCGCCGGAATGCCCGGATCGCCTGGGTAAAGGCCGGCGCCTGGTCGGGACCGGCGGTGTCGTGGAACCATGCCTCGCCCAGTCCGTACCAGGCATCGGCGTCCCGATCGTTCCGCACCAGCAACCGCTGGTAGAGGTCCCGCGCTTCGGCGAACTCGCCGCCGATGAACGACCGGTACGCGCTGATGACGGTGCGGTCGTGCTCCGGAAGGCGGCCGGAGTGCGCCGTCGCCAGTACGATTGCCCGGTCCGCCACCGAGTCGTTGGTGCCGACCAGCCAGCCGCGGGTCAGGGCGAGCTTGTAGTAGGCCAGGCCGAAGGTCGTGTCGATGGCGGTAGCGCGACTCAGATCGCGCTCCGCGCCGCTCAGGTCCCAGCGGTTGAGCCGGTCCACGCCGGCCAGGTAGGCGCGGTAGGCCTCCAGTGACTTACTGGTCGAGCTGGCCAACCCGAGCGGCAGGTTGGTGGGTGCACCCGAGAGGTCCAGCAGCCTGGCCGCGAGCCGGTCGAACAGGGGGCGGGCATCCTCTCCGGCGCGATCGTCCACCTGGGCCACACTGATCCGGGTGCCGCTGGCCACGTCGTACACCCGTGCCGCAAGGTGGAGTGAGTCGCCGGCCCGGGCGAAGTCGCCCAGAACCACGGTCCACACGCCGGCCTCGCGGGCCATACGGCGGGCCATGTCCAGGCCGATATCCTCCGCCGGCTCCAGGTCGTGCCGTCGGAGGAGGTCGTGCAGCCGCTCCTGGTCCACTACGGTGAGGTCGTTCCATTGCGAGAGGTTGAGCCCCAGCATGCTCACGCTGCCATCCCGCATCCACTCCACCGCGGGGTCGTCGCGCAGGTTGTCGAAGGGCAGGACCAGCACCGAGTGCCGGGGATTGACCCCCTCGGGCGGACCCTCGCTCCGGCGGGCAAGGCCCACCGTCGTGCCCAGCGCAGCCAGCGCCACGGCGGCGGCCGCGAGCACGGTCCGCCGCCTCACCCGCCGGGACGGCATGGCGCGCTCGCCCGCCAAGGCCTCACGCAGCTCATCACCGGTCTGCCACCGCTCCCCCGGCTGCTTCTCCAGCGCCTTCATCACCGCGCCGGCCAGTGGATGAGGGCAGTCGGGACGGATCCGCTCGATCGGGACCGGACGCTCGGCGATGTGCTTGGAGACGACGACGCGATTGCTCCCCTGGAATGGGGGATGACCGGCCAGCATCTCGTACGCGACGACACCGAGCCCGTAGAGGTCGCTCCGGCTGTCTACTTCTTCGCCGGCGGCCTGCTCCGGGCTCATGTAACTGGGGGTGCCGACCGCGACGCCTTGTCCTGTGCTCGATGCCCCTTCCACCACCATCGCACGCGCAATGCCGAAATCGGCCAACATCGCCCGGCCGGTGCCGCTTTCCAGCAGCACGTTCTCGGGCTTGACATCGCGATGCACCACGCCGGCCCGGCCCGCGGCATCGAGCGCCGAGGCCAGGTCGGCCACGATCCTGGCGACTTCGCTGGGAGGAAGCTTGCCGTCCCGGCTGAGCCGCTGGCGCAGGCTCTCTCCGTCCACTTCGTCCATGACGTAGTAGAGCAGGCCATCGGCGGTGCCGGCGGCGTGAACCGTCACGATGCTGGGGTGGCGAAGTCGGGCGATGGTACGGGCTTCGGCCAGGAAGCGGCGGGCGATGGACGCATGCGCCGCCAGCTCGGGGTGGACCACCTTGATCGCCACCCGGCGATCGAGCGTGGTGTCGGTGGCGAGGAAGACGACCCCCATCCCTCCCCGGCCCAGCTCGCGTTCCAGCCGGTACTGCGGCTCGAGGGCTCCCTGAAGCGCGGCGAAGGGATCGGTCGTCGGATCGCTCATGCCAGAACCGGTCGTGAGAATCGGGTCAGAGAATATACCGAACCGGCGTCACGTTGGATGCACAACCGCCGAAAAACGTTGCGCCTGGCGGCGTTTCAGGACGTTTCGGGTTGAATCCGAATTGACGTCTCAGGTTCATCCTCTTGCACCAACGCCTGGAGGATGCCGTGCCCGCCACCGCCGACCTTCCCTCTACGACAGTTGCCGCGGTTCTGCTTCCGGGCGAGCGATTGCGGGTGGACGCCGCCGGAAACGGCTGCTTCGCCGTGGTCCATCGGGACTCGGTGCCGGATGCCGTGCGGGTGGTGCGGGAGCGCGCGGTGGACGCGGTGCTGCTCTCGGTGCACCGCTGCCCGCCGGAGCAGGTCGAGGCGGTGCGGCACCTGGTGCACGAGTTCCCCGGCATTCCCACCGTGGCCCTGGTCTCGCAGCACGATCCCTCGTCCACCGAAATGCTGCTCCGGCTCGGCGCCTCGGGAGTGCAGCAGGTGGTGGACGTCACCTCCCCTACCGGATGGAACCGACTGCGGCAGGTAGTCGGTCAGCCGGCAACCCGGGCGGTGTCCCGGATCCAGGGGCCGATTCTCACCGCGCTCGCTGACTCACCGGGCGACGCTCGGCTCTTCATCGAGGCCATGATCCGGCTCGCCCCCGACACGCCCACCGTCACCGCGCTGGCGGAGCGGCTCTATGTTCGGCCCAGCACCCTGATGTCGCGCTTCGCGCGGGCGGGACTGCCCTCACCCAAGAACTATCTCTCTGCTATCCGGCTGCTCCACGCCGCCTACCTGTTCGAGGCCTCCGGGCTCTCCGTCGCGGACGTGGCCTACCGGCTGGAGTACTCCTCGCCGCAGAGCTTCGGTCGGCACCTGCGCGCGATGCTGGGAGTGACCGCGCTCGAGTTCCGGCGCCGCTACCCGTTCGCGGTGGCGTTGCAGCGGTTCGTGGAGCTGATGGTAGATCCGTATCGCGAGGTATGGCGGGATTTCCATCCGGTGGCGGGTGTGCAGATGGGGTCGTGATTCCATCCCCTCCGTGTCTCGTGTTGATGGGGTGGGCGGGGGTCTCCCCGGCCCAAGCTCGTCCCCTCACCTGGGAAGCCGCCCGTACCGTCGCAGCAGTTCCTTCAGTCTGCCGTGCGGCAACGCCGGCACCACGTACTCATCCGCCCCGCGCATCGTCTTCGCCGCCAGCATGGAATTGATGATCGCTTCTTCGGTGGCCTGCACCGTCGCCTCGTACACCGGCGTAATCCGCTCCTCGCTCAGCATCTCGATGTGCCGGACGCCGTCGCGGCCCGGGGAGCCGGTGCTGGTGGTCGAGAACGCGATGAACAGATCGCCCGAGCTGGCGCTGGCGATGCCACCCATCCGACCGATGCCGAGCGAGACGCGGCGGGCCACCCGGCGGAGCTGATGGGGAAGCAGCGGCGCGTCGGTGGCAACCACCGCGATGATGGAGCCTTCCCTTCCGGCGCGGCCCACACTCACCGGGCAGCGGTCGGCGGCGCGGGCCGAGTCGAGATCGGGGGCGTCGTAGCACTCCCGCGGCTCGGGGATCTCCTGGCCCACCGGTACCCCGGCGATTCGCAGCAATCTGCGCTCACCGAAGTTGCATTGCACCAGCACTCCGACCGTGTAGCCACCCGTCCCGTCGGAGAGCTTTCGGCTGGCGGTGCCGATCCCGCCCTTGAAGCCCAGGCAGATCATCCCGGTGCCTCCTCCCACATTGCCCTCGGGAACCGGGCCCGGTGCGGCTGCCTCCATTGCCCGGAAGGCATGCTCCTTGGTGACATGGGCTCCGTAGATATCGCTCAGATCCCCGTCCCAGGTCTCCGCCACGACCGGAAGACAGCAGATGAGATCGTTCTCGAGGCGGGTGCGCCCCCACTCGATCACGGCGTCCCGCACGACCCCGACGCTGTTGGTGTTGGTGATGGTGATGGGATAGACCAGCAGGCCGTAGTCGTCGATCCAGGCCGTGCCGGTCATCTCGCCGTTGCCGTTGAGGCTGAACCAGCCGGCGAACACCGGATCGAGGTTGCTCTTGCCTCGCGGAAAGATCGCCGTCACTCCGGTGCGTACCGGTCCCTTGCCCACCACCAGCTTCCCCGATCCCCGCACGATCGTCACGTGGCCCACGGTCACGCCGGGGACGTCGGTGATCGCATCCAGCCGTCCGGCCGTCCCTTCCAGCGGGATCCCGATGTCCCGTGCGCGCTCGGAGGCGCCCTGCGCGGCGGCGGCGGCCGTGGCCGAGCACAGCGTTAGGAGCAAGCCAAGGTAAGAACCGAACAGAGGCTCAGAGGCCACAGAGGAAGTCACCTTAGAGATGAAATTGCTTTCCTTTTCCTGGCTCAGTGCCACCCTTTCCGGTCACGCAGCCGAGTCACCTGAGCGGTGTGATGTTCGCCATGCCAGGCATACATCGCTAGCACCTCGTCCAGCGGCCACTCGCGGCCGTGCTCCGGATGGTGAAATCGCAGTTCCCAGTCGGAGGCGCTCAGGCCTCGGAGCAGCAGCACCCAGCGGCGATGCAGCGCCTCGAGTAACGAGAGGGAGACCTCGATCGGAGCCTCGCGTGCATCGGCCAGCTCGGCCCAGCGGTGCTCCAGGTACGGGCGAATGGTGGGGGTGGGCTCGGTGAGCGCGAGCCGGAAGCGGGTATAGGCGTTGAGGTGGCTGTCGGGCACATGGTGCACGACCTGGCGAATGGTCCAGCCGCCCTCGCGGTAGCGGGTGTCGAGCTGCGCGTCGGTGAGACCGGCGACTGCCTTGCGCAGGTTGGCCGGCGCCGCCGCGACGCGAGCGATGCAGTCCAGCCGCGCCTCCGGCGACAGCGTGCCCTGATAGCGGAACTGGCCGATGGGGTACCGAGGATCGTCCATTGGTGCCTCTTCTTCAGCCGTCGGCCGCCTGGCCGGACCTACGATTCGTCGCTCCGATCGACGGTGCGCCGTCGCGGGTTGACCAGGGGAGGCTCCTGCGCGCCGCCCCGGAATTCGAAGTGCGACTCCTGGAGCGCTCGTTCCATGGGGTCCGAGGCCATCTGCTGGAGGAGGAACCGCGCGAGGACGACCTCGGCGATCCGGGACGCAGGCTCCCACTGGCCGGGAGTGAGCTCGGGGTAGAGGTGGGCGAATTCCGGCCGAAGGCGGGCTTCCCGCATGGCTGGAATCTAGCGCCCAGACCTCGGGCGCAACCTTTCCCCGGTCTCCCGCATCTCAATGGGTGCAACACCACTGCAGTACTACGGTCCCCGGGATCGCGGCCAGCAGTATGGTCCCGGGGACCACCCCCACCCCCCAGACCGCGTGACACTTTTCACTTTGCACGCTTGAGCGGCGTGGAGTTCACCCCCTTCTCCCGAATGAGCGCATAGAGCGGCTCCAGCTCCGCTGGAACGGCCGCGGTCAGATTCTCCGGTCCCCGCTCGGTGAGTACCACCGTGTCCTCCAGCCGGAGGTGAATCTTCCGGTCCGGGAACTGAAGGATCGGCTCCACGTTGAACACCACGCCGACCGCGAACGGCTTCTCGGCCCAGGTACCCGAGATCCCGCCCACGTCGTGGACCGAGATACCGACGAAATGCCCGATGTATCGTCCGGTGCCCAGGAACTCGTCGCGGTACCCGTGGCGACGGTACACCTGCTCCGCCACATCTTTCAGTCGGGTCAGCGTGACGCCGGGCTTCATCGCGGCGATGATCGCATTCCGGGCCTCGAGCACGCAGCGGTACATCTTCTCCTGCTCCGGGCTGAAGCGCCCGGACACCGGCCAAGTGCGGGTGATGTCCGAGGTGTAGTACTCCCAGTCCGAACCGTAGTCGATGTAGACGATCTCACCCGACTGCATCTGCCGCCGGTTCTCCATGTAGTGCACGATCGGTGTGAGAGGACCCGAAGGCACGATCGGCGGGAAGGCATCTCCGTCCGCGCCCAGCCGGGTGCTCACGTACTGCGCGGCCGCCGCCACCTCGTACTCGTACATCCCCGGCCTGGTGGCGCGGATCGCCTCGGCGGTCGCTTCCGCCCCCATGGTGCCGCTTCGGCGCAGCCGCTCGATCTCGTACGGCGTCTTCACCCAGCGCAGCTCGTCCAGGATCGGGCTCACGTCCTCCGGCTCCAGGTGTGACTCGGCCTGTTTGACCCGGTCGATCGCGAGCGCATATGGCTGGGGTTGACCGAAGAGCGGATGGTCCATGGCCTGGGCCGCGAAGATCTGCGCCTCGAATCGGGCGTGGATCTGGGCATCGGGCGGGGTGAGCTGGAGGTACAGCTTCTTCACCGCGCTGTTGTTGCCGGCAAAGCTCAGGAAGGTGAAGAAGCTCTCCATCGGCTGGACCGAGATGCCCAAGCGCTGCTCGGCGTTCTCCATGTCGCGCAGCCTGGGGGTGGCGCTGGGCCCGAACTCGGGACGCTTCACCGCGAAGACGGCGGCGTTCTTGGTGACGCCGTTGAGAACCAGCACCGTGCCCGGCTCTTCCAGTCCCGTCAGGTAGTAGAAGTCGGGGGATTGGCGAAACCGGAGCGGATAGGGATGCTCGATCCCACCCAGCACCACCGCGATGCCGTCCGGGATCCTGGCCAGGAGCTTCGCCCGCCGGGCGGCGAACTCGGCCTTGTCGAGCTCCTGAGCCGCGAGTGGGGCCGGGAGAAAAGAGAGGAGGAGTATGACGAGCCAACGCATGAGACGAGAGCCTCGATCCTGAGGAGAGAACAACCCCTTCGGCGACTTCCATCTGACGACATCCATCCCTCGAGGGTTTCCTGGGCGCGATTCTCGCTTGTATGTCCTCCCCGCTGCTCAAAACCGCTGCAGGAATTCGCACTTTCAGCGCCGGAGGATCCGTATGTCGTTGTCCCGCTTCGCGGCGGCGTCCCTGCTCGCCGCTCTCGCACTCTCGCAACCCGCGAGAGCCCAGCAGCCGACCTTGCGCGGTCCCTGGCTCGGCGCCGGGATCGGCACCGCCTCCGCGGCGGTCAACTGTGACATCTGCTCGGGCGACCGGAACGGCGGGCTCTCGGGTCACATCGGTGGCGGTTTCACCTTCAGCCCCAGCCTGCGCGCCGGCGCCGAGATCGCGGGGTGGCAGGATAACACCGACAACATTCGCCAGCGGCTGATGTTGTACGGCGCCTCGCTCTACTGGCACCCGGTGACCGGAGGCAAGTGGTACCTCAAGGGCGGCGTGGGCATGATCACGTATAACGCCCAGGACACCGCGGACGAGGACGACGATCCGCTGGGTGCCAGCACCGGGGCGCTCCAGCTCGGCGCCGGCTACGATTTCCGCGCCGGCTCCAAGCTCTGGTTCACCCCCTTCGCCAACATGATCGTCTCGACCAGCGGGAACCTGACCAGCGGAAACAGCATCGTGACCGATGCCAGTTTTTCGCTCATGCAGATCGGAGCAGGCCTGACCTGGCGCTGATGCCAGGGCCGGCACCGAGCGCAAGATCGTTCGTCCGGCAAGTTGCCCCGCGGTCGTGCACTTCTCACGCACCCGGGGCGGCCTGCCGCGCTAAGTGAGCGCCCTCCTTACGTCAGCGTCACTGGCACACCCGTCGCTGCTGGGCAGGGCATTCCCCTTCATTCGGAGGCCCATCATGCCAGCGCCTGCATTGCGGCGTCGCGCCGCCGTTGTGGTCGCGCTCGCTGCCTCGGCCGCCTGTTCGTCCGACCGGTTCGTGGATCCTGGCAGTGGCCCTGCGGCCCGCGCCTTCGGGATCTGGACCCCGGGTCCCTTCGACAGCTGTACCAAAGAGCAGCACGACGCCTTCGCCGTGATGGGACCGGACGGGAAGGTCTATCCCACCTGGCACCCCCCCACCGGCCCGGGCGGATGCAGCTTCGGCCACGAGCACGGGCGCGATCCTTCGGGGTCGGATCTGTACGGCGAAACCGACGGCTTGCCCTTCGGCGTGGCCAACGAGATGCTCGCCATCTCCGATCCCGCGAACCCGCGGGACGAGGACCACTTCGGCCACAAGGTGGAATGGGAGAACGACATCGACCTCCAGTTCCAGGGCGCCGGCTCCGCCATCTTCACGGTGCAGTGCGACGTGTTCACCAAGTTCCACCAAGGCACCCACTCCAAGGACGCCTTCACCAACAACGTCCACGAGCTGATCTACCACATCCGCTGCGATAACGGCACGCGCATGGGCATCACCATGTTGACCGCCATCGGCACGCCGGGCGAGTTCGTCCGCTCCTGCGATCGCGGCGTGCACGTTCAGGCGGGCGCGCCGACGCCGGCGAATTCGCCCGAGGGCGGCGGGTTTCGCGCGATTCCCGACCGCGCCTGCGTCGAGCAGCACCTGCTGGTGTCCGATGGGCAGAACTCGGACTTCGGCGCGCTGCACGAGACTTGGGAGACCTCCAACAGCATTCGCCGGGCGGACGGGCGCGGCCTGGCGCACTTCAACCCTTATTTTCAGGTCCGGCTGCCCAGCCGATTTCACGATCCGGCCCTGGCCCCCGTGGTCGGCCGTCCGATTGATGTCTGCTACGAGGTGACGCCCACCGGCGAACGGGCCCGCGGCGGGGCCTGCGATCGGTCCACCAACGAGGGCCAGATCACCGGTCTGACGTTCGATGACCCCCGCTCCGAGTTCAACGGGGCCGATCACTTCGTGGACATCAACGCCAACAACATCTCCAATGCGGACGGACCCGATGTCTGGTACACCGACGCCTACGGCCGGAACGGGCGCACCGAGCCGTTCCCCGGCTCGATCCGGCAGTACATATCGTCGGTGGACAACAACATCGGAGTGGATGTGAACGGCCCGACCATCGGACAGAACCGCAACTACGGAGTGGATGGGGTGAGGTCGCCTAACTGATCTCTCCTCAGCAGGCGCGGTAGCAACTGATGAGAACGGAGACACCGAGGCCACGGAGAACAACTCTCCGTGGCCTCTGTGCTGGACCGGCGCTCGTCCCTAAGCCTGCCGCTCGTCGCAGCGCACGTCCTCGATGCCTCCCGGCTCGACTCCGAGCTTGGTGAACACCTGGGTCATCGTGACGGCCCGGTAGGCGCAGAGCAGTGTCGTGCGGCGGAGACGGAAAAGCACCACGCATTGGCGCATGCTGCACTGGACGGTGGCCGCCTCGCGCTCGAGGCTGCCGCCCCGGGAGGCGAGGACCTGGGACCAGGAGCCCCGCTCTCCGACTTCCAGCACCCACCTGGTGGAGTCCTTCGTGGCGGGGAGATCCGTGTACCCGTTCTGCCGCACGAAGGTCTCCGCACAGCGGCGGGCCATGCCCTCCATGTGCTCCCGGAGATCGCGGGCCAGCAGGCAGCGCTGCGGGTCCAGCCGGAGCCAGGGAGCGACCCGCTCGGGGGGCGTGCTGGCGGGTGGACCGCAGGCGAGGGGGATAAGAAGAAGCGGAAGGAGGCAGCGGCTAGGCGCGGCCCCGAACCTTGGCGAGCCACCAGCGCAGGCCCACCAGCAGAAAGCGCCAATCATGGAAGAACTCGGGCGGCTTGCCCTCGTAGTAATGCCCGACGAACTGCAGGATCCAACCCACCCCGAACAAGACCAGCGGCAGCGGCCACAGCCCTTCGATGAAGAGCGCCGCCAGGAACAGCGGAACCGACGTCGCGATCATGGGGATGCCGAAGGTATGGCAGAGCCGGTTGATCGGATGTTGGTGGCTCTGCGCGTACCGCGCGACCCACTCGCTCATCGGCCGGTCACCAAGCTGCATGGAACCTCCGGGCTGTTCCCTAAGCTAGGCCTTTCCCCAAAAGCGTGAAAGGTGAACCGTCAAGTCCTAGTTCTGTCCGGCCAGCGAGGGCCACAGCTGTTGCAGTGTGGTACGGCGCCCGGTGGCGACATTGATCGTGAGGTGTCGCTCTTCCTCGACCGCCCAGGGGTGGGTCACGGTGCCGGCGGTGGCGACCGAGTCGAAATACCGGCGGAGGTCGTCTGCCGCCACCCCGATGGTGATGACGACGTCTCCCGGCAGCTCGCCCGGCCCGAAGAACCAGTAGCTGCCCGCGGGGCTCACGACCCGGGGAACGCCGTACCGCCGACCGTAGTAGTCCAGCGCGCCGGCTTCACCGTAATTCCCGGCCACCACCACCGTCCGTTCCCGGGCGCCCGCGGGAAGCCCGTGGTAGACCCGTGCCACCGCGGCCACCTGCTCTTCCCATCCCAGCATGTCCGCGTAGTCCTGGGGCAGCGTGCCGACCTCTCCGGTGTTGGTGCGCACGGCGGCCTCGACGCCGAGGGCACGGGCGTATCGCGCCATCGCCGCCGGTGGCAGGATCGGAAGCCCGAGTGGGAGGGTGACGACAGCGAAGGCAAAGAGGACGGCCACGGTCGCGACCTGGAGGATCTCCCCCATGAGCCCCCGCGCAGCGCGCTCGAAAAGCACCGAACCGGCCGCGAAGAGCGTGGGATGGATCGGACCGGCGTAGTAGGACTTGCCCTGGAGCAGGATGAGGATGAGGAGCGCGGCCAGGCAACTCCAGCCCAATGCCCGGAAATGCCGCAACGCGGAGGCCGCCAGCAGTCCGTAGAGTCCTACCACCGCCAGCAGCGTCGCGGGGCCCCAGAGCAGCTGGCCCAGCAGGAAGTCGGCGGGTCCGATTCGTCCCAGCTGGCTGGATCGAAGGTCGCCCAGCTGGGCCAGCACCGGAAAGTTCAATTGGATCTGGCCCACCAGGCTGGGCAGGCCGATGATGAGCGCGAAGGCGAGGCCGACCCAGGGCCACGGGGTGAGGAGCGCGCCCCGAAGCGGTGCCAGCAGCACCCCGGCCGTGATCGCCAGGCCGACGAATGCCACGCTGAACTTGGTGAGCAGGCCCAGCCCCAGGATCAGGCCCAGCAGCGGCCATCCGCCGGGCCCGTATCCCCGGCAGAGACGGGCCAGGACATACAAGGCGGCAGTCCAGATCAGCTGATCCATGACCACCGGTTGCAGCAGATTGGCCGACCTGAGGAAGAGCGGGCTGGTCAGCACACAGAATGCGGCCAGTCCCTGGGCGATGCGGCCGCCGCCGAGCTCACGGGCGACGAGCGCCGCCAGGACCAGCACCCCGGCGCCGAAGAGCGCCGGGAAGGCTCGGATCGCCACGAGGGAGTCGCCCAGAAAGGTGCGCGAGACCTCGGCGACGATGGCGATGCCGGGCGGGAAATCCATTCCCCACAGCTTGAGGTGCCGCCCCATCGCGAGATAGAGGAGCTCGTCGCGGTGGACCCCGTATGGCGTACGGAGATTGACCGTCGCATGCACGACCAGCTTGATCGCCGCCTGCACCAGCACCAGGCTGGTGGCGAAGGCCGGTCGAGGGGGCGGGCCGCTCCCGGTCGTGGGGTCGGTCACAGGCGCTCCGGGCGGTTGGATTTCGGGCAGGGGGCCAAGTATGCAACCAATGGGGGCGCTTCCGCCACTCACGGGCGAGTCGATTGGCCCCCAATGCACCCGACCCGGAGGCGATATGCGCACGCGCACCTGGCAACTGATCCTCTGGCTGATCGTGGTGGGTGGCCAGGCCGCCGCGCAAAGCGCGGGAGCCGGCCGGGCCGGGCCGCGTGAGCTCCTGCCCCGCGAGCGGGAGATCGCTCTGGCGCGCACCGCGGCGCCCGGCGCCGTGTCCCGCGATGCCACGGTCATGGTACTCACCGAGCGCGGCTTCGAGACGGCGGTGAAGGGCACCAACGGTGTCACCTGCGTGGTGAATCGCAGCCATCCCCGGAGCCTGGAGCCTCATTGCTTCGACGCGGAGGGATCCGCCACGATCCTGCCGATGGAGCTCAGGCGGACCGAGCTGCTGCGGGAGGGCAAGTCGGCGGAAGAGATCGACCGCCAGATCGCCGCCGGGCTGCTGGACGGCACCTACCGGCTTCCCCGGCGCCCGGCGATGAGCTACATGATGTCTCCGGCGCAGGTGCTCTACAGCGACGAAGGACGCAGGGTCGGCAAGTGGAAGCCGCACCTCATGATTTACTACCCGCACCTCGCCTCGGCCGATCTCGGACTCGGCGGACCCCCATCGAGCGAGGCGGCCCTGGTGGTGGACGACGGCAAGGCGACCTCCAACATCATGATCGTACTCGAGACGTTCGCTGGCGCTGATACCGCGCAGCGAGACCAATGACGCCGTGCCGCTGATCGACGGCGCCGGTGACGACCGGGAGCTGGCCGCGATGGTGACGCGGTCGGGCGACGAGACCGCGTTCCGGGCGCTCTATCGCCGCCACACGCCGGCGCTCTGGCGCCTGGCTCTGCGACTGGGCGGCGGCGACGAGCCGTGGGCCGAGGAGCTGGTTCAGCGCTGCTGGATCCGTGCGGTCGAAGCAATGGCGAGTTTCGGCTGGCGGTCGGCGCTCTCAACCTGGCTGGGCGGCATCGCCATCAACTGCGCGCGAGAGCTCTGGCGCGAGGGCCGGGCTTGGGGTGAGACGACACTGGACGAGCAATGGTCCGGGCTGTCGGTGTCGCCGGGCGCTCCCTCCAACGCGGAAGAGCGGATCGATCTCGAGCGCGCCATCGAGCGGCTCCCCCATGGCTATCGCCAGGTGTTCGTGCTGCACGATGTGGAGGGATACACCCACGAGGAGATCGCCGGTCTGCTCGGCATCGATGCCGGGACCTCCAAGAGCCAACTGTCGCACGCGCGGCGCCGTCTTCGCGCGGCGCTCGAACCACCGGCTGGGCGAACGGAACGACGAGGCAATGGATGATGCGATCGGACGACGAACTCACTCCCCAAGAGCGCGACGCGCTCGGCCGCCTGCCGCGGACGGCGACTCCGCCGCCAGGCCTGGAACAGGCCACCGTCTCGGCGCTCGCCGCACGGGGCCTCCTGCGCCGGCCTCGCCGCCGCCTCGATGCCTCCCTCGCGCTCGCCGCTTCGGTGCTGCTCATCGCCGGAGGGCTCTCACTGGCTCGCTTCGGCAACCAGGCGATGCCCGAGGACACGCGCCCCCGGTTCGCACTCTTCCTCTACGAGGGTCCCGAGTATCGACAGCCGGCTCCTGGCGGGATGGATCAGCGAGTTCGGGAGTATGCGGCCTGGGCCAGGGCGGAGCGGGGCGATGGAACTGTCGAAGGCGGCGAGAAGCTGAATGATGGAGACGAGGTCGCCATCGAGCCCGATGGCACGATGGCCTCGGTGTCCCCGCGTCCGGGGGAGTCCCGGCTTGCCGGATTCTTCCTCATTCGGGCGGCGGACCGGCGCACGGCCCTGGCGCTTGCGCAAAGCTGCCCCCATGTGCGGTATGGGGGAAGGATCGTGCTGAGGGCGATCGATCCGACGTAGCACATTGTCATCCTGAGCGAAGCGTAGGAGCCATGAGCCGGCACAGCTCCTACGCTTCGCTCAGGATGACAGTGTAGCCGGCGCCACCACCCGGGCCAGCACTCTCCGCAATGCCGCAATGAACTGCTCGATCTCCCCAATGCCGATGGCCGTAGAGAGGGTCCCGACGCCGCGAGGATCGATCAGCACGCCTTCATTGTAGAGACCAAGAAAGATCTCGTGCCGAAGCCGGGTATCCGCTCTTGCGGCGTCACGGACCGTCCGCACCGGGCCGGGCGTGAGATGGATTCCAAACAGTGATCCGAGTCCCGTAACGGTCGCCGGCACTCCCGATTCACCGAACGCGCGCCCGATCTCCTCGCGCAGCCGTTCGCCTCTATGGTTGAGGTCGCTGATCAGCTCCCTGGTCAGCAGTTCCAGCGTGGCCAAGCCCGCCGCCAGGCTCACCGGGTTGGCGTTGTAGCTGCCCGGGTGAGGAATGGTTGGCGCCCCGCGCGAAGGATCGAACAGGGCCATGATGTCCTCCCGCCCGCCGAACGCGCCGAGCGGAAGGCCGCCGCCGATGAGCTTGCCGAGGCAGGTCATGTCCGGCACGATCCCGTAGTGCTGCTGGGCCCCGCCATAGGCCACCCGCAGGCTGACCACCTCGTCGAACACCAGGATGATGCCGAGCCGCCGCGCCGCCTCGCTCAAGGCGCGGAGGAAGCCAGCATCCAACGGGATCATCCCGGCCGAACCCTGGACCGGCTCCACCAGCAGCGCCGCGACGTCCGGCGCCCGCTGTTGGAGCAGCCCGATCGCGGACGGCCCATCGTCCGCCGGGAGCACCAGGAGGTCGGTGCCCATCGCCTCCCCGGACGTGCCGTGAAACCCTCCTTCCAGCTTGGCTATCCCCCGGCGGCCGGTGTATCTCCGCGCGGCGCGGACGGCCATCATCACCGCCTCGGTGCCGGAGTTGGTAAATCGTACCCGCTCCAGCGAGGGAATGCGCTGGACCAGGTGCCGCGCGAGCCGGATCTGGGAGTCCGTCGAGCCGGGGAAGCAGGTACCCCGCTCCATCTGGCGCAGGATGGCATCGTTCACCGACGGCTGACGATAGCCGTGAATCAGCGCGGAGTGATTCCCGGTGAAGTCCAGGAGCCGATTCCCGTCCAGGTCCACGACCTGGCATCCTTCGCCGCGGTCGAGCATGGCGGGATACGGCGGATAGAAGAGCGTGCTGCGGGAATCGCCGCCTGGCAGGTACCGCCGGGCCTCCTCGAAGGAGCGGGCCGACGCCGGCGTGCGCAGCCGGTAGCGCTGTTCCTCGTTCACTCGAGCTCGATGCCCTCCTTCAGTACCCAGACCTTCATGGCGAAGAAGAGGCGGATCATCAGGGCGTGGTCATCCGGGTCGACCAGGATCACCAGGGCATTCTCATCGGTACCTCGGGTGCCGCGGACCCGGGACTTGGTCCGCATACGGCTCCGAAGTCCGTCGAACCACTTGGCTCTCCGCAGGAGCTCACGGCGCTCATCGCCCCGGACTACGTCCTTGGTGCGGTTACCGCGAGGATCGTCCCTGGGGCGGCCGCTCGGTGGCACGGCGAGCGATACCTTGCAGTACAGCTTGCCGCGCGCGTCGCCCTTGGCGGCCCGCTGGAACTGAATCGAGCGGTACGTCAGTGCCCGCTCGGTGTGGATCGGAGGTGTGGTCTTAGGCCGGACCTCGACCCGGTCCTCGGGGTTCTCGGGCACCCGGACCAGGAATTCCCACTTGTTCCGGCCGGCGAGATTGCCGTCCGTGACGTCGTAGAGATACGCGTACCCCGTCACCGGGGATTGCCGGCCCCCCTTGGCGAAGGTCCACTCGGCCCGCCGCATCTCGCGCAGTTCCACCGCCACACGATCCAGCCGATACCGCTTCCGCGATGCCATCGGTCGCCTCCTGGGACTGGGTGGAAGAGTATCCGAGGTCGCCGAAGCATACCTGACACGATGGGCCCGAAGGAATCGCTCGAATCGACGGCGGGACTGCGGAGGGTTACTCGACGACGATTTCTGCGACCTGGCCGCCGAATTCACTGGTGATCGGCCGGGTGCCGGGCGGGGCCTGCCACTCCCCACCGTCGAGCCGCACGGCGAGCCGGTGCAGGCCGGGGGAGATGGGGAGCACGGCGCGCCAGCCGTGGTCGCCCCAGCGGCGGAGTGAAACCGGCTTCCAGTCGGTAAAATCAGCGGCCAGCTCGACGGCACGCACATTGGCCGCCTGGATCACGAGCTCCCGGTCGCCGCCGACTGCGGGACCGATGCGGAAGGGGGCCCTGGCGCTCGCGGCGGTCGCGGCAGGCAGCGACGCCAGGGCCTGCGAGCCGACCTGGAGCCGGAGGCCGAGCGCGAAGTAGCGGGCCCCGGGCACCGACGTCACCGGATCGGAGCCCGAGCGTCCGGCCGCGGCAACCACGGCGAGCGAGGGAGCGATGCCTCGTGAGGCGCTCAGCCCCCAGATCGTAGTCTCGGGCGTGGTGCGGCTGAAGCGCCGTCCCAGCGTGACGTCGAAGTCAACCGAATGGATGCGCCAGCGTCCCGAGAGCACCGCGTCCGTCAGCGCCACTCGCTCGACCGGCTTGGCGGCACCCAGGGTTGGGGTCTGGGGTTCCGGGCCCGAGCTCAGGGTATCGGTTCGACCATCAGGTCCGAACAGCAGCGCTCGGTCTACCGTCGTGTTGGCCACCGTGAACTCCAGCTGCACCGCGCCCATCCGGGCCGAGCCGCCGAACTCATTCCGCCGCAACGGCCGGCGGGTGCCGAGCGAGGAGGCCTGCCCCTGATACCGGCCCACCCAGGCGCGCGCCGACCCCGGACCGAGATACGCCCGCACACCGCCACTGAACAGCGTCGTGCCCCGGACCCGATAGTGCGCGGTCCACTCCGCCTGTCCGATCGCCTCCAGCTGGAAAATGCCGAAGGTGGGTGTGCGGACCAGCGCGGCCGTGCCGCCCAGGAAGTTCCATCGTCCCGCCGGGGCATCGGTGTACACGCCGATGGCGCTCAGCTCCAACGGGCCGCGCTGATAGCGCAGCGCCGGCACGATGGAGGCGATGCCGCCGGCGATCGCCCGCTCAGGGCGGTAGGTGCCGGCCCCCATGTCGAGCGTGCCGGCGAGCTGCCCCGCTACCGGACTCGCGGCTGCGGACAGAGCGATCCCGAGCAGGAGGCCGTGACAGCGCATCACCGGTTCACCGGCGGGTCGGCGGCCGGTTGGAGCGCCGGCCGATTGCTGGTTGCTCCCCGACGCTGGATCTGTACCTGGCGACGGAGCGCGACGAACTCATCATCCGGACGGCCCTCCCGCGCGAGATCGAGCACCGATCGGGTCGCCTGATCCGCCGGGACGCCCTCGGCTACCAGGTCGGTCAGGACCGCGATCGGAACCGCGAGGGACCGCCCCGACCTGAGGGACTGGAGCCGGCGGAGCGCGGTGGGAGGAAGGCCTGCCCTGAACGCGCCCGCAGCCGCGGTGAGCTCCGCCTCGCTGGCGCTCCCGCCGAGCGCGTCCCGCGCGCGGTCCAGCTGCCCGCGCAAGGCTGCTACCGCGGCGACGATCCGCTCCCCGCTTGCTCCCAGGGTTCCTCCCTCCAGTGCCTTCTGCACCAGCGGCTCGGTGGGAAGGCCGGCTCGACGGGCCGAATCCACGACCTGCTGAACGCTCGCCGCGGTCGCGCTGTCGAGTCGTCCTGCGAGCCGGGCGTCCTGAGCCTGAGTCGCGGCCGGAAGCAGGAGCAGCAGCGCCAACCCGACGATTCGGCGGAGGTGCATGTCAGATCACGGTGAGAACGGACAACGGCGCCCCGAAGTCGCTCCCGGCGGCCGGCGGCTCACTGGGATCTCCCTGCCAGCGACGTCCGTCGATCAGGAAGGTGTAGTGGTAGCGCCCCGGCTTGAGCCGCAGCTCGACGGCCCAGACGCCCCCCTTGCCGATCAGCCTGAGCGGTGTGGCGGATGGGTCCCAGTCGTTGAAATCACCCACCACCGCCACTCGCGACGAGGCGGGCGCGTCCAGCCGCAGGTAGACCGGCCTGGCTTCGCCCGCCGCGGCGGCCGCCCGGGCGGTCCTGGTCGCCAGTGGGTAGGGGTCCTCCTCCCGGAACACGACGGCCAGCAGAAGACCGGCGGCGATGGCGGCCCCCGCGATCCACGCGCCCCACCGGAAACCGCCCGGTGCCGCGGGCCATCCCGCGGCCTCGATCCGGATCTGATCGAGCGCTCGGGCCTCCACCACCGGATCGAGCTGCACCGGCCGGCGCAGCTCCTCGACGGCTCGCTGGAGCAGCTGGTCGTGGATTCGATCGTCGCGGTCACCGGACATTGACGTCTCGCAGCAACTCGCGGAGTTGATCGCTCGCGCGCTTGACTCGCATTCTGAGCGCCGGCTCCTTCGCCCCGGTCATCTCAGACATCTCGGAGTAGTCCAATCCTTCTACGTAACGCAGCAGAAATGCCTCGCGGTAGTGGGGGCGGAGCCGCTCCAGCGCCTGGCCGATCTCGTCCCGCCATTCGAAGGAGTCGGGTCGCTCGGTCTCGGAGGGAACGTCGTCCCGCAGCTCGGCGTCGAATCGCCGGTCGCGCTGGAGCCGCCGCCTCACCGTGCGGCAGCGGTTGACCAGGATCCGGAAGAGCCAGGCTCCGAACCGCTCCGGCTGCCGGCATGCCCCCAGCGCCCGGTACGCCCGGACGAAGCTGTCCTGCAGCGCTTCCTGAGCATCCTCCCGGTTTCCCAGCATGTGGAACGCGTAGCGTCCGAACTTCTCGCGGTAGCGGGTCATCAGGGCCGCGTAGGCGGCGAGGTCACCGCCGAGCGTTCGGGCGACCAGCGCGGCGTCGCTGTCGCTCATTCTTACTAGACTACCACCGGAATCCGGTTGTGACATCGGAAGATGCCGGACCTGGCGCGCGGTCACACCTGATCTCATCGACAGGTCTGCTGGCTCGAGGGTAGCACGGACGACCGACTTCCGAAGAGGCGACGATGCACAGCTTGCACCTTGCACTGGCGGCGGGCGCCGCCATAGGCCTGGCGGCCTGCACCAGCTCCGAGACCGGACCGGCGGGAGGTGACGGGAGGACCGCCGTGCTCCTCACCGACGCCCCCTTCCCCTTCGATCGCATCGCCCGAGTAGACATCCACATCACGGAGATCGGGCTCTCGCCCCAGGCAGACACCTCGCAGGGGCCCCCGGGATGGATCACCGTGGCCACACCCGACCGGATCTTCAACCTCCTCGACCTCCAGAACGGCGTCACCGCTCTGCTCGGCGAGGCCGACGTGCCGCCGGGTCAGTACCGTGCCGTTCGTGTGATCTTCGATCCGGCCCGCTCCAGCATGACCGATACGGATGGCGATCACCCGCCGATCGACTGGCAGGCCAAGGGCGATGCGCCGACCCTGTTCGGGCTGGTCGAGGAGCCTATGGCCATCGACGAGAACGGGGAGGACATCGTGATCGACTTCGATGTCGGTCGCAGCTTTCTCCCGGACCCCTCGACCGATGGATTCCTCTTCATCCCGTTCCTGCGCGCCATCACCCGTGCGGGGTCGGGTGCCATCGCCGGCACCCTGGTCAATGTCGACGGGGAAGCGCCGATTCCCCTGGCGGCGGTGAGCGTCCACTACGCCTTCGATAGCACCTCGGTTCTCGGCCCGTTGGTGGCCACGTCCCGGTCTGATGCTGACGGCGCGTTCAGGGCCTCCTTCCTGAGACCGGGACGGTACACGGTAGTGCCCGAAGACCTCGACCGGGAACTGGTCGGACCCAGCAGGACGGTCGAGGTGAAGGCCGGAGAGACGGCACAGGCGGGGGAGTTCAGGTTCTGAACCGGTAGTGCATCCCCGCCGCCGTTCCGACCGTACGGTATCGGAGATGTTACCACTCCTGCATCGCCGCGAGCTGCTCCGCCTCGCCGGCACGGCCCTGATCGCGGGCGTTGCCGGCGCGTGCGGCACCCGACCCGGCGCGGAGGGCTCGGCGCCGGCCGATCCGGCGCAGCGGAGGCGGCTCCACACAGGTGGCCGGCTGATCAGCCGGCCTCACACTCCGAGCCCCGGCCCACCACTCATCGGGCTACTCCCGCTCCAACTGAGTGGCTCGGATCGGGACGGGATCGTCTACGTCCCTCCCTCCTATCGGCACGACGTACCCGCTCCCCTGGTCCTCAGCCTGCACGGGGCCGGCGGCAGTGGCCGCCGCGGTCTCCGCCGAGTCCAGCGCCTCGCTGATGCGGCCGGACTGATCCTGCTGGCTCCCGATTCCCGAGGCGGAACCTGGGACCTGGTGAGGACCGGG
>DATBJC010000142.1:0-70462 GCA_036556625.1 Gemmatimonadales bacterium
GAAGTCGTAGTAAAAGCCGTCCTCGATCGGGGGCCCGAAGCCGATCCCGGCGCCGGGAAAGATCTCGCGCACGGCCGTGGCGAGGACGTGTGCCGCCGAATGGCGCAGGACCTCGAGCGATTCGGGATCGCGCTCGGTGAGAATGGCGAGGGAAACGTCGCGGTCGATGGGCCGGTCGAGGTCCCACACTCCGCCGTCCACTCGCGCGGCCAGCGCTGCCCTGGCCAGGCCGGGACCGATGCCCTCCGCGACGGCCCTTGCGGTGCTCCCTCGGGGCACTTCGCGGACGCTGCCGTCGGGCAGGGTCACCCGCACCCGGTCGTTCACTCCAGCTCCGTGGTGGGAGGCGCCGCCGGCCTGCTGGAGGGAGCGAACCAGAAGTACAGTGCGATGCCCAGCAGGATCAGCGCGGCGACCATGAGCCAGCGGCCCCGATCGGGGCCGCGGGGCAGTGCGGGTCGTTCGTCCATCGAAGCGCCTTGGGGTCCGAGTAATGCCTGCGCGTGAACCGCGAAGCGGTTAACTTAATCGCATCGAGAATTCTTCCGTAAGAGGAGTTCGCGTGCGCCACGACGACGAGTTGAGCGGAGGAGAAGTGGTGTGGTGGACCGCGCTCGGTCTGGGCAGCGGACTCCTCGCCGCGATCGTCCTCAGCGAGTGGGTGGGTGAGGTGAATCCCGCCCGGGTCCGGCGAGCCGCCGAGCGGTTCCGCGAGAGCGGACCGACGCGGCTCACCGCGTCCGCGTCGGCCCGCGCCGTGCAGGTGGCGCTCCAGGCCGATCCCCGCTTCGCGGGACTCTCGATCGAGGCTCGCGCGGTGAGCCGCGGCGCGGTGGAGCTGCGCGGCTGGGTGCCCAGCCGAAGCGTTCGGACCGCCGCCGGCCGCACCGCGCTCGCGGTGCCCGGCATCGAGAGCGTGATCAACAGCATCCTGGTGCGAGGGGAGGACGACCGTCCCTCGCCGGACCAACCGCGGGCGGCCGACCAGAGCGCATGACCGCGCCGCTCGCTCCCCAATACGACCCATCCCAGATCGAAGCCCCGCTCTACGCCTGGTGGCGGGAGCGAGGGCTGTTTCGTCCCGAGACCGTGCAGCGCGGCGGCCTCCGGGGTGAGCCGTACGTGATCCAGATGCCGCCGCCCAACGTCACGGCGGAGCTCCACGCTGGTCACGGTCTCAACAACACGGTGCAGGACGTCCTCATCCGGTTCGAGCGCATGCGGGGCCGCCGCGCGCTCTGGGTGCCGGGCACCGATCACGCCGGCATCGCCACCCAGAACGTGGTCGAACGGCTGCTGGCCAGGGAGGGGCTGACCCGCTTCGACCTGGGCCGTGAAGCGTTCGTCGAACGGGTGTGGGCCTACGTGCGGGAAACCGGCGCGCGAATCCTGGAGCAGCTCCAGGCGATCGGCTGCTCCGCCGACTGGTCGCGCACCTACTTCACCCTGGACGAGGACCTGTCCCGCGCGGTGCGCGAGGTATTCGTTCGGCTGTACGAGAAGGGCCTGATCTACCGCGGGAACTACATCATCAACTGGTGCCCCCGCTGCCTCACCGCGCTCTCCAACGAAGAAGCGGAGAAAGAGGAGGTGGACGGGCAGCTCTGGCACCTCCGCTATCCGCTGGCCACTGGCGAAGGTGAGGTCGTCATCGCCACCACGCGGCCCGAGACGATGCTGGGGGATACCGCGGTCGCGGTGCACCCGGAGGATGAGCGGTACCGCGACCTGGTAGGCCGGAGCCTCCGGCTGCCGCTGGTCGACCGCCTGATTCCGCTGGTGGCCGACGAGGCGGTGGATCCCGGGTTCGGTTCCGGAGCCGTCAAGGTGACCCCGGCGCACGATCCGACCGACTTCGAGATCGGGAGGCGACACGACCTCCCCGCCGTCGACGTGATGACACCGGAGGCCAGGATGAGCCTCGCGGTGCCGGAGCGCTTCCAGGGACTGGACCGCTTCGAGGCCCGCCGGCGGGTGGTGGCGGAGCTGGAGTCCCAGGGGCTGGTGGTGAAGGTCGAGCCGCACCGGCACGCGGTGGGTCACTGCTATCGCTGCGACACCGTGGTCGAGCCCCGGCTCTCCGAGCAATGGTTCGTGCGGATGGAGCCGCTGGCACGGGCGGCGCTGGCGCGCTACCGCGACGGGACCATCCGCTTCATCCCCGAGCGGCGGGGTGACGACTATGAGCGTTGGCTGACCGGCATCCGCGACTGGTGTATCTCGCGCCAGCTGTGGTGGGGTCACCGCATTCCGGTGTGGTACTGCGAGGCGGACGGATGCGGCCAGGTCAGTGTGAGCCGCACCGATCTCACGGCCTGCCCCGGCTGCGGCGGGATGGTGCGCCAGGACGAGGATGTGCTCGACACGTGGTTCTCCTCCTGGCTGGTTCCCTTCACCAGCCTGGGGTGGCCCGAGCAGACCGACGATCTCGCCACCTACTATCCGGGCCACACCCTGGTCTCCTCGCCCGACATCATCTTCTTCTGGGTCTCCAGGATGATCATGTCCGGCCTGGAGTTCATGGGCCAGCCACCCTACGTCCGGATCTATCTCCACGGCGTGGTGCGGGACACGCTGCACCGCAAGATGTCCAAATCGTTGGGGAACGGGGTCGACCCGCTGGAGGTGGTGGAGCGCTACGGGGCCGACGCCCTGCGCTATGCGCTGGTGTCCGGCATGTCGGTGGGGACCGATCTCATTCTGGACCCCAATGACCTGGAGTCCTCGTTCGCGCCGGCCCGCAACTTCGCCAACAAGCTGTGGAACGCGGGACGATTCATCCTCTCCCACGCCACCGAGCCCCCCCGGCCGCTCGCCGGACGCTCGCCGGCGGTGGTCCGGAGAGACGAGCTCACCCTGGCCGATCGGTGGATCATCGCCCGCTGCGAGGCGACCGTGCGCGAGGCCACCGACGCCTACGAGCGGTTCCGTCTCAACGAGGCGGCGGGAGCGGTGTACCGCTTCATCTGGAGCGACCTGGCCGACTGGTATATCGAGCAGATCAAGCCGCGGCTCTACGGGGACGTCCCCGGCGGCGACGTCGCGCACGCGGTGGCGCTCCAGACCTTCGATGTAGCACTTCGGCTGTTGCACCCGGTGATGCCCTTCATCACGGAAGCACTCTGGCGCCGCTTCCCCGCCCGGCCTCACGACGCGTCCATCTCGGTGGCGCCGTGGCCGCTCTCTGACCGACGGGCGGAAGATCCCGAGGCGCTCCGCGATTTCGGGCTGGTGCAGGAAGTGATCGGCGCGATCCGGGCCATCCGGGCGGAGTACGGCGTGCAGCCCGGCCAATCGGTGCGCGCCGTGGTCACCCGGTCGGACCCCGGCGATGGCGCCATCCGCCGGGAGCAGGCGACGGTGACCCGACTGGCCAAGGTCTCCGAGCTCGCCTTCGGCGAGCCTCGCGAGCGGGTGGGGGGCCATGCCGTCCTGTCCGACGGCACCGCGGTGTTCGTGCCGCTGGGCGACGCCATCGACGTCGATCGCGAGTGCGGCCGGCTCACCGCGGAGCTCGAGCGACTCACTCGGCTGGTCGAGGCGCAGGAGAAAAAGCTCGGCAACCAGCAGTTCGTCTCCCGCGCGCCGGCCGAGGTGGTGCAACGGGAGCGGGACAAGGCGGCCACCTGGCGGGAGCAGCGGGACGTGCTGGGCCGGAAGCTGGAGCTGCTCGGATGCGGAGCGGCTGAGTCGTGAGCCCGGGGGCCGCGGTGGCCTCACGCTGGTCCGCGGCGTCGCTGGTGTTGCTGTTCGGCGCTTGCGCCCGCATGGAGCCGCCGCCGGGCGGCCCGCCCGACGCCGTTCCGCCGCGGCTGCTGGGCACCAGTCCCGACTCGTTCGCCAGCCTACCCGACTTCGACGGCGAGGTGGAGTTCCTGTTCGACGAAGTGATCTCGGAGGGCGGCTCGCCCAGCACCGGTACCGGCACCGGCGATCTGGAACGACTCGTCATCCTCTCTCCCACCACCGAATTCCCCAGCGTACGGTGGCGGCGGAACCGCATCACCGTCCGGCCCGACGAAGGGTGGCAAAGGAACCGGGTCTACCGGGTCGAGCTGCTGCCCGGCGTGACCGATCTCCAGCAGAACCGCTCGGATCAAGGCGCCCTGCTGACGTTCTCGACCGGCGCACCCCGACCGACGAAGACATTCCGCGGGACCGTGGTGGATTGGACCACGTCGCGTCCAGCGCCGGCAGCGCTGGTGGTGGCCCTGCATCTGCCCGACAGTCTCCCCTATCGCGGGCTCGCCGACTCGTCCGGCAAATTCAGCCTGGGGCCGCTTCCAGCCGGCCAATACGTGGTGAGCGGCGTGGTGGACGAAAACCGCAACCACCTGGCCGATCCTCGGGAGGCGTTCGACAGCATTCGAGTCGCGCCGGGGCGCGACAGCATCCTGGTGCTCTGGACATTCGTGCATGACACGACGCCACCCCGGATCCGCGCGGTCACGGCCACGGACAGCACATCGGCTACGGTGGACTTCAGTCAATCGCTCGACCCGCGCCAGCGGCTTCAGACCTCCGCAGTCAGAGTTTCGCTGTTGCCCGACTCGACGCCGGTGCGCATCACATCGCTGCTGCCACGCCGAATGGACGACAGCCTCCATGGCAAGCCGACGGCCGAGCCCGACTCCGCCGTGACCGATTCCGCCGTCACGGACACCGCGGCGCCCCGGCGCCCCCCGCTTCCGGGGGCGCGACCGCGGGCGCGACAGGCCGCCGCCGACACGGTCCCCGGCCGGCCGCCGCTCAGCGACCAGCTGGTGCTTCGTCCGGCCGCGCCGTGGCGTCCGGGAGCGCGCTACGTGGTGGAGATTCGCGGGGTCCGCAACGTCACCGGCGTCGCCGGCGACGCCGTGGGCACGCTGGTGGTCCCGGAGCGGGCGGCTCGCGATACGCTCGCCGCCCCGGCCGATTCCGCGGCGGCCGATTCCGCGGCGGCCGATTCCTTGAAACGGCGCCGCGCCAAGCCGACGCCGCCCAGATCGCCGTGAACGACCGGCGCAGGGAGCTCCCCTCGGTGGACCGGCTGCTGCTCGAGCCGGAGATCCGCGACCTGCTCCGAACCGTCCCCCGTATCGCCGTAGTGGATGCTGTCCGGGAATCTCTCGCGGCCGCCCGCAGCCGGCGGGCCGGTCCGCCGGAGAGCTGGGCGGCCGACGTGCGGGAGCGGCTCTCCGACCGGGCCCGGGCCAGTCTTCGCCCGGTCCTCAACGCCACCGGCGTGGTGCTGCATACCAATCTCGGCCGTGCGCCGCTGGCGCCCTCGGCCGTGACCGCGATGGTGGCGGTGGCGTCCGGGTACAGCAATCTGGAGCTCGATCTCGACACCGGGACCCGCGGCAGCCGAAGCGATCACTGCCGCGAGCCGCTGCGCGCCGCGACCGGAGCCGAGGATGCCCTGGCAGTCAACAATGCCGCGGGTGCGCTGCTGCTCGCGCTGGCGGCCCTGGCCGCGGGTCGGGATGTCCTGATCTCCCGGGGCGAGCTGATCGAGATCGGCGGCTCGTTCCGAATCCCCGACATCCTGGTCCGGAGCGGCGCCCGGCTCCGGGAGATCGGTACCACCAATCGCACCCATCTAGACGACTACCGCAAGGCGCTCGATGCCGGTATCGCCGCGGTGCTCACGGTCCATCGCTCCAACTTCGAGCAGCGGGGATTCGTCGCGACCCCGGATCCGGCCGATCTCGCCGCGCTCTGCCGCGAAGCCGGAGTGCCCTACCTGGTAGATGTGGGCAGCGGGCTGCTGGCCGACCTCTCCGCCTGGGGACTCCGGGGCGAGCCGAGGGTGGCCGATGCACTCGCCGCCGGGGCCGACCTGGTGATCTTCAGCGGCGACAAGCTGCTGGGCGGCCCGCAAGCGGGATGCATCGTCGGGCGCCGAGCCGCAGTGGCGAGTTGCCGGGAACATCCGGTGGCACGGGCGGTTCGGGCCGACAAGATGACCCTCGCCGGCCTCGAGGCCACGCTCGTGCTTTACCGGCAGCCGGAGGCAGCCGTCCGAGCCGTACCGGTGCTGCGCATGCTCACGCTGGGCGCAGAGGAGCTGGCACAACGTGCCACCCGGTTGGCCGCCTCGTGTCCACCGGAGCTTCGGCCCACCCTGGAACCGGGTGAGTCGGCCGTGGGGGGCGGCTCCTTTCCCGGCGCGGTCCTGCCGACCACTCTGGTTGCGCTGGAGGCGGGAGCGATCGGCCCCGATGGCCTTGCGCTCCGGCTCAGGCTGGGAGACCCCCCGGTCGTGGCCAGGGTCGGCGGTGGACGGGTCCTGCTCGATCCGCGTACGCTGCCGGAGGACAGCTTTGCGACCGTGGGCGCGGCGCTGGTCGAGGCCCTGCGGGAGTGAGCGACCGGAGTGCGGTCTTCCTCGACCGCGACGGCACCATCATCGAGGACACCGGCTACATCGCTACCCCCGCCACGGTCCGGCTCCTGCCCGGCGTGGCCCACGCGATCTCGCGGCTCAATCGGGCCGGACTTCCAGCGATCGTCGTCACCAACCAGTCGGGGATCGCCCGCGGCCTGTTCGACGAAGCGGCCTACCTTGCGACCGTCCGGAGACTCGACGAGCTGCTGCTGCGGGCCGGGGCGAGGCTGGATGCTCATTACCACTGCCCCCACCACCCTGACTACAGCGGCCCCTGTGAGTGCCGCAAGCCGGGCCCCCTGCTCTACCGTCGGGCGGCCGCGGATTACCAGCTCCACCTGGCACGCAGCTGGTGGGTCGGCGATCGCCCTCGCGATGTGCTGCCCGCCGAGCAGTTCAGCGGACAGGGGGTGCTTCTGGGGGAGGCTGATCCGGACCAGCTGTTCGGCGTCGCCGCCGGACGCTTCTTGCTGGCGCGGAATCTCTCCGCCGCGGTGGATCTGATCCTTCAGCCGCTGCCCCGCCGCCCCCGTTACGATTAGCTTCTCCCCCCATGCCGATGCATGTCGCCGTGGTCGTCTCGGGTCGCGGCAGCAACCTCGAGGCGCTGCTGCGCGCGCTCGGACCGGATGCGCCGGCGCAGGTGGTCCTGGTGCTGACCAATCGCGCCGACGCCGCTGCGCTGGGACGGGCGGCGGAGCGAGGGATTTCCGCCGTGATCTTGCGGGATCCGGCCAGCGTCGAGGAATGGCTGGGTCCGCTGGAGCGGCACCGCGTGGACCTCATCGTGCTAGCGGGCTACCTCAAGCTGGTGCCCCCCGGGGTCGTCGCCCGCTTTCGGGGCCGCATCATCAACATCCATCCCGCACTGCTTCCGGCCTTTGGGGGAAAGGGCATGTACGGCCGCCGGGTACACGAAGCCGTCCTCGCCAGCGGCGCGCGGGAGAGTGGGGCGACCGTTCACCTGGTGGACGAGGTTTACGACCGGGGTCCCGTCCTGGGGCAGGTCAGAGTCCCGATCCTGCCCGGCGACGACGTCGAGCGGTTGGCGGCACGGGTGCTCGAGGCCGAGCATCGATTGCTGCCGGCCGCGGTCCTCGCCGCCGCCGCCGCGGGCCGGCCGGTTCCGGTTCACGAGTCAGTGGAGTCCCATCCGTGACAGCTTGGTCATGCCCCGCGCGCTGATCTCGGTCAGCGACAAACGCGGGATCGTCGCCTTCGCGCAGGGTCTGGTGCAGCTCGGTTGGGAGATCGTCTCCACCGGCGGCACCGCCGCCACCCTCCGCGCCGGCGGCGTGAGCGTCGTTCCGGTGGACGAGGTGACCGGCTTCGCCGAGCTGCTCGATGGCCGGGTCAAGACGCTGCATCCCGCCATTCACGCCGCCCTCCTCGCCCGGCGCGACCGACCCGAGCATCTCGCCGCGATCGAGGAGCGGGGGATCGTGCCGATCGACCTGGTGGCGGTCAATCTGTACCCCTTTCAGATGACGATCTCCCGCGCCGGGGTGCCGTTCGAGGACGCGGTAGAGAACATCGACATCGGCGGGCCGTCCATGCTGCGATCGGCGGCGAAGAACCACGAGTTCGTGCTGCCGGTGGTGGATCCCACCGACTATCCCAAGGTCCTGGATCTGCTGCGGCGGGGCCTGCTGGACAGCGCGGCCCGGCGGGAGTTCGCCGCCAAGGTGTTCGCCCACACCGGGGACTACGATGCCGCGATCGCCGGCTATCTCACGCCCAAGGAGGAGGGGCTCCCCCAGCGGCTTGGCCTTGCGATCGAGCGGCTCCAGACGCTGCGCTACGGCGAGAATCCCACCCAGCGTGCCGCGCTCTACGTGACGGAAGAGCCCCGGGGAATGCGGGATCTGGCCCAGCGGCAGGGGAAGGAGCTCTCCTTCAACAACCTGCTCGATCTCGACTCGGCGATGTGGGCGGTGGCCAGCTGGAACAACACCCCGGCCTGCTGCATCATCAAGCACACCACGCCCTGCGGCATCGCGGTGGCGCCGACGGCGGTCGAAGCCTTTCGGAAGGCGCGGGCCACCGACCCGGTGTCCGCCTTCGGCTCGGTGATCGCGTTCAACACCGTAGTGGACCGGGCCACGGCCCAGGCCATGAGCGACCTCTTCATCGAGGTAGTGGTAGCCCCCTCCTTCCATGACGAGGCCATGGCGGTGTTCGCCACCAAGAAGCAGCTCCGCGTGGTGGAGCTGCCGGTGAGTCGGGGCGCCGGTAGCCTGGACTACAAGCGGGTGCGCGGCGGGTTTCTGGTGCAGGAGCAGTTCGAGTTCGACGGCTCCGATCACGAATGGAGCGTGGCCACCGACCGGCAGCCGTCGGAGCGGGAATGGAACGACCTGCGATTCGCCTGGGCCGCCGTCGCGGCGGTGAAGTCGAACGCGATCCTGCTGGCCCGCGACCAGATGGCCGTCGGCATCGGCGCGGGGCAGACCAGCCGGGTGGACAGCACCTTCCTCGCCGTGCACAAGGCGCGCGCCCTGGGACACGATCCGGCGGGTACCGTGCTCGCCTCCGATGCGTACTTCCCCTTTGCGGACGGGGTGGAACTGGCCGCCTCTGCCGGGGTCAGCGCGATCATCCAGCCGGGTGGCTCGGTGCGCGACGCCGAAGTCATCGAAGCCGCCAACCGCCACGGCATGGCCATGGTGATGACCGGCCGCCGGCAGTTCCGTCATTGACCTCCCTTTCCATGACCGATACCTCGCAGGAGCGACCGCCCTATCTCTGGGCGCTCGGCACTTTCGCGCTCGTGCTCGTCATCTACGCGCTCACGCTCGCTCCCACGACGGCCTTCTGGGATGCGTCGGAGTACATCGCCGCCGCACGGGTGCTGGGCATCCCCCATCCGCCCGGCAATCCGCTGTTCATCCTGCTGGCCCACGTCTTCGGCCTGCTGCCGCTGGCGGAGTCGTATGCGGTACGGATCAACCTCTTTGCGGCGGTGACCAGCGCGGGTGCGGCGGCGTTCTGGTTCCTGGTGGCGGAGCGCTGGCTCCGCGGCATCGTGCCCCAGCGCTGGCCTCGCTACGGCGCCGCCTTCGCCGGCTCGCTGGTGGGGGCGACGTCCTGGACCGTGTGGAACCAGTCCGTGGTGAACGAGAAGGTGTATACCGTCTCGCTGCTCTCGATCGCGCTGGTGATGTGGCTGGTGGTGCGGTGGGGCGACGATGCCCCCGGGCCGCATCGCGACCGCTGGCTGGTGCTGATCGCCTATGTGCTGGCGCTCACCGCCACCAACCACCTGATGGGCTTTCTCGCCCTGCCGGCCCTGGGCATCTACGTGCTGTGGACCGATTGGCGGGTGGCGGTGAAGCCGTGGGCGATCGTGACCTTCTACGCGCTGCTGCTGGCGGTCACCGGCAAGTGGCTCGACATGTTCGTGGGCGATGGCGCCACCGGTCCGGTGCTCATCCTGCTCAGCCTCGCCGTGCTCGGGTACGCCCTCTGGCGATCACCCAAGGATCCGCTGGTCTATCTCGGGCTGATCGCGGTGGTCATAGGAATCTCCCTGAACTATCTGTGGCTCCCCCTTCGAGCCGCCCAGTATCCGGCCATCAACGAAGGGGAGCCGGTGGGCCTGTTCAGCCAGGCGCTCCAGGACGTCCTCAACCGGGTGCAGTACGGCAAGCCCGCGCTCACCGATCGGCAGGCCAGCTTCGTCGGTCAGCTGGCCAATTTCTGGCAGTACTTCAACTGGCAGTTCGCCCGAGGGTGGGGACAGCTGTCCGGCGTGATGACGGCGATCTTCGCCGTGCTGGGGCTGAGCGGACTGTGGACCCTGTGGAAGACCGATCGCCGTGCAGGCCTCGCGGCCGCGGCCCTGCTCGGCGTGCTGACGTTGGGCCTCGTCTTCTACATGAACTTCAAGTACGGGTATTCCCAGTATCCCGATCAGCCGTCCCTGCCGCGCGAGGTCCGTCAGCGCGACTACTTCTTCATGGGGTCGTTCTCGGCCTTCGGCGTGTTCATCGCGCTGGGGCTCGGCGCCCTGATGCGGGGCGTGGTGGATTTCCTGAGGGACCGGGGCACCGCCAACTCGCGCTGGGCGGCCGCAAGCGCCGTGTTGCTGCTGGCCCTGGTGCCGCTGGCCGCCAATGCGGAGTCGGCCAATCGCGGCGGCGAGACCATGGCCCGCGACTTCGCGCACGACATTCTCCAGTCGGTGGAGCCCTACGGCATCCTGATCACCGCGGGCGACAACGACACGTTTCCTCTATGGTACGCCCAGGAGGTCGAGGGCATCCGGCGCGACGTGACGCTCGCCAATCTCTCGCTGATGAATACCGAGTGGCATCTGCGGCAGCTCAAACGGAGGGAGACACCGGAATTCAATCCGGCCGAAGCGGCCCCCATCTGGCGGGACTTCAAGGTGCCCCCACGACCCGCGACCCCAGTCCTGACCCTGCCTCTGGAGGAGATCGACAGCCTGCCGGAGGCGATGCGGGTTCCTCCAGAGGGCGGCGTCGTGTTCGACAGCCTCCAGCTCCGGTTCGGTCAGGATGTGCTCCTGCGCCAGGACCTGGCCTCGATCTTCCTGATCCGCGACAACATGGGCCGCCGGCCGCTGTTCTTCAGTTGGAGTGATGGCGGCTATCCCGACCAGACCTTCGGACTGAGTCCCTACCTGATCACTCAGGGCTTCGTCCGCAAACTGATGCCGACGCCAGTGACGCCGAGTGACTCGATCGTCCTGACCCAGGGACTCGGCTTCGTGGATGTGCCCCGGACCCGGAAGCTGCTTTGGGACGTCTACCACTGGAGGATCGCCGCCAAGGACCGGCCGTTCGGCTGGGTGGACCCACCCTCCGGGTCGATCCTGCAGCTGTATTCAGTGATTTACGGCGGAATATCCGAGACGCTGAGGAAAACCGGCGATCCCACGGCCGCCAGGGCGGACTCCGTGGCCCGGGAGGTGAGCGAGGAACTGCGCCAGGGGGCAGCGTTCTAGCCGATGAGAGGCTACCTTAAGCTATCGTCGTAAGTGCTTGTCCAAAGGAACTATGTGACCGATACTTCGCCCGGTGCTGAACGCGCCACGACCATTCTGGTGGCGGAGGACGACGATGCGATCAGGAGCATCGTCACCCGGGTGTTCTGGGATCAGGGATTCCGCACCCTGGAGGCGCGCCACGGCCGGGAGGCGCTGCACCTGGCGGAGCTGGCCGCGCCCTATCTGGACCTGGTGGTGACCGACGTGGTCATGCCGGAGCTCGACGGCCTGGAGCTGGGGCGCCAGCTGGCCCTGCGATGGGGCTCCATCCCGGTCCTCTACATCTCCGCCTATCCCCCGAACGACATCTTCAGTCGCGGCGGCCCTTCCGACTCCCAGCCGTTCCTTCAGAAGCCGTTCACGGCCGAGGTGCTGCTGGAGCGGGTGCAGGAGCTGCTGGCCAAGGCCAAAGGCAGGCCCGGCTCGAGCTGACGGTTTCCGTTTGGCGGCTAAGGGTCGCTGGTACGGGACATCGGGGTCGGGAGCGGCGTCTTGCGGCTCAGCCGGAACGGGGCGGGCTCATGGTCGAGCGGGGCCCAATCCGACCAGGGACTGTCGAGCCGCCCGCACCACTTGTGATACACGTCGTCATCCAACCCGATCACAAAGACCTCGAGCCCGTCGGTGTAGCTCGCCTGTGCGGCAACGCTCTTGGCCGATCCATCGAGCTCCATCCAGGAGCTCCATTCGCCGAAGGGACCGGGCTGACGCCGGTACTGCAATAGGCCGTCGAGCCGGATTGCGAATACGGCGAGCCCGCCGCTGGCGGCCTTGGTGACCGCGAAGCTTCCTATTCCTGTGGCCAGCGGCTCCCATGATTGCCAGCGGCCGAACGGGTGGTTCTGCCACCGGTGGTAGAGCCCGCCGTCCCCTCCCAGCGCGAACAGAACCAGCCCGCCGCCCGAGATGGTCGTGACCTCGAGGCTGCGCGCGCCATGAGGCGGGCCTTCGAGAGGAGTCCACTCCTCCCAGCCCCCCATCAGGTGGTTCTGCCATCGATGGTGGATGGCGCCGTCGTGAATCCCGAACACGGCGAGCCCGCCTCCCGGAATTACGGCGGCGGCGAGCTCGGAGGCAGGTCCGGCGAGCGGCTCCCAGCCGGCCCACGGAGACGCGGGCGTCGGCGTCCAGGTGTGCCAGACCGCATGGTCCCCATCGCTGGCGAAGAGGGCCGGGGCGCCGTCAGGCATCCGGGTCACCGCCAGCTCCCTGGCCTGGAGGTCCAGGTTCAGCCAGGGGAGCTGAGACGCCCTCTGGAGTGCGGAAACCTGATGGTCCGGCCCGATTCGGGCGATGACATCGCCATGGTGAACGATCTGTCTGGCATCGGCCCCGGCATCCTGCCAGGGGCCCCAGAAACCCTCGGGGTCACGTTCTATGAAGCGGATCCGATCCTGGAGGTCGACAGCGTAGACACTGTGCAGCGCGGTGGCGATCTGACGGGCTTTCATGGGGCGTCCCCACGGGCAAAGGGCTGTTTCGGCTCACGCTGCGAAGCGACGTCCCGTGTGGGGTGTCCCGAGTATAACCGGAGCTGGAGCGCTCCTCCAGCGCAGGCGCGGGATCGAGGTATCTTGCGTAGTCGTCGAGGGGGGAGAAGGTTTCGGCGCCTCGGGGCGTGGTGGCCGAGTGGTTGAAGGCAGCGGTCTTGAAAACCGCCAAGGGCGCAAGTCCTTCGTGAGTTCGAATCTCACCCACGCCGTTGCAAGGCAAGACACTTAGGGGGCGGGGCCTCGGTGGCCCCGCCCCCTTACGATGGCGGACAGTACGGACCCGCGTCCCGGTCACTTCTTACAATCGCGCTTGGGAAGACCTCGGGCAATGTCCGTCAAATGCTCCATCGCGGCCTGAATGTCCGCGCGGGCGAAATAGTCCTCTTTGTAGTCAAAGAGGAGGAAGAGGCAGATGTCCTCCTCCAGAATGCGCTCGCCCCAGCTCCTCAGCTCGCTGGGGCTCATGGATGTCTTGCCCGGACCGCCACGGATGGCGTTGACGCCCCCGACCACCGCCAGGCCGAGCTCCTGTGCTGCATGGAGCCGGGTCTCGATGAAGTTGTCGAGGTCACCGAAGCGAGAGTGGTACTGGATCCAGGTGGCATCGAGGCTGGGATAGTTGCCCCCCTCCAGGTAATCCGGCCAGGCCCGGATAATCACGGTCAAATTGGGCCAGATGTCCTTGCTGTACTTGGCCATCTCCTCGATGAGCCCCTGCGGAACGGGCTTGCCGTTCCAGTTGGTGGGATCGCTGGGCTCATCCATGATCAGGTGGCCGATGAGGGTCCCATCGGCGATGTAGGAATCGATGTTCTTCCCGCGGAACCGATCGACCCGCTGCTTCCACTTCGTGATGCTGAATCCGTTCTCGTCCCGGATCCATTGCTGGTTGCCGCTGAAATTGATCGTGATCCGCGCACTGGCCCGCCGGGCCGCATCGAGAACCACCATGATGCTGTCGGGCTGCCCGTTCTGCTGCGACCCGCTGAACTCACGGCTGTACCTCTGGTACGGAGTCTGGGTGGGTCCCAACCCGATGCCGACGTGAGTTGGCGGTGGCGCGGAATCGACTGGTGGCGGCGGCGGCGTGGTATCGATTGGTGGTGTGGTATCAACTGGCGGCGGGGGCGGCGTGGTATCGATCGGAGGCGTCGAGTCTGGGGGATTTCCCGAGGCCAGGTTGTCACCGCCGCACGCTGCCAGCCCGGTGGCGAGGAGAGCCAGGGCCGTACCCCGAAGCCGGCTTGCCGGTCGGCCTGCGAAAGAATGCGCGATCATGCCATGATCTGAGGATTGGTGTGATTGAGCTCGAGAGAACCAGCTCTCCGAAACCTGCCCCGTTTCGGGGAATGTTCCCCGCTACGATGGACATGTCAAGGCTCGTCGCCGGGCGATCAGGATGCGGTCCGGACCAGCACCGATGGGGCTACCGACCGGCCGCCAGCCTCCGCCAGCTCGGCTTCCAGATCCTCCGCCGAGCGCCGGCCGATGAAATGGCGGTACCACACCTCGGCCGTAAGCAGCAGCCAGATCCGGTTCCCGTGGTCGCGGCGGCCTTCCAGGTGCTCACCGACCAGCTGGCGCACCCGTTCGGTCCGGAGATAGCCGTCCCGGGCCAGCTCGCTCTGCATCAGGAGCCGGGGGGCCAGCCGTCGCACCTCGTCGTTCAGGATGTACATGAGCGGCGAGGCGAAGCCCTGCTTCTTCCGGGCCAGCACCTCACGGGGGAGATAGCGCTCGGCCAGCTTGCGTTCCATGTAGCGCAGCCGCCGCCCGCGCACCTTGAAGCCGGCCGGCACCCGCGCCATGAACTCGGCGAAGCGCACGTCGAGGAACGGCGATCGCGACTCCAGGCTGTACGCCATGGTGGCGCGGTCCAGGATCATGAGAGACTGGCCCGGCAGCCGGGAGGCCACGTCCACGTACATCATCCGGTCCACCGGATCCTCGGCGGGCGCCGCGGCGAAGAGGTCGAGCACGCAGGCGTCCGGCCGGGTCCCGGCCAGCCGGCGGTGGAACTCCGGGGTATAGAGCTCCAGCCGGTGTGCCTCGTTGAACCAGAAGAACTGCATGCTCTCCGAGTAGCGGTCTCCCCCGCTCTTCCGGGCCATCTGGTCCACCCAGCGGAGCTTGTGAGTGATGCTCTTGAACGTGAACTGGTCCGGCATCCGGCCCAGCACCTGGCTGGACACCAGGTCGCGCAGGGCGGAGGGCACGCTCCGGTAGAGGTCCAGCCAGCGATCGGCCGAGTACCGGTCGTAGCCGCCGAAGAGCTCGTCGCCGCCGTCGCCGCCCAGCACCACCTTCACCTCGCGGGCGGTCATCCGCGCCAGGTGCAGCAGGCACATGGAGAGCGGGTCCGCCGGCTCGTCCAGTGCGGCGACCAGCCGGGGGAGGTCGTGCACCACCGTCGGCGTCACTTCCTCGGCGAAATGCCGGGTCCCGTACCGCGCCGCGACCGCGGCTGCGGCCGGCAGTTCGTTGAGGTCACGATAGGGGATGCCCATCGAGAAGGTGCGCAGCTCCGATCCCAGGACTCGAGCCGCGTAGGACGCCACCAGGGTGGAATCGAAACCCCCGCTGAGGAACGCACCCACGGGCACATCGCTGAGCAAATGGGCCTTCACCGTCTCGGCCAGCCGGGCATCGATCTGTTCCAGCAGCTCCGCTTCGGCGTAGGTCCACTTGGGGCCATAGGTGAGCTGCCAATAGCGCTCCACGCGGGCCTTGCCGTCCTCCCACACCAGGTAGTGCGCCGGCGGCAGCGCCCGGATCCTGGGGAAAAAGGTCTCGGGCGGCTGCACGAAGCGCAGGGTCAGATACTGGTCCAACGCCCGCGGGGAGAGCTGGGCCAGACTCGGATCGTCGGCCAGCAACGCCTTCACCTCGGAGGCGAACGTCAGCCGGCCGTGCTCGATGGTGTAGAACAGCGGCTTTTGCCCGAAGTGATCCCGGCCGAGCAGCAGCCGCCGCCGGGTGCGATCCCAGATCGCGAAGCCGAACATCCCCCGGAGCCGCCCCAGCATCCGCTCGCCGTACTGCTCGTACAGGTGCACCAGGGCTTCGGTGTCGCTGCGAGTGCGGAAGCGGTGCCCGGCCGCCTCCAGTTCGGGACGCAGCTCGGGGTAGTTGTAGATCTCTCCGTTCATCACCACCACGACCGAGCCGTCCTCGTTGGTCTGCGGCTGGTGGCCGCCGGCGATGTCGATGATGCTGAGCCGCCGGGATCCCAGTCCGGTCCCGCCCTCGGTGAACACTCCCCAGTCGTCCGGGCCGCGGTGCTGGATCGCGTCGCACAGGCAACGGATCTCCCGCTCGGTGACCGGCGCCGGGCCCGCCCGGCCTACGATGCCGCACATATCAGGCTGCCTTGTGGGCCCGGGCCACCATCATGTAGCCCGGGGAGAACGGGATGAGCCGGTCGAGCATGGTCCAGGCGCGGAGCGCCGGATAAATCGCGGAGTACACCTTGTAGGCGGTCCCCACCTTGTTCAGCGCCTCGGCGGACATCGGGGCGGTGTCGCCGTGGAAATCCTGCTCCGCCGGTTTCTTGCCCTGCATGGCCTTCCGATGGTAGGCGTAGTTGAGCAGATCTTCCAGCGATTCGGTGAACACCCGGCAGTAGTCGTCCACGCTGCGCACCGTGAGCCCGTGGCGCTGCATCAGCTCCCGGGCGCGGGCCAGCGGATAGCCGTCTCGCGCGTGGCCGAATCCTTCCTGGTCGGCCGTGAAGCCCAACGCCCGCTTGAGCAGGAAGCCGGGCCGCCCATGGTCGCCCTTGGGCGCCATGAACAGAAACTCGCCGCCCGGCTTCAACACCCGGACCATCTCGGCGAAGAACCGGTCGTCGTCCTGGATATGCTCGAGAAAGTTGATCGCCGCCACCACGTCGAACGACGCCGTGGGAAACGGCAGCGACTTCTCGTCGATGTGGACCACCCGCTCGCCCACCAGCTGCCGGGCGGAGCGCACGTGGTCGCGCTCGAAGTCGCAGCTGGTCCAGGTGCCGCCCCGCTGGCGCAGGAAGTAGGACGTCAGCCCCGTGCCGCAGCCGAGCTCCAGGCAGGCCCGCCCCTCCACCGGAGGGAGATGATCCAGCAGGGCCTTCACCGTCTCCTTCTTCTTGAGGGAGCGGTGGAACAGGGTGATCTGCCACGGCTCGGTCACGGACTTCCTCCCATCATGATGGCAGCGCCCCCGACCGCCGATAGTCCTCGAGGGTGCGTCGAATCCCCTCAGGGAGGTCCACCTGGGGCACCCAGTCCAGACCCCGTCGGGCGCGGCTGGTGTCGAACTCCGAATCGCTCCAGAAGAAGTCCATCCTCCGGCGATAGATCGGCGGGTCCACGCCGAGCACGCGGGAGAGGTCTTCCACCACCGCGGCCAGACCCAACATGGGAGCCAGCGGGAGGCGTACCCCGTAGCGCTTGCTCCCGGTCGCCCGCTGGATTTCCGCCACCAGCTCCTGAAGGGTACACGCCTTGGGCCCGGCGAGGATGAAGCTGTCCCCCAGCGCCTGGTCGCGCTCGCAGGCCCGGAAGAACCCCGCGACCACGTCGTCCACGTAGATCATGTGCCGCCGCCCGGCCCCGTTCCCGAAGAAGGGGAACCGCCCGGCGCTGACTCCCTTGAACAGCTTGAGCAGCCGCTGGTCCCGGGGGCCGTAGACGTCCGCGGGTCGGAGGATCGCGTAGGGCAGCGAGCGCTCCGCCCCGAACTCGCGCACCAGCCGCTCGGCGGAGACCTTGGTCCGCTCGTAGATGTTGCCCGGCGCCAGCCGCGAATCCTCCCGGGTGATGCCCGGCGCCCGGTGTCCGTAGATTCCGATCGTGCTGCAGTACACGAACCGGCGGACGCCTTCCAGGGCCGACGCCTCCAGCAGTCTCCGGGTGCCATCCAGGTTCACCGACTCGAAGAACTCGTCGCTCTTCCCACCCTCCCGCATGGCCACCGCAAGGTGGAACACGTGGGTGGCGCCCGTCACGGCCCGCCGGCAGAGCTCGGCGTCGGTGATGCTGCCGGAGAGCACCTCCACGCCCTGGCGTTTGAGCAGCTCAGCGTTGGCCTGCTCCTCGGGACGGCCCGTCAAGCCGAGGACCACCACCTCGGCCCCGAGCCGCCGCCCCTGCTCTGCCAGATGGGACCCGATGAAGCCGGTCCCTCCAGTCACCAGCAGCCTCATCCGTAGCGCTGCTCCAGAGCGGCGACGATGCGCTCGCTGGCCCGGCCGTCACCATAGGGGCTCACGGCATTCGCCATCCGCTGGTAGGCCTGCTCCGACGAGAGCAGCTCCGAGGCGGTCGCGACGATCCGGTCGCGATCGGTGCCGACCACGACGGCAGTCCCCGCCTCCACTCCCTCCGGCCGTTCGGTCGTCTCGCGCAGCACCAGCACCGGCTTGCCCAGGCTGGGGGCTTCCTCCTGCACGCCGCCGCTGTCGGTCAGGATGAGGTGGGCCCGGTCCATGAGGTGCACGAACTCCACGTAGTCTACCGGCTGGATCAGGCGCACCCTCGGCGTGTCACAGAGGGTCGCTTCCACCGTGCCCTTCACGTGGGGGTTGGGGTGAACCGGCAGCACGACCTCGATGTCGGGGAAATGCCCGACCAGGTCGGCGATCGCAGCACAGGTGGCCCGCAGCGGCGCGCCGAAGCTCTCCCGCCGGTGAGTGGTCACCAGCACCACGCGGGAGCGCGGGTCCAGCGCGGCCAGGGCAGGCGTCTGGAACCGGTAGTCCTTCCTCACGGTGGAGAGGAGGGCGTCGATCACCGTGTTCCCGGTCAGCAGTACGGTGTCGGGAGGTACCCCTTCCGCCAGGAGGCGATCACGCGCCGTGGTGGTCGGCGCGAAGTGGAGATCCGCGAGCCGGGTGGTGAGCACCCGGTTCATCTCCTCGGGAAAGGGATGATACCGGTTGCCGGTCCGCAGCCCGGCTTCGACGTGACAGGAAGGAATCCGCTCCAGATAGGCGGCGAAGGAGGAGGCGAACGTGGTCATCGTGTCGCCCTGCACCAGCAGGACATGGGGCCGGACCTCGCGGAGGAGCGGCGGCAGCCGGTCGAGCACCCGTGCCGCAACGCCGGCCGGCGACTGGCCGGGCGTCATGATCTGGAGATCGTGATCGGCGCGCAGCGAGAACACATCGAGTACCTGATCGAGCATGTCCCGATGCTGCGCCGACACGCAGACCACGCTCTCGAAGCGGTCGGGCTGCGCCGCCAGCCGATGCACGACCGGCGCCATCTTGATCGCCTCCGGCCTGGTGCCGAAGACGCTGAGCACGCGGATCATCGGGTGGCGAGGCCCAACTGGAGCCGTGAGGCCACCGTCTGCATGGTGACGAAGCGGAAGCCGCGGTCCACGACCCGCTCGAAGACCCTGCGAAGAATCTGCTCGCGGACACCCTCGTAGCACGGATGACCGTAGAGCACCACCAGCTCACGGCCCTCCAGATGGCGATCGAGCTCGACCAGCACCTGCTCTTCCGGTGTGCCGCGAGCGCCGTGGTACTCCAGAAACGGGATGGTGCGGGGACCGCGCAGAGTCACCGGAATGGTCCAGTGCCGGAGCTCGCGCCCGTCCGCGCTGGCGCGTCGAGGCTCGCCTCCGATGGCGTCACCGTTGTACTCGAAGCCCATGCGGTCCAGCATCCGCATGACCCGCTGGTCCGAGTAGAAGCCTGGCGACGAGAACCCTGCCGGCGTTCCCAGGTGCCGGACGAAGTGGCCGTAGGACTCCTGGACATCGGCTTCCAGGACCGCATCGGGCAGCTCGTGGAAGCGACGGCTCCAGACCACGTGGTCCATGCCGCCGTGGAGACCCAGCTCGTGTCCTTCCTCCTGGAGCGATTGCAGCACCGGGACGAAGCGGAGTCCCACCGGCCGACCCAGGGCGGTCTCCAGCAGAAATCGCGGCCATCCGGTCTTCTGGATCAGGTGGACCGCTTCCCGATCGGCCAGCTTGGCCTTGGAGCGTACGATCCCCTTCCCCAGCCATTCGCGGAGGTTGGTGGATCGGCCCATGTTGATGAAGAAGGTGTTGGGCACCCCGAATTCACGGCAGACCGAGCGAATGCGGGGAAGGCCATCGGTGATGCAGACTCGGTGGTCGACGTCCCACCGGAATACGAAGAGCCGATCGGTCACCGATGCACCCGGGCACCGACCTCGACGTAGAGTTGCTCGAACTGCTCGGCCGTGCGGTCCCAGTCGAAGAGTCGCAGGGCGCGCTCCCGGCCGGCGATGCCCATCCGGCGGCGCCGCTCCGGATCGGCCAGCAGCGAGCCGATGGCTTCGGCCAGGGCCGGGCTGTCTCCGCGGGGCACCACGAGGCCGGTGACGCCATGTTCCACTACCTCGGGCAGGCCGCCGGCGTCGCTCGCCACCACCGCCACCTCGCATCCCATCGCCTCCGCGGCCGGGATCCCGAATCCCTCTTCCAGCGAGGGGATCACCGACACCGCTGCGGCGCGGTAGTACTCGGGGAGCGCGACGTTGGGCACCCAACCCAAGAAAGTGACGTCGTTGATGATGCCCAGCTCCTCCGCCAGCTGCACCAGGGCGGGCCGCTCGAAGCCGTCGCCGGCCAGCACCAGCTTCACCTGGGGGTAGCGAGGCTTGAGCTGTGCCACCGCCTCGACCAGGAACCGGATCCCCTTGCGGGGAAACAGCTGGCGGCAGGCGAAGATCATCTGGGGGCCGAAACGACTATCCACTCCCGCCCCGTTGGGGGAAGGGCTGAACCGCCGGAGATCGGTTCCGTTGAAGATGATCCGGATGCAGGACTCGGGCGCTCCGGCTCGAAGCGCGTGCTGCCGGCAGTCCTCGGTGATCGCGGTGAGCGCGTTGGCCCGGCTCAGCGTCCAGCGGAGCGGCGGTCGGACATACCACCGGGTGGGAAAGTCGTACCCCTGCTTCGGATTCACGTACACATCGCCGCCGTGCATGGTGATGACGCAGGGAATCTCCAGCCGCTTGGCCGCGAGGACCGCCGCCGGGCCGGTCGGGATCGCCCAGTGGGCGTGCACCACATCCGCTCCCAGCTCACGCGCCGCGGAGACGGTCCACCGGTGCTGGGCTTCCATGTAGTGGGCCATGACCGCGAGACGGGCGAACCGCCCGAGCATGCTCACTTTGCCCTGGGCCACCCGCCCGTAGGTCAGGTCGGACGGCAGCTCCATGGGAAACCGTACTACGTCCACCCCGTCGAAGCGATCCCTCGAGGGAAGTGAGCGATCGCCCGGCGTCACGACCGTGACCCGGTGCCCCCGGCGTACCAAGTGACGATTGATGTCGTGCACGTAGGTCGCCTGGGTATCGCTGGCGTGCTGTGGGTACCAGTAGGTGGGACAAACGATCCGCAACTTGGCCCCCGGTCGCCGTGGGCTCGACTGAGGCACCTCAGGCGTGCCGATCTCCAGCGCCCCTCTGGTCATCGACTTTCCTCGAAAAAAAGCCCCCGCCCCTGCCGCGAACGTCGCTGTAAGTTCAACATCCATGCCACATCAGGGCAGTTCTCAGCAGCCGGTCTTGCTCGGAAGGACGGGCGAAGTCAACGGTGATTGCCGTACAGGTGCTACACCGGCAAATCCTCGCGCTGGTGCCCTCCGGGCGGACCCGCCCAAGGGTCTCCAGTACTACATTTTAACCGACTACTGCAACACTGTGCAGTCGTGAGGCTTACTCCAGCATCGCCCGAACCTTGGCGGCAAGATCGTCCTGGGTAAAGGGCTTGGCGATAAATGGGGCGTCCTGCTCCAGCAGACCGCCGCGGAAGATCTCGGACGCGAACCCGGACATGTACAGGATCGGCTTGCCGGGCCAGCGCGCCTCGATCTGACGCCCCAGCTCCCGGCCGTTCATGCCCGGCATCTTGATGTCCGTGAGGATCAGGTGAATGGGCCCCGGGTGCTCCTCGATGGTGGCCAAGGCCTCACGTCCGTGCCGGGCTTCCAGCGCCTGGTAGCCCATCCAGGTGAGCATCCGACCGGCAAGTCGGCGAACCGGCTCTTCATCGTCGACCACCAGCACGGTGAAGCCGCCGGGAGGGCGCGCCGGAGAAGGCGTGGCTCGCGGACCGGATTCGGGGTTGAGCGACTGGAGCATGGCGTGGACTGCGAAAGTACCCAGAGACTGCGGGGCTCGCAAACGACGTCACCAGGCAGGGGCCGCCGGAGCTGAGGGGCTCCCGAGCGGCAGCCAGAAGGTTTAACTTCACCACCCGAAAGAAGCTGGAGTGGTGGCCGAGTGGCTGAAGGCACCGGTTTGCTAAACCGGCATAGGGGGTCAACCTCTATCGAGGGTTCGAATCCCTCCCGCTCCGTGAGATCCCCATTTCCATGTCCCCTCCCCGCGTCCGATTTGCCCCGTCGCCGACCGGCTATCTCCACGTTGGCGGCGCTCGCACCGCCCTCTTCAACTGGCTCTTCGCCCGGCACACCGGCGGCACCCTAGTCCTCCGCATCGAAGACACCGACCGCGAACGCAGCACCGAGGCTCACACCCGCGTCATCCTCGAGGGCCTTAGCTGGCTGGGTATCCAGTGGGACGAGGGTCCGTTCTTCCAGGGTGAGTACGGCAGGCAGCACAAGGCCGACGCCGAGCGGCTGGTCGCCGAGGGGAAGGCCTATCGCTGCTTCTGCACCCGGGATGAGCTCGAGGCCCAGCGGCGCGAGGCGGAGAGCGCCGGCCGCGTCTTTCGCTACGACGGCCGCTGTTCCCTGCTCACGGCCGAGGAGGTGGAGCGGCGGCGCGCGGCTGGGGACGCGTCCACCATTCGGTTTCGGGTGACCGACGACGAGATCGCCTGGGAGGATGCGGTACACGGACGGATCAGCTTCCAGGGACGGGACCTCGACGACTTCGTGATTCTCCGAAGCGACGACTCCGCCATCTACAACATGGCGGTGGTGAGCGACGACATCGCCATGGACATCACCCATGTGCTTCGGGGCGACGACCACATCTCGAACACGCCGAAGCAGATCGCATTGTACCGGGCGCTGGGTCACCAGCCGCCGGTCTTCGCCCACGTCCCGATGATTCTCGGTCCCGACGGCAAGAAGCTTTCCAAGCGTCACGGCGCCACAGCGGTGGGCGACTACCAGGATCAGGGCATCCTCGCGCCGGCGATGCGCAACTTCCTCGCGCTGCTCGGCTGGTCGCCGGGGGGCGATCGGGAGATCATCCCGGAAGACGAGATGATCCGGCTTTTCACCCTGGAAGGCATCCAGAAAAAGGCCGCCGTCTTCGACGGATCCAAGCTGGAATGGATGAACGGCGAGTACCTGAGCGCCCTCCCGGCCGACCAGCTGGTCGGCCCGGTGCGCCGACGGCTGGAGCAGATCGGCGTATCCGACAATGGGCGTGACCTCCGGCCGCTGATCGACTCGGTGAAGGCGCGATCGCGTACCATTCTTCAGGTCGCCGAACGCGTGGCGGTGCGGCTCGATCCCTCCCGCTCCGAGCTGGACGAGAAGGGCCAGGCGTTGATCCGCAAGATGGGGCCGGCATTCGCCAGCAACCTGCTGCTGGCGGCCGACGCTCTGGAGCCGTTGCGCAACGGAGCGTGGACCGCGGATCGGCTGCTCGCCTGTCTCAAAGACCTGGCGGAGAGCAACGGCCTCAAGCTGGGGGACGCGATGCAGCCTATTCGCGTGGCGCTCACGGGTTCGACGGTCTCGGAGCCGGTGAACGAGCTCCTCGCGGTGGTCGGCCCCGAGCGAAGTCTCGCGCGTATCCGGGATGTGGCCCGCCGCACCGCCGGAGAACCACCCGCCGCGTGATCTTCAGCGTGCGCCGCGGCACGTTCGCTGGTCAGCTCATCGTCGCCGCGGCGGCGCTCGGCGGTTGCGCCAAGCCCCCGCCCTCTCCACCCAGACCCGCTCCAGCTCCCGACAGCGCGGCCCGGCCGATGCCCACCCCGCGGCCACCGGCACCGGTCGAGCCAGCGCCGGTTCGCCGCTCGCTGGCCACCGTGACGCTGGCATTCGTGGGAGACATCAACCTGGGCACCCTCACCGTTCCGGGCGGCGTCCCGCCGGATGAAGGCCGAGGCTTGCTCGATGGCGCGCGGGAAGCGCTCAGCGGCGACCTGGTAGTGGGCAATTTCGAGGGCGTGCTCGGCGATAGCGGCACCACCTACAAGTGTGGGCGCGAGGGACGGCACGTGACACTGGCGGACACCGCTCCCCCGCCACCCAAGCCCGAGCCTGTCGCGCGCAAGCGTAAGCCTGCAGCTCCACCCCGAACTTGCTACGCCTTTCTCACTCCGACCGCCCTCGCCCCACGGCTGGCCGAGGGGGGATTCACCCACCTCAATCTGGCCAACAATCACGCCAGCGATTTCGGCGCCGATGCGCGGGCCACGACCGAGCGCATCCTCGACTCGCTCGGCATGACGACATATGGACCGCTGGGACGCATCGCGCTGGACACCGTGCGCCGGGGAGACAGCCTGACCACCGTCGGCCTGGTCGGGTTCACGACCTATCCCTACGCCTACGACCTGCTCGACATCGCGCGCAGCGCGGCGGTGGTGGATTCGGTCGCGCGGCTGGTGGATCTCCTGGTGGTCACTTTTCACGGCGGTGCGGAAGGGGTGAAAGCGCTGCATGTGTCCCAGACGGCGGAGTCGCTCGGCCGGGAGCCGCGCGGCGATCTGCGAGCCTGGGCCCGGGCCGTGATCGACGCCGGCGCCGATGCGATCGTAGGCCACGGTCCGCACGTCCTCCGCGGGATCGAGTTCTACCGGGACCGGCCCATCGTCTATTCGTTGGGGAACTTTCTCACCTACCGCGGCTTCAACCTCGACGGACCGCTGGGCTTGACCGGTGTGCTCCGGCTCGAGGCCGGTCCGGACCTTTCCTGGCGGGTTCGCTTCGTTCCCATGATCCAGCTTCCCGGCAAGGGGCCCATGCCCGATCCGGATCGAGCCGCGCTGCGGCTGATCCGGACGCTCTCGAGCGAGGATTTCGGGAGCACCGCGGCGCGACTGGACGATGGGGGTGAGATTCTGGCGCCGGAATGAGATCCAATGCGTTACTTGCCACCCGACCTCGACGGCTCTACTGATTCTGCATGACGACGCCTCAGCAGGGCCCCGACGGCGACGCGCCGACGCCCGCGGCGATTGCCGCCACCGAGAGCCCGGTGCAGCTCACCGTCGCGCTGGTCGAAGACGAGCGCATTCCCGAGGGCATGGTCTGCATGGGGAGCTACCGGAATGGCCGCCTGGTGGCCCGCTCCGTGATGCCGCCGGAGGCCTGGGCGCAGATCGATGAGTACGGGATCTTCGACGAGCCGGTTCAGGTGGTCCTGGTCGCGCGCGCCGCGCCGCCCGGGGTCCAGTGCCAGCTCTATGCCATGGTGCCCCTGCCGGAGGAGGCGGACGACGATCCTGAGGAGCCCTGGGCCGCGAGCGTACCGGGCTCCTCCTACGAGGCGTCGCTGGAAGAGGCGGAGGACGAGGAAGCGGAAGACGAGGACGAGCCGAGGGTGGCACCAATTCCCCTGGGCCATATCGTGCGCTACGAGCGGGATCGGGTCCACCCCCAGAGCTTGCCGCTGGAGGCGGTGGATCTCCTGCGCAAGATCATCGATGGAAAGACGTCGGAGGTGGTGGACCGGGCGCTGGCGGATCTATTGGGGCTGTAGACCGGCAGCTCAGAGCAGCAGCTACCTCAAGACCTCGAGATTCCGCCCCCTCTACACCAACACGCCCGATCGAAAACGCCAGATCTTCCCCAGCAGGTCGTCCAGCATTCCCCGGCTCACGAACATCTCCACCGCCTGCGCGGTTGCCGCGGCGTCGACGCCCCAGAGCGCCGCCCGCTTCATCTCAGCTTCGAAATCCGCCTGAATGAAGATGCGGTCTTCACTGGTGTACACCGTGGGCAGGATCTCCGACAGCTCCTGCGCCACCCCGTTGGCGCCCGGACCACCGATGGCGATGGTCGGATTCAGATGGAAGATCCGGTTCTCCAGATACCACAGGTCCGCCACCACGACCCCCCGGCGATATGGGTGGCCCGCACCCCGCCGGTCGATCTCCGCCTTGAGCAGGTACGCCAGCGGGCGATCCCGCTCCTCGGCCGTGAGCGATGCCCCGGTCACCAGTACCACGGTCTCGTCGGTGTCTACCAGCTTCACGGCGTAGGTGGCTCCTCGGGCGGCGGGGCGGTCCGCTGGTTCCGCTTGAACTCCTCCTCCCGCTCCTTGCGCAGCCGCATGTCGCGGATCATCTCCTTGAACTCCTGGAGGTTCTGCGACCGCTGCGCGGCGTACTGGAGGTCTGCCCGCATTCCCATCAAATGGTTGTACGCCCGATTCTGATCGATGTTGCCGCCTGGAATCGGGAGCAAGGCCAGCACCGCGGCGGGGATCTTGAGCCCGGCGATGTAGATGTTGGAGGAATCGAGCCCGAACTTCTTTCCGGCGACGTTGGTCGTCCAGCTCGGCAGCCCAACGTTCCGCGAGGATGGATCGGCGGCGATGGAGTCGAGATAGGACTGGACGATCGCGGTGACGGCGCTGTCCACCAGCGCGACATGCCGTTGCTTGTTGAGGCGCTCCGCCAGCTCCCGCGGCGGCAGCGGCAGGGGACGCACCCAGAGCCGGCCCTGGGCCAGTCCAGGCCCGATCCGGCCGATCATGATCGGCCGGCGCCGGGGCGCGGTCGGCGTGACGCCCGAATCGACCTGCTCCACCACCGGCTCGACGGGCCGCTGCACCACGACAGGCGTCTCGGGCTCGGGACGCGGCGGCGCCGGTGCCGGTGCGGCACCTCTCCCCGCCTGCCCCTCGGGCTGCCTGCCGTCCCGGTATGCCATCGGGACCTCCCGGGGACCTTCCGCCGGAGGCGCCAGCACGACCAGCTGCGAGGGCCGTCGCGGCACCTGGGGCATGCGGCCCTCGATGGACCCGAACACGAACAGCCCCAGGTGTGCCGCCGCGCTGATCGCGATGGCGACCCACGGCAGACGGCCCCGACGGCGCAGGCGTTCGAGGTCAGGCGGAGGTCGCAAGCTCTCCTCTGGGGGTGGACGCCAGCACCCGCTCCAGGCGCCGGGCGGCTTCCTCCAACCGGTCGCCGCTCGCCGTGAGCGCGATCCGGAAATAGCCCTCGCCTGCGGGACCGAACGAGGCTCCGGGCAGAACCAGCGCGCCGGTGTCCTCCAGTGCCCGGCGCGCGAAGCTTGCCGAACCGATCCCGGCGGGCAACGCAATCCAGAGGTACATCGCCGCCTGGGGAGATTCCAGGGCGAAGCCGGCCCGGCGCAGCGCCGGGACGGCGGCGTCGCGGCGGCGCTTCAGCTCCTCGCGGATCGGTGCGACGACCTCCTCCGCCCGGTCCAGCACCGCCGCCCCGGCCTTCTGCACCGCCAGAAACGGCCCGGTGTCGACATACGATTTCACCCGGGTGAGCGCACCGATCAGCTCCGCCCGCCCCGCCACGAAGCCGAGTCGCCACCCGGTCATGGAGAAGCTCTTGGAGAGTGAGAAGAACTCCAGCGCGACGTCGGCCGCGCCCGGCACCTGAAAGATGCTGGGCGCCTGATACCCGTCGAAGGTGAGGTCGCAATAGGCGTTGTCGTAGGCCAGGAGGATCCCGTGACGGCGACACAACGACACGGTGCGCTCCAGGTATTCCATTGTCGCCACGGCGGCCGTGGGATTGTTGGGATAGTTGACGAACGCCAGCTTGGCCTGCTGCAGCACCGCGGGAGGAACGCCGCTCAGGTCCAGCAGGAACCCCTGCTCCGGCCGGAGCGGAACGACGAACGGCTTGGCGCCGGCCAGCAGCGATCCCCCCAGGTACGCCTGATAGCCCGGCTCGGGGACGATGGTGGCGTCGCCCGGGTTGACCACCGCGAACGGGAGATGAGCCAGGCCGTCCTTGGATCCGATCAGCGGAAGGATCTCGGTGACCGGATCGAACCGCTTGCCGAAGCGCTGCTCGATCCACCGGCTCGCCGCCTCGCGGAACGCGGGGAGTCCCTGCTGGAAACCGTACTTGCTGTAGGCGGGATCCGCCAGCGCGTCGGCCATCGCGCTCACCGCGATCGCCGGGGGAGGCGTATCGTTGTCACCCGCGCCCAGGTCGATCACGTCCATGCCCGACTCGATGAGCCGGCGCTTGATGCTGGGGATCTCCGCCAGCGGATAGCCCGGCAGCGAGCGGACCCGAGCGCTGATCTCGATCATCTGGTGTCGCCCTTCACTGGATTGGTCAGCACCCCGACCCCAGGAATCTCGATCTCCACCTGGTCACCATCCTTGAGCTGGGCCGTGCCGGCTGGTGTCCCGGTCGCGATGAGGTCTCCCGGCTCCAGGGTCATGATCCCGCTCAGGAACGAGACCAGGTCCGGAATCGGAAAGTGCATGTCGGTGGCCCGGGCACGCTGCCGCTCGACGCCGTTCACCCGGCAAATGATCTCCAAGTTGCGCCAGTCGAGACCCTGTGCCACCCGCGGCCCCACGGGACAGAAGGTGTCGAAGCCCTTGGCCCGGCCCCACTGGCCATCCAGCTTCTGGAGGTCACGGCAGGTGACGTCATTGACACAGGTATAGCCCGCGATGGCGCGCACCGCCTCAGCGGGCCCCAGGCTCCTCGCTCTCGATCCGATCACCACGCCGATCTCCGCCTCGAACTCTACTCTGTGGGAGACGCTCGGGAGCCGGATCGCGTCACCGTCACCGATCAGGGCGGTGGGAGGCTTGAAGAAGATGATCGGGACCGCCGGCATCTCGTTGCCCAGCTCCTTGGCATGAGCCACGTAGTTCCGGCCGATCCCGATGATCTTGGAGGGGCGGAGAGGTGTCATACCACGGCTCCGATTCCATAGCGGGCGAAGAAGTCCTCACATTTGCTCCGCACCTGCGCCCAGGTACCCACCACTCGCTCTGCGCGTGGCAGGCCGTCGAGCAGGATCGGTCCGTACCGCCTGGTGACCGCCCGGCTGTCGAGCAGCACCACTATGCCGACGTCCTTCCGGCTTCGGATCAGACGCCCGAAGCCCTGCTTCAGCTTGAGGGCCGCCTGGGGAAGCAGGTAGTGGAAGAATCCATCCTGTCCCTCCTCGGCCAACCGCTCCAGCCGCGCCGCGGTGAGCGGCTCGGACGGAACTTTGAAAGGTAGCTTGTTGATTACCAGCGCGCGGAGCGCGCGACCCGGCACGTCCACGCCCTCCCAGAACGAGTCGGTGCCAAGCAGGATCGCGTTCTCCGCCTGCCGGAACCTGCGCAGCAGCACGTCCCGTGGCGCCTCTCCCTGCACCAGCAGCGGCCACCGGGTGCCCAGCCCCAGGCGCAGCTCGGCCGCCGCTCGCCGGAGCGAGGCATGGCTGGTGAACAGGACGAACATCCCACCGTCCGATGCGTACGCCAGGTCGCTGACGATCTGGACCACGGCCGCTCCGTGGACGATCTCGTCCCCTCGGGGGTCGGGCAGATCGGTGGGAACTCCGAAGAGACACTGCGAGGGATAGTCGAAGGGCGAGGAAAAGATCTGCCGCTCGGTCACCGGCGAATCCTCGCCGCTCAACCCCAGCCGGCCCTCCAGAAACTCGAACTCGCCGCCCGCGGCGAGCGTGGCGCTGGTGAGCACCACGGTATCCATCCGGTCGAACAGCAGCTCCCGCAGCACCGGAGCAAGATCCAATGGGACGGCGGACAACTGGACCTGCTGCCCTCGCGCGCTCCGCTCCACCCAGCGCACCGTCGGCGGGCCGCCGCCGGACGGACGGAGCGTGCGGTTGAGACCGTCCGAGATGGCGTCGAGCCGGCGGAGCGCGCCGCGCAGCTCGAGCAGGATCTGGGCTCGGCGCTCGGTCTCGTCGGACTGGCTCAGCCGATCGGCGATCGTCTCGACGGCGTCCCGCAGCGCGCGGAAGCCGGTGAGTGACGCGTCGAGATCGAACGCCAGACCTTCCTCCCAGATGGGATCCACCGCGAAATCGTCGCCCAGCCGAAGCTGACCGGCCGGTGATTCCGCCAGACGCTCGGAGAGGCGCTGGAAGAGCGCATCGCTGGCTCGCCGCGCATCGGCCAGCGCCGGGTAGAGCCGTTGCTGGAGAATCTCGAGCGCCTCACGGCTGGGCCGGTCGATGCCCGCCGCCAGCTCGTGCGACAGCGTCGGCGCGAGCCCGCGATTGTTGCGCTCGAAGCGGGACAGGAGCCGTCGCACCGACCGGCTGGTCACCTGGATTCCCAGATGCCCCGCGGCGACCTCCTCGAGGTGGTGGGCCTCGTCCAGCACCAGTCGCTTGTACGGCGGCAGGACCGCGGCTTCCTCCCAGTTGTCCTGCATTCGCCGGACCGAGAGATCGGCGGCCAGCAGATGATGGTTCACCACCACGATGTCCGCCTCGGCCGCGCGGCGGCGGGCCCGGAACAGGAAACAGCGGTCGAAGTGCGGACACTTGAGCCGGGAACACAGGTCCGCCTCCGCGCTCACTTCGTCCCACACCTCGGGCGTCGGCATCACCGGGAGATCGCTCAGCGTGCCATCCGCCGTATGTCCGGCCCACGCGGAGAGCGCGACCAGCTCGTCCAGCTTGTCCTGCTCCAGCAGCGTGCGCTGGGAGCCGACCGCCTGATGCAGGCGCGAGAGGCAGAGATAGTTCCGCCAGCCCTTGAGCAGCGCGAAGCTCGGCCGGTACTCCTCGGTGGAGAGCGCTTCGCGCAGGAGCGGCAGGTCCTTCCCGACCAGCTGTTCCTGGAGGTTGATCGTGTTGGTGCTGACGACGGTGCGCTCTTGGTTGGTCCGCGCCCATGCCAGCGCCGGCACCAGGTAGGCGAACGACTTGCCCACGCCGGTGCCGGCCTCCATCAGCTGGATGCCGCCGTCGTTGTATCCGTCCGCGATATAGGCCGCCATGTCCCGCTGGGTGCGCCGATCCTCGTACTGGCCAAGGTGGCCCGCGATCGGCCCCCGCTCGCCCAGCGTGTCGATCACCTCGAAGGGGTCGATTCGCTGGACGGCACGGACCCGGGGCACCTCCACGACGACATACAGGGCGCCGGCATCGTTGTCGATGATTCCGAAGCCCACCCCGCCGTCGTGCAGGCGCGCGGCGACGCTCAGGTCGGCCTGCGAGGGAGAGAGCACTCCGCCGGGATGGTTGTGGAGCAGCATCTCCCCCCGGAGGGCGACCCCGGGCAGGGCCAGAACCACGTCCACCGTGCCGCGCGCCACCACCCGCGCGGCGGTCACCACCCCGTCGCCATCCAGCGTCGCGACGAAGGAGACCTCCCGACCTCCCGCCGCGGCGATCTCACCGGCGAGGAACACCCGGACCCCCGGGGCGATGCGCTCGCTCAAGTCTTGAGTTCTTTCTTCTTCGCGGCGGGAAACAGCACGTTGTTCAGGATCAGCCGGTACCCCGGGGAATGCGGATGGAGCGAGAGGTCGGTCGGTGCGTCGCCAATCTGGTGCTGCGGGTCTTCCGGGTCATGTCCCCCGAAGAAGGTCCAGGTGCCCTGGCCGCGCTCACCGTGGATGTACTTCACCCAGGGCGCTCCGCTCTCTTCCGCCAGGATGGTCACGCTGGGCTTGAGCCGGCTCCGGGTAAAGCTGGTGGTGAGTCCATAGAAGTCCGGGATGATCTGGCGGTGGTTCTGCACCAGCATCGTGGCCACGGGATCGATCTTGGCGCTGAAGTTGAAGAGGCTGAACGATCCCAGGGGCTGCCGCCGGTCGGGCGAGTTCACCTGATGGCCATCGATGTCCGAGTAGACCGGCATCGTCGGGCTCAGCTCGAGCCTGGCGCCCTCGAATGCCAGCGCCCGATCCCACCGCAGCTTCCGGGTGGCGTCCGGGTCCATGGGCGAGCCGTCCGCGTATGCGGCGGCGATGTCGGTGTCCTCCGCCGCGAGCGCCAGATCGAGCGTTTCGGTCGCGGTGCACATGGCGAAGAGAAAGCCGCCGCGCTCGACGTATTGGGCGATGGCGAGCGCCACCGCCTGCTTCTCCGCCGGCACCGAGGGATAGCCCAGCGAGCGCGCCATGGCGCGATTCTGCTGCACCATCTCCGAGAGCCAGGGCGCGCCGGCGTAGTTGAGGAAGAACTTGGAGTACTGGCCGGTGAAGTCCTCGTGGTGCAGATGCAGCCAGTCGTAGGAACGGAGCCCCTGCCCCACCACCTGCGGATCCCAGATCTTCTCGAACTTGATCCCGGCGTAGTTGAGCGCCATGGTGACCGCGTCGTCCCAGGGCGCCGCGTTGGGCGGGGCATAGACCGCCACTTTCGGCGCCTTCTCCAGAGGGACGGCGTCCATGTTGCCGTTCTGGATCTCGCCGCGTACCTCGACCAGCCGCCCGTCATCCAGTGGCTCCGAGGTCACGCCGGCCAGGGCCGCATCACGACTGGTGGCACCGTCCGCCGGCAGCAGGAATGCTCCGCCCCGATAGTTGAGGAACCACTCCGCGCGACCCCCCCGCTCGAGCAGACGATACGCCAGGCCGTAGGCCTTGAGGTGGTCGGATTGCGCGTCGTCCATCGGAACCAGCAGCCAGGGCGCGGACCGTCCAGGCAGCGGCAGCCGCGGCAGACCGGGAGCCAGTGTCAGGAGGCCCGCACCTGCACGGCCGAGAAACTCGCGTCGCTTCATGTCTGTGGCACGGCCCCACGGGCCACATCGAGAGTGCGCCGGGCCTGGGGCACCAGCGCGCTTTCCGGGTAGGTCAGAATGAGATGCTCCAATTGCGCCACGGCCTCGGAGGCGCGCCGGGCACGCACCATCAGCTCCGCCAGGGCCAGCTCCGCCGCGGGCGCCGTGGCCGGTGCTTCCCTGGAAGCCGCGTCGCGGTAGAGCCGCTCGGCCAGGGCCGCGTCGCCCTGGGCCGCGGCGAGACGTCCGGCCAGGAGACGCAGCTCGGCACCGCCCTTTGCCGGAGCCAGCTCCCCCGCGACCGATTCCAGTTCGGCGACCGCGCGAGTGGTGTCTCCCTGCTCCAGCCGGAGCAGCGCCTGCCCCAGGCGCTCGAGGGTGTCGGCCTCGATCGGCTGGAGCAGCGCGAGCAGCAGCGTCCGGCGGGTAGCCTCGGTCCGGTCGCCCGCATAGGGGCCCGCTTGCCGGAAGCTCTCGACCGCCGCCTTCAGATCTCCGCGGTAGAGCTTGATCCGCCCCGCCAGCGCGAATCCGTCGATCGTGCTGTCCCGGCCCAGCACGGAATCGGCGCGGTCCAGCTCGCCTTTGCGGATGTAGGCCGTCACCAGCGCGTGGGTGAGTTGCGCGTGCTCCTCTCCGCTCAACTGGGGACGAAGCTGGGCCAGTCGCCGGGTGGCCTCGTCCAGCTTGCCCTCACCGATCAGCACCGTGAGCAGCGCGCTCGCCGCACCCGAGGCGACGTTTCCCCGGGTGGACCGATCTTCGGCCAGGCCGGAGAGCATCCGCCGCGCGGCCTCGGGCTCGCCGGCGGCGGAGTAGGCCTGCGCCGCTTCCAGCCGGGTACGGGACGCCTGGCTTCGCGGAAGTCGCCCGGCGATGGCTTCGAGCGCGCGGCCCTGGGCCAGCAAGGCATCGCGGGTGCGCTGCATCCGCAGCTGGTCCACCAGGCCGCGCAGGGCATCTATCACCTGGCCCTGTGGCGCGAGGGGAAGGCCGGCTTCGAGCGCCGCCAGCCCACCCATCGGATCCCCCCATTTGACCCGAAGCTCCGACTCCAGGCGGCGAGCCGTGAAGTCCAGATTGCCGGAAAGGATCTGAAGGATCTCCCCGCGTTTGGAGATCGGAGCATGTCCCAGGGTTGCTACCGCGGTGACCCGGTACCCGGGGAGCTGGCGAACCGCGAGAAGCCACTCGCGCGCCGCGGTGGGGTAGTCTCCGTCCGATACTGCCAGTTGAGCGAACTCCGCCGCCAGCACATCGTCGCGTGCCAGGCGCTCCCGGCCCAGCCGATACGCCTGAAGGGCGGCATCCCGATGCCGTGCGGCGAGAGCGGCCGCGCCCCACTCCCGGTAGGGAGCCTCATCCCGGGGCGCCATCCTGGCCCAGCGCTCCGCGACCGCGCGCATGCTGTCGGGCTGGTCCACCACGCCCCAGGTCCGAAGCGCGACACCGTAGATGGCCGCACTCGACGAATCCACCGCGAGCGCGGCCCGCAGGTCCGGCACGATCTCCCCGCTTCGATTGAGCGGCAGCAGAACGCGCTCGAGCCCGAGCAAGGCGGTCACGTCGCCCGGACTTCGAGCCAGCAGCCCGCGATAGGCCTCCACCGCGGCCGCGTAGTTGCCCCGGCGCTCCAGCTCGAAGGCGCGCTGCATGCCGGCCTGTTGGGCGCCCGCTCTTTCCGGCAGGGCTGCCAGTGAGAGCGAGAACAGAAGGAGGGCGACGGGGCGGAGGGGAGCCATCGGCTTACCTGGCGGGGGACTCGGAGAGGCGGCGGAAGTAATCTACCACCAGGCGACGCTCCTCCGGCGAGAGCTGCTGCAGCTCGTCCCAGGTCGGGACCCGCAGCCGGCCGTCATCGGCGGTCAGCCGGGCTCGCAGCGCGGGAGGGAGCCTCACGCTGTCGTCCCTGGCGGTGGTGCTTTCCCGCTCCTTCTGCTCGTCCTCTTCCTTTCCTTGCAGGGTTCGGCCGGCGTCGAGCATCCGCCGGAACAACCGTTCCTGACGCTCCACCACCTGGCGGTCGAGCCGGCCCGCGTCGAGCCGGCGCGCCAGCTCCTTGGCTTCGTCGGCCAGCTCCGCCGCGCCGGGCATGTTGCCCTGGCCCTGCAGGCGCTGGAGCTCTTCGGCCAGGGCGCGCTGGCGGTTGGCCAACCGGCGCAGCTCCTGCTGAATCCCGGCCGACCCCATCATGGGCAGCATTCCCGCGGCCTGCTGGCCCAGGCCCCCCTGTTGCTTGGCCAGCTCCGTCATCCGTGCCATGGCTTCCGCGAGTCCCGATCCGGAGCTCGAGCCCGACACCTCACCTCGGGCGCGGAGCAGCTGGTGAGCGGCCGCATTGAGCGCGTCCACCGCACCGCCGGCCTGGTCGATACCCTCGCGGACGTTGGGCACCGCGGAGGCGATGGCCTCGCGGGTCTTCTGCATCTGCTGCTGGGCACCGCCGAGGGCGCTCCCGATCTGAGGCGGCACCAGGGCGTTCTTGCCGGCCGTCTTCCGCACCTGCTCGAGCAGGCGTTGAACGCCTTCCTCGATCGCGCCCTGCTCCGCCCTGAGCTGGGGCCCCGCCTCGTTCCCGCTCTGTAACGCCTCCTGCACGCCGAGCTGCCGCTCGGCCAGCCGGCCGGTCTCGGCCAGCGCCTGGTCGATCGCCTGCACCACATCCTGGCGCCACTCCTGCTGGATCGCCTCCCGCTCGCGCTGCAGCTGATCGCCCAGCGGCTCCAGCGACTGCGCGGCCTGCTCGCCTTGCTGCCGCGCCGGCGCGCGACGCCCCTGCTGGGCGGACCGCGCGGCCTGGCTCATCTGGTCGGCCGCCTGCTGGGCGCGCTGTGAGGCGGATTGCAGCCGCTGCTGCCGCTGCGCGTCCTCCATCTGTTTGCGGAGCCGCTCGAGGCCGGCGGAGAGCGAATCGGTGCGAGCCGACAGCTCCCGCTCAGTCGCCGCCGCGTTGGTGCTGTCCGCCAGCCGCACCTGCTCGTTCCACAGCTGCTGCTCCCGCGTCAGCTCGCGCGACTCCTGGGTGAGATTGGCCAGGTCGCCCTCGATCGCCGCCCGCTTGAACAGCTCCCGGCTGCGCTCCAGGACTTCCCGCATCTCCCGCTGGGCCTCCGCCAGCCGCTCCAGCGCTTCTTTGGCCTGTTCCGCGTCGAGGTCCTTGAGCGCGCGCTGAAGCTCGGCGAGCCGCTCGCGCAGCTCCGGCGAGAGCGCTCGCGCCAGCTGCTCACGGATCTCTTCCAGCTGCCGCTGCCAGGCGGAATCGCCGATTCCCGCTGCCTCGGCGCTTCGCCGCAACGCCTCCAGCGATTGCTTGAGCTCCTCAGCCTGCCGGAACAGCTCCTGCTGCCGCTGGGCCACTGCCTCCGTCCGCTTGGCCTGCTCGAACGACAGCGATTCCTCGCGCCCCGGGGTCGCTCCGGCTCGCGGCCGCTCCTTGGCCAGGTCCTCGGTCTGTCGCTCCAGTCGGCGGCTCTCCGCCGCGATGGAGTCGAGCTGGCTGCTCACGTCTTCCGACGCGATCCGCTGCGCGGCCCGCACCTCGCTCATCGTGGGGAGCCGCAGGACGAACTCCCGGGAGCGCCCGCGCTGCCGCTGTGGGGTGTTGTCCGAGGCAACGGCGTAGTACCGCACGGTGTCGCCAGGGAGAAGCCCGCGCTGGTTGAGGTCGAGAATATGGGTGAGAATCGCGCGATCAGGGCGCTGCTCCGGAATGGCCAGGGTATCGCTGCGGGCGGAATCCACGGTGCCGAGCCGGCTGATCCGCCGACTCACCACGGCCGCGGACGTGATCCCGTAGTCGTCGCGCACGTCCACCACCAGCGGAACCTTGAGGCTGAGGGGCGCCAGGGTGTCGGCCCCGGGCACCGGGATCTCCACCGAGGGAACGCTGTCGGCCACCACCCGGACGGCGAGCCGGACGGTGTCACCGGCGAGCGGTGCGCCGTTGGCGCTGGTGAGGGTCAGGCGATACTCGCCGGACGTGGAGGGTACGAAGTCGCCGGCGAACCCTCCTCCACGTACCGCCATAATCTCCCGCGTTTGCTTCAGCTCCCAGGCCGCGGAGGACAGCGGAGCCGTAGCCTCTCCCTTGGTCTCCAGCCGGGTACCCGCGGGCAGCAGCAGCGTATCGCCATCGGTGGGGACCGGCTCGGACTCGAGATTGAGGTAGCCGGGGTAGTGAGCGGTGACCGTCAGCGCGCCGAGAAACACGGGGAGCCGCACCTTGACCAGGATGGTATCTGAGGTTCGGCTGCCGCTGGTCACTCGCGCGAACACGTCGCTGGTCAAAGGTCCGCTCGACAGGGTGGCGTATCCCAGCGAATCCAGCCTCACGGCTCGAGGACGCCACACTTCACCGGGTGCCCGGATCCACAGCATCGCGGTCCGCCGCCCGATGGCCTCGACCCGGAACCCGACAGAATCGCCGCGATCGACCACACTGCGATCCGCGGCGATCCGCACCGGCGCGACCATCGCCCTCCACGCCCGCCCGGGATTCCACAGGGCGGCCGCGGCCCCGCCCACCGGGCCCGCCGACCCGAACGTGCCGAGCCCCAGGAGCAACACGCCCAGCCCCACCAGCACCGTCAGCCGGACCGGCCGAGCCAGCGGCTCCACGGCGCTGCCGCCGCGGCGCTCGACTTCGCTCGCCAGCGCGCCGTCGGCCTGCGCCAGCAGCGAATCACTCACGCCGTGCGCCGGTTGGTCGAGGAGCGCGGTCAGCGTGCCCCGGCGCCATTCACCGAGATCCTCCAGTCGCCTGGCGACGCGAGTGTGGGACAGCGCGGCGATCCGGTTCCACGCGAGCCAGCCGACGACGAGCCCCGCCACCACAGCCGCGAGCCAGGCGAGCAGCACCCACTGGGGTGCGGCGATCCAGCCCAGTCGCACGGCCCAGGCCGCCCCCCCCAGCAACAGCGCGGCCGCCCCCAGGCCGAGGGAGGTCCATCCGGCTCGAGCCCGAAGCCGGAGGGGCCGGGACAGCCGGTACAATGCCCGGGTGGTGGCGACGCCACTCACTCGCCGTATCCCACAGCGTAGGCGAACAGATTGACCCCCATGCGGAGCGCGGCCTCACGCTTCTCCGGAGGATCGCGGTGCACCTCGGGATCCTCCCACCCGTCGCCCAGGTCGGTCTGATACGAGTAGAACACCACCAGCCGCCGGTCCAGGAAGATCCCGAATCCCTGTGCCGGTTTCTTGTCGTGCTCGTGGATCTTGGGGATGCCCTTGGGAAAGTCGTAGATCAGCCGATAGATCGGATGGTCCAGCGGCACTTCCACCAGGTCCTCGCCGGGAAAGAGCCGCGCCAGCTCCCGGCGAATCGACGCATCCATCCCATAGTTGTCGTCGGCGTGGAGAAATCCGCCTTGCCGCAGATAGCGCCGGAGGGTGACCAGATCGTCGTCGCTGAAGCGGACGTTCCCGTGTCCGGTCATATAGATGTAGGGGAGATTCCAGAGGTCGTCGTCGCGCAGGGTGACCACCCGCTCCTGCGGAGCGACGCGAAGGGTGGTCCGGGTGCGGATGGCCTCGAGCAGGTTCGGAAGGCTGGAGGGGTTGGCGTACCAGTCGCCGCCGCCGTCATAGTGCAGCCGGCCGATGGTCATGAACGCGCCAGCCGGCGCCGCCGCTGCCGGCCCCTGTGCGGCGGCCGACCCGGTGGCGACCAGACCCCACAGGAGCCAGGCGGCACGCGGCATCTAGGGCAGTCCCATCACCAGTCGGTAGGCGTCGTTGCGCGACATCCCCATGGTCTCGGTGAGCCGCCGGACCACTTCGCGCCGGGTAAGCCCTTCGGCGAGGAGCACCGTGGCTTCCTCAGTGGCGTCGTGCGTGCGATCCGCGGCCGGCGCCGGGGTTCCGGTGCCCTCTACGACGATGGTGAGCTCTCCCCGGGGAGGCACCTCGGAATAATAATCCGCCAGCTCCGCCAGGGTGCCGGCGCGGAGCTCCTCGTGCAGCTTGGTGAGCTCCCGGGCCACCAGCGCCCGGCGGCCCGGTCCCGCAGCGTCCGCCAGGTCCCGGAGGAGCGCCACCAGACGCGAAGGCGCCTCGAACAGGACGACGCTCCACTCTTCCGCCGCCGCACGCGCCACCAGTCGCGCGCGCTCGGAGCCCTTGCGGGGGATGAAGCCGAGGAAGAGGTAGCGGTCGGCCGGAATCCCGGCCGCGGAGAGGGCGGTGGCAACCGCCGAGGGGCCCGGGATCGGGACGATGGTGAACCCCGCCGCACGAGCCGCCGCGACCAGCTCGGTCCCGGGATCGCTCACGGCCGGGGTACCGGCATCGGTCACCAGCGCGACGTCGCGACCTTCCCGGAGAATGTCCACCAGGGTCTCCACTCGCCACTCGGGCGAGTGGGCATGGAAGCTGAGGAGGGTGGGAGAGGCGCCGAGGTGGCTCAGCAGGCCTTTGGTGCGCCGGGTGTCCTCGGCCGCCACGACCGGCGCGTGACGCAGAATCTCGGCGGCCCGCGGGGCGAGATCGCCGAGATTTCCCAGAGGAGTCGCTACGACGTAGAGCGTCCCGTGGCTCAACTGAGGTGCTGCTTGATCTTCCCTTCCAGGGTCGCCTTGGGCACCGCGCCGATCACGGTGTCCACGTGCTGTCCGTTCTTGAAGAACAGAATGCTGGGAATGGAGCGCACATTGAATCGCATGGCGGTCCGCTGGTTCGCGTCCACATCCAGCTTGGTCACCTTGGCCCGCCCCACATATTCCCCCGCGAGCTGGTCGAGAATGGGGGCGACGATCTGGCACGGGCCGCACCAGGTCGCCCAGAAGTCGACCAGGACGAGACCGTTCGTTTGCTCGATCTCGCTCGCGAACGAGGCGTCGGTGACGTGGACGGTCGAGTGGTTGGCTGCGGCCATGATGTTATTCTCCTAGGGTTAAACGACTTCGCTCATTCGTGTTGGAGGGCCGGGTGGCGGATCTCCCCCGCATCGCTCATGTCGGGATCGCCGTGCCTGACATCGGCACGGCGCTCGCCTTCTACCGGGATGTCCTCGGTCTCGAGCCGCGAGGCCCGGAGACCAGCGACGGAGCGGAGATCGTGTCCCTTCCCTTCGGCGAGTCCGAGGTGGAGCTGCTGGCCCCGAAGGACGCCGACGGCCCGATCGCCAGGTTTCTGGCCCGGCGCGGGCCGGGTATCCACCACGTCTGTTATCGGGTCGCCGACCTCGATGCCGCTTTGGCCGCCTGCCGGGCCGCCGGGTACCGCCTCATCGACGAGACGCCTCGGATCGGGGCTGGAGGGCACCGTATCGCCTTCGTGCATCCCAAGGCGACCGCCGGCATACTGCTCGAACTGACCGAGTAAGATAACAACCGGCGGTTCCGGAGGTTCCCGCCGTCAGCCCTGCTGGCGGGTGGTGTCCTGCGCGCCGCCGGGGACACAGGGGCGCGCGGGGTTGCCGGCCTGCGTAAGGTCCACCTGGTTGACGATCCAGCTTCCGTCCGCGAGCCTGATCGCCGTGAACGGGACTGTCCAGGAGCAGAGCTGCCGCCGGATTTCGACCTGCAGCGCGTGGCGCGCCTCGCCTCCCTCAGCGGCGTCGGAGACGATTCGGTGGGATTCGTTGCGAAGGTAGGCCTGCATGACGGCGATCCGCCGCTCGTAATCCGGCGGCTGCCCGGTGCGCCCGGCCGGCCCGGCGGCGGTGCCCCAGAGGCTCGCCATCTGGGTGAGATTGCTGTCGGCGACCGCCTGCATGAAGCGCTCGACCGCGCCTTTGGCGGAGTTGTTCGGGGCCACGGTCTCGGGCGAGGAGCCCTTGCTGCACCCCGCGAGGACGGCGGCGAACAGCAAGCTGCGCAGCTTGATCACAAGTCTCTCACCTGGCATATGTTAGCGAGCGAAGTTAATCCCCCTCCACACCCCGGGCAATGACGGCGCCGATCCGGCTCTACATCAACGTGGACCACGTGGCGACGGTGCGGCAGGCCCGCCGCGCCGACGAGCCCGACCCGCTGGAGGCGGCGCTGCTCTGCGAGGCGGCCGGTGCCGACGGCATCACGGCCCATCTGCGCGAGGACCGCCGGCACATGCTGGATGACGACCTCGAGCGGATGCGTCCCCGGGTTCGAGTGCTCAATGTCGAGCTCGCCACCAGCCCAGAGATCGTCGACATCACCTGTCGGCTTCGGCCCTACCAGGCCACGTTGGTCCCCGAGCGGCGCGAGGAAATCACCACCGAAGGGGGACTCGACCTGACCCAGTCGGGCAGCCGGCTTCGAGATACCATCCGGCGCCTCGACGAGGCCGGAATTCGCGTCAGCCTCTTCGTAGATCCCAATCCCGCCACCCTCGATCGGGCCAAGGACCTCGGCGTGCCCGCCGTCGAGCTCCACACCGGCCGCTATGCCAACACCTGGCGCAGCGGGGACGCGGCGCTGGCCGAGCTGCGCCGGGCCGCTCGTCACGCCGCCGACATGGGGCTCTTCGTGCACGCCGGCCACGGTCTCACCTATCAGAACGTCGTGCCCGTAGCGTCCATTCCCGAGATCGAGGAGCTCAACATCGGACACAGCGTCGTGAGCCGTGCCCTTATGGTCGGCATGCGCAGCGCAGTGGAAGGCATGCTCGGTTTGGTAAAGGGTGCCCGAATTTGATAGCTTACCCGCCATGACAAATCCTCTGGCCGCCGCGGATTTCTTCGCGCTCGAAGCCGGTGAGTGTCTCGACCGCCTCGCGATCCTGTCGGGGCGGGAAGAGCCGCCTCCGGCGGAAGATTTCCTCCGGGCCAGCCGGGTGCTCCGGGGCTCGGCGCTGATGGCCTCTCAGCTCCCGATTGCCCACGCGGCGGGGGGTATGGAATCGGTGGCCCGCGCGTTGCGCGAGGGCCGGCGCAACTGGGATGCGGCCTGCCGCGAGCAGGTGAGCCAGGCAATCGAGGAGTTTCGCCTCCTGGTGCGCCGGGTTCGCGAGTGGGACGACTCCGACACCACGAGGGCGAGCCGTCTCGCGCTCTCGCTCGAGGCTCTCGGAGGCCGGACCGGGCCGGAGCGGCTGGAGGAGCGGCGCGGCGATGAGGACGTCAACACCGGCGTGCGGGCGTTCGTGGGCCGTGAAGGAGCTCTCATCGCCAGCGCACTCGACCGCGCCGCGCGCTCGCTTCAGCTCGCCCCGGGCGAGCGGGAACCGCTCTACGCGGTCATTCGCCGGATGCAGTCGCTGCGAGGCCTGGCCGAGCTGAGCGACCTGATGCCCCTGCCCGAGATCCTGGACGGCATCGAGCTCGCCGTGGGCGACCTGACCCGCCTCTTCGCGCCGCCGCCGGGCGTCCACGAAGTGATGGCGGCGGGCGCGGTCGCGCTCACCCGGCTCTCGCGCGATGTCGCCGAGCGGGGCCGGCCCGATCCCGAGGCCGAAGAGGCGCGCCATTTCACCGAGCTGCTGCTTCGCGCCTTCGCGGTCGAGCGGGACGTCGTCCCCATCGAGAGCCTCTATCACGAGGGCGATCCGCAGCCGGTCACGCCTCCGCCGGGGCAGCCGCAGTTCTCCGCGCCGGCGCCGCTGGGTCCGCTGGAGCTGGTGAGCCATGGCGAGCACTTGTGTCAGATCGCCGATCTCATCGCCCGCTCCGGCTCGGCGACCGAACGCGACCTCCGCCTCTATCGTCTGATCGGCGCCCTCCGGGCGGCGAGCGCGCCGGGGCCGGATCCGGTCGCCGGGGCCCTCGCCGTCTTTGCGCGCTCCACCCGGGAAGCGCTGGCGGCGGGCGTCGCCAGCCGGTCGACCGCCCAGCTGGTCGAGCATTTCAAGGCAGCCGGCGAGCTGCTTCGGTCGGTGGCGGACGCCGGCGATCGGATGCAGATCTCCCGACGAGTCCTCGACGTGGCTCACAAGCTGGACCAGTTCCGTACCGGTGCTGCCGAGCCCGAGGTGGCGCGCGCGGAGCCGCTGGATCCCGACGTGGTGCCGATCGAATCGCTCCAGTACGACACCATCTCCGCGGGCCAGGCCGATGCTGTTCCGATCGCGAGCCTGGCGCCGGATGCCCCGAGCGCAGATCCTGCGGCCAGCGCATTGGAGACCAGCTTCCGCACGCTGGAGCGTCTCCAGCGCGAGCGAGGCTCGTCTCCCCCCTCGCTCGAGGCGCTGCTCGGCCGGGCCGAGCCGAGTGCGGAGCCGGTCGCGATCGAGGCGTTGTGCTACCGGGGTCGTGCCGCGCTGGAGCGCGCGGCGACCGTGCGCCAGACGCTGGCCTCGGAGCTGTCAGCCACGGCTGATCTCGCCGCCATTCGCCCGCTTCTCCTGGAGCTGCTCGACCTCGTCCCGCTCGCGCTTGACGAGTCCTGACTCGCCCGCCCCGACCGGGCAGGGACGGGTCCTCGCCGGCCTGATCGGTGCCGGCCTCGCGATCGTACTGCTGCTCTGGGCCTTTCGCGGTGTCCACCTCGATGAAGTCATTCGACAGATCCGGGACGCCAATCCCTGGCCCCTGGCGCTCGGGGTCGTCCTCGCCTCGATCACGTTTCCCATTCGGCTGTTCCGCTGGCGACTGCTGCTGCGTCACGAGTCCGGCGCACCGCTTCCGGCCTGGCCGCTGTGGCACGCCGTGGCGATCGGGTTCATGGCGAACAACCTGTTGCCGTTCCGGGCCGGCGAGCTGGTGCGAGTGTTCGCCGCCACCAAACTCTCGGGCGCCCGCTTCACGTCGGCGGTCTCGTCCGTCGCGGTGGAGCGGGTGTTCGATGGGCTGGCGACGGTCGGGCTCCTGGCCGTGGGGCTGCTGAGATCCGACCTGCCGGCGGGCGTGGTGGTGGGAGGCGTTTCTCTCGCCCATGCCGCGCAGATGGCCGGCGTGCTTGCCCTTGGCGGGCTGGTGGTCGCCTCCGCGATCGTAGCGTTCCCCGAGCCCGCGGAACGGCTGGCCCGGCGCATCCTGCCGACCGGCCGCTTCACCGACCGGCTGGTCGGGCTCATCGATGGAATCCGCCATGGCCTGGCCGCGCTCCGGTCGCCGGCGCTGCTCATGGGGGTCGTCCTCTGGTCCGTGACGCTGTGGCTGGTGAACGCGATGGCGCTCTGGGTGAGCTTCGCCGCCTTCGACATTCCGGTGGGGTTCGGCGGCGCCCTGGTGCTTCAGGGCATCCTGGTCATCGGGATCTCGGTGCAGCTGACGCCGGGCTTCGTCGGCCAATTCGAGGCCGCCATCGTCGCGGGTCTCGGACTGTACGGCATCCCCAATGACGTGGCCTCGTCCTATGCCATCGTGTACCATGGCGCCACCTTCGTTCCCATCGTGCTGGCAGGCGCCTGGTCGCTCGCGCGAACACCCGTGCATCTCCGCGATCTGCGGGACGCGCCCGGCCGATGACAGCGGTGCACCTGCCGGCGCACGCGAAGCTCAATCTTTTTCTGCGCGTGCTCGCCCGCGAGGCGGACGGCTACCACGGCCTGGAAACGCTCTTCTGCCTGATCGATCTGGCGGATGAGCTGCGGGCCGAGCGGCGGGAGGGGCGGGGCGTCACCCTCGAGGTCGAGGGCGCTGAAGTCGGGCCGCCGGCCGAAAACCTGGCGGCCAGGGCGGCAGCAGCGGTGCTGTCGTCCACGGGAGACCGCTTCGCGGTCCATCTCACGCTGACGAAGCGGATACCGGTGCGCGGGGGATTGGGCGGGGGCTCGAGCGACGCCGCGGCCGCGCTGCTCGCGGTCAACCGTCTGGCCGGAGACGCAGTGCCGCGGCACGAGCTGCTGCAGTTCGCCGCCAGGCTCGGCAGCGACGTGCCGTTTTTCCTGGGAGGCGGGCCGCTGGCGCTGGGCTGGGGTCACGGCGAGAGGCTCCTGCGCCTCCCCGCCCTGCCGCCGGCACCGGTGCTCCTCCTGACTCCACCGATCGCGATTCCCACCGCGGAGGCATACCGCTGGGTAGACGACGCCCGCCAGTCGGCCGGCCGGCGCGGCGCGGTGGCGCTGGAGCCGGACGCGCTTTCCAGCTGGGGAGATATCGGCCGGATGGCGGGCAACGACTTCGAGTCGGCGGTCTTCGGCCGGCACGGTGAGATCCGCTCTGCATTCGAGGCGCTCGCCCGCACCGGGCCCTTGGTCTGCCGGATGACGGGCTCAGGGTCCACGCTTTTCGCGGTCTACCGCTCGGCCCGGGACCGGGACGACGCGCGGATGGTGCTCGGCCGGAAGCACGGCATGCTCACTGACGCGGCAACCCTAGCCAGCCCACCCGTGGGTCCCGAGCCGGTATAGATTTTGGGCGCGCTGGCCCTTCGTCCAATGGCAGGACAGCGGACTTTGGATCCGTTAATCCAGGTTCGAATCCTGGAGGGCCAATTGGAGTTGCGTCTCTGCTTCGGTATGTTTCCGACCGATACTATCCCCTTCGAGGTCACGTGCACCGTGCTCCCACCATCCTGATCGTCGACGATGAGGACGGCGTCCGACAGTCTCTGCGCCGGCAACTCGTGGCCCAAGGCCATTCGGTACTGGATGCGGCTGACGGCCTTCAGGCACTCGAGCGCATCAGGAACCGGCTGGGCGAGGTGGACCTGGTGCTGGCCGATGTGGTGATGCCGGTGATGAACGGCACCGAGCTGGCAGCCACACTGGTGGTCGAATATCCCGACCTTCCCGTCATTCTCATGTCGGCATACTTGCCGGCTGGCCTCACTCGGGTTGGCGTTCATCAGGCCGTCGTCCCTGTGCTGATGAAGCCATTCACCAGCGAACAGCTGGAAGAGCTGATCCAGGTGGCGCTCGACCTTCCGGGCAAGGATCGGCGCGCCAGCCGCCCGGCGACCAGCCGGGATGGGCCGGCCAGATAGCCTGCAGTCGCGAATCCCCAATCCCGCCGTTCCATCTCTGGCAGTCACCATAAGTTCGCGGCGCCCTGGCTGGAGACTCAGGCGCGGCCTCCCGAAACCGCGATTTACGTGTAAGTCCATCCACAACAATCGATTGGACTTGTGACTTAAAGTGAGCTCTTAGTACTTAATGGGGCCCTCCCGATTGCGCCCGCTCCGGCCCGACTTCCATATTTCCAGCGACGGCCTCGGCCCTTCGACCCACGAGATGGCAACTACTCTCACCTGTCTCCACTGCGGCGAAGCCGTCCGTCTCTCGGACCGCTTCTGTTCCCGATGCGGCGACGAGCTGACCTTGAGCTCCCACCCTACCGCGTTCGTGGATCCCGCCGCGCACCCGGACGACGATCCCGAGTCGCCCTGGGCCGAGGTGGTGCTGCGGCTCCGGCGGGCCACCTTCGGTGAATTCGAGATCGGACGCGAGCTGGGACGCGGCGGCATGGCTGCCGTCTTCCTGGCCCACGACGTCACGCTCGACCGCAAGGTCGCGATCAAGGTCATGTCTCCCGGCCTGCTCATGGGCGCCGGGATGATCGAGCGGTTCCGGCGCGAGGCCATCACCATCGCGCACCTGAACCATCCCAACATCGTCTCGTGCTACTCGGTGCGGCAGGCGGAGGGACTGCACTTCTTCGTCATGCGGTACATCCGCGGCCGCTCGCTGGAGCAGGTCATCCACGATGCCGGCCGCCTCCAGGCGCCGATCGTCCGCTCCATCCTGTGTCAGGTTTGCTCGGCGCTCACTTACGCCCACCGCTCCCGGGTGGTGCACCGCGACATCAAGCCGGCCAACATCCTGATCGACGAGGACGGCAACGCCATCGTCACCGATTTCGGCATCGCCAAAGTCGCCAAGCTGCCGGGCTCGACCCACAGCGGCGCGCTGGTGGGCACCCCCGCTTACATGAGCCCCGAGCAGTGCAGCGGCAGCGAGGTCTCAGGCGCGACCGATCAGTACTCGTTGGGCGCCGTGGCGTACGAGATGCTCACCGGCGCTGCGCCGTTCACCGGCTCGACACTCACGGTGATGCAGGCGCAGGTAGAGAATCCGCCCGCGGCGATCCGGGACCGAGTCCCCGAATGCCCGCCGGAGCTGGAAGCCGCCATTCTCCGGATGCTGTCCAAGAATCCCGCCGACCGCTACCCCAACATGGCGGAAGCAAAGGCGGCCCTGGGCGCCACACCGCTCAGAGAAGACGATCCGCTCCTCGCACAGCTGATCAGACTCGCAGCAACCGGGGTCGGTGAGCCCACGACCCCGGTGCCGGTGAGTCCAGCTCCTTCCGCCCAGCCCTCGGTGGCGCGCACCGGTGCCGGACAGGCCCGGAGCATCGTCATCCTTCCACCCCCGGCGGAGCTGGCCCGAGGTGACAGTTTCGCCCTGGTGGCCTTGGTGCGAGGCGAGCGGGGCACGCCGCTCCCCGGTCACACAGTGGAGTGGAGTACCGATGCACCCGATGTCCTCCACCTGGATCGCACCAGACAGGTGGCCACGGCGGTGGGACCGGGCGCCGCCGTGCTGCTCGCGAGCTGCGACGGGATCCAGACCCAGGTTCAGGTGACGGTGCCGCCGACCATCATGGAGCCGTACGGCGCCCCCGCCGACGATCTGGTCGCCGCCATTCAGGTGTCGGTGCCGCCGAGATCGGTGAGAGTCGGCGACTCGTTCGTGCTGACGGCGACACCGCTGGACGGCGGCGGGAGGCCACTGCCCGAGCCTGCCGTGCTCTGGAGCAGCAGCGACGTGCGGGTGGCGGTGGTGACCGCCGAGGGGTGGGTCGCCGCGCTCGGGCGAGGCACGGTGGTTCTTACCGCGACGCGCGGAGGGGCGAGCGGGTCGGTCACCATCAACGTCGAGCCGGCGATCGCGGCTCGCCAGCCGGCAGATCTGGTCCGTCGGGAACGGCGGGCCGTCCAGCCCGCGCCCCAAGCCCAAGGAGAGACCCATCGGTCCACCTGGCGCCGGAGAGGGGCGCGGCGTCGCGCGTTCTTGAGAGGCACCACCGGCCTGGTCGTGGTCGCCGCGTCGCTCTGGTTCTTCGGCGGGCTCCGTGACTTTCGCTGGGACCAGCGGCTCCCCTGGGCGGCCCGGCCGGACAGCGTCGGCGCTGCGGCGGGCACCGCCCTGGCCACCCAGCCGGTCGAATCCATCGCCCCCATCAACCGAGGCGCGGCGGAGCTGAACGCGCAGAAGCCTCCACCCCGGCGCCCGGCACGGTCTCGCCCAGCTTCGGCGACGTCGCTCGGCGCAGCCAGGCCCGATTCCACAACGACGGCCGGAGCGGGCCTGCCGTCGGGCATCGCGCCGGACACCGGCCCGAGTACCGCCGGGGGGTCCGCTGCCGCCCGCTCTTCACACGACCCCGAGCTGGCGGTCCAGAGCCAGCTGCCGGACACCTCCGCCTACGCTCCGCCGCTGCCGGGAATGGACCGGGAAGAATCGGTGCAGGAACCGCCCCCGCCGGTCCCCCCTGCCCCGGCGGCCGAATCTCAATTGACGGTCCGGCCTCCGGCCGCGCGAGCCGCACCGGGTCCACCAGTAGATCGGCGCGAGTTGGAGTCGCGCATGCGCGAAGGCGTGGACGACTGCTACCACGCGGTCCGATCCAAGGACCTGGAGCGACTGACGCGGATATATCACCCCAAGAGCTACTCCGACGACGAGAAGCTGAGGCGGCTCACCCGGATCCTCCGCACCGAGCCGTGGAAAGCCACTGTCGGCAAGCGGGTGGATGGAGTCAGCGAGATGGGCGCCAAGTCGGCCGCCGCCGAGTTTAGCTTCCGGCTGACGTGGCGGGATGCCCACGGCGGGCGACTCAGCAGTCAGCCGATCTTTCGGGCCGAGTTCGCGCGGGACAGCAACGGCTGGTCGATGTCCAGCTGCCGGATCGTCGGGTCTCCCAAGCTCTGACCGGACGCCTCGCGCAGCTCGACGATCCCGGTTCGCTCGTACACGATCAGCTGGAGTCCGGCGATCGGCGCGCCCGGCCCGGCGAACGACACCACCAACCGCCGCCGGGGAGCGCTTCCCCGGACCTCGTAGGCCACTTTCCCCCGGCCCAACGGGCTCCGGCCCTCGGGATCGAGCGGAAGACAGCCGTCGGCCCCCGCGGGACATGAGCCGTTGCCGAACCGTACGTAGCCATCGGTGGATAGGTCGAACCTGTCGTACTGCACGCCGAAGCTCTCGAACTGGAACCCCACGGGCAACAGACCGGTGGTTTCGTGCTCGCCGAGAACGATCGCGTTGGCGGTCGCGTCCGGCTCGAATGCGGGGATCGTCAAGGATCGGGCGAACGGAACCATGTACATGCTGACTCCTCGCTGGGTCTCGGCCCTTCCGGTTGGGGCGCATCCTGACGCCGGGGCATCAAGCCGATGTCAAGCGAGGCTCCGATGATCCTCTGCCGCACGCTCGGGCCGGTGGATGTGAGTCTCGATGGCGGTCCCGCGCCGCCCGAGCTCCTCTGGAGAAAACATCTTGCCCTCCTGGTGTACCTAGCCCGCTCTCCTCGCAAGGCTCGCAGCCGCGACCACCTGGTGGGATTGCTCTGGGGCGACCGCACCGAGACCGCGGCCCGGCACTCCCTGAGTGAAGCGTTGCGGGTGATCCGCCGACACGCCGGCGAGACCGCGGTGGAAACCAGCCGGGGGCAAGTGCACCTGGTGCCCGGATTCGTCGAGGTGGATGTGGACCAGCTCGAGGCGCTGGCCGACTCGGCAAGCTGGGAACCCGCCGCTGAACTCATCGCAGGAGAGTTTCTGGAGGGGTTCGCAGTGCCGGGGGCCTCGGAGTTCGAGGACTGGCTCGCGGCGGAGCGGGACCACTGGCGCCGGCGCGGGGTGGAAGTGCTGGTGCGGGGCTCGGAAGCCCTCTCCCAGGCCGGCCGGATCCAAGAAGCCTCGACGCTCGCGGGGCGGGCGCTGACGCTGGACCCGACCTCCGAGCGTGCCCTCGGCGCCACGCTCCGGTGCCTGTCGCTGGCCGGTGATCGAGCCGGCGCGCTGGAGCACTTCGACCGCTTCCGGGAGCGGGTGGCCGAGCAGCTGGGAACCGAGCCCGGCGACGAGATCCGAGCGCTGGTCGAGCGGGTCCGCCGGGAGCGCGGAATTCGCGCCGAAGTCGCCGCAGGATGGCCGGACGGCGTGTCGGTCGTCCGCGCACCATTGGAGGGGCGCGGCAGAGAGTTGGGACGGCTGCTGGAGCTGATTGCCCGCTCCGCCAGTGAGCGCCGGGCCGCGCTGCTGGTGGTGGAGGGGGAATCGGGCGTCGGCAAGACCCGTTTGCTGGACGAGACCCTGGCTCGCCTTCGGCTCGACGGGATGTCCATCGCTGCGGCGCGCACGGTCGAAGCGGATCGATCCGAGCCCTGGAGCGGGGTGCTCACCCTGGCCCGGGGAGGCCTGCTGGAGGCGCCGGGGGTCGGGGCCGCCTCGCCCGAGGCACTGGCCGCCTTTGCGGCGGCACTTCCCGTGTGGAAGGAACGCTTCCGGAACGCTCCGGTGGATGCGGCTCAGCCTCTTGGGCGCGCGCTGGTGGAGATCCTGCGGACAGCCCTGGAAGAGCGACCAGTCGTGGTAGCGGTGGACGACGCCCAATGGCTGGACCCCGACTCGGCCACGGCGCTCGGCCCGGTCCTTCGCGACCTGATCGCCACTCCGCTCACGGTTCTGCTCGCACTGGTGCCCCATCCGCCGCGGTCCGAGCTGGATGAGGTTCGCTCCCGGATCGGCCGGGATCTCGGCGGCGAGGCGCTACGGCTCCGTGCCCTGGACCGCACGGCCCTGCGCCGCCTCGCGGAACGGATGCTGCCCGGCTACGATTCCGTGGCGCTCGATCGGGTCACCCGCCGAGTCGCCACTGATTCCGCGGGCATGCCACTGCTCGCCGTCGAGCTCCTCCGCGCTGTCGCGCTCGGCCTCGACCTCGGCACGATCTCGGAGGCCTGGCCCGCACCGCTGCACACCCTCGATCAGACCCTGCCAGGCGACTTGCCCGATGCGGTTGTGGCCGCGATCCGGATCGGGGTGCGGCGGCTGAGCCCCACGGCCCAGCGCGTGCTCGCGGCGACCGCAGTGTTGGGCGATCTGGTGCCGCCGGCGCTGCTGGAGCGTGCGCTGTCGCTGGGTCCGGAGGAGACGGCATTGGCCTTGGACGAGCTCGAGTGGCATCGCTGGCTGGTCTCGGAGCCACGGGGGTATTCCTTCGTGGCCCGACTGGTGCGACGGGTGGTGGAGCGCGACCTGGTCACCGAGGGCCAGCGTCATCGCGTGCTGACGGCCACCGGCCGGACCGAGTTGTCCGCCGGCCGGCCGGACACTTGAACCGAAATAGAGGAAGGGCGGCCATGATGTCATGCCGGGAGCGTGAATGAGGGTCACCCAGCCGATCTTCATCGTTGGCACCGGGCGCTGCGGCTCGACGGCGTTTCATCAGCTGCTGGGAATGCATCCGCAGGTCATGTGGCTGTCGGGGTTCGCCGAGCGCTTCCCTCACCGACCCGCATGGAACCGGTGGGCGGTCACGGCGGTAGGCAATCCACTGGTGCGGCGACTGTTGGGGTCGAGAATCAAGGCCGGGGAGAACTACGGCTTCTGGTATACTCACGCGTATGGCTTTGCCGAACCGGGCCGGGATCTGGTCCGAGGCGACGTGACCCCCCGGGTCAAGAAGCAGGTCCACGCGGCCATCGAGCCGATGCTGACGCCCAGACGCAGCCGGATGCTCGTCAAGCTGACCGGGTGGTCGCGGATCGGGTTCCTCAACGAGATCTTCGAGACAGCCAAGTTCATCCACATCGTCCGCGACGGGCGCGCGGTGGCCAGCTCCCTGCTGCACGTCGGCGGCTGGCAATGGCGCGGGTGGTATGGGCCGTACAGCTGGCGCTACGGCCCGCTGTCGTCCGAAGATGAGGCGGCATGGGAAGCCAGTGGCCGGTCGTTCGTCGCACTGGCCGGTATCCAGTGGAGAATCCACACCCGGGCGATCGAGGCGGCGCGGCGGGCACTCGACCCGAGCCGGTTCCTCGAGGTGAAATACGAAGTCTTTTGCCAGTCGCCGCTGGAAACCACCCGTCAGGTTCTCGATTTCGCGGAACTGGAGCGTTCCCCGCACTTCGAGCGGCAGGTCGAGGCCGCGCGGATCGAAGACAGAGTCGATCGATGGCGCGGGGACCTGAGCGAGAAACAGCAGGCCCTGCTGACCAATCTCCTGCGGGATGACCTGCAGCGCTACGGGTATGACGTGGGCCGGAAGCCATGGGGCGAGGAACCCGGACCAGGAGAATCCCCTATTGGACTCGGACCACCCTCCCAGGCGAAGGAACCCCGTTCCGATTGAGGATGAAGAGCTGGTAGTGACCCGGCGGAGCCAGATTGGGGTTGGCCGGCGCCGTCACCTCCACTCCGCTCGCGGTCCGGGTGAAGCTCAGGGTATTCGCGCGCTGACCCATGTCGAAGGCGTGGGTCACCGAGCCCAGATGGATCCAGCGTACGTCGGTGATCTGGGCCGCGTTGGGTGTCGCGACGGTAAAGGTCTCGCCATAGCTCACGGTCGAGGGAGCCGAGGTGATGGTGGGCCGCGCCCCCTTGAACAGATACGGCGGTGAGAAAATTTCGTGGTTCCGCTGCGGCGGAACCTCCACGGTCCCGCCGCCGGGCTGGGCCGCTAACGCGTCGCCGCTGGCGCCATGCAGCACGGTTCCATCGGGCAGCAGCAACGAGACCGAGTGGTAGACCCGCATCACACTGTTGCTCGCCAGGGTCCTCCACTGTCCGGTCGCCGGGTTCCAGACCTCCGCCGCCCGAGTTGCAAGACCGGGATCGATGTTGACGAAGCCCGCGCCGCTGGTACCACCGGTTACCAGCACCTGGCCGTCGGGCAGAACAGTCGAGTTGAGATGTCGCCGCACGACGGACATCGAGCTCGTGACCTGCCACTGCGGGGTCGCCTGGGTCAGATCGATGACCTCCGCCGTGGCCGTGGGCGCGGTGGCCTTGGGATCCGGAGACTGGCCCCAGCCGATGTGGCCTCCCCCACCCGCATACAGGATCTTCCCGGCCTCGTACATCACCGCCGTTCCGTAATCCCGATTCTTCTGGAAGATGTGCTCGGGACCAGCAGTCCACTTGCCGCGCCCGCCGCCTACGCCCGACGCGTCGGGGTCGAACCAGCGCGATACGATGCGTTCGCCCGCGTAGAAGATCCGGCCGTCCTTCGGGTCGACGAAGTTCCGAGGATAGTACGGAATCTCCACCGTGCCGGCGCCGGGGAGCTCCACCCACGCTCCGCCTTCCCAGATTTCCGGAGTCGTGATGAGATTGCCCACCTCGTCGCGCCCACCCATGGTCAGCAGCCGGCCGTCGGCCAGCGTGGTCACCGTCGGGTACCAGCGCCCGTGGGCCATACTGGGCCCCTTGGTCCACGCGCCGTCGGGACTGAAGAAGTTGGTGACCGGAATCCCCCGATCGTCCTTCAGGTGACCACCACTCACCATCAAGGTGCCGTCGGGCATGAGGGTGTGACCGGCGCAGAACAGCATCGTATCGACCGCGATCGTCGTCGCGGTCGCCGGAGGGCCGGCCGCAGGATCCCACACCCGCGGCAGCCCCACCGTGTCCGCCGAGCCGACAGCGTCCCTCTTCCCCCAGACGACAATCTTCCCGGTCGGGAGCAGATTCATGTGCAGGGGCACTATGTCCCAGTCGACGACCGGGCCCCAGTCCCCGGTCGTGGCCTCCGGGGGAAGAGCCGAGACCGACACAGGCGAGGACGCCACACTGGCCGTGGCGGTGGTGAATTCGAGGGTATGAGAGCCGGTGCCGTCGATGCCGAGGTCGCCGAACCGGGCGACGCCGGCTGGGTCGGTGGTCGCGCTGGTGTTGCCCTCCAGCGTCCCATTTCCCGACGCGATGCTTGCGGTGACCTCGACCCCGGGCGCCGGGTTTCCCCCATCATCCGTGACCAGGACTACCGGCTGAACCGTGGGGTCGAACACTTCCTCGTCCAGGGCTGTGGCCGGAGGGTTGGTCGTTATCACGATGCCGGCGGTGCCGGCCTCAACCGCGGTGGCGACAAAGCTGACCGGCGATCCATCCAGATTGCCGACCGACGCCGTGGTGGTCTGCTGTCCGGGCTCCGTTCCGAGCACCCGGGTGACGGACGCTCGTCCGTCGGATCCGGTCTCTACAGTTTCCGAGGATACGCTGCCGCCGCCGGTCGCGTCCCAGCTTACGCTGACCCCCTCGACCGGATTTCCTGCTTCATCGGTCACCAGGACGGTCAGAGGATTGGCCAGCGGCTCGCCCACGACGCCGACCTGACCATCTCCACCGGCCATTTCGATGGAGGAGGCCGACGGTGGCTGGTTGTTCTCACCGCAGCGGAGAGTGCCCGCCGCGAGAATCGCGGCGAGGACGGCATAGCGAAGCCTGGGTCGAGTCATGTTCTCCAACGTGGTGCAAGTTCCGGACGATAGCAGGGCCGGAAACGCCGGTGGCCCCGCGTGACGCACACACCTGCCTCTCGCGGGCCAACCCGCGGGATGGCGTCGAAAACCCCTTATCAGTAACGTACTTGGCGACAGCGCCCGTGCCAACTTCCACCGGTGCAAGACCTTGCACCCGAGTCGCGGCGGAATCTTGGGTGGCGGCAAAGCCACGAGCGCCTTCCGTGCCTGCCACAGGCCCCACGAGGATCTCGGGGACCGTCCTCTCCTGCTGTGTCGCAGGACACAAGTCCCGACACGCTGGCTGTCCTCCTCGTGGGCGGTGTAGTTTAATGGCCCTGAGCCTTTGACCGGAGCCGGATCTGCGTATTGGCATCATGCTGCGGCACTACGACCAGCACATGGGCGGCGTCAGGGTGTATACCCGCAAGCTCCTCCAGGCGCTGCTCGACTTACGGACTGGACACGAGTTCGTCCTGCTCTATCGGAACCCTGCGCTGCTCGGCACTCATGCGAGCGACCCCCAGGTCGAGGAGGTCGCGCTTCGAGCTCGGTCCTTCGTCGGCTGGGACCAGGTTGCCGTCCCTTCGGCGATCCGGAAACACGGTATCGAGCTGCTGTTCAATCCCAAGTTTTCCATCCCGCTGTGGGCCCCCTGCCGATCAGTCTGGGTCAGCCACGGCCTCGACTGGTACGTCATGCCCTGGGCCTCGCGTTTCGTGGACCGGCTGAGTCACCGGTTTCTGGTGCCGCGATACGCGGCACGGGCCGATGCGATTATCGCCGTCTCCGAGATCACTCGACAGCACGTCATGCAGTTTCTCCAGGTGCCGCCCGAACGCGTGGTCACGGTGTATTCCGGCGTCGACGATGTCTTTCGCGGCCCGATCGATCCGGCGCGGCTGCGGGCGGTCCGGGCGAAGTATTCCCTGCCGGAACGCTTTCTCCTCTACGCGGGCGCGATCTACCCGCCCAAGAATTTCAGCCGCTTGGTGCGCGCCTACGCCCAGGTGGGGCCGCAGCGAGGTATCCCGCTGGTGGTCGCGGGAGGGGAGAACCGGTTCCTCTCCGAGCGCGAGCTGCACGAGCCCGAGGTGCTCGGCATTCGCGAGTGGGTGATCAGGCCCGGCTGGGTGGAGCACGATGAGCTGGCGGCGTTGTACGGCATGGCCGAGGCACTGCTGCTGCCTTCGCTGTTCGAGGCCTGTCCGCTGCCGGTGATCGAGGCCATGGCGGCGGGATGCCCCGTGGTCACGGCCGACCGGTATGGTACCAAGGAACTGGCCGACGGCGCGGCGGTCCTGGTCAATCCCGAGAGCGTGGAGAGCATCGCCGCGGGTATCGGCCGAGCGGTCGACGATGGGGCCTTACGGGCCCAGTTGATTGCGCGGGGCCAGGAGCGGAGCATGCAATTCACCTGGCGCCGCTGTGCCACCGAGACCCTCCGGGTCCTCGAGCAGGTCGGGCCTTCGCGACGGCCGGCTCCTCGTCGCGCGGTCGTGGCGTGAGCGTCGCGCCCCGCAGCCATGAGCGGAGAGACCGCCCCGCCCGTTGACTCCATCGCGTTGACGGTGAACGCCCGGCACCTCGCCGGCCCCATGACGGGGACCGAGGTGTACATGGAGCAACTGCTCCGGGCGTTAGCGCTGACCGGCCGGCTCCGCATTGCCGCCGTAAGCTGGGCCCCCCTCGATCTCGACTATCCCCAGCTCGAGGTGATCGTTCCGTCCCGACGTCCCGACTTCGCCGCCGGGGCGGCGGGCGCCGTCGGTGCCACTCTGTGGAAGCTCTGGTTCGACCACTGGGTTTGCGTTCGAGCCCGAGCTTCCAAGGATGGCATGCTCTATCACGGCATGGACGGCTTTCTCCCGCTCGGCCTCCGCCGTCGCGACCGCTGCGTGGCGACGGTCCACGACCTCGGCTGGAAGGCCCATCCCGAGCTGTTCTCGCGGAAGCTGCGTCTGATGTATGGGGCGCAGTTCCCCTGGGTCGTGCGCCGTGCCGATTGGTTCATCACCGTGTCCCGATATACCGCGGACGACCTGATTCGGCGGACCGGCGTACCCGCCTCGCGGGTGGACGTAGTGTACCACGGGGTGGATCCGGTCTTCGCTACCCCGCTGGAAAGCGACCCGCCAGCGCCGTCCGATCGGCCCTATCTGTTTGCGGTAGGTGGGGTGTCTCCCCGGAAGAACACCCGCCGGGTGATCGAAGCGTTCTCTCGCTGGCGAGCCCGAGGGGGTCACCGCAGGGACTACACCTTGCGCATCAGCGGGACGTCCATCGACCCCGACTTCCAGAGGCAGGGCGTTGCCCTGCCCGAGGGGGTGTCGTTACTCGGCTACATCGACAAGGTGGAGCTGCGCCGCCAGTACACCGGGGCCGCCGCCCTCCTCTACCCGTCGATCTACGAAGGCTTCGGCCTTCCTATCATCGAGGCCATGGCCTGCGGAACGCCGGTCGTGACCTCGCGGACGGCTTCCGCGCCGGAGATCGCCGGCGGCGCAGCGATCCTGGTGGACCCCTTCGCCGTGGAGAGCATCGAGTCCGCCCTCGAACAGGTGACGCAGCCGGACGAGGCGAACCGGCTCCGCGCCCTCGGACACGAGCGGTCCCGCCGGTTCCGCTGGAGTACGGCCGCGAGTCAGACCTTGGAGATCTATCGGCGGCTCGCCGGTTGAGGAAAAGACTCACCTGCTCCAGGGCCGCAAAACGAGCGTCGCCGGACAGCAGGCTGCCCGGCGACGCCAAGCTCCCTCCGTCTCAGCCTACGGTGTTGGAGTGGCGGTGACGCTGATGACCAGGTCGTTGAAGTCGGGCTCGCCGACCCCGCCAACCCCGTCATCGAACGACAGCGTCCAGGTGGGGTATGCCCCGGTGACGTGCAGCGAGGGTGCGGTGACCTGGTTGGTCGCGCCCGAGACCACCTCTGCCTCGAGCCTGGTGCCCGCGGTGAATACGGTGCCCCCGCCCAGAGCAAAGGGCCCCATGTCCGCAGTATAGCAGCCGTCGGTAAAGAGCGTCTCCTGAATCGGCTCGGTGATCCTGAAGGTGTTCCCGTGCGCGTCGCAGGAGCGGCTTTCGATCTTCACGGTCACGGTCGCATCGTCCAGCAGCTCCAAGGAGCAGGAGGCGAACTCGCCGGTGCCCGGCGCGCTCTCGCACTGCAGCGTGGCGGCCGGCGACACCGTGAAGTCGGTCACCTTGGTACTGGTGAGCCCCTGGTCGTCGGTCACCGTCAGGCGGGCGGTCACCAGCGTCCGGACCGACATGTCGTAGTGATGGACCGGGTTCTGCACGTCGCTCTCAGCACCGTCACCGAACTCCCAGGCCCAGGCGACGATCGTCCCATCCGCGTGGGTGCTCAGATCCTCGAAGGTGCAGTCCAGAGAGGAACAGCTCACGCTGAAGTCCGCCGTGGGGCCGTTGGCGGCCGGCAGCGTCAGGGTCACCGACTTGGTGACGGCATCTTCCGCCCCGCCGTTGTCGGTCACGGTGAGGCTGATGTTGATCGCCCCGCCGGCGGCGAAGGTGTGGGTCGGGTTCTTCTGGCCGGACCCGCCCTCGCTGCCGAAGGTCCAGGCATGCGTGGTGACCTCACCGTCGCTGTCGCTGCTCAAGTCGGTGAACGTGCAGGTGAGGTCGGTGCACGAGCTGCTGAAATCGGCCGTGGGCGCCGCGTTCTCGGGATCGGGACCGTTCGAGTCCTTACCGCAGCCGGCGGCAACCGCCGCGACAGTCAGCAACAATCCAAGCGAACGCCACTCAGTCGGTTTCATACGCTCCTGCCAGGGTGAAGGTCCTATGGCGCGCTCCGTCGGCGCGCCCGGAGGGCCACCGCCGGACCGGATGGTCCGGCGGGACACTGCCCTTCGAGTTGAAAACGGGGCGCTACGGGTTGGCTGTTATAGTCAACTCGAGATCGTTGAAGTCCGGTTCCCCAGGCCCACCTCTCCCGTCATCAAACTTCAGGATCCAGTTCGGGAAGACCCCGGTGACCTGGATGGCGGGCTCGACTTCCTGGTCGGGCAGGCCGGAGATCACCTGTCCGGTGATCTCGGTGTCGACATCGAACACCGCGCCGTTATCCAGCTGGAAGGTGGCCCCGGGCGTGCCCGGCTCCGGCGAGTTGCAGCCGTCGGTGAACAGGGTGTCGAGCACCGGGGTCAGAATGATGAAGGTGTTACCCACGGCCTCGCAGTCGGAGCTGGTCAAGGTCACGGTCACACTGGCAGGCGAGGTGAAAGGATCCAGCACGAAGCCCGCCGGCGGCGCGACGGTGAAGCTTTGAGTCGTGGTGCCGGTAGCACCCTCATCGTCGGTCACCGTGAGCGTCACCGTGACTTCGGTGTTCGCGTCGAATGAATAGGTATGGGTCGGATTCTGCTCTTCCGACGTGTTGTCGGGACTGCCCGACTCGCCGAAGTCCCAAGCGTAGGACGCGATCGTGCCGTCCGCGTCGCTGCTGCCGTCGATGAAGGTGCACTCGAGCGAGGCGCAGTCCACTGTGAACGCGGCGGTCGGCGCCTGGTTGCCCGGCGTGGTGCTGACCGTCACCGCCTGGGCCGCGCTGGTGTTGGAGGCGCCGCCGGCATCGGTCACGGTAAGGGTTACCTGGTAGGTCCCGGCCGCGCTGAAGGTATGCGCGGGACTCTGCTCCTCGGAGGTCCCGTCGCCACCGAAGTCCCAGCTCCACGACGTGATGTCGCTGGCCCCATCAGGATCGGTGCTGGTGTCCGTGAAGTTGCACACGAGCAGGGTGCATTCGAAGGTGAACGCGGCGGTAGGGGTTTCGTTTCCCGAGCCTCCATCGCCTCCGCACGCCGCACCCACGAGCGACAGCGCCGCCACGAAATTCAAATTTCGATGGAACGATCGCATAGTGGTGATCCAGCCTCACAAGAGTGTCATGAAGTGTGGAGCGGGCGCGGAGCCGGCTCCGGGGCCGCGGGCGCGAGAGACGTGCCACCCGGGAATCGTCAACTCCTCTGACACTGCGAAAAATTGCAATGACCCGCGTCACAATGTCATAGGAGCCGTGTGCGACTAAAACACCGGCATGTGCGGCGTTCCCACAGCTGTGGCGAAGCGACCATACTCGGCGCGGCGCCGCAACCACCTTCGCCGAGACCCGTCGAGTTGACGTAACCCCGTGATGACGGCTAGGTTTGCGGGCTCGGATATGACGGACCTGTCGCTGTCGCGCAGCCAGATGCTGCTCCTGAGCGGGTCGGCCAACCGGCCCCTAGCCGAAGAGGTGGCTGCGCACTTGGGGCAGCCTCTGTGCCAGGTCACGCTTCGGCGGTTTGCCGACGGCGAGCTGTTCGTCAAGATCGACGAGAACGTGCGGGGCCGGGACGTCTACATCATCCAGCCCACCAACCCGCCGGCGGAGAACATGATGGAGCTTCTGCTCCTCATGGATGCGGCCCGGCGGGCCAGCGCGGCGCGGGTGACGGCGGTGATTCCCTACTTCGGCTACGCCCGTCAGGACCGGAAAGACCAGCCCCGCGTGGCGATCAGTGCCAAGCTGATGGCGAACATGGTCTCGATGGCGGGTGCCGACCGGGTGCTGGCGATGGATTTTCACCAGCACCAGCTGCAGGGATTCTTCGATCTTCCGGTGGATCACCTGTACGCGGCGCCGGTGTTCACCAGCCACTACCGGCAGAAGGCGCTGCGCGATCTGGTGATCGTGGCGCCCGACGTGGGCTCGGCCAAGATGGCGCGCGGCTTCGCCAAGCGACTCAATGCGTCGCTGGCGATCATCGACAAGCGGCGGCCTTCCGCCAACGTCGCCGAAGTGCTGAACGTGGTGGGCGAGGTCCGTAACAAGGACTGCCTCATCCCGGACGACATGATCGACACCGCGGGTACCATGGCCGAGGCGGTGACGGCGCTGAAGCGGCTGGGGGCCGAGGACGTGTACTGCTGCGCCACCCATGCGCTCCTGTCGGGCCCGGCCGTAGACCGGCTTTCGGCCTCGCCGGTGAAGGAGGTGGCGGTGACCAATACCATCGCCATCCCCAAGGAGCGCCGGTTCGACCGGCTGAAGGTGCTGTCGATCGCCGGCCTGCTGTCGAAGGCGATCGGATATACTCACAGCGATCAGTCGGTGAGTTCGTTGTTCGATTGAGTGTCACCCTGCACGAAGTGAAGGGGCTACTGCCGGCCCATGGCCCCTTCGCTTCGCTCAGGATGACGCCGGTTATTCGAAGGCTTTACACGGAGCTTGGATTCATGCCGCAGCAAGCCACTCTTCAGGCCGCCACCCGCAGCGATACCGGGAAGGGCGCCGCCCGCAGCCTCCGCCGTGAAGGCAAGGTGCCCGGCGTGATCTACGGGCACGGCCGGGTGCCCGAGGCCGTCACGGTGGATACCGCGGCGCTCAACAAGATGCTCATCGGCATCAGCGCCGCGACCACCATCGTCGACGTGGCGATCGACGGCCGTGCGCCGGTCAAGGCGCTGATCCGCGAGATTCAGCGGGATGCCCTTCGCCCGGCCCAGATCCTTCACCTCGACCTCTACGAAGTGCAGGCCCACGAGAAGATCACTCTCGAGGTGCCCATCCACCTGACGGGCATTCCCGACGGCGTCAGGAACTTCGGCGGCGTGCTGGACCACGTGCTCCGGGAGCTGGAGATCGAGGTGCTGCCGGCCGACATCCCGGACCATGTCGAGCTGGACGTCACCGCACTCGGCATCGGGCACTCCCTCTTCGTCCGCGACATCAGCGTCGGCAAGTTCGAGGTGCTGAACGACCCGGATACACCGGTCTGCACCGTCGTGGCCCCGCGGACCGAGGAGGCGCCGGCGCCGGTCGAGGAGGCCGCCCCGGCGGAGCCGGAGCTCATCCGGAAGCCGAAGGCCGAAGAAGAGGGCGAGGGCGAGGGCGAAGGCGGGGCCACGGGCGGGGCCAAACCGAAAGCCTGAGCGCTGCGCGCCATCGTGGGGCTGGGCAACCCCGGCCCGGAGTATTCCGAGACCCGGCACAACGCCGGGTTTCGCCTGGCCGACCACCTGGTGGCGCGCTGGCGGCTGGCTCCATTGCGCCGTGGCGACCGAGCCCGGGTGGCCGAGGGTGACTGGAACGGTCATCCGGTCCGCATCCTGGAGCCGCAGACTTACATGAATCGGAGCGGTGCTGCACTGGCGCCGCTTCTCGCCCTGCAGGACTTCGATCCCAGCCGCGACCTCCTCATCCTGGTGGACGACGCCGCGCTTCCCATGGGGCGCTTCCGACTCCGCGGCGCCGGCTCCGCCGGCGGACACAACGGACTCAAGAGCGTGGAAGGCACTCTCCGGCGGCAGGACTACGCCCGGCTCCGAATCGGGGTCGGCCCGATCCCGCCGGACCTCGACGGTCTGACCGATTTCGTGCTCGACAGCTTCACCCCCGAAGACCGGGAGATCCTCGACGGTCTCCTCGACCCGATGGCGGAAGCGGTGGAGACCTGGCTGGACGAGGGAATCGAGAAGGCCATGGCGAAGCACAATCGGCGCGCCGATACCCTGTCCTCCGATAGCTGACAGCTTGGTATGCTCCGTCTCGGCATCGTCGGTCTTCCTAACGTCGGCAAGAGCACCCTCTTCAACGCCCTCACCTCGGCCGGCGCCCTGGTGGCCAACTACCCGTTCGCGACCATCGAGCCCAATACCGGCATCGTGCAGGTGCCTGATCCTCGACTCGATGTGCTGGCCGGCATCGTGTCGCCACAGCGCACCGTGCCAGCCGCAGTCGAGTTCCTGGACATCGCCGGGCTGGTCAAGGGCGCCAGCCAGGGCGAAGGGCTGGGCAACCAGTTCCTGGCCAACATCCGGGAGGTCGACGCGATCGTCCACGTGGTGCGCTGCTTCGAGGACCCCGACGTGCAGCACGTGGCGGGGCCGGTGGACGCCGAGCGTGACCGTGAGATCATCAACATCGAGCTCGGCCTCGCCGACCTGGCCGGCGTCGAGAAGCGCCTGGACAAGTCGACCCGGGCCGCCCGCTCGGGCGATCCGCAGGCGAAGCTCGAGCAGCGGCTCCTGGAGGCGCTGCGCGACGCGCTCGCGGCGGGACGTTCCGCCCGATCGGTGATTCCGACAGTGGAGGAGGCGCCGACCTTTCGCTCGTTCAATCTCCTCACGGCCAAGCCGGTCCTCTACGCCGCCAATGTGAGCGAGCACGAGATCGCAAGCGGCAACCGGTACGTCGCCGCGCTCCGGGCCGCCGTCGAGCGCGACGGTGAAGACGCGGAAGTGATCATCTTCTCCGCCAAGGTGGAGGCGGAGCTGGCCGAGCTCGCGCCGGCGGACCGGAAGGAATTTCTGGAACACCTCGGGGTGAGCGAATCCGGACTCGACCGCCTGGCCCACGCCGCTTACCATTTGCTCGGGCTCCAGAGCTACTTCACCGCGGGCGAAAAGGAGGTCCGCGCCTGGACCATTCACCGGGGAGACCGGGCCCCGGCGGCGGCGGGCGTGATCCACTCCGATTTCGAGAAGGGATTTATTCGGGCGGAGACCGTGGCCTACGAGGATTTCGTCAAGGTCGGCGGGTGGAAGCCGGCCCGGGAGCAGGGCCTGTCTCGTGCCGAAGGAAAGGAGTACGTGGTGCAGGACGGCGACGTGCTGCTGTTTCGGTTCAGCTCGTCATGAGACTGGTTTCGGTACAGGTCGGCACGCCGCGCACCGTCGGCACGCCCGGCGCCGAGGACCGTATGGAGCGGGCCTTCACCAGCGCCATCTGGAAGTCGCCGGTGAGCGGCCCCGTCTTCGCGGGCGCCTTGGGCCTGGCCGGCGATGCGGTGGCCAACCCCGAGGTCCACGGCGGCATCGATCAGGCGGTCCTCATGTATGCGGCCGCGCACTACCCGCTGTGGCGGGCGGACCTGGGCCGCGAGCTGAGCTTCGGGGCGTTCGGCGAAAACCTCACGGTGGACGGCCTGGACGAGAGCTCGGTCTGCATCGGTGATGTGCTCCAGATCGGCGCCGTCACCCTCGAGGTATCGCAGCCTCGCCAGCCCTGCGCCACGCTGGCCCGGCGACACCAAGTTCCCAATATGGTCGCGATCGTCCGCGGCAACGGCCGGAGCGGCTGGTATGTGCGCGTGCTGGTCGAAGGACACATCGAAGCCGGCCAGACCATCCGGCTGGCTCAGCGGCCGAACCCGTCGTGGACCGTGCGCCGCACGGCTCAGACCTTTCTGGCGCGGGAACGGGAGCCCACGGCCGCAGTGGAGCTGTCGCGGTGCAGCGCGCTCTCCCAAGAGTGGCGGTCGCGGCTCGCCGCCGTCCGTCCGGTTCTCTGAGCGCCTACCGCCGGACTCCGTTCCCTTCTATACTTCGCCCCTCACAAACCATCCTCCCCGGTGCTCACACCAGGCCCGGGGCGACTCAGACCGAAGGAAGGTGTCATGACCCGTCAGTACGAGGTCGTCTATATCTTCGATAGCGCGCTCGAAGAGACGGCCATCAATGAGCGCCTCGCGCGCTTCAACACCCTCATCCAGCAGCCGGGCGTCGAGCCACCCCAGGTGAGCCACTGGGGCAAGCGGACTCTCGCCTATCCCATCAAGAAGCACGAAACCGGCTACTACGTCGTGGCCAAGTTCGATGCCGAGGCCACCGCGCTGCCGGAGTTCGAGCGCGCGATCAAGCTCGACGAGGGCGTGCTCCGCTTCCTGGTGGTGGTGAACGAGGGCGCCCAGCCGGTGCCGGTTACCGCGGGCAAGAGTGACGAGGAGGAAGACGAATGAGGCGGCCGCAGAAGACCTGCGCCATCTGCGAATCGGGCGTGCGGGTGGTGGACTACAAGGATGAGCGGACACTGTCCCGGTTCCTGACCGAGCGGGGCAAGATCCTTCCCAGCCGGCTGTCCGGCACCTGCGCTCGGCATCAGCGGCAGCTCAGCACCGCCATCAAGCGGGCCCGGCAGCTGGCGCTGCTGCCGTACATCAAGGGATTCACCGGCTGACCACTCCGGCGCCTGCCAGCAGACCTGCGGGGAGCGGCTGGGGTCCGGTCCTGGCTCTGGCCGGCTTTCTTCTGCTCGCGCCACCGATGTTCCTGTTCGGGCCCCTGGCCGCCCTCCTCCTGCTGTCCCGCCCCGGCACCGCTCGAGAGTGGGCCTGGCTGGTCGGGGCGGTGGTCTGGTCGGCCCTCTGGCTCCAGCAGGCGGGTGGGCTCGGCGCGCAGTTCGCCCGGGCGGCCGCCGTGCTCGTGTCGGGAAGCTTTCTGGCGCTCACCCTGTGGCGGCCGTCCAATCGGGTGTCCCGTGCATTGGCGGCCACCGGAGGCGCGGCGGTCGCGCTGGGGGTCTGGATGTACGGGCTCGGCCTCCAGTGGAGCGCACTTCGGTCGGCGGTCGAGGCCGAGCTCGCGGCGTTTCAAAAGGGAATGAGCGCCAGCTGGCCTGGGGTGCAGAGGTCAGCCGAGATGGCTGCCCAGATGTCCGCCATGGCGGACACGGTGTCCTTTCTATACCCCGCTTTGCTGGCCCTCGCCGCCATCGCCGGTGTCCGGCTGGCCTGGGCCTGGTACCACCGGATCGCCGACCGTCCGGTCGGCGCCCCACCGCAGCCGTTCTCCGCCTTCTGCTTCAGCGACCAGTTGATCTGGGGATGGGTGATCGGACTCGCATTGGTCCTGGTGCCGGAGCCGGCATCGCTTCGTCCGGCCGGCGCGAACATCGTCCTGGTGTGGACCGCCCTGTATGCCACCCGCGGCCTGGCGGTGTTCGTCGCCGGGGCCCGGCGCACTCCCCCATCGGTGCTGACCGCGCTCGCACTGGTGACCCTGGTACTGTTGCCGTTCGTCCTATGCGGCCTGACCGTCGTCGGCCTTGCCGACACCTGGCTAGATTTCCGGCGTCGGTTGGCGCCGTCCACCGGAGGGTACGATCGATGATCGAAGTGATCCTGCGAGAAGACATCAAGACGCTGGGCAGAGCCGGCGAGATGGTCCGGGTGAAACCGGGCTATGCCCGGAATTACCTCTTGCCCCATGGCCTGGCGTACGAGGCGACCGAGGGCAACAAGAAGCGGATCGCCGCGGAGACCAGGGCCCGGGGAGTCCGGCAGGCTGCCGAGAAGACCGATGCGGAGAAGGTCGCCGCCCAGCTGTCCTCGGTAGCCCTGACCATCCCAGGCAAGGCCGGCGAGGAGGGCAAGCTCTTCGGGTCGGTCACCGCGCAGGATGTGGCCGACGGCCTGGCGCGGGCGGGACACCCGGTCGACCGCCGGCGAATCGAGCTGGATCATCCCATCAAAGCGCTGGGCGAGCACCTGGTCACGGTCAGGCTCCATCCCGAAGTCCACGCGGAGGTCCGCGTCTCTGTCGTCGCGGAGTGATCTCCCGCGCATGAGCGTCGGGATCGGCTACGTCGACGGTCCCCGGCTGGCGCGATCGGTGTTCGCCGCCGCCGACTGGGTGGCCGCCGGACGGGACGAGATCAACCGGATCAACGTCTTTCCCGTGCCCGATGGCGATACCGGTACCAACTTCAGCCTGACTCTTCGCGCCGTCGCCGACGCCCTCCGGGCGCTCGGCGACGCTTCGCTTCCGGAGACCGCCCGCACCATGGCCCGTGCCGCCGTGCTCGGGGCACGGGGCAACTCCGGCATGATGCTGGCGCATTTTCTCCTCGGCTTCAGCGAATCACTGGGTGATCGTCGGAGCGCCACTGCAGGGGACATCGCCGGCGCGGTGCGAACCGGATCGGATCGGCTCTACGCCTCGCTCGACGACCCCCGCGAAGGCACCATCCTGACCGTCGCGCGCGAGGCCGCCGATGCGGCCGAGCGGGCCGCGGCCGATTCGCCCGACATCGCGGAGTTCATGCACCGGTTGCTGGAGGAGGCGGAGGTGGCCCTGGCTCGGACGCCCGAGCTGATGGCGGCCCTGCGCGAGGCGGGCGTGGTGGACGCCGGCGGCAAGGGCTTCGTGCGCATGCTGGAGGGCGTGGTCCGCTACATCGAGGGAGATCCGATCCTGCCGGTTGCCGACGGCGATGCCACGGCGGCCGAGGTGCCGGCCGCGCTGGTGGAGGTCGCCGCGGAGCGCGACTTCCAATTCTGCACTGAAGTGCTGGTCCGCGGCGCGATGCTGCCCCCGGCCAACGAAGTGCGCGCGGCCATGCATAGCTTCGGCGGCTCGGTGGTGGTCGCAGCGGCGGGCGATATCCTCAAGATTCATGTGCACACCGACAGCCCCGAGGCCGTCTTTAGCTATGCGGCACGCTGGGGCCGGGTCGAAGCCACCAAGGCGGACGACATGCGCGCCCAGCACCGCCGTCTCGCGCATGGCGCCCGTCGGGCGGTCGCGGTGGTGACCGACTCCTCGGCCGATCTGGCCGATCCGGTGCTCGACCGGCACCATATCGCGCTGGTTCCGCTCCAGGTCGTCTTCGGGAGCGAGACGTTCCGCGACCGGGTCGAGCTCAAGCCGGAAGAGTTCTACCGCCGACTGCGCGCTGCCCGGGACTTGCCCACGACGTCACAGCCCACCCCGGCGGACTTCGTGCGAGTGCTGCGCGACGCCCGGGCGGAGGCGGACGAAGTGGTCGCGGTGCTGCTCGCCTCGACTCTGTCGGGTACCTTCGCGTCAGCCCAGGCCGCGGTTCGCGCCGCCGGGATCAGCGGCGTCCATCTGGTGGACAGCCGCTCCGCTTCGCTGGGAGTCGGGATGCTGGCGCTCAGGGGGGCGGAGCTGGCTGATGCGGGCTGGCGGGGGGCCGACATCGCCGCCGAGCTGGAACGGGTCCGGAATCAGGCCGGCATGCTCCTCACCGTGGACACGTACGACAACCTGCTCCGGTCCGGCCGTGTCTCCCGCGGCAAGGCCTGGATCGCCGGTATGCTGGACGTGAAGCCGGTCCTGTCACTGGACGCCGCCGGGCGGGTCATTCCAGTGGACCGGGTGCGGGGTAAGGACAACGTGGTACGACGGGTGCTGGCGCTGCTGGACCAGCGTCTCACGCCGCGGCCGAAGGTGGTACGATTCGGTGTGGCCCACGCCGATGCCCCGGACACCGCCGAGCGGGTACGCAATGCCCTGGTCGCGGCGTACCAGCCGCGAGACTGCTTTGTCACCCTGGCGACCGGCGTGCTGGCCACTCATGTGGGGCCGGGGGCCTGGGCCATTTTCTATCAGGTCGAGGACGGCCCCTCCGCTCGCCAGTCGGGCGGCGTGGCCGCATGAAGGACGGAATGACGCAGACACCAGAGGCCCTGCGCCTCGCGTTGGATGCCATACAGGATCTGAAGGCGAATGAGCTCGTGGTACTCGATTTGCGAGGGCTGACCGATGCGACCGACTATTTCGTGATCGCCTCGGGTACCTCGGATGCCCATGTCCGCGGCATCGCGGAGTCGGTCATGGAAAAGCTCGATCGGCAGGGGCACCGGACCCATCATGTCGAAGGCCTCAATGGGGGGCGCTGGGTGCTGCTCGATTTCGTGGATTTCGTCATTCATCTGTTCCACCCTGAGACCCGGTCGTTCTACCAGCTCGAACGTCTCTGGGATGATGCACCGGAGCTGTTGATCAGCTCCACCTAGCTGAGGTTCCCATGCTCCGTCGCACTGCTCCGGCGCTGTTCCTCCTGCTGCTCGGCATCCCCGGCCTGCTCCCGGCCCAGTATTTCGGCCGCAACAAGGTCCAGTACACCAACTTCGATTTCAAGGTCATCCAGACCGAGCATTTCGACGTCTACTTCTACGAGCGGGAGCGGGTCGCCGCGATGGACGCGGCCCGGATGGCGGAGCGCGACTACGCCAGGCTCTCCAAGGTCCTCAATCATGAGTTCCGGGAGCGGAAGCCGATCATCCTGTACGCGTCGCACTCCGACTTCATGCAGACCAACGCCACTCAGGTGGGCGGCGAGGGAACCGGCGGTGTGACCGACTTCGCCCGGAATCGCGCGGTCATGCCGTTCACCGGCTCCTACGCGGATTTCGAGCACGTGCTGATGCACGAGATGGTGCACCAGTTCCAGTACGACGTCTGGTCACGGGGGCGGGCCGGCGCCGGCTTCGCCACCCTGGTCGCGATCGCGCCGCCGCTGTGGTTCGCCGAGGGCATGGCCGAGTACCTCTCCATCGGTCCGATCAACGCGGAGACCGCGATGTGGCTCCGCGATGCCTCGCTCGAGGGGAAGCTCCCCACCATCGATCAGATGACGGTGGATCCCTACAAGTTCTTCCCCTACCGCTTCGGCCACGCCCTCTGGTCCTACGTCGCCGAGCGGTGGGGTGATGAAGCCGTGGGGGCCATTCTCAAGGCCACCCTGGCCGGCGGCGTGGAGCCCGCGTTCCGGCGCACCATCGGGCTGACCCTGGAGCAGCTCTCCGAGCAGTGGCGCGATGCGGTGCAGAAGCGGTACCTGCCGGAGATCGGAGCCCGGGCTCGGGCCCGCGCGGTGGCCGACGAGCTCCTCACCGAAAAGCGCTCCGACGGCATCTATCATCTGGCCCCTGCCCTCTCACCGGACGGCTCGCGGGTGGCCTACTTCTCCGAGAAGGATTTCTACTCGGTCGACATGTATCTGGCCGACGGGGTGACCGGCAAGGTCAAGCGGCGGATCCTCAAATCGGGCATCAGCAGCAATTACGAGACCTACCGGTTCATCAACTCGCAGGCGAACTGGTCCCCCGACGGGAAGTATCTGGCCTTCGCCGCCAAGCGGGGCCCGCGCGACGACATCCTGGTCGTGGACGTGGACCGGAACAAGGAAGTGGAGCGCATCGAGCTCAAGCTGAGCGGGGTGACCACGCCGTCCTGGAGCCCGGACGGGAAGCAGCTGGTCTTTACCGGCTACGAAGGCGGCCTCAGCGATCTCTATGTGGTGAACCGCGACGGCAGCGGCCTCAAGCAGCTCACCGAGGACAAGTACGCCGATCTCCACCCGGTCTGGGCGCCCGACGGCACCAGCATCGCCTTCGCTACCGACCGTGGGCCGGAGACCGACTTCCGGACCCTCGCCGCGGGCAACTTCCGCATCGCGCTTTACGATCTGGGGACCGGCTCGGTGCGGGTGCTCGACCAGATGGACCACGGAAAGAACGTCAGTCCGCAGTGGAGCCCGGACGGCCGCTCGCTGGCGTTCGTGTCCGATCGCAACGGGGTGAGCAACATCTTCCTGTACGACCTGGACGGGAGCGACGTCTACCAGCTCACGGACTTCTACACCGGCGCACAGGGCATCACCCCACTGTCACCGGTGCTCTCCTGGGCACCCAAAGCCGACCGGCTGGCCTTCGTGTACTTCGAGTCCAGCCAGTACGACGTGTACAGCATCACCAACCCGCGGGCGCTGAAGCGGCAGCCCTACCAGCAGACCCAGGACAGCGTCGGGATCCTGGCCCGGGCGGTCACCCCACCGCTGGACACCACCCGGTCGCTGCAGGTAAAGGAGGAAGTGCGTCCGCAGGTGGGTGAGGGCGGGTCGATCTACCGCACCCCGTCCGGCTTCCGCTCCTCCAGCGAGGTGGTGCGCTCGGGAGACACCACTCGTCCGGTGGAGCCGGTGTCCATCGTGGCGCTGCTTGATTCGGCTAACTACAGCCTGCCGGACACCAGCGAGTTCACCCTCAAGCAGTATCGCACCAAGTTCAGTCCCGACTATGTCGCCCGGCCCTCGATCGGATACGCGCGAGACAACTTCGGGCGGGGCTTCTTCGGCGGGTCGGCGATCTCGCTCAGTGACATCCTGGGCAATCAGCAGCTGATCTTCGCCGGGTACGTCAATGGCAGGATCAGCGAGGCGCAGGTCCTGGCCGCGTACGCCAATCTGAGCCGTCGGATCAACTGGGCGGTGGGCCTGTCCCAGGATCCATACTACTTCCTGGAGCCGAGCGAGATCCTGCCGGGGCGGACCCCGACGGAGAACATCTTCGTCACCAACATCCGCCGGCTGGTGGTGCGGTCCGTGTTCGGCTCGGCGTATTACCCGCTCAGCCGCTTCCAGCGGATCGAGACGGGGATGCGCTTCGCCAACGTGGACGATGCGATCCTCAAGATCAACGAGCCGTACAACCCGGCCACCGGATTCGCCACCGACGATCCGTTCCTGGAGACCGACAACCTGCCCGGCGTGACCTATGCGCAGCCGTCCGCCGCGCTGGTGTTCGACAATTCTCTCTTCGGGTACGTGGGTCCGTTCTATGGCCAGCGCTACCGGTTCGAGCTGGGGCAGACCGTCGGCGACTGGAGCTTCTCGCAGGTGACCGCCGACTACCGGCGCTACGATCGGATCATCGGCCCAATCGTGTTCGCCAGCCGCCTGCTCTACTTCGGGCGCATCGGGCGCGATGCCCGGGAGTTCCGGATCTACGCCGGGAGCACCGACCTTATTCGGGGGAACACCTCCGGCTCCTACCGGCGCAACGAGTGCCTCAACGCGGACGATCCCGGCGCCGAGACCGGCTGCTCCGAGCTCGACCGGCTGGTCGGCACCCAGATCGGGGTAGTATCGGCCGAGATCCGCTTCCCGATCCTGAATCCGTCGTTCGGCGTGCCCGCGGCGTTCCCGCCGCTGGAAGGCGCACTGTTCTACGACATCGGTCTGGCCTGGGACAACAACAGCACGCTCCGCTGGAGCCGGCAGGCGGGCGACGATCCGGTCCGAGTGCGCACACCGCTTCAGACTATCGGCGCCTCACTGCGGGCCAACCTGTTCGGCTTCGCCGTGGCCCGGCTGGACTACTCGATCCCGCAGAATCG
>DATBJC010000143.1:0-26031 GCA_036556625.1 Gemmatimonadales bacterium
GTCTCCAGCTCGCCGCCGGCGATGGTGAGCTTGCTGCCCAGCACCTCGCGCGCCTCCGGCGTCGTGATGTTGATCACGCCGCTGAACGCGTTGGCGCCGTAGAGCGCGGAGCCCGGGCCGCGCACCATCTCGACCTTGCCCAGATCGTCCAGCGGCTGGGTCATGCCGTTCCACTCCTGCGACCCCAGGAACGCGATCGAGAGATCGCGGCCGTCCTGCAGGGTGAGCACCCGGCGGTTGAGCGAGGAATTGAAGCCGCGGGCGTTCACGTTGAAGTCGTTCACGCCGCTCTGCACGATGTCGACGCCGGGCACGCTCTGCAGCGCCATCGGCGCCTGCCCGGTGACCGCCACGTTCTGGAGCACCTCCTGCGGCACTACCGAGATGGCGGCCGGCGCCTCGACGATCCGCTCGGGACCGCGGGACGCGCCTTCCACCACGATCTCGCCCAGCGAGATCACCACTGCCTCGAGCGCCGCATCCGCCGTCACCGTCCGATCGGCCTCGACCACCACCTGCACCTCGGTCGGCCGATAGCCCAGCCAGCGGAAGACCACGGTCTGCGGCCCCACCGGCACCCGGCGCAGGGTGTAGTTCCCGTTGGTACCGGTGATGGTGCTCAGGCCGATCTCCGGAATCGAGACCGAGACGCTGCTCAGCGCGCCGCCATCCGCGGCGCGGGTGACGGTGCCCGACACCGTGCCGGTCTCCTGCGCGGCGGCGGGTGTCGGAACAGCGAAGGCGGCGAGAGTGGTGAGTAGGGAGAACGTGAAGTCACGGAGGCTGCGGAGAGGTGCGGACGAATTACGTCGCATACCTGGCATCCTGTGGTTGGAGGCACGGGAGGCGGCTCGCCGGGCGGCGAACGGCCGACATCAGAAGCTGTCCACTGCGTGGGGGTGACAGAGAGTATAACAAAATTGTAATGGGCGCCAACTATGGGCGGAGATACCTCACCGGCCCCGACGGTGATGCGCCAACAGCCGGATCACTCGCGCCAACTCCTCCGGAGGCAGCTTGCTCTCCCATCCGACCGCGACCAGGGGATTGGCGGTGTAATAGGGCCCCCGCCCATGCGCGATACCGCTGATCGGCAGGCAGTAGTAGCAGCGCCGGAAGATGAACAGCGCCCGCTCGCCCGGCACCAGCGGGGGAGCCGTTGCCCAGTTGCTCCTGGTGGTCGTGGTCACCGGGTATTGCACGATGATCTCGTTGGCGGCCAGGCGGCCGAACGGCGGCTGCGGAGTGAGGGCCGCGGGAAGGATGCCGAGATCAGGCCGCTTGGCGCGCTTCAGCTTGCCCTTCAGGACCATGTCTACCGTCAGCTTCACGTCGTACCAGGTCTCTTTCGCGCCGAGCTGGAACTGCGGCGTGAGGAATCCGTGCTGGGAGGAAAGCTCCCGCGGGGTGGCGACCACCACCAGCTCGCCCCGGCGAAGAGCCCGGCGCAGCACCGAGTCGGGGATCTGCTCCGCCGCGGGCATCCTCGCGGAGAAACGGCTGGGCGGGCGCGAGGGCCTGCTGGAACGTGCTGCATCCGGCGAGGCACGAGAGGGAGACCAGCTCGAGCCAGACGGCTGTCCGGGACGGTATGGCGCGCAGGGGGGGTACACCAGTCCTTCCGCGGCGGCGCTGGTGCCGCTGCTCTACCACGATAGGGCGCAGTGCGACGGTCGGCCAGAGGGTGCTGGCGTCGGCTGTAACCGTGCGTGCAGAGTGTGGGATGGTAAGTTGATGGGTCACCTACTAGAGCCTACCTCATCCCGAGCGCAGCGAGGGATCTTGGGCTGTAGGTCCCGGACATGCGCTGAGAGATCCCTCGCTGCGCTCGGGATGAGGTAGTGTTGAGCTGGGTCCCAGCCACTCATCTAGTGCTGACCATCGGGAGATCCATGACCCCCACCCTGCACGCCACCGGCAGCGTCCTCCTCTACCACCTCTGGGACCTGGGCTACGAGATCGACCTCCGGGAGGCCGACCGGCTCTTCGCCGACAGCGCTCCGGCGCGCCGCCGGCCGGGGAGGTTCGAGGCGCGGGCCCTGAGCATTCCCACCCCTCCCCTCGTAGTGTCGCTGGGGAGCCAGCGGGTACAGCTGGGGCCGGAGGGCTGCGAGATCGACTGGCATGCGACGCTCTTCGATTTCGGCGTCATGTCACTCCGGCTGCACCTCACACCGCCCGCCTCGATCCCGTGGGCCCGGCTCACCGAGCTGGTCGCCTCACTGCCGGCCCGTCCGGAGCTGGAGGTACTCGCCCTCGAGCGGCGCGCGCAGCTGTTCGAGCGCCTCCAGCCGGCCGTGCGGCACCCCCAGCTGGCGGCGATCACCGAGGACTACACGGTCGTCCGTCTCACCAGGCTGCACGACGCAAGCGGGACGACCGTGGATCCGCGCGGTCTGGAGGATCGCCAGCTGGCCGAGCTGCTGTTACCCGAGGGGGCCGCCCTGGATTCCCGGACCCTGGGCTCACTGCTCGCCCATCGGTCGAGCTACACCACCGCCGACCTCACGGTGCTCGGCTGGGACGCCGCGCTGGTGGTGGAGCCCGACCCGGCGGACAGCGACGTCGAGCAGCTGCTGGAGTTCGCCAATGCCCAGCTGCTGGAGCTCCGGATCTACGACACGCGGCTCGATGGTAGACTGCGCGAGATGAGCGCGCGGATCGCCGCCGCCCGCCGCCCTGCCGCGGGCGCCCTCACCGGCTCCTACCGCTCGCTGCTGATCGATCTGTTGACCGTCGTGGCCGACACCGTGGAGCTGGTGGAGCGGGCGGAGAACGCGCTCAAGGTGACCGACGACGTGTACCTGGGCCGGATCTACACCGACGCGATGCGGCTCTTCCGCGCCGACGTGTGGCGCGCCGACATCGCCCGCAAGCTGGAGACGCTGCGCGCGACGTACACCATGCTGCACGACGAGACTCACACCGCCCGGGCGCACCTGCTGGAGATCGCGATCGTGCTGCTGTTCGTGCTCGATATCGCGCTCGCGCTCTGGCAGAAGTAGCGGCGAGAAGTATCCGACGCCCGGCCGTTCTCAGAACGGCTTGAATCCCTGGCTCCCGTAGCGAGTGAGCTGCAGCAGATCGTAGAGCGGAATGGCGTAGGCGATCAGCACCAGCACCACCGCGACACCGAACCACAGTCCCAGCCGGTCCCACACGGTCGACGCATAACCTTCGCTCGGCGCGCCGAGCGATTCGGCCCACTGGATGCCGGTCTGCTCCCGCCTGGCTCCCGCCAGCAGGGTCCCGATCATCACCAGGACGAAGAAGCCGGCGCTGGCGAAGAGCACGATCCCGCCGAGGGCTGACACCGACGTCAGCCACTCCCAGGCGCGCGCCTGGGCCGCATCGTTGTAAGCGGTGGCGAACACCCGGCGCGGGAGGCCCAGCAGGCCGGCCACATGGCCGGTGAACGAAAACAGCGCCATGCCGAGGAACCACAGATAGGGCTGAACCTTGGCCAGGAGCGACAGCTCCAGCTCGCGCCCGCTCACCTTGGGCACCAGCCAGTAGCACGCGCCCATGAACGTCAGGGCCGCGGCGCTGCCCACGGTGAGGTGGAAGTGGGCCGTCACCCAGGCGGTGTTGTGCACCACCGAGTTGAGGGCGTAGGCCGCGTTGATCGCACCTCCGAACCCGCCCACCATGAACAGGAGGCAGGCCAGGAGCACAGAGGACACGGTGGGGTTGCCCCAGGGCAGCGCCCGGATCCAGCCGAACAGACCTTTGCCACCACGCAACCGCCCCGCGACCTCGAGCGAGGCCACGATGGTGAACGCCGTGACCAGGCTGGGGAACGAGATGATCATGGTGTTGAAGGTGTGCAGCAGCTTCCAGCCCGCGGGGATGCCCGGATCCTGGAACTGGTGGTGGAAGCCCACCGGCGTCGAGAACACGAGGAACAGCGTGAAGACCATGCGTCCGAGTGGCTCGGAGAACAGCCTGCCGCCCGCCTCTCTCGGGAGGACGGTGTACCAGATGGTGTAGGCCGGCAGGATCCAGAAGTAGACCAGCGGATGGCCGAAGAACCAGAACAGCGTGCGGGCCAGCAAGGGGTCCACCCGCTCCATCAGGCCCAGCGACCAGGGGATCAGCTGGAACAGCATCTCGGCCGCCACGCCGAGGGTGGCCAGGAGCCACAGCATGGCATTGGCCGCGGTGGCGTGCATCGCCAGCGAAGCCGGCCGGCCGCCCCGCGCGGCCCGCGAGCGGCGCCACGCCGTGATCATCGCACCCGCCCACACCCAGGAGCCGACCACCAGGAGCGTGAGCCCGATGTAGAACAGCGGGTGCGCCTGGAGCGGCGGATAGAAGGTGTAGAGCACGCTCGACTTGAAGGCGAACACGGTGGCGATCGCCATCACCACCCCCGCGGTCGCCAGCCAGAAGGAGATCCACCCGGCCCGCCGCCAGGGCACTGCGCCGATCTCCTTCTGCGCCACCGCCCAGCCCAGGCCCATGATGAAGAAGGTGGTGAACACCAGCGCCATCAGGATCCCGTGCGCGGTAACCGACATGTAGTACATGCTGGCGGACCGGTAGGGCAACTCCAGGTTGGCTCGGCTGATCGCCTGCATCATCGCCATGGCGGCGGCGACGCCGAACGCGACGACCGAGACCCAGATGTTGGCGCGGATGAGCCGGTTGCCCGCGGCCTCGTCCCGGGGGGTCTCGCGCGAGGGCGTCTCCACCGAGATGCGGGCCCTGGCGGCTTCACTGGACATGGGCTGCCTCCCCCTTGGGTGCCTGCCACTGGCTCCGGGGCACCACCTTGAGCCGCGATGCCATCATGTGGTGGCCGACGCCGCAGTACTCGTTGCAGGCGACCAGGTACTCGCCCGCGGCGAACCGGGTGGTGAACTGGCTGACGTACCCCGGCACCACCATGGCCTGACCGTTGGTGCGCACGATCTGGTAGCCGTGAATCACGTCCGGCGAGGTGAGGTGGAAGGTCACCGGCGTATCCGCCGGCAGCACCAGCTCGGCCGGGAGCCAGGTGAACATCAGGCCGACGACAGTGGCGTGGACCCGGCCCTGCGGGTCCACGCTCACGCCCTGTCGCCGAAAGCGGGAGCCGGAGAGCACCGTGCGGGGGTCGATGGTCTCGACGTGGCTGGGCGGGTGGATCTGGCTCATCAGCGCGGCGGCCGCCGTGCTGGCGAAGAACACCGCGAGCATGGCGCCCACGCCCCACATCCAGATGCGCTCGTAGAGGTCGACCTTCATGGGGTCACCGGCTGGCGGGCGAGAAAGATGTAGATGTAGATCGCGAACCACGCGATCACGAAGAGGACCGCGTAGGCGCCCACGAAGGCAAAGGTGCCGATGGGATGCTTCGGCAGCCCGGGTGGCATGTCGGACACGTGCGGCTCCTGGCGTGAGAAGTGGCCATCAAGGTGGACCTCGCGTCCTGAGGCGTCCGTGAAGGGATTGTGAAGGGTCCTTCAGCCTGTCCGGAACTAGTCCTCCTAGCCTGTGGTGGAGCTCTCCGCGATGACGTGCGTGCGCAGCTCGGGTGGCCGATCGGGCCACCAGTCCAGGCCGTCAGGCCGAGAGCTACCGTGCCGAAGGCGGGCCCGGCCATCACCAGCCGGATCAACCTTCGAGTATCGCCACAGCGCCACCGCGGCCAGCAAGCCCGTCGCGACAATTATGAGCGCCGCTGTCCCGAGATCGCGTCGAATGGGACAGGATGAAGAAAGTCTCACACCTGCTTCATCGAACCCTGGTACCGGCAGGGCGACACTGGGCGGCATCCGTTCCACTCTCCACAGGAGGTCGTTCTGATGTCGCGTCTGCCCACCATCGCCGTCGTCCTCGCCTCCATCGCCGTCACCGGCTGCGGCAGGGCCGGCGCCGCGCGCGTCGGCGAGGTCGGCGACGCCGCCGAGAGAGTCTACGTGGCGCCTGGCAAGTACGACGAGTTCTACGCCTTCATGTCCGGCGGCTTCGACGGCCAGGTCGGGATCTACGGCATTCCGTCCGGGCGGTTGCTCAAGCACGTGCCGGTCTTCTCCCAGAACCCGGAGAACGGCTGGGGATACAGCGAGCAGACCAAGGCGATGCTGACCACCAGCTACGGGTTCGTCCCCTGGGACGATGCCCACCATCCGCAGCTGTCCCAGACCGCCGGCGTGCCCGACGGCCGGTGGCTGTTCATCAACGGCAACAACACGCCTCGCATCGCCCGGCTGGAGCTGACCCGGTTCGAGACCGAGGAAATCCTGGAGATCCCCAACTCCGCCGGCAATCACTCGTCACCCTTCGTGACCGAGAACAACGAGTACGTGGTGGCGGGAACGCGGTTCAGCGTTCCGGCACCCAATCGGGACGTCTCGATCGACGAGTACAAGTCGGCGTTCGACGGCGTGCTCACCTTTGCCCGGGTGGACAGCGCGACCGGCCACATGGCCATCGCCTTCCAGATCCGGCTCCCGGCCTTCAACTACGACCTGGCCCACGGGGGTAAGGGCCCCTCCCACGGCTGGGCGTTCTTCACCAGCTACAACAGCGAGGAAGGGAACAGCAAGCTGGAGGTCAACGCGTCCCAGAACGACAAGGACTACATCGCCGCGATCGACTGGAAGCGAGCGGAGGCCTGCGTGAACCAGGGCAAGGCCGCCACGGTGCCGGCGCGGTACGCCCATAACCGCCTGGGCGAGGACGGCGTCGCCCGGACCGAGTGGGGCGACGGAGTCAAGATGCTGACGCCTGCCGGGTGCCCCGGGCTGGCCTACTATCTCCCCACGCCCAAGTCGCCGCACGGCGTGGACGTGGATCCGACTGGCGAGTTCATCGTGGCCGGCGGCAAGCTCGCCGCCCTCATCCCGGTGCACTCGTTCTCCAAGATGCAGAAGGCGATCAACAACAAGGCCTTCGCGGCCGAGCTGAAAGGCATCCCGGTGCTCAAGTACGAGGCCACCATCGCGGGCGAGGTGCAGAACCCCGGGCTGGGACCGCTGCACACCGAGTTCGACGGCAAGGGGTACGCCTACACCTCCATGTTCCTGAGCTCCGAGATCACCAAGTGGAGCCTCAAGGACTTCAAGGTGGTGGACCGGGCGCCGACGTACTACTCCATCGGCCATCTCATGATCCCCGGTGGCGACAGCCGGCAGCCCTTCGGCAAGTACGTCGTAGCGCTCAACAAGATCACCAAGGATCGCTACCTGCCGACCGGCCCCGAGCTCACCCAGTCGGCCCAGCTCTACGACATCAGCGGCGACCGGATGAAGCTGCTGCTGGACTTCCCGACCATCGGCGAGCCGCATTACGCGCAGGCCCTGCCGGCGCAGCTGATCCAGGACCGTCAGCTCAAGATGTATCCGCTGATGGACAACAAGGACCCGTACGCCGCCAAGAACGAGAAGACCACCCGGGTCGAGCGGAAGGGCAATGTGGTGCACGTGGTGATGACCTCGGTACGCAGCCACTTCATGCCGGACAAGATCGAGGGGATTCAGGTGGGTGACTCGGTGTACTTCCACGTCACCAACCTGGAGCAGGACTGGGACGTGCCCCACGGCTTCGCGGTGCTGGGCGCCAACAACGCCGAGCTGCTGCTGATGCCGGGCCAGACGCGAACGCTGGCCTGGGTGCCTCGGCAGGTCGGGATTTTCCCCTTCTATTGCACCGATTTCTGCTCGGCGCTGCACCAGGAGATGCAGGGGTACATCCGGGTCTCGCCGAAGGGATCGAACGTCCCGCTCAAGTGGAACAGCCCGAGTTACCGGGCGGTCGCCGGCGGCGCTTCCGGCGAGGCCGGCACCGCCGGGCCCGGCAAGTAGGTGGGAGGCCCGATGCGCGCTTCATCCCGGATCGTCCTGGCGATCGCCGCGCTGGCGCTGCTCGCGATCTACGTGGTGCCGCTGTGGCGGATCGACCTGCACGCGCCGCAGTACCCCGAAGGTCTGGGGCTCCGGATCTGGGTGGACCAGATCACCGGGGTGAAGCCCAACGACCTCAACAGCATCAACATGCTGAATCACTACATCGGCATGCACGAGATCTCGCCCGACGACATCCCGGAGCTGCGGCTCATGCCCTGGATGCTGGGCGGGCTGGTGGGGTTCGGGCTGCTGGTGTCAGCGCTGGGGCGACGAGGTCCACTGTATGCCTGGCTGCTGATGCTCGGCTTCGGCGCCGTGGCGGGGCTGGTGGACTTCTGGATGTGGGGCTACCGCTACGGCCACGAGCTGGATGAGCATGCGGCAATCAAGGTGCCCGGGATGAGCTATCAGCCCCCGGTCATCGGGACGAAGCAGTTGCTCAACTTCGAGGCGGCGGCGTGGCCCGAGATGGGGGCGTGGATCGCCTTGGCGGTGTTCGCGGTCGGCGTCTGGGTGCTATTGCGCGAGCGCCGGCGCAGGCTGGTCGCGGCGGCGGCGGTGCTGGTGGCGGCCTGCAGTTCACCGGGCCCTCGCCCGATAGCGTGGGGCGAAGAAGTCTGCCGCCATTGCCACATGACCATTGCCGATCCCCGGTTCGCGGCGGAGCTGGTGACTACACGGGGCCGGGTGTACGTCTTCGACGATGTCGGCTGCCTCGCGGCTTTCGTGGCAGGCGAGGCCGTTCCGTCGACTGCGGTCCATTCGTTGTGGGTTCACGACCTGCTCCGGCCCGACACGCTGCTCGACGCCCGGACCGCGGTCTATCTCCGGGTGGACAGCCTGCGAACGCCGATGGGCAGTCACCTCGCTGCGCTGGCCCCCGGTGATGGGGTCGACGCTGCACAGGCGCGCCTGGGGGGCGTCCGGCTGGGGTGGGAGGAGTTGCGGCGAGCGGGTCGCCGTGGGTGACCTGGTCATCCCCCTCGTGCTGTTGGCGAGCCTGGTACGGCAGGCGCCTGCGCGAGCCATCCTGGTCGAGCCGAACAGTTCCGTGTCTACCCTCACCGTTGCGCTGCAGCAGGCCCGGCCGGGTGACACCATCCTGGTGCTCCCGGGAACCTACCGCGAGCCGCGCGTGACCGTCGCCGTTCCGGTGACGATTCTGGGGCAGGGCGGTCCGATCTTCGACGGCCAGGGCTCGCACGAGATCCTGACCGTCACCGCCGACCGGGTCACCATTCGCGGGCTCACCCTGCGGAATGTGGGGCACAGCTACACCGAAGACCGCGCGGCCATCCGGCTGGAGGCGGTGCGCGGCTGCACCATCGCCGACAATCGCTTCGACGCGGCCTTCTTCGGGGTCTACGCCGCGCGATCCTCCGACTGCGTCGTCGCCGACAACGTGCTCCAGGGTCGAGGCGGAAACCAGACCACCCTGGGCAATGCGATCCACCTCTTCCAATCCGACGGCTTCACCGTGGCCCGCAATCGGATCCGGGGGCACCGCGACGGCATCTACCTGGAGTTCTCTCCCCGCACCAGGATCCTGGAGAACGAGAGCGCCGCGAACCTGCGCTACGGTCTCCACTTCATGTACTCGGACAGCTGCGAGTACCGTGGCAACCGATTCGTGCGGAACGGCGCCGGCGTCGCGGTCATGTACAGCCGGGCGGTGACCATGGTCGAAAACCGCTTCGAGAGCAACTGGGGACCGGCGGCGTATGGCCTGCTGCTCAAGGACATCAAGGACAGCCGGGTGGAACGGAACGTCCTGTCCCGCAACAGCACCGGTCTCTACGCCGAAGGATCCGACCGGATCACGGTGACGGGCAACCAGTTCCTCGGGAACGGCTGGGCGCTGCGGCTCATGGCCGACGCGACCGATAACAGCTTCCGCCGGAATCGGTTCGAGGGCAACAGCTTCGACGTGGCGACCAACAGCAGCGGCGGCAGTCCCAGCAGCTTCGCCGAGAACTACTGGGACCGGTATGCCGGCTACGACCTCGATCGCGACGGCCACGGGGATGTACCCCACCGGCCGGTGCGGCTCTTCTCGGTCCTGGTGGAACAGAGCGAGCCGGCCCTCATTCTGCTGCGGAGCTTCTTCCTCGACCTGCTCGACCTGGCCGAGCGGGTCATGCCGGCGATGACGCCGGAGCGCCTGCTGGACGCGCGTCCGCTGATGCGCTGGAGTGCGTCGTGACGGCCTCACTCGCGCGGTCATGGCCGGAGACCCCGCGCCCACCCCTCGAGCTTCCCCGCGCCGCGGTCGCCGGAACCGATGTTACCAAGCGGTTCGGCCGGCTGCCGGTGCTCCGCGGGCTCACCTTTGCCGTGAAGCCGCGGCGTATCACCGCCCTCGCCGGCCCCAACGGCGCGGGGAAATCCACCCTGATCAAGGCCATGCTCGGATTGGTTCGCCCGGACGGCGGGACGCTGACGGTGGACGGTGTGCCGGTGGGTGAGGACCCGCGCTATCGGGCCCGGATCGGCTACATGCCGCAGGCGGCCCGATTTCCCGAGAATCTCACCGGACGCGAGCTGGTGAGGATGCTGCGGGATCTGCGCGGCGACGCGGTGCCCGAGGACGACGAGCTGTTCGAGACATTCGGCCTGCCGGCCGAACTCGACAAGCCGGTGCGGGCCCTGTCGGGCGGCACGAAACAGAAGCTGAACGCCGCGCTCGCGTTCATGTTCCGGCCCTCGTTGCTGATCCTGGACGAACCGACTGCCGGCCTCGATCCGATCGCGAACGGTCTGCTCAAGACCAAAATCCTGGAGGCGCGGGACGCCGGGACCACGGTGATCCTCAGCTCCCACGTGTTGAGCGAGCTGGAGGAGCTGATGGACGACGTGCTCCTGTTGGTGGACGGGCGGGTGCGGTTCCAGGGCTCGCTGCATGATCTCCGGCGCGCGACCGGCCATCAGCGGCTGGAGGGCGCGGTCGCGGCGCTGATGCGGCTGAGGAGCGGATGACCGCCGCCAAGATCCTCAAGTTCCAGCTGCGCGACCTGGTGCGGAGCCGCTGGCTGCTGGGCTACACGATCCTGCTGCTGGCGCTGACCGAGGCGCTGCTGCGCTTCGGGGGCGGCGGTCCCCGTGCGGTGATCAGCCTGCTCAACCTGGTGCTGATTCTGGTGCCGCTGGTGAGTATCGTCTTCGGGACCATGTACCTCTACGCCGCGCGGGAGTTCATCGAGCTGCTGCTGGCCCAGCCGGTGGGGCGGCGCGTCCTCTTCGCCGGTCTCTATGCCGGCCTGGCGCTTCCGCTCGCCGGGGGCTTCCTGCTCGGGGTCGGGCTGCCGTTCCTGTGGACGGGATCTGGCGGAGGATCAGGCAGCGGAGCGGTCGGTCTCCTGCTCGGGTCCGGCATTCTGCTGACACTGGTTTTCACGGCGCTCGCCTTCCTCGTGTCCGTCATGGTCGTGGACCGTGCCCGGGGGCTCGGCGCGGCGATCGTGCTCTGGCTCGCGGTGACGGTGCTCTACGACGCCATCCTGGTGCTGGTGGCCACGAGCATGGCCGATTATCCGCTGGAGCTTCCGCTGCTCGGGCTGACGCTGCTCAATCCGGTCGACCTGGGACGGGTCCTGCTGCTGCTCAGGCTCGATACCGCCGCGCTGATGGGCTATACCGGTGCCGTCTTCGAGCGGTTCTTCGGCAGTGCGTTGGGAACCGGCGTGACCATCGGGGCGCTCGCGGTGTGGGTGGCGGCGCCGCTGCTCCTCGGCCTTCGTCGCTTCGTGGCGAGGGACTTCTAGGAACGCGTCGGCCGGCCGGGCTCACCCGTCCTGGCGACCGCGGATGCGGGTCCACATCGTCCAGAAGAAAAGCCCGAGTCCCAGCGCCTGGGCACCGCCGGCGGCCACGATCATCCACCGGACACCGGTCGCGGCGCTCAGCGGCCGCGCCAGCTCGCCGGCCAGCCGGACCGCGGTCCCGGCCGTCAGGAACCAGTACGCTCCCTCCGCCAGACGGGGATCGAAGTGGGTATCGTCCTTGGCCGGCCGGGGGAACATCCAGAGAGCCACGCCGGCGATCATCATCATCACGAATCCGACGAGGATGGCATGGGTGTGCGCGCTGGTCCACCATGGGCTGGGCCACGTCCCGGCAAGCTCGCGACGGGCCAACATGTACACGCCAAGCGCGATCCCGATGACGAGGAACACGATCGCGGTCTTGAGAAATCGGCGGACGAGCGGAGGCATCGAAGATAGAAGCCGCCGGCCGTCGTTCGCGTCAAGGTTCGGGCGATGAGCCAATCCCCGGGCTCGGGCTGGCATGCGCTCCCACCGGACGAGGTGCTGCGGGAGCTGGCCTCGTCTCCTGACGGCCTCTCGGAGCCGGAGTGGGAACGTCGCCTGGCACGCTACGGGCCCAACCGCTTCGAGCGGACGCCGCCCACGTCGGCCTGGCGCATCCTGGCCGGGCAGCTGCGCAACGTGGTGGTCGGTCTGCTGGTCGCCGCCGCCGCGGTCGCGCTGCTGAGCGGAGACCCGCTCGACGCCGCCGCGATCGGAGCGGTGCTCATCCTCAACGTGGCGATCGGGTTCACCACCGAGCTCCGGGCCCACCGCGCGATGGAGGCCTTGATCGCCCTGGAGGTGGCGCGAGCGAGGGTGCTGCGGGGAGGCCGGTGGCGTGAGGTGGACGCCCGCGAGCTGGTGCCGGGCGACGTCATCCACCTGGAGGCCGGTCAGACCGTTCCGGCCGATGCCCGCTTGCTGGAAGCTTCGGAGCTTCGGGTCGTGGAGGCCTCGCTCACCGGGGAGTCGCTCCCGTCCTCCAAACGCGCCGACGCCCGGCTCTCGCCCGATCTTCCTCTGCCCGACCGCAGCACCATGGTCTACAAGGCCACCACCGTCGCGGCCGGCCGCGGCCAGGGAGTCGTGGTCGGGACCGGGATGGCCACCGAGGTGGGACGCATCGGGGCGCTGGCGGGCGCGGTGGAGCACCCGACCACGCCGCTGGAGCGGCGTCTCGATGTGCTGGGCCGGCGGCTCGCCGTGGTCGCGATCGGGGTGGCCGTGCTGGTCGCGGCGCTCGGCTACTGGCGAGGGACGACCATCGGGGAGCTGATCCAGACGGCGATCGCGCTCGCCGTCGCCGCCGTGCCCGAAGGCCTCCCGGTCGTCGGGACCATCGCCATGGCCGTGGGGGTGCACCGCATGGCGCGGCGCCGGGTCCTGGTTCGCCGGCTCCCGGTGGTCGAGACGCTCGGCTCGGCCACGGTGATCTGCACCGACAAGACCGGCACGCTCACCGCGGGCCGGATGATGGCGACCGTGCTCCGACTCGCCGAGCGGGAGATGGGTCTCGCCGGAGTCACGACCGGCGACGATCCGAGGATCGCGGTCGCGCTCCGCATCGCCGCGCTGGCGAACGAAGCGTCGTTGAGTCGGTCGGACGGCCGCTGGGTCGCGCAGGGCGATCCGACCGATACGGCATTGCTGCTGGCGGCGGCGGAGGCCGGGGCCGACCGGGAGCGGCTGCTTCGAGAGGCCCCCCGGGTGCGGGAGCTGCCGTTCTCGAGCGAGCGGCTGCTGGCTGCCAGCTGGCATCGGATCGGACCGGGAACGAGCCTGTTCGTGAAGGGAGCGCCGGGCCGGGTACTCACCGGGTGTGACCGAGTCCTCACCGCGGATGGGGTGCGCCCCTTGCCGCCGGCGAGCCGGGAGGCGCTGCTGGAAACCAACCGCGAGCTCGCCGCTCGCGGGCTCCGGGTGCTGGCGCTGGCCATGAAGGAGCCTGCCGAGGGCAACGACGCGGACCTTCAGGGGCTCACCTGGGTGGCCTTCGTCGGCCTCAGCGATCCACCGGCACCCCAGGTCCGCGAGACGGTCGCGGTGTTCGCCCGGGCCGGGATTCGCACGGTGATGATCACCGGCGACCAGCAGCGTACCGCCGAGTCGGTGGCGCGCGAGCTGGGCCTGCTTCAGCCGGGAGACGGCGTCCTCGACGGCCGGGCGCTCGACCGGATGTCGGACCAGGAGCTGCGCGCCGAGGTGAACCGGATCGCGGCCTACAGCCGGGCCAGTCCCGAGGCCAAGCTCCGGATCATCGCGGCGCACCAGGACCGCGGAGCGGTCGTCGCGATGCTGGGCGACGGGGTGAACGATGCGGCGGCGCTCCGCCGGTCGGACATCGGCGTGGCGATGGGACTGCGTGGCACCGACATGGCCAAGGAAGCCGCCGACCTGATCCTGGAAGATGATCGCTTTCCGACCATCGGCGCCGCAGTGGAGGAAGGCAGGGTCATCTTCGACAACATCCGCAAGTTCGTGTTCTACCTGTTCAGCTGCAACCTGGCGGAGATCCTGGTCTTTCTCGGCGCCGGCCTCGGGGGACAGACCGCCCCGCTCCTCCCGCTGCAGGTCCTCTGGCTCAACCTGGTGACCGACACGTTCCCCGCGCTCGCCCTCGCAGTCGAGCCGGGTGACCCGGCCGTCATGCGCCAGCCGCCCCGTGATCCGCGCGAGGCAATCCTGTCCGGACCCACGCTCCGCGCGGTGGCGATCTACGGCGCGCTGATCGCAGCCGTGACCATCGCGGCCTTCTACCTCGGCGGAACGACCTGCGCCTTCATGACCCTTGCTCTCGCACAGATCCTGCACCTGGGCAATGCGCGCAGCGCCGATCCCGTGCTCGCGCCCCGGCGCGCCTTCGCGAACCGGGCCGCCCTGGGTGCGGCTCTTCTGGCGATTGGGCTGCAGCTGCTGACGGTAGTCGTCGAGCCGCTTGCCAGCGTGCTCCGGGTGACGCCGCTGAGCGGCGGGGAGTGGATGGTGGTGGTGGGGCTGGGCGCCCTGCCGGCGCTGCTCGGGCAGGGCGCGAAGGCGCTGCGATCCCTGCCAGCGAGGCGGAGCTCGCGATCGTGAAGGGAGCTTCACCTCAGCTTCAGCCGGGGTTCCGGCCCGCGGCGCTACAATGGCCGAGCCGTCGAGCACGACGGCCATTGAGCCATCTCTGAACGAGGTTATTGACATGATGCGTCTGACAAAGGCAGGCATCGCGCTGTTCGCTGCGGCGGCCGTGCTCACCACTGAGGCGGGAGCCCAGGTCCGCGGCGTGGCCGGAGTCGGGCTCTCCGTGCCGGTGGGCGACTTCGCCGACGAGAACGGAATCGGCGCCCAGTCCGGCGGCGCGACCGGGCTGGTCGGAGTCGAGTGGCTGCCCCAGGGCCGGAACTATGGCCTGCGAGTGGACGGAGCGTACAACCGGTTCTGCACCGCGGCCTGTGACGAGGCCGGTGGCGAACTCGACATCCGATTCCGCTTCCTGAACGCCAACCTGAGTGGCATCGCCGAGTTGCCGCTGGCTGCCACGCCCGACCTTCGCCCCTATGTGCTCGGGGGCGTCGGGGTGTACAACTACAAGCTCGAGGGAGACGACGTACCCACGGGGCTCGACGGGAGCGAGACCGACTTCGGCCTCAACGGCGGCCTCGGCCTGACCTACATGCTGGGCCGGGTCGGGCTCTTCGCGGAGGGCCGCTTCCACCAGGTGTTTACATCGGAGGAGGACATCCAGTACATCCCCATCGTGCTGGGCGCGCGACTCACGCTGCGCTGACGCCGGAGGAACCGTGACGACGACCACCATCGCTCCCCCTCGAGCCGGCCATCCCAGCACCATCAGGACGCCGATGTTCGCCTATCTCGAGGGCCTGCACGACCAGTGGCTGCGGGAAGTCCGAGGCGCTCTCGTCCCCGCCTGCGAGGCGGGAGCGGGAATATGGCTGCGGTGGTGGGCCATCGACTATCTCGAGACCGGATTCCAGCGTCGCTTCGACCGCGAGCAGCGAGCCGTGCTCAGCCTGGAGCCCCAATTGACGGCGGCCCAGACGAGGCATCTCTGGGCTGCCGGAGAGCTGATGCGCCAGCTGTTGCAGAGCTTGGGCCACCGAGTCGGGCTCTGCCAGCAAGGCGAACAGTTCTCAGCGTTCGGGTTGACCTTGATGAAGGCGCTCGAGTACTGGTGCCAGCAGGTCGAGGAGACCCTCGGGCGGTTGCCGTGGGGCGATGTGCCGCCGGAATCCCGGGCCCTGTTCGAGACCATCACGTATGACGAGGCCATCCAGGGAGGCTAGGCTCGTCGATCTGGGAACAGCCTCGACCTTCGGCGTGGCTGACCGGCATGCTCCCGAGCGCGGCGGTCGGTCTCACCGGGTCATCCGGGCAGAGCGCGGTCCCCACGGAGCCGCCGGTCTTCCTGGGTATGGACCTGGTGCCCTGGCCGCGTGGCGGGATCTCCTCAGCCCCCGATCAGCAGCCCTGTCCCCAGAGCGGCGCCTAACGCCAGAAGCGCCGGCGCGGCCAGCTTCCGGAATGCCGGTGCCCCCACGACGAGTGCGACGCCCAGCTTGAGCACCGTGTTCGACAGGATGCCCACGACGATGGCTCGGGCGGCTAGTGCGGCTTCTCCCCTCGTCCCGATCCGAGCCATCGAGTAGGTGAGGGCATCCATGTCGGTGAGGCCGAGCACCGCCGCGGAGCCCAGCACGCCCGCCGCTCCCCAGAGCTGCTGCACGGCCGGCACGGCGAGCAGGACGAGCTGAAACGCGGCGACCATCTTGATGGCCGACAGGAGCCGCAGCGGACTCCGCTCCGGCTCCTCGATCGCGCCGGTCATCGGGCGGCTTCGCGCCAGGGCATACGCGACCAGAGCGCCACCGACCAGGGCAGGGGCGGCAACATAGGGAGCCAGTCGTTCCGCCACCGATGGGCTCAGCACCAGCGTGATAGCGAGCACCCGAGGGATGAGCACCGTGCACGCCGCGATGACGCCCAGTGCCAGGCTGCCGGCGTACTGGGAATTCGACCGGCTCTCCCGCGCGAAGGTCAGCGTCACCGCGGTGGAGGAGACCAGTCCGCCGAGCAGGCCGGTGATGCCGTATCCCCGCTCCGGACCGGCGGCCCGTCGCGCGAGGTAGCCCAGGAAGTTGAGCCCGGAGAAGAGCAGGACGATGGTCCACAGCTCCCGGGGCCGGACGGCGCGGTACGGGCCGTAGGGTCCCTCCGGAAGCAGGGGAAGCACGACCAGGGCGAGCACGGCGAAGCGCAACGCCGCGCGGAGCTCGGTCTCGCCGATTCGAGCGACGAGTCCCTGAATCCGGCTCTTTTCCGCCAGGGCCAACACTGCCACGGCGGCGATCCCGCTCCCGAAGCTCCCGTAGCCAAGGCCGCAGAGACCGCCGGTGGCGAGGACCAGGAGTGCAGCCGTCTCGGTGGTGCCGTCGCGGTCGCCAGTCTGCTGGGATGCCACCAGGTAGGCGCCCACGGCGAGTAGGGCCGCGCCACCAATCAGGGCGGCGCCCAGGGCGAGCCACGGCCCCGTGGCGAGCCATCCCCCGATGCCACCGACCAACCCCAGCAGCAGGAAGGTCCTGACGCCGGCGAATCGAGCGCGCGGCCCGGACGCGTGCCCCGACCATTCGCGCTCGATCCCGACCGCGAGCCCGGTGAGACCGGCAAGTGCGAGTCGTGCGGCGACGTCGAGGCCGGGCGTGGCGGGTGCGATCATGCACAGACAGTGGGGCTTCCCTCGTGAAGGGAAGCCGGGCGCTGGAATGAAGCGATCTTCATCGTCGTCTCCGAGGTTCTTCGGACCCGCCCAGCTACTCTCCCGCAATGCGCTGGCAGACTACCACCGATCGCCTCACCGATGAGCTGATGCATCGATCGGCCGCTCCATCGGGACGAGTCTCCTCGCCGGTGCTGGGCACGCTCCCCGCGCCGGTTCAGCGCTATTTCCGCCGGGTCCTGCCCGACGGTCGCCCCGCCATCAAGTCCGTTCGTGCGGTGCAGGCCGGTCGCTTCCGCAGCCGGGAATCGCTCGATCCCGAAGCGGGCTGGCGGCCCTTCGAGGCCACCCAGCTCTTCACCGCCGAGCCCCCGGGATTCGTCTGGGATGCGCGCATCTGGATGGTGCCGCTCCTCCCGGTGCGGGTGCGGGACGGGTATGTGGACGGGCGCGCAACGATGCTGGGTGCGATCCTGGGGTTGGTGCCGGTGGTGAAAGCCGCCGACGATGTCCAGCTCCGGACCGGCGCGCTGCAGCGCTACCTGGCCGAGTCGGTCTGGTTTCCGACCGCGCTCCTTCCCTCGCACCGGCTGCGCTGGAGCCCCATCGACGACAGCCATGCCCGGGCCACGTTGACCGACGGCGACACCGCGGCTGCCCTGGACTTCGAGTTCGGTCCCAGCGGCGAGATCGTCGGCTGTTTCACCTCCGCACGCTCGCGAGCCGTTCCCGGCAATCCAGGCCGATTCGATAGCCTGCCGTGGGGCGGCCGATATCGCCGGTATGACGAGCACGACGGTGTACGCATTCCGTTCGAGTCCGAGGTGTATTGGGTGGTGTCGGGGCGAGAGCAACCCTATTACCGCGGCGGGAATGTACTGATCGACTATGACTTTGCACCCGAGCTCGCTGAGGGCGCCGAGATACGAAGGCGCTCGTGAGCACGCGGGGCAGATATGCGTCCAGTGCCATGGCGATATTCCGAAGAAACCAGCGGCCCAGTGAGATTACCTCATATCCCTCTCCGCCCTCAATGATCAATCCGTCGTCGACCAGCGGCTGCAAGCGGGCAGCGCTCTCGTCCACCGGCGGCGGAAGCAGGCGATGAGGCAGATCGAGGTTGCACATCAGCCGGAGAATGGCGGCCCGGCGAGCCTTGTCGTCGTCGCTCAGGCGGTGTCCGCGCTCGACCGGGAGTCTCGCCCCGTCCAGCTCGCGCTGGTACTGCCCCGTCCGCGGAAACGTTCTGGGTGAAGCGTCCGGCGACGTCTCCGATGGCGCTCATCCCGAACGCCAGGAGGTGCGGGCTGGTACGCGCAGTATAGCCCATGAAATCCCGCCGAAGCCTCCCCTCAGTGGCCGCGCGCGCCAGCTCATCCTCCTCCTGAGCGAAGTGGTCGAGGCCGATCCACCGGTACCCGCTGCCGGTGAACGTCTCCACCGCCATCTGGAAGAGACGGAACTTGTCGTAACGCCAGGGGAGTGACGCAGCATCAATCAGCCGCTGGTTGTGCCGAACCCCAGGCACGTGGGCGTAGCTGTAGCAGGCGACCCGGTGGGGGTGAAGCGCGAGGGCCGCCCGGAGAGTGGACTCGAAGTCGGCCACGGTCTGTTTCGGGAGGCCGTACACCAGGTCGATGTCGACCCCTCGAATCCCGTCGCCCGCGCCAACTCTACGGCTTCCCTGACCACCTCCTCCGGCTGAGGGCGCCCGATCGCGGCCTGAACTGCCGGATCGAAACCCTGCACCCCGAAGCTGATGCGCCGGTAGCAGAGGTCGCGCAGCCTGGCGAGCTGCTCCCGGGTGACGAGCCGAGGGTCGGCCTCGAGCGAGTGCTCGGCCTCGGGCCCGAATGCGAAGTGGCTCTCGAGCATCTGGGAGAGTCGGCTGAACTGCGCCGGCGTGAGGAAATTCGGCGTGCCACCTCCCAAGTGGCGCTGCAGCGGCCGGCGTTCCCGGCCCAAGATCTCCGTGACCAGATCGATCTCGCGCTCCAGTCGGTCGAGGTAGTCGTCGGCGACGTCGGGGCGCCCGGCGAGCGTGACGTTGCAGGCGCAGTAGTGGCAGCGATACCCGCAGAACGGAATGTGCACGTAGATCGACAGCGCTTCCGACTTGGCCCCGGCTAGCTCCAGCAGCGCCTCGCGGTATTGCGCCGCCCCGAACTCATCCTTCCAGCCGCGGTGAAGAGCGTGAGGCCCATGGCGGGATTCATGATCGCGCGGAGCAGCCGTGACTCCATGACCCGATACTGGGAGATCAGGATGTCACGGCCCGGCTCGGACGACGCGAGCGCCTCCGCGTGATAGACCAGGAGCCGGCCGTGGTAGAACCGTCCGGCGAACCAGCTCACCACACCCACCAGGTGGAAGGCCTTGAGCCACAGATAGAGCATCGATCGGGCCGGGATCTCCCCCGGGCTCTGCCGAGCCCGCCGGCATGACTCAGCTGGTGCCGCTCCGGTCCCGGAGCGCGGCGCGAGCGCAGAGCACCGCCACGGTCGCTGTCGCCAGCATCACGGCGCCGGCCGAAGGCATCGCGAGCCATCGCAGTGACTCCTTGGCGGCGCCCGTGCTGCCCAGTCCCGGCGCAAGGAGTCCCGCCCACAGCCAGAAGACGGAGTAGCCCAGGGCGCCCAGGCCGAGCGCAAGGCTGAGCGCTCGCGTCGCGCGGGGCTTCGTGCCGATCAGGAGGATCACGACGATGAGGCTGATCGCCGCAGTGCCGATGGCGCCGCCGTGCAGGTGGGCCCGCTGCATGTACTCCCACGACTTGGCGAGCACCGGCTGGGCGGCCTCGGCATCGCCCTGGTAGACGGTGGCGGTGACGGCGGAGGCGGAAGCGGCGAGCCGATCCTTGATGATATCCTCGTTCAGGCCGAAGACCCCGCCCATCGCGAATCCGAAGAGCACGGTGAGTACCGCGATCGCAAGGCCGGGGAGCGCGGCGCGCAGCGATCCCATCTGCCGCAACGTCATGGAGCTGACAGGGGGGGCCTGCTCCAGGGTCGAAGTCTCGACGCGCAGGATGGTGGATGATGACGCTGGCATAATTCATTTCCTCCTGTTGTTACCACCCGCTAGCGGTCGCGTGCCGCAGCGCGAGTCCTGACGATCTCACCCACCAGCGCCGCCGCGGGGTAGAACAGCTGCTCCTCGGCTTCGGCGTGCGCGGCCAGGGTGACGGCGAGATCCTCGACCTCGGGGTTGAACTCGACCCGGGCAATCTTCGCCAGGCGCGCGGTGGCAGCGCGAATTTGCCGGTGCTCCTCGAGCATTTGCGGCAGCTCGGCACGAAGGGAGTCCGTCATCCGGAGGACCGCGGCCATTTCCGGTGTGAACTCCCCCCTCGCGAGTGGCGCCAGCAGGCCGAGGGGAGGCAACGCGATCTGCTCCTCGCGGACGAAGTGGGAATGCAGCATCCTGGCGAGCGCCCGGGCCGCGTCGCCGGTACGGCCCGGCGCCCACGAGGCGCGAACCAGCCGTTTGTGGATCGCGTCATGCTCGGCCTTCAAGGCCGGCGGAATGGCGAGCGCCGCCGTTCGAAGTCGGGCTTCCTGCGCGGGTGCTGTGGCTGGGAGCGTCATGACGATACCGCCGGTAAAAGGTGATGGCCGCGATCCCAGGACCGGGCCGGACGGAAGGTTCTTCATGACACTCAAGCTATGGGCTGGCGGTGATGGAACGATGAAAACGACCTGAAACTTGTCGCAAGAAGTGCAGCCTCATGCAGGTCCACCCGCGGCAGCCGACTGCGAAGCCCCGAGTCAGGTCGCCCGCCACCCGCGACGCCCGCGGTAGATCCGGACGTACTGGGCCGCGATGAGCAGGCTTCCCGCCAGCACGCCGGTCGCACCCCCCCGCGTCACCCCCGGGGACCCCACCCCCGAACCGATCACCAGCAGCGCCACGCCCCCGGCCAGCAGCGCGAGCGCAGTCCATGCCGTCGGGCGGTGCACCAGCTCGGTGGGGGCGGGCACGGGACCTTCGCCGCCGCCGTAGAAATGGAGCCAGATCAGGAAAGGGAACAGGCGGTACCAGACGCCGGTGATGAACACCACGAGCCAACCGAGCAGCGTGAGCTCGGCGTACACGACCCAGCCGCGGAAGGAGACGCCCGGCTGAGCGAGCTGCGCCAGACCAGCCACGAGTGCCAGCGCCAGCGCGACGAAGCCCGCCAGCACATGTCCGAACGCCGGCTCGAGTGCCCGGACCATCCGGCGCCGGAAGTAGCCCGTGATCATCCCCACGAACAGCGCCGCCGCGGCGACCCCGAGGAGCGCGCCGGGCCACGTCAGCGCCGGCACCGAAAAGAGAAGGCCCCCGCCGAGCAGCATCAGGCCGACGACTGCCACGGGTCCGATGATCCGGACCGGCCATGCCGGCCCGCTGCCGGACACCAGGAACATCGGCAGCATGCGGCTGCCGACGCCGACGGCGGTGAGGCCCGCGAACCCGAAGGCGGCGAGGTGGAAGTGCGCCGCGATGGCGCCGAGTCGGTCCACGCTCCACCAACCGAGCCCTTCGCCGATCCGCGCCCCCGCGATGAACATCGCGAACCCGAGCATCGAGTGCGCCGCGGACACGTAACCGGCCGCCCGCCGGCCCTGCATCATCCGGCGCCGGTTGGGCAGCAGGTTCCACGACACGCACCCCACGGCGACGAAGAGCACCAGCCAGGCCGCCGCCTGCAATACCGGCCGTGAGAGCCAGAGCCCGGCCACCAGGAGCGCCACGCCCCCATGGAGCAGCCAGGCGCCCGCGACACCGACGCCGACGCTCCGTGCGCCCGCGCCGAGGGCCATGGGGTAGAACTGGTAGAGCGCCCCGAAGACCGAGGCGAGGATCACTCCGAGCGTGTAGAGGTGGGTGACGCCGAGTACTCGTGGGAACAGGAACCGGGCCGCCGCGAGGTCGGGCGCGATCAACACCAGCCCGAGGCCTCCGAGGACAAGCCAGACGATGGCTCCGGCGAAATGGATGCCCGGAAGCTTGAACGGAGGCGCGCCGGTCAAGTCGCGCGAGCCAGCGCCCTCGCCTCCTGGCCCTTGGCGGCATCGCGCTTCGACTCCCGCGGAATCGGCACGACCAGCACCATCTGTGTCGCGCCGCGCACGACCTTGTCGGCCACGCTGCCGAACACCGCTCGTTCCAGGCCCGTGGCACTGGTGCCGACCACGATGAGGTCGCATCCCGACCGCCGGGCGAAGCGGACGATCTGCTCGCCTGCGCCATGCTCGACCAGCACGCGGGCGTCCGCGGTGATCCCGCGGTGGCGCAGCCGTGAGGCGACGCGATCGAGCCGGCGGTCGGCCTCCTCCGCGATCTCGCCGACCCAGTCTCTCATGGTGCGATCCGGAATGCCGGCGAGCCGGAGGAGCCGCGGCGGCTCGAGCTCGATCACCTCGAGGAGCGTGTAATGGGCGCCTTCGACCAGGCCGCCGAGCGCCAGCGCGGGCTCGAGCATCGCGTCGGCGTCGGCGGCGCTCCCCAAGGCTACCAGGATCCGGTGCAGGCCGAAGGACGGCGCCTGGTTCGTGGGGCGCATCAGCAGGGTGGGACAGTGCACCCGATGCACCAGCGACTGAGCGACGCTGCCGAGCCACAGGCGCTTGAGCCTGCCCCATCCGTGCGTGGTCATCACGATCAGATCGATGTCCTCGTTGCCGGCATACTGGGCGAGCGCGTCGGCGATGCTGCCGTCGAGCACGGTGCAGAAGACGGAGAGGCCCGGCTTCAGCTTGCGGACCGCTTCGGCCTGCTCATCCAGGTAGCGGCGGAAGCCCTGGTGCAAGGCCTGTTCGACGGTGAAGTCGTAGGAGGACGATCCGGCTTCGGTCGGCAAGGAGGAGCTCGGGGCGATCACGCTGACGAGGTGCAGGTCGGCGCCTTCACGACGAGCGATCCCGGCTCCGATGCCCAGCGCCTGCTGCGACTGCGGAGAACCATCCAGCGGCACCATCACTCTGCGAAGTGGGGATTTCATGGCCCCGATGCTCCTCGGTGGACGTTTCCAGCGACGATCGGTCGGGCGGAACATGCACCCGCCCGCTTGACGTGGCCGTGAAGCCGATCTGAAGGGATCTTCATAGCCGCTTCACGACGCCTGCCTCCGGCCTGGGGTACACTGCGCAAGTACCAACGGGATACCGGGATGAAGATCGAGGCGCAGGAGGGTGGAGTAGTCGTCAGCCCGGCGGCCAGGACGCGGCGCGAGCGGGAGGCCGTTCTGGAGTGCGTCGCACTCACCAAGGTCTACCGCATGGGCGAGGTGGAAGTCCACGCCCTTCGCGGTGTGGACCTCCGCCTGGTCGCGGGCGAGTTCCTCGTCCTGCTCGGCCCGTCGGGGAGCGGCAAGTCCACGCTGCTGAACATCCTGGGCGGGCTCGACGTGCCCACCGCAGGCCGCGTCTTCTACCGCCAACGGGAACTGACCCGGGCCGGGGAGAGCGAGCTCACCCGCTACCGCCGGGATCACGTGGGCTTCGTGTTCCAGTTCTACAACCTGATCCCCAGCCTCACCGCGCGAGAGAACGTCGCTCTGGTGACGGACATCGTGCGGACTCCCTTCGAGCCGGACGAGGTCCTCGAGTTGGTGGGCCTGGGGGACCGGCTGGACCACTTCCCGGCCCAGCTCTCCGGCGGCGAGCAGCAGCGCGTGGCGATCGCGCGGGCGGTGGCCAAGCGGCCGGACGTCCTGCTCTGCGACGAGCCCACCGGGGCGCTCGACTGCCTGACCGGCAAGATGGTGCTCGAGGCCATCGCGACGGTGAACCGGGAGATCGGGACCACGACCGCGGTCATCACCCACAACGCGCCGATCGCCGCGATCGGCGACCGGGTCATCACCCTGGGCGATGGGCGGATCGTCCGCGAGGAGCACCACGCGGTCAAGGCGACGGTGGAGAGCCTGCGATGGTGAGCGCGCTGCAGCGGAAGCTGGTCCGCGATCTCGCCCACCTCAAGGGCCAGGTCGTCACCGTGGCCCTCGTGGTGGCCTGCGGCGTCGCGGGATACGTCGCCTTCCAGAGCACCTGGGATTCGCTGGAGCACTCCAAGAGCGCGTACTACGAGCGCTACCGCTTCGCGGACGCGTTCGTCCACCTCAAGCGAGCGCCCGAGTGGGTGGCGACACGGCTGGAGGCGATTCCCGGCGTGGCCCGGGCGCACACCAGGCTGGTGCAGATCATCACGCTGCCGATCCCGGGTCCGGTGCAGCCGCCGATCGGCCAGATCGTCAGCCTGCCCGATGCCGGGCAGCCGCCGCTCAATCAGCTGTTGCTCGAGGCTGGCCGGATGCCTGAGGCCGGTGTCGAGCGGGAGGCCGTCCTGCTCACCGCCTTCGCCCGGAGGCACAAACTCGGCCCCGGCGACCCGCTGCCCGCGGTCATCAACGGCACGCTCCGCGAGCTCCGTATCGTCGGCCTCGCCAGCTCGCCCGAGTTCGTCTATCCACTGCCGCCGGGTGGGGGAACCTTCGCGGACGACGAGCGCTTTGCCGTGCTGTGGATGGACCGGACGGTGGTGGCGCCGACCCTGCAGATGGAGGGCGCCTTCAACGACGCGGTGTTCCGGCTCCAGCCGGGGGTATTCGTCCCCGGTGTGCTGCGGGAGATCGACCGGGTGCTGGAGCCGTATGGGGGCCTCACCGCCGTGGCCCAGGACCGCCAGGGGTCGAATTACATCGTGGTCGAGGAGATGGGGCAGCTGCGGGCGTGGGCGACGGTCGTCCCCCTCATCTTCCTCAGTGTCTCCGCCTTCCTGGTGAACGTGGTGCTGTCCCGCGTGGTGAGCCTGCAGCGGCCGGAGATCGCGACCCTGAAGGCGGTGGGCTACACCGACCGCGAGATCGGCCTCCACTTCCTCAGCCTGGTCTCCGTCTTCGTGCTCCTGGGCGCGGTCCTCGGCCTCGCCCTGGGCGCCGTGCTCGGACGCGCGCTCACCGGCCTGTACACCGATGTCTTCCACTTCCCCGTGTTCAGCTACCGGGTATCGCCGGGCACCGTGCTGGTGAGCACTGCGGTCAGCCTGCTCTCGGCCGGGGTCGGCGCCGCGGCGGCGGTGCGGGGCGTGGTGCGCCTCGCGCCGGCGGAGGCGATGCGGCCGCCGGCACCCGCGGTCTACCGACCATTGCTGAGCGAGCGTCTCGGCCTTCACCGGTTCATCTCGCAGGCCGGCCGGATGATCCTGCGCGAGATCGAGCGCCGGCCGCTCCGGACGGTCTTGTCGTCCGTGGGGATCGGCGCCTCCATGGCGATCCTGGTCGTGGGGCGCATCAGTGAGGATGCCATCGAGGACGTGCTCGACGTGCAGTTTCAGCGCGCCTGGCGCGAGGACCTCAGTGTCGGGCTCCGTGAGCTCATGCCCGAGCGGGTCGTCCGCCATCTCGCCGGCCTGCCGGGCGTGATCCGCGCGGAGGGGATCCGCACCCTCGCGGCCAGAGCCGAGGTGGGCGTGCGCAGCCGCGACGTGGCGGTGCTGGCCTATCCGGACGGCGCGGAGCTGCAGCGGGTGGTGGACCGACGGGGCCGGCCGCTGTCGCTCCCCGATGCCGGGGTGCTGGTGAGTGCCCAGCTCGGCACGGTCCTGGGCGTGGGGCCGGGAGACCACTTCGCACTCAAGGTGCTCGAGGGTGAGCGGCGGACGTACCGGGTGCGGGTGGCCGGGCTGGTCA
>DATBJC010000144.1:0-13920 GCA_036556625.1 Gemmatimonadales bacterium
GGGCGCCGAAGCGACCGCCGTCATCAGCCGGATGCGGCCCGACGTGGTGTTCCTCGACATCCAGATGACGGAGAAGAGCGGGCTCGACCTGGCGGCCGGGCTCGAGCGGGAGCCGCTTCCGGCCATCGTGTTCGTCACCGCACACGAGCGCTACGCGCTGGAGGCATTCGACGCCCGCGCGGTGGACTATCTGCTCAAGCCGTTCGAGGAGGAACGCTTCCGGGCCACGCTGGAACGGGTGCGGGCCTACACCTCGGCCTTCCGGAGCCAGCGATCGCACCAGCACCTGGTTGCCATCCTGCGCGAGCTCACCGCGACGCCGATCGCGGAGCTCGACCGGCTCCGTGCCCCGGCGATGCCGCTCCGGTTCGCCGACCTGGAGGTGGACACGGCGACTCGCGATGTGCGCCGGGCTGGATCCCGGGTGCCGCTCCGGCCCAAGGAGTACCAGCTGCTGGTGGCGCTGATGCACCGCTCCGGCGGGCTGGTGACCCGCCGGGAGCTGTTAGCCGAGGTCTGGGGCTACAGCGACGACGTGAGCAGCCGAACCGTGGACACCCACGTGGCCGTGCTGCGGCGGAAGCTGGGGCACCGGCCGGAGGAGCCCGGGTTCATCATGACCGTGGCGAAGGCGGGCTACCGTCTTCGCGAGTGAGCGCAGCTCCGGCCAACAGATATCGTCAAGAGGAGTACCTACCCGGGCTCGGCGCCGGCGGTCTTGACTCGGGCGCGACGCCCCATCAGCCTTCACCGTCCCCTGGACGTCCGCTTTCCGTGGAGGGAGCACATGGCTGCTCCCGAATCGCAAGTTCCTGGCAAAACCATTCTCCTCGTCGATGACGATGCGCTGCTCCGCAGGCTGATGGAGCAGGCGCTGACTCAGGCCGGCCACCCCGTGATGACCGCGGCCAACGGCCGGGAGGCGCTGACCCTGGTCTCGATGCTGGGGGACCGGATCGGCCTGGTGGTGACCGATATTCGCATGCCGGAGATGGACGGATTGGAGCTGGCGCACCATCTGGCCGGGATGAAGACGCCGCCGCCGGTCTTGTTCATCACGGCATTCCCCGCGACGATGGCCAGCGCCATCCCCGGCCCGATCCTGGAGAAGCCCTTCGGCCCCGATCGGCTGCTGAAGTTCGTGGCGCGGATGCTGGAGCCTTCGCTGCGCTAGCGAGACTCGCCCGCCTTCTTCCACGCTCGCCGACGCACGGCTCTCAACGAGGCACCTTCGCCCGAAGCTCGTCGAACCAGTTCAGCACCACGACGATCCTGGGCCGGGGGCGGTCGCGCGGCAGCTTGATCAGCAGAAAGCGCTCGCCGTCGCGGGTGACGTCGTAGCTCCGCGGGCGGGTCCATCCCGGGTTGTCCGGATAGGGCCCGCCGAACAGGGCCGTGGGCTGGGTGCTGCGGCCGTTCTCCAGGTCCATGGTTGCCGCCATGACGCTGTCCCCGTTGCGATAGACCAGCTCCCGACCTCCTCGGGTCCACAGCGGCTCCGAGCCCCGCTCGGGAGACACCTTCCACCGCTTCAGGTTCGGGTTGGGAAACGACTGGACGTAGACCTCCACCCGGCCCGACTCGTCGGAATCGTAGGCCATCCAGTTGCCGTCCGGTGAGATGGCGGGATGAGCCAGGTTGAAGCCGTTCCTGAGATAGCGCCTCGGCTCCGGCCGGCCGTTGAGTTGGGCAGTCCAGAGCTCGGTGCCGCCCGGAGTGCTGAGGGTGAACGCCAGGAGCGCTCCGTCCTGCGAGACCGAGCCGAGATAGCGATCGTAGGTCCCCGTGAGCAGCGGCTCGGAGGGGCGGCTCGCATCTCCGGCCCGGCGGTAGAGATCGTAAAAGGGGTGCTCGCTGCTGTAGATCAGATCCCGGCTGTCGGCCGTCCACTCCGCTCCGAAGTCCCGGCCGCCTTCGGCGGTTACCCGGATGCCGCCGGAGCCGCCGACCGGAAAGACCCACACGTCGCCCGCGGAGTTGGCCGAGCGGATGTCCACCGAGATGCGGGTGCCGTCCGGTGAGAGTCGCGGGTGTCCGTAGCGGTCGCTGACCGGAAGCGCCCTGGACTCCTTGCCCTGCCGGTCCACCAGCACCACGTCGTTATCGCTGATGTAGGAGCTGACCGGGAGGTAGGCGAGGGTTCCGTTCTCCGACACGTCGAACGCCGCCGCGCCGTCGGTCAGGTTCATCGCCACGCTGTCCACCACCGGGCGCGCCGTGCCGGTCACGGCCAGCCGCTTCAGGTCGAAGGGGACCGCACGGATGGCTTCGCCCACCGCATAGAGCAGGTGGCCGGTCGGTACGTAGAGGCCGAACACGCCACCGGTGAACAGCACCTTCCGCTGGCCGGTGGAGATCGAAAGCACCTCGATGGTGGCTCGCTCGATGGGCGTGCGGTAGGCGGTGAACAGCACGTGCTCGCCGTCGGGCAGGATCTGGGGCCACCAGTGGCCCAGCTCTCCCTTGGCGGTGTCCGGCGATGTGAGCATGCGCTCGTCCCCGCCGCCTTCGCTCACCATCCAGAGACCGGTGTTGTAGGACTGGCTGTAGATCAGCTTGCCGTCCTTGCCCCAGCTCCCTCCCGCCCAGTCGGAGACCGCGAGATCGATCGGCGGCCCGCCCTCCACCGGCACCTTTCGCAGCTTGCCCACCTTGAAGTAGGCGATCCACCGCCCGTCGGGCGACACGAACGGCCGGCTGTTGCCGGTGCCCTGGTCGCCCTGACCGGCCCCCGGGATCACCTGCATCCGAGGCTGATCGAACGGGCGCCGAAGCACTTCCTCCCGCCGGTTCACCATGCCGGTGACGAAGAGTTGCCGCCCGTCCGGACTCAGGCGCACGATCGGCGTATAGGTCGGCTCCACGCCGGGATCGAACTCGGCGCTGAACCGGATGGGCCCCCCCGGCGGTGAGACCCGTTCGCTCCGGAGGATGACCCCGGCGAGCATGATGAGGAGCGCTCCCGCCAGGCCCCAGGGCACCGCGGGGCGGCTGTACCAGCTGGCTGTGCGGCGAGGAGTACCGGTCCAGCCCGAGACCACGCCGCCGCTGATCGTGGCGCCCGTCAGCGCCGCGCCGAACTCCGCCGCGGTCTGCCAGCGATCGGCCGGGAGCTTCTCCAATGCGCGCAGCACCGCGGCCTCCACGTGGGGCGGCACCGTCCTGCGCTCGACGGAGGGTGGCTGCGGGTCATCGGCGATGACCTGCGCCAGGATGGCCTGGACCGAAGCACCGGTGAAGGGCGGACGGCCGATCAGCATCTCGTACAGCACCGCACCGAGCGAGTACACGTCGCTCCGGGGACCCAGCTTGTGCTCGCCGGAGGCCTGCTCCGGACTCATGTACTGTGGCGTGCCGAGACTGACCCCTGACCGGGTCAGGCGGCCTCTGCCGTCGCCGTCGGCCCAGGCCAGCGCGATGCCGAAGTCCGCCACCAGGGCCCTGCCGTCGTGGAACAGCACGTTGTCGGGCTTGATGTCGCGATGGATCACGCCCTGGCGGTGGGCATAGTCGAGTCCGGCGGCGATCTCGGCCGCGACCCGGATGGCGTCGCCGACCGGGAGCTGGGTCTCGCGATTGAGCCGGCTCCTGAGCGATTCGCCCTGGACGTAGGGCATGACGTAGAAGACGGTGCCTTCGACCTGGCCGGAGTCGAACAGGGGCAGGATGTGAGGGTGCTGCAGATTGGCGGTGGTCTCGATCTCCTTCAGAAACCGCTCGGGGCCGACCAGGGTGGCCAGCTCGGCGTGCATGACCTTGATGGCGACCTTGCGGTTGTGGCGCGGGTCATGGGCGAGATAAACCGTGGCCATGCCGCCGACCCCCAGGATGCGTTCGAGGAGGTAGCGGTCGGCCAGGGCCTCGCGCAGGCCGTCCAACGGCTCACCCATGCGGGGGCTCCCGGCGAGGGCGTGGGTGGGATCTCGGGTGTATGCCGTAAGTAAATGGCCGGTCCGGGTGTACGCCAGCAGTTCAGGGCGTCATCTGGAGCCCCGCCTCGGTCAATACCCCATAGCCCGGGTACGCCGTGCGATAGCCGAGTGCCTGGCCCAGGCGGGCAAGTCCGCCGAAAAGCAGCCGCTGGACGGCGATGGGAATCCCCGCGATGTACGTGGCCGGCATGGTGGAGCGGATCAACACGGCGAGCTGGAGCAGGTTGGGAAGCCCCTTGTCGTTCACCTTGCCGGCGGTCGCCAGCCCGAACAGCGTCACCAGCGCCTGGAGGCTCGCCACCAGTCCGGCGCTGTCGGGCGAATCCACCTCCGTCGTCTGGCGGACATGCAGCTCGTCGGCGCTCACGCTCCAGGGATGGACGTGCGCCACGCCGGCCGGCAGCACGATCCGGTCGCCCCTCCGTGCGCTCCCCTCCTTCCGCCCGAGCCGATAGCGAGCCTCGCCCGCCAGGATCTCGAAGGTCTCGGTGGCCGCGGTGTGAATGTGCGCCGGCACCGCGGTCTCACCGGTGAAGGGCCGGTAGACGTACTCTAGGGTGAATCCCCGGCCGCCGGTCTGGGCCGGGAGGGTGAGGAAGCGGACCCGCTGGCCCTGCTTCGGGTTCTCGAACCAGACCTGGTGAATCGGCGTGCTCACGGACCCCTCCTTCGATAGGAGCTGAGTACTGAATCGGCTGAGTGCTGACCGCGACCGAAATACGCCGCCCGAGAAGAGATGGATGGCCGCGGACACCCCACCAGCGATGTTCGCACGAGCGAGTGGAGGTGGCCCACCACCACTCGCTCGTCTAACCGACTTAATTCATGAGAGCGTATTAGAACCAGAGGACCCACATGCTTCCACTCCGCAAACTCGGCACCCAGGGCCTCGAGGTCTCCGCCCTGGGCCTCGGTTGCATGGGAATGAGCCAGTCCTACGGCGTTCCCGACGACCAGGAATCCATCGCCACGCTTCACCGCGCCATCGAGCTCGGCTGCACCTTCCTCGATACCGCCGAGGCGTACGGCCCGTTCACCAACGAGGAGCTGCTCGGCCGCGCGCTCAAGGGCCGCCGGGAAGCGGTCGTCCTCGCCACCAAGTTCGGCTTCCGCTTCGAAGGCAGCCAGCTGTCGGGCACCGACAGCCGGCCCAGGCACATCCGGGAGGTGGCGGAGGCATCGCTGCGGCGGCTGCGCACCGATCGCATCGATCTGCTCTACCAGCACCGGGTGGACCCTGAGGTGCCGATCGAGGACGTGGTCGGCACCATGGGGCGGCTGGTGGAGGAGGGCAAAGTCCGCTTCCTCGGTCTCTCCGAGGCGGGCGAGGCCACCATCCGGCGGGCCCACGCGGTGCATCCGATCTCCGCGCTCCAGAGCGAGTATTCGCTGTGGGAGCGGAACCTGGAGCGCGACATCCTTCCGCTGCTTCGCGATCTGGGGATCGGCCTGGTGGCGTTCAGCCCGCTGGGCCGCGGGTTTCTCACCGGCACCGCCAAGCGGGCGGAGGAGTATCCGGAGGACGATTACCGGCGGGGAGACCCGCGATTCCAGGGAGACAACTTCGACGCGAACATGCGGGCGGCCTCCGCCGTACGCGATCTGGCCCAGCGGCTGCGCGCCACCCCGGCCCAGGTGGCGCTGGCCTGGCTGCTCGCCAAGGGCGACGACGTGGTCCCGATCCCCGGCACCAAGCGCCGCCGCTATCTGGAGGAGAACGTGGCCGCCGTCTCGGTTACGCTCGGCGGCGAGGACATGGCCGTGCTCGACCGGGCGCTCCCGCCAGAGACCGTGGCCGGGCCGAGGTACAACGATCGCATGATGGCCTTCATCGACCGCTAGGTCGGCTCTTTGCTCCTCGAGTGAGAAGCGTCGAATGCCTCATCCTGGGCGTGACCCCGACGTGGCTCCTGCGTGACGTGTGAAGCCCACGATACCAGCTCGACGCTCGTCTCCGGGCTGCCGGCGAGCGGTGGATGCGGGAACCGCGACCATCGCCTATAGTGGTGGCCGTCGCGACTCACACTCAAGGACAAAGGGGGACCCATGTCCACGGTCATCATGGTGGACGGCACCGAGATCTACTACAAGGACTGGGGCCAGGGGCAACCGGTGGTGTTCAGCCACGGCTGGCCGCTCACGGCGGACGCCTGGGAAGATCAGATGCTCTTCCTGGCGAGCCACGGCTACCGCTGCATCGCCCATGACCGTCGGGGGCACGGCCGTTCCAGCCAGCCGTGGGACGGCAACGAGATGGACACCTATGCCGACGACCTGGCGTCGCTGATCAACGCCCTCAACCTCAAGGACGTCATCCACGTCGGCCACTCGACCGGCGGCGGGGAAGTGGCCCGCTACATCGGACGGCACGGCACCAGGCGGGTGGCCAAGGCGGTCCTGATCGGCGCGGTGCCGCCGCTCCTGCTCAAGACCGACGCCAACCCCGGGGGAGTGCCGATCGAGGTATTCGATCAGATTCGCGCCGGCGTGCTGGCCGACCGCTCGCAGTACTTCAAGGACTTCGCCGTCCCGTTCTATGGAGCCAACCGCCCCGGCTCGAAGGTCTCCCAGGCCATCCGGGACTTCTTCTGGCTCCAGAGCATGCTGGGCGGGCTCAAGAACCAGTACGACTGCATCAAGGCGTTCTCGGAAACCGACTTCACCGAAGACCTCAAGAAATTCGACGTGCCCACCCTGGTCCTGCACGCCGACGACGACCAGATCGTGCCGATCGACATATCGGCTCGGCAGACCGCCAGGCTGGTGAAGAACGCGAAGCTGGTGGTGTATCAAGGGGCGGACCACGGGATGTGCTCGACCCACAAGGACCGGGTGAACCAGGATCTGCTGGCGTTCTTCCGGGAGCCCGTCGGGGCCCGGCGGGAGCAGCTGGTGGGGAGCGCGGGCCGGCGCTGAAGCGTCGGATGTCGGCGGCGAGCACCGGGACGGTGTGCCCGCCGTCCGGCGCTAGGCGCGCGTCGCCCTCACTTCCCAGAAGGTCTCCCAGCCGGCGCCGTCGCTCGATGATTCCCACTTCCCGGTTCTGGTGTTGCCCGCGTCGCCGAATTCCACGGTGCAGCGCACCTGCGCGGCCCCACCTTCCATCGGCCACTCCCCGGTGATGACCCAGGTGTCGTCCTGCTCGGTCATCTGCCACTCGGCGCTCTGGCCATTGTTGTAGTAGGTATGCATGGGGTAGCTGCGGGTGGCGGGATCGTAACCGGTCACCTCGATACAGGCGGCCTGGTCCCGGCCTACCCGGCAATCGAAGTGGTGAATCAGGAAGAAGCCCCCCGCCAGCCACTCGAAGCGCTCGGTGCCGGCGATCTCTGCCGCCGGTCCCACCCGGCTCTCGACCTGACGGCCTGCCACGTTCCAGTCTCCAACGAACATCGCCAGCCGCTTGTGCTCGGCGCCGAGTGTCGGTTTGGGTGGTGAGGCTGTGCCGCTGGAAGTGGGTGCCATTGTCGTCCCCTCGGTTGGAGTCAGGCAGGGACGTTAGAGAGGTGTCCGCGAGCGGTCTGTGACATGGCCCACGGGAATGGGCTGCCCGGAATCGAGCGGCGCGTGTGGAGCGAGGGCGCTGGCCGGTGCGGGGTCTGTCATCCCGAGCCGCCACCTGTCATCCCGAGCCGCCACCTGTCGTCCCGAGCCACCACCTGTCGTCCCGAGCCACCACCTGTCGTCCCGAGCCACCACCTGTCATCCCGAGCGAATGCGAGGGATCTTGCCAGGGAATGGTTCGAGCGCAGCAGACAAGATCCCTCGGTCGCGGAGCCTGCCCTGAGCGCAGCCGAAGGGCTCCCTCGGGATGACATACTTTCATCGAGCATCGTCAGTCCATGCTAGCCCAGCGATCCTTCTGCCTCCTCACCGCACTCACGGCTGCCTGCAGCCCGGCCCGAACCGCGGACGTCATCTTCCTGCCGTCCACGGCGGAGGTGATGACGCGGATGCTCGAGCTGGCGCGGATCCGGCCGGCCGACCTGGTCTACGACCTCGGCTGCGGCGACGGCCGGATCGTGATCGCCGCCGTCAAGCGGTACGGAGCTCGCGGCGTCTGCATTGACATCGATCCGGCGCTCATCGCCGCCAGCCGTCGCAACGCCGACACCGCCGGCGTCCGCGACCGCATCGCGTTTCGGGTGGGCGATATGTTCGAGGCCGATCTCCACGGCGCGAGCGTCGTCGCGCTGTACCTCTCGCCCGCCCTCAATCTGCGGCTTCGGCCCAAGCTCTTTCGGGAGCTCCAACCCGGCGCGCGCGTCGTCTCCCACAACTTCGACATGGCCGACTGGCGGCCGGACACCGCCGTCTCGGTCAGGTGGCCCACCGGCGGCACGTCGGCGGTCTATGCCTGGGTGCTGCCGGCGGACGTGGCGGGCAGCTGGACGCTCACCGTGCCCGCGGCGGGTGGAGACCGGCGGTACCGGCTGCGGTTCGAGCAGCGCTATCAGGTGCTGAGTGGGACGGCGTCCCTCAGCGGGCGATCGATCGATCTCGGTGCGACGCGTTTGGTGGGCGATAGCCTGGAGTTCGAGCTCAGCGATCGGCGCGGAGGCCGAAGGACCGTTCTGCGCTTCGGGGGACGCGTCTCAGGTGGCGAGATGACCGGCGTGGTCCAGCTGGATTCGGCCTCGAGCGGCAGAACATGGAGAGCCACCCGAGCGTCGGACCATAGCGGACCCAGCCGGGATGACTCATGATTCCCGGGTGCGGACTCTCCAGTGGCGCGACCTCCGGAAGCCGGCGCCGCTCCTCGCCGCCCTCGTCGTCGTCCTCATCGTCGTTGTCGCCCTGGCATTCCGCTGGTGGGACCGGTACGTCGAGGACGGCCTGGGCCGCTGGGCGGTAGAGGAGCTCGCCAGGCGGACTGGCGGCACCTACCGGCTGGTGCTGGGCGATCTCTCCTTCCTTCCGCTGGCCGGCACGCTCGCCTTCGACTCCGCGACCATCGTCACCGACTCGGCCCGAAACCGTCGGCGGCCCGTACCACTGCCGGTGCTCCGCATCGGGGCCCGCCAATGCCGCGTGTCGGGTCTGAGCGTGCCCCGGCTCCTGCTGCGGAAGTCGTTCGCCGCCCGCGAGCTGGGCTGTCACCGCGTGGTCGCCCGGATCGCGCTGACGGCTCGCAGTCGGCCCGACCCCGCGGCCGCCGACACGGCGGCGGCCGCCACACCGCTCGGCGAGTTCGTGCGGCCGCTGGGCATCTCCAGCTTCCGCGTCGCCACGGTCTCCTTTCCGTCGCTCAGCCTCGCTCTCTCCCGCCCGGGCCGCCGGGGAGACGGTTCCGTCGTGCTCGACCGCGCTCGATTCGATGCGGAAGGCCTGGTCTTCGATCTGCGCACCGCGGTGGCCCATCACGCGCGGCTCGGGGCCAGCGGCGTGCTGCTCCGACCCGACACGCTGAGCGAGTTGTCCGCCGCCCGCCTCGAGGCCGACCTCACCGATTCCACCCTGTGGCTGGCCGGGGCGAAGCACGAGCCCGCGATACCGGAAGACGAGTGGGTCAAGCGTGTTCGGGTCCGCCGCGACCGGATCCGGTTCGAGCTCGACAGTCTCCATGCGCGAGGCGTCGCATTCCGGGCCTTCCTCACCAGTGGCGACATCGGGATCCGCCGGTTGGAGCTGCTCGGCGCGCGGCTCGACGTGTTGAGCGACAAGCGGATCCCCCCAGCACGGCCGCGGCCGCGTCCGACCCCCCAGGCGGTGGCGGCCCGCCCCGGGCCGCCGTTTCGCCTGGACACTCTCCTCATCACAGCCGGCACAATCGTGTACCGCGAGTGGGAGCTCAGACGGGAGCGACCGGGCGTGGTGAGCTTCGAGCGACTCAGCGCCACCGTGCTCGATCTGGATCTGCCCTCCCAAGGGAAGCCGCTCCGGATCGACGCAAGCGCGAGACTCATGGGCGAAGGCGTGCTGAGTGCGCGGGCGACGGTACCGCTCGACGCGGCGGACTTCCGTTACCAGCTGGCGGGCAAGCTGGAGAAGATGCCGGCCCGGGCGTTCAACCGTTTTCTGACGGAGAACGAGTCCTTCCGGTTCGACAACGGCTCGGTGGAGGAAATCACCGTCCGGCAGACGGTGCGAGGTGGCCGGGCGACGACGACGGTGACCCCGCGCTACCAGGACCTGTCGATCGAGCCCACTGGTGAAGGCGGCGGGGTGGTCGGGTCGGTGACGCGGGCGGTGAAGGATTTCGTGGCCGGCGCCTTCGTGGTGCGCTCCCGCAACCCGGACGAGGACGGGAAGAACCTCCGCATCGCGAGGACGGTGCGCCGGTACGATCGGGCGAGCCCCTGGACCCAGTTCCTCTGGTTCGGCATTCGCGATGGACTGGTGGAGGTGATGAAGGAGTAGGGCGGGCGCTCAACCTTGGCGGAAGTGATCGCGACCGGCCGCCATCACAGCATCAGGTGTGCGAGCGGCTTGCCTTGCGGGGGCCCATGGTCGCCGGCCATGGGCTCTTCCGTGAGCGCCGCCCCCACCACCTGGGGGCAGCTCTGCGGCTCGGGCATGTCGGTGGTGAAGATGGTCGGCTTCTTCCGGTCCACCGGCACTTCGCTGCCCCGCACCATGCTGTCCGTGCTCTGCTGGCAGATGAACCAGAACTGGTAGCGCCGGCCGGCCGGCGCGGGTGGCAGTCCGTGGACCACCACGTTCCAGCGGTGGGTGGTCTCGTCGGCGAAGATGAGTACGCCGCCCCGGGTGCCGTCCACCTCGACGTCGGCGCTGAGGATCTTGCCGGCCTGGCGCATGACCGACAGCGTGTCCTGCAGCGCCGCGACCGTGGCGCGCTGGCTCTCGAGCTCGTGCCGTAGTCCGCCGGAGCGGCTGTTCCCCAGGAAATAGCCGCCGGTCGCCAGCAGCAGGCCGGCCGCGAGCGCGGCGGGAAGGCTCCAGTACCGGCGCCGGGACGGCCGCTCCTCGAGCACGTGCGCCACGATCCGCCGGCGCAGGCCCGGCCGCGGCGCGACCGGCGGGAGCCCCATCGGCAGCCAGCGGAGCTCATGCTCGATCCGGGCCACTTCGTCCTGACACTCCCGGCAGCGGGTCAGGTGCGCCTCGAAGGTCCTGGCGTCCTCCGGATCCAGGCTGCGGGTCGCGTAGTCGAGCCGATGCTCGAGGAACCACTCGTGCGGCTTCACAGCACCCAGTCCTTGAGGCCAGCGAGCGCGTCGCGGAGTTTTCCGAACGCGAGCCGGCTGCGGGTCTTCACCGTGCCGAGCGGGATACCGAGCTCGGTGGCGATCTCCGACTGGGTGAGACCCTCGAAATAGGCCAGTTGGATCACCGCCCGCTGGTCCGCCGGCAATTCGCCGAGTGCCGAGTGGACCTGGGTGTGGACGTGCCATCCTGGTCGTCCGGCCTCGTCCGGCTCGACTGGTGGAGTCGAGGCGGTGCCCTCGTGCGAGACCATGGCGCTCAGCTTGCGCTCCCGGCGGCGCCGGCCCCGCAGCCGGTCGATCGCGCGATGCCGGGTGACGCGCAGGAGATAGGGCATCAGTCCGGCGTGTCCCTCACTCGACGGGCCGATGTTCTGCCAGAGGGTCCGGAACGCCTCCATCACGACCTCCTCGGCATCGTCCTGGTCCTGCAGCATGGCCTGGGCGACGGCCAGCAGCCACGGTGTGGCGGTCTCGACCAGCTCGACCAGCGCCTGCTCGTCCCGCGCGATCAGCCGCTCGCGCAGCGCCGTCTCGCGCCCGACCTTGAACAGGTGGGCGCCGGCCCCCGGCTCCGGCGTTCGCACCGGACCACGGCCGGGATTATCGGCGTCGGGCAACGCCGATCCCCTGGGCTAGGGGTCCTTCCCTTGTGCTGGTTCCCCCGGGAGTCATCCTAGGAACGTCGCCAGTCAGGGGGTGGATTGGGGAGATGGCCTCGCGGCCTTCAGGCCGCCACGGGCCAGCGGCCGGCACTGGCGGCGAACTGCTCGGCGGCTTCGCTGGTGAGCGTGCGATACAATCTGCGGATCCGCGCGATGCCTTCGAGGAAGTGCGTGCTTTCCGGATCGCTGTCGACCAGACGAACTACGGTGAAGACGCCCAACAATGCTCGGTGGTCAGGGCCGTGATGAAGCAGCCGGGCCCACCAGTGCCTGAAACCTCGGGTGGCTCCGCAGCGGATCGAATGTCGGATCCACCCGCAGCCAGGCCTTCGACAGATTGTTCGGTACTTCGACCAGCGGCTTCAGCAGCTCCACCGCCTTGTCCTTGCTCCCCACCATCATGTGCACCCGGGCGAGGTGGAGCTGGAGATAGGGACCGAAGTAGGCGTCCTTCTCGATCGGCAACAGCTCGACCGCCCGCTGCGCCTCGCGCAGGGCGTCCTCGCGACGACCCAGGAAGGCCAGGCTCATGCCGCGCAGGGCGTGCAGCTGTCCGTCGTTCGGCTCCTCCCGGATGGATTTCTCGTAGGCGAGCTGGGCCGAGTCGGCGTACGCCCGCGAGAGCGCCGGCTGTCCCCGCATGGCGTGAAGCTGGGCGTTGACCAGTCCCCAGTTGCCGCGATCTCCCTCATAGAAGTCGTCGTCCAGCTGGAGCACCCTGCGCTGCTGTCCATCGTCCAGTAGCCAGCCGAGCTCCTCGAACCGGGCGAAGTGGTAGGCCAGCTCCATCGGGTCCACCCCTGGCGGGGGCGTGCGGGCGATGCGCTCCGCCCGCGCCCGGTCCCCCTGCGCCAGCGCCAGCATCGCTCCCTGGTGGATCGTGCTCAGGCTTGTCGGCGCCAGGCTCTCGGCACGGCGCTGAGCGATCTCGGCCTCCGGGTATCGCCGAAGGTAGAAGAGGAAGAGTGCCAGTCGATTCGCCATCGAAAACGATCGCGGGTCGAGGGCCGCCGCACGCTCGACGAGGGTGAGCCCGGCCTCCCAATTCCCCGCGTTCCGCTCGATGCTACTCATCGCCCCGATCATGGCCACGTTGCTCGGCGCCAGCTTGAGACCTGCCTTCAACGTCGTCAGCGCCCCGGATACGTCCTTGAGCACCAGGCGCTCGTAGGTGCCCTGTGCCACGTAGCTTTCCGGGTGAGATGGACCGAGGCGGCGGGCTCGTTCAGTGGCCACGGCGGCGTTCGACGCCAGCTCGGCAGTCGGGGCCGCGTTCGCGTACTGGGTCGAGTACGCTTGGGACAATCGGGCCCAGGCCAGCACAAAGCTCGAGTCGAGCTCCACGGCACGCCGGTAGTACGGCAGAGCCCGGGAAATGCTCGGGGCATCCTGGATCGTCATGTTAGCGGTCGCCGCTTCGCCCTTGAGGAACGCGTCGTACGCCTCGAGGTTCGTCGTCGGCCGCGCCTCCAGCCCGGCCCGCACGCTGTCCGCCAGCGCCACGCCGAGCGCGTTCGCCACCTTGGTGGCGATGTCGGCCTGGACCTCGAAGACGTTGGTCATCGCGGCATCGAACCGCTCGCCCCAGCGGGTTCGCTCTGCCTGCCCCGGATTCACCTCCACCAGCTCCGGACTCACCCGCACCCGGCTCGCGCTGCCGGCGGCCTTGTCCCACCGCACCGTCCCGGTGAGCAGGTAGTCCGCGCCCAGCTCGCGGGCGATCTCGGCGGGGCGCTTCGTGGTGCCCCGGTACTGGATCGAGCTGCCCCGGGCGATCACCACCAGCCCGGACACCTGGGTCAGCTTGGTCCGCACCTCGTCGGCCACGCCGTCGGCGAAGTAGGCGTCCGCCGAGTCGCCCAGGTTCTCGAACGGGAGCACCGCGACCACCCGGTCTTCCGCTCCGGTGGCCGGGCCCGGGTGGGTGCGGCGCCAGGCGAACAGCACCCCCGCGCCGATGAGGAGTCCAAGCACCAGCGCCAGCGCCGCCACCGGCGGGCGGCGCCGCGCTGCAGGGAGGGCGCCGGTGCGAGTCGCGGCGGAAGCGGGCGCCGACACCGTTTCCCCGGTCGATCCCGCTTCCAGCGCCGCGGCGAACTCCGCGGCGGTCGCGAACCGGTCGGCCGGGGTCCGCGCGAGCGCCCGCTGGAGCGCGCG
>DATBJC010000145.1:0-10770 GCA_036556625.1 Gemmatimonadales bacterium
GAAAGATCCCGAACAGAATCTCGTTGTAGTGGCGCTGGAGATAGCGGCCGATGACGCGGCCTCCGGGATTCAGCGGGGCCAGCTTCGAGGTGAGCAACAGATGCGGCGTCGCCAGCGCGCCGGCCGCCAGGATGATCTGGGGCGCACGGTAGATCCTGCGATAGCCCGACTCACGGGCCGCCACCTCGACGCCGGTCACCCGGCGGCCATCGGTGATCAGGCGAGTAACCACCGAATCGATCTCCAGTCGCAACCCTTGTTTCAGCAATGGCCGGAGGACCACCGTCGCGAGATCGTTCTTCGCGCCGACCGCGCAGGCAAAGCCGTCACAGGTGCCACAGGACTGGCAGGCGCCGCGGTCATCGGCGGCGAGCCGGTTGATGGCGAGCGGGAGCCGGAAAGGGCTGAGTCCCAGCCCACGCGCGGCCTGCTCGATCCGCCGGGTCACGGGGACGAGGTCCGCCGCCGGGCAGGGGTAAGGCTCGCTGCGGTAGGGCTCGGTGGGATCTTCGCCGCCTGCGCCGGCGACTCCCAGGATCCGCTCGGCCGCGGTGTAGTAGGGCTCGAGGTCTCGATACCCGATCGGCCAGCGGGCCCCGGAGTCACCCACGATGTCTCGATCGACCTCGAAGTCCTTTTCCCGGAACCGAAGCGAGACACCACCGTAGAACACCGACGGCCCCCCCACACAGAAATAGGCCCCCAGGTCGCGGCCACCTCTGAGCTGCCGGTACGCGGCGTCCCGAGAGTAGTGAGCCGTCAACTCGCCCACGTTTTCCTGGGCCCAGTTCTCCGGTCCGCGGGTGACCCAGCTGCCCCGCTCCAGGAGCAGCACCCGCCATCCGGCGTACACCAGGGCGCGGGCCGCCATGGCGCCACCGAATCCGCTACCGACGACGATCGCGTCGGGAGTCACCGGGCGGTTGGATGAGTGGTTTCCACGGGCCCGAAGTTAGTCGGGCCGTTACCTTTCCCCCAGCCCTCATGATCGAGCTCCACACCCTCGGCGCGCTGGACCTCCGGACCTCGGACGGACGGGAAGTGCGGGCCGTGCTCCAACAGCCCAAGCGGCTCGGCCTTCTCGCCTACCTCGCGGCCGATTCACCCCGCCGGTTTCATCGCCGCGACACCCTCCTCGCCATGTTCTGGCCCGACCTGGATGAGGGACACGCCCGGGCCGCGCTGCGCCGGTCGCTGCATTTCCTGCGGGGCGCGCTGGGGCCGGAGACCGTCGCCGGGCGGGGCGATGAGGAGGTGGGGGTGCCCGACCACGCGTTGTGGTGCGACACCACGGCGCTGGAGCGGGCACTGGACAGCGGCGACCCGGAGCAGGCGGCTGCACTCTACCGCGGTCAGTTCCTGGAGGGCCTCCATGTGGAAGGCGCCGCCAGCGAATTCCAGGACTGGCTGGACCGGGAGCGCGATCGGCTGCGCCGCCGGGCCGCGAGCGCGGCGACCCTGCTGATGGAGCGCGCCGAGCGCGAGGGCCGCCCTCGCGACGCCGCCGGCTGGGCCCGGCGGGCACTCGAGCTCATGCCCGACGACGAGGCCGCCCTGCGACGTCTGCTGGCGCTGCTGGACAGCGCGGGAGAGCGGCCGGGGGCGGTTCAGGCGTACGAGGACTTCGCCCGACGCATGGCCGCGGATCTGGATCTCGAGCCGTCGGCCGAAACCCGGGCTCTGGCGGAGAGCATTCGCACCCGAACGGGGCGCCGCGAGGCCGCCTCAGTGGGGACCATCGCGGTGCTCCCGTTCGCGATTCGGGGAGACCAGCGATTCGGATACCTGCGAGAGGGAATGGTGGACCTGCTGGCGACGAAGCTGGATGGCGCCGGCGCGATCCGGGCGGTAGACCCCCGAGCCCTGCTCCACTTCCTGGGCCGCAGCAGCATCACCCGCTCGGAGGCCGGTGCCCCGGTCGGCGGGGGCGTGGCAGCCGAGCACTTCGGTGCCAGCCACTACCTGCTGGGTTCCGTCGTGGAGGCCGCCGGCCAGCTCCAGGCCACCGCATCGCTCTACCATCGCGATGGAACGCCCCAGGCGTCCGCCCGAGCCTCCGCGGCCAACGAGTCCGAGCTGTTCGAGCTGGTAGACGAGATCGTCCGGCAGCTGCTCGCGTCACAGAAGATCGCGCCGGGGACGCGGCTGGGGCGGATCGCCGCCTTGACCACCCATTCGCTGGATGCGCTTCGCTCCTATCTCCAAGGCGAGCGAGAGCTGAGAGCCGGCCGCTACTTCGACGCGATGGAGCGGTTCCAGGCGGCAGCTGAAGCCGACCCGTCGTTCGCTCTGGCCTACTATCGCTCAGCCGCGGCCGCCGCCGGCTGTGCCTTGCCGGAGCTCGCGAGGGAGTTCGCCGACCAGAGTCACCGGCACCGCAACCGCCTCTCGCCGCACGATCATCTGGTGCTGAGTGCCCAGCGCGCCTGGCTGGATGGCACCGTGGGGGAAGCCGAGTCGCTCTACAACACCATTACCGGCACCTGGCCCGACGATGTCGAGGCGTGGTTCCACCTGGGCGATCTGCTGTTTCACTCTAATCCCATGCGCGGGCGCTCCGCCGTCGAGGCACGCAAGCCGTTCGAGCGGGTGATTGCGCTGGAGCCCGACCATGTCGCGGCCATGGTCCATCTGGCCCGGATCGCTGCCATCGAAGGCCGCCGGGACGAGATGCTGGACCTGACCGGGCGGATTCTCCAGGAGAGCCCCGACGGCGATCAGGCCCTGGCGATGCGCGCGCTGCGAGCGTACGCGACGGGGGACTCTGGAGAGATGGAGGTGGTGGCGCGGGAGCTTCAATCGGCGCGGGCGGTCACGGTGGCGATCGCCTTTGCCGACGTGGCGCTCTACGCCGGAAACCTGGATGGCGCCGACAGCCTGGCGCGCCAGTTCCTCGAGGTCGCGCGATCGCCCGAGCTGCGGGCGCTGTGCCACATCCTGCTGGCCCATCTGGCGCTGGCGCGCCGCCGATGGGACCAGGCGCAGGAGGAGCTGGGACGAGCCCAGGAGCTCGACCGGACCTGGGGCCTGGAGGCGCGCGGTCTGCTGGCGACCGTACCCTTCGCTCCCGCCGGCGAGCCTGACTTGCGGCGTCTGCGCGAGGAGCTCGCGGCCTGGGATGCCGGTGCCGCGCCCGCGAGCAGCTTTCTGGTCTTCGCGATGCACAACGATCTGCACCCCTCCATCCGGGCGTATCTCATCGGCCTCATCTCGGTGCGGCTGGGCGACAGCTCTGCCGCGAAGGCTTCCTCGGGCGAGCTGGCTCGCCTGGCCACGGGCGACGGCGGGCTGGCCGACTGCCTGGGGGCGGAGCTCGATGCCGCCATCGCGCGGCTGGAGGGCCGTCGAGGCGAGGCGCTCGCGATTCTGGAGCGCTCCCGGCCGCGGCTCTGGTTCCAGCTCACGGTGGCCTCGCCGTTCTTCTCTCTCGCCTCACGGCGATTCCTTCAGGCGGAGCTGCTGCGCGAAGTCGGACGGCTGAGCGAGGCGGCCGGCTGGTACGATTCCATCGCGCAGCGTTCGCCCTACGAGCTGGTGTACGCGAGACCGGCGAAGGAGCGGCTGCGGGAGATCGGAAATGCGTGAAGCACGCCCTTGGGCGAAGCGTTCAAGGTAATTAGTGTGGTCCTATGGCCAACGACACCGATCCGCCTCGCTTCACCCGGCTCTGCGTCTTCTGCGGAACCAATGCCGGAGAGCGCCCCGAGTACGGTGCCGCCGCCCGCGAGCTGGGGAAGCTCCTGGCCGATGAAGGCATCGAGCTGGTGTACGGCGGCGCCAGCGTAGGCATCATGGGCGAGCTGGCGGACGCGGTGCACGAGCACGGCGGCCACGTCACCGGCATCATCCCGCAGCAGCTCATGAAGAAGGAGGCGGCGCACACCGGCATTCCGGACCTGATCGTGGTCGCCTCCATGCACCAGCGGAAGTCGCAGATGGCCGATCTTTCGGACGGGTTCATCGCTCTGCCGGGCGGAATCGGCACGCTCGAGGGCTACTTCGAGATCCTCACCTGGGGCCAGCTGGGCATTCATTCCAAGCCGTCAGGCATCCTCAACGTGGCCGGCTATTTCGACCGGCTGATCGAGTTTCTCGACCACGCGGTGCAGGAGGGCTTCCTTACCGAAGAGCACCGGGAGATGATCGTGGTCGAGTCCGATCCGCGGAAGCTTCTCGATCGACTGAAGCGTTACGCGCCGGCGGAAGGAGAGCGGCTGATGGGGAGGACGCATCGATAAGGCGGGACGGCGGGACTAGCGGTCCTTTCGCCCGGCCGTTTTCTTTCCGCCCACTGCCTCCGGCGCCGGATCTTTCGTCGCGTGGGCCATAGGCGGTGGACGGGCTCCGAAGCGCTCCACGAAGGCCCGGGTGAACTCGGCGCCCAGCAGCACGACCTGCGAGGAGTAGTAAACCCAGATCAGGAGCACCACCACGGAGCCCGCCGCGCCGTATGTGGTCGCCACGCCGCTGGTGCCGAGGTACAGCCCGATCAGGAACTTTCCGACCGTAAAGAGTCCCGCCGTCACCAGCGCTCCCACCCACACGTCACGCCATCGCAGGTCCACGTCGGGGAGAAACTGATAGATCATCGCGAACAGCAGCGTGATCACGCCGAGCGAGACCAGGGTATTCACGCCCTGCCACACTACCGCGATCTCCGGCATGAAGGCTCCGACATAGCGATTGAGCGCCGACAGCGCGGCGCTCACCAGCAGTGACACCAGAAGCACGAAGCCCACCCCGATCACCAGCCCGAACGACAGCAGCCGCTGGAACACCAGGTCCTTGAGACCGGCGCTCGCCTTGGGCTTGACCCGCCAGATTCCGTTGAGAGCGGTCTGGAGCTCGAGAAACGCTCCGGTCGCTCCGAGGAAGAACGTGATCAATCCAACGGCGGTGGCGAGGCCGTTCCCGCTGCGCTGGGAAGCGCCTTGCAGCATCGCCTGCACCGCGCGGGCACCGTGCTCACCCACCAGACCGGCGATCTGACTGGTCACCTCCTGGCGCACCGCGTCGGCGCCGAAGAAGAGCCCCGCTACGGTAATCGCCACGATGAGGATCGGTGCCAGCGCGAACAGCGTGTAGTACGCCAGGGACGCGCCCAGGCGAGGGACATTGTCGTTCCACCAGCCCGCCAGCGCGCGCTTGAGGACCCAGCCGAGGTCGCGGGCGGTCACGGCTGAGGGGTGGACGGCGTGGGCCGACCGCCCGGGTGCCACCGCGGGGCCGGTTGGTCCGCCAGGAGGCGGGTGGCCCGGACCACGACCTCGGCCGCTTGGGCCAGGTGGGCGAAATCGATTCGCTCCACCTCGTCCGAGGGTTGGTGATAATCGGAGTGCAGGCTGAAGGACGACAGCGTGTGGGCCGGGATGCCCCGAAGCGCGAAGACGATGTTGTCGCTCCGCTCGAAGAATCGGAAGTCGGGTCGCGGATCGGCGACGATCGGGATTCCGGCCTTGGCAAAGCTGTCACCCATGGTCGAACGCTCGTAGCCGGTGAGCCAGAGCTTCCCGACCCCGCCAACCAGCGAGTCGGGACGGCCCACCATCTCCACCTGGAGATCGGCAATCGTCCGGGCGAGCGGGAACGTGGGCCGGGTGAGATACCACTGGGTGCCGAGGACGCCGAACTCCTCCCCACTGGTGAGCAGGAAGATGACCGACCGCTTGGGCGGCGCCTTGGCCAGCGCCTGCGCGGCGGCCAGCACCGCGGCCACGCCGGAGGCGTCGTCGTCGGCGCCATTGTAGATCGAGTCACCCGCCACCGGCTTCCCGACGCCCACATGGTCGTAGTGCGCTCCCAGCACCACGGCCTGGTCTCTCATCTGCGGATCGGAGCCGCGGACCAGCCCGATCAGATTGTAGTCGGTGACTTCCCTGGCGGGGACGGAATCGGCGCTCCCGCTGCCGTGCAACCGCAGGGTCTCACCCTCGGGCCCCGAGGCCACCTGGTAGTGCACCGTCTGGAAGTAGCTGCTGTCTCCACCCGGCTCCAGCCCGTAGCTCCGCATCCGCTCGGCGAGAAACCGCCCGGCCCGGGACGAGCCCGGCGTGCCGGTGCGCCGGCCCTCCATCGAGTCGGCGGCGAGGGCCCCGACGATCTGGCGCACCTCGTTGGCGGAGACCAGCGGTGCCGGAGGTGCCACCGGCGAGGGCCCGCAGGCCGCGACCCCGACCAGCCCGACCGCCAGGCGGCGCATGGTGAACCTGAAGGACATCCGATCTCCCGGAATCGAAATGGGCGTCAGCGTCCGGCTCCCAGGGCCGTTACGCCGGCGGAATCGTCACCGGCCAGCCAGCGTGCGTCCACCTTACGAAAGGCGTACGGAAAATCCGCAGGAGAGATATACTGCTCGTCGGCCGCGCGGGGCAGGTCGGCGCCCAGGTAGTAGCGCAGCACGTTGCCCAGCACGTTCACCAGCGTCACGGTGTCGCCGAACGCAGCCGCGCCCCCGTCCGGCAGGTAGTAGGCACCGAGGGCACCGAAGCGTTCCCTGGCAGCCTCGGGCGGCACCTGATCGGCGCGGGCGAAGCCGGTGGCGTCCAGCAGGTTGGTGCCGTGATCGCCTTGCAGCAGGATGATCGGGGGCACCCGGGAGTCTCGCAGAATCCGGCGCACCGTTGCCAGCAGCATGCGGTTGACGCACTCGAGCTGCTCGAGGTAGGGCCCGCCGATGTCCTCGCTGCGCTGTTGTCGCCTGACGGTCTCACAACCGCGGTGGAACACGAAGGGACTGTGGGGCTTCAGCACGTGGGCAAACACGAATACCGGCCCAGGGGCCTGAGGCACCTGAGCCAGGCCCTCCATCGTACGCCGCACGTGGTCCGCTTCCCATCCGTGGTCGGGATCGAGATACCGAAGCGCGCTCCTGGTGCGCAGGGCGCGCTGCAGCTCGCCTTCGCTCAATGCTCTGGTGAGCTGAAATCCGTGATAGGGGTGGAAGACGACATCGGCCACCTCACTGCTCCGGGTCGAATGCCACCACTGGGAGGGAAAGAACAGGTAGCGATAGCCGTGGCCCTTCAGAAACGCGGCGACCCGGTGGTGCTCCAGCAGGTGATTGGGCACCGCGGGGCTGGTGGCCTTGGGCCCCAGCTCCCCCTCCAGGCCAGTCATGTGGACGGCATTCAGCACGGAAGGCAGCGACAGGAGGGTGTGGAGGTAGTTGCTTTGCACCCGGTGGGGGACCTGGAATCCCAGCGCGCGAAGGCTGTCCTCGAACGGCCGATTGTCGTACTTGAAGCGCTCCCGCAGCACCTCCGAATTGGGGTACTCGTCCAGCACGATGAAGTAGATGTCCCGCATGGGCCGGCGGGCCTGGCCCGCGGTCTCGATCGGGCGAGCCAGCTCGCTCACCAGGGCGCTTTCCTCCACCGCCTGCATCCCCCTGATCCAGCCGATCCCGATGCGGAACAGGCCCCACGACACCAGCAGCGTCCCCATCAGAGCGAAAAACCGGGCCACGCCGTCCAGCAGGCGTTCCCGTCGCCGGATCCAGAGCAGGAGCCCGGTACCCAGGAGGACGAGACCCGCAAGCACCAGGGCATGATGTGGCCGGGTCTTATCGGGTGACAGCTTCCCTACCAGCAGACCATAGCCATAGAACCAGCCCACCGCGAGCAGCACTACGAAGGGAACCAGCGCCGGCGGGCCGCGTCGGCCGATGACCAGCAGGGCGAGCAGGTGGACCGCCGCGCACCAGACCACCGCGACCGCGATGGTGAACGCCAGATCTTTCGCTTTGAATGCGCTGGGATTGCTCCCGGCAAAATTGAGGATCGGGATGATCGCTATCAGAAACGGGTAGAGCTGGGTGAGGCGGGGACGCATGCGGGTCGTCAGGACCTCGCAGTCATCAGATACAGGCGGCGCTCGGATTCGGCGACCGGAATGGCCCGCTCGATGTCGAACCGGCTCCGGAAGGCGGCCTCGAACCCTTCGAGCGTGTAGTCGGGGAAGATGTCGGGCCGGTCGCGCAACAGCCGCCGGACCTGGGAGTCGCTCTTGGGAACGAACTCGATGATCAGCTTCCGGCCTACTCGCGCGAGGAAGCTGGTGATGCGGTCGAGCGGCAGGTTGTGCCCGATGGCCAGGTGATGCACCACGGCGAGCGCCAGCAGCACGTCGGCCGGCCCCCGCTCCTCCAGGGACAGCCGCTCCCGGTGAGCCCAGCCGAGTGCGGGTGATGGGTTGGTCAGGTCGAGCAGCAGAGGCAGGATGCCGGTTTCGTTGTCCGCCTTTACCCGGCGATAGTTGCGCTCCACCGCCGCGGGGTCGAGATCGAAGGCGAGCACGCTGGGAACCACCTCGCGAGCCGCCCGGCTGTACTCGCCGGTGTTCGCCCCGAGATCCCAGGCAGTGCGCGCCTGAAGGCCCTGGAGGAGCTCGATGACGGCGGCACGCTTGGAGCGCGCCGCCTGGTCGGAATAGTTGTTGTCCTCGGTGTACTGAGCCCACTCTGTGCCCGACGGGCTCCAGTCCAGCGATTCGATCGCGCCGCGGAGGCTCCGCACCAGGCCCAGTGCGGCACTGGCGGTGACTCCCCGCTGCGAGCCGCCGTTGCGGGCTACCTGGCCGGCGCCCCGGTCGGCGTAGCGGCGCTGAACCCAGGCGTGCAGGTGGACGTGAAACAGCAGGCCGGGGCGCAGCCAGCTGGCGCGCGGCAGAAGCCGGCTGCCGAGATCGAGGGGAATCCCCTCCAGATTCGAGCGAAGCAGCGCACCGGTTCGCACATCCACCTTGCTCATGAGGGCGAGCGGCACCAGGAAGTGCTCGCAGAACTGGCGGTACCCCGTCCAGGGCGCGCCCTCTTCCCGGGGCTCGAAGGACAGCGTGTCGATGAAGAGGGGGTGTCCCCGGACGAATTGGACGTTGTAGCTGCTGGCGTCACGCAGAGTGAATCCGCGGGCCAGGGCCCGCTCCTGGAGCTCGAGCGTGAGCAGCGCCGCGTCCCGGAGCTGGCCGAAGGACCACTCGTAGGGATACGACACGAATTCCACCCTCTCCGGTTCCAGGACGGCGACCGCATCGGGTGATGCAGCTAAACTGAGTGGCGCTTCACGGTGGGCTACCAGCATGCGGCGTTCCTCGAGCTCGGTATAAAAACCGGAGTCGAGGAACGCCTTGAAGCGATCCTGAAAGACGCGATTGACCTGGCGGTAAAGCCTTCCGTCCCGAGTGTAGACGAACCCGCTGGGGTCGCGGTAAGAGGCCCCTAGCGCTTCGGCGCCCATCGCCGCGGCACAACAAGGCGGACAATGGAGTGCCAGACGGTCTTCACACCCTCGCGGACCCGGCCGAACAGCGCCACGGCGGACAGGGCGCCGGCGGCGAGAACCTGGAGCACCAGGCTCCCGGCGGTTGGATCTAAGTACATAGTACCTCGGCAGTTGGCGGGTCCGGTTACCGCCCCGTGGGTGTCACGGGGCGGTAACGGTAACATAACAATTGCCGAGGCGATAGGGGTGTGCGCTGGCTCACGCCTCCCAGACGGTTTTGATGTTGACGAATTCGCGGATGCCATAGGGGCTCAGCTCTCTCCCGTAGCCGGATTCCTTGACGCCGCCGAAGGGGACCCGGGGGTCCGATGCCACCATGGCGTTGATGAACACCATGCCGGCCTCCAGCTCTGTCACGAACCGGGCTCTTTCGGCCTGGTTTCGGGTCCAGGCACTCGCGCCGAGGCCGAACGGCGAGTCGTTGGCCAGCCGGATGGCCTCGTCGATGCCTTTCACCCGGAAAAGCAGCGCCACCGGACCGAAGACCTCTTCGTAGTACGCGGGCGCCTCGGGGGTGAGGCCGGATAGCACAGTGGGCGCATAGTACCACCCGGGACGATCCAGCCGTCGGCCACCGGTGAGCACTCGCGCGCCAGCCTTGACGCTCCGCTCCACCTGGTCGGCGATGGTTCGAAGCTGTGACTCCGTGGCCAGGGGTCCCACGTCGGTAGCCTGCTCCATCGGGTCCCCCACCACCAGCCCTTCCATCCCAGCCACGAACCGGCGCTCGAACTCCTCGGCAGCGGCTTCGGCCACGATGAAGCGCTTGGCCGCGATACAGGACTGGCCGTTGTTGACCACCCGCGCCTTCACTGCGGTCTGGGCCGCGGCGGCGAGATCGGCGCCAGGCATCACGATGAAGGGATCGCTGCCGCCCAGCTCGAGAACGGTCTTCTTGATCACTTTTCCCGCGGTCGAGGCGACCTGGCTGCCGGCGACGTTGCTGCCGGTGAGCGTGACGGCCGCAACCCGGCGGTCTTCGATCACGCCCTTCACCTGATCGGTCTCGATCAGCAGGGTCTGAAACACGCCCTCCGGAAACCCGGCGCGCCGGAAGATCTCCTCGATGGCGAGGGCGCACTGAGGGACATTGGAAGCATGCTTGAGCAGCCCGACGTTGCCCGCCATCAGCGCCGGCGCGGCGAAACGGAAGACCTGCCAGAAGGGGAAGTTCCAGGGCATGACCGCGAGCACCGGACCGAGCGGCTCGAAGCGGACGAGGCTCCGGGCCGCCTCGGTCGGGCGCGGCTGGTCGGCGAGGAATGCCGCTCCGTGCTCCGCGTACCAGTCGCACGCGAGCGCGCACTTCTCGACCTCGGCCTCGCCCTGGACGACCGGCTTCCCCATCTCGAGCGCCATCGTCCTGGCGTGCCCGGCGGCGTGGGCGCGGAGCACCCGGGCCGCGGCTCGCAGGAGGTCCGAGCGCTCCGCGAAGGCACGGCGCCGCCAGTCGGGGAAGGCCGCGGCGGCTGCGGCGAGCGCGCGCTCGACC
>DATBJC010000146.1:0-20603 GCA_036556625.1 Gemmatimonadales bacterium
CGCGATGCGACGGCCAGGATCCTGGATGGGACCAGCCTCGCCGCCCTGCATCAAAAGCTCGAGCGGTCCACCCCCGCCGAGCCAGTCGCCCCGGAGGTGCAGACCCTGGCTTGGCGCGAGAATGCGCCATAGTCGTGGTGCCCAGCCACGTTCCCAATCCCGTATTTGGATACCGTTGCTCTCCAGCTGACTCGGATTCTCCCTCCTAAGTTACTGTAATACAAGAGCCTGCAGCGCCAAATCCGCTCACGTGTCACCCATCACAGCACCCGGCACGCAAACTGCCTATTTACTAGATCTATTAGATAGGGTATATAGGAACATGACTCACGTTCCCCGGCCCGCCGGCCTCAATGGCGGCCAAGACAGCCCGATTCCCCTGCCTGCCCCACTCCTCCAGGAGCTGGTGGAGGCGCTGCGCTCGATCCGCTACGGGACGATCGAGCTGGTGATCCACGATGGCCGGGTGGTGCAGCTGGAGCGGCGGGAGAAAGTCCGCTTCGAGCACGCCGCTGCGGATCACCGACGGGGATAGAGCTCTACTCGCGGCCAGCATCAACTGCCGCGGCCTCGGACCGCCGGACAGCCGGACGTCCTCCACGATGGAACGATCAGAGGAGACATGCATGAGTGGGGTCCGGCAATGGGTAAGCGGTCTCGGGTTGGCGGTGGGCAGCGTGATCGTCACGCCCCATGTCATGGCGCAAACCGCGGTGTCCGCCACAGACGGAGTCAACGGCGACACGTCCTCCCTGGAATCGCGGGTGGACGCACTCGATCAGCAGATCAAGATCCTCCAGCGGCTCCGTGAGCTCGCCGCGGACAGCGCGGCCGCGGCCGCGAAGGATCGTCAGTCCGCCACCGCCAACGCGAAGGACGGCTTCAGTCTCAAGTCAGCCGACGGCCAGTACACCCTGAAGATCCGGGGCTACGCCCAGGCTGACGGCCGCTTCTTCGTGTCGGACGACGCGAGCGCCGTCGCCGACAACTTCTTTCTCCGCCGGGCCCGTCCCATCCTCGAGGCGACCGTCGGCCGCTACTTCGGTTTCCGGATCATGCCCGACTTCGGTCAGGGCCAGGTGGCGCTGTTCGACGCCTACTGGGAAGGCAAGTTCACTCCCGCGTTCAACGTGCGGGCCGGAAAGTTCAAGCCGCCCATCGGTTATGAGCGGCTCCAGTCGGCCACCGACGTCAACTTCGCCGAGCGCGGACTGCCCACCAACCTGGTGCCCAGCCGCGACGTCGGCCTCCAGGTCGGGGGTGAGGTCTCCAGTGCGGCGCTCGAGTATCAGCTCGGCATCTTCAACGGCGCCACCGATCTTGCGAATGCCGACGCCGATCTGAACGACTCCAAGGATCTCGCCGCCCGGGTGTTGGTCCAGCCGTTCAAGCAGGGGACGCTCCGGGGTGTGGGCATCGGCCTGTCCGGCAGCACCGGCATGGAGCAGGGCAACGCCACCGCCACCGACCTGGCGGGTTATCGCTCGGCCTCGCAGCAGACGTTCTTCCGCTACCGCAGCGATCCCCTGGTGGCCGGCAACACGGTGGTCGCCGAAGGCCGCCGCAGCCGGCTTTCACCGCACGCGTATGTCGGCCTGGGCTCCTTCGGAGTGCTGGCCGAGTACGTGCTGAACCGCCAGGAGGTCAACCGCGCAGGCACGGTCGCCACGCTCACCCATCGCGCCTGGCAGGCCAGCGGGTCCTATTTCCTGACCGGCGAGTACGCCGGTTTCCGCAGCCCGACCCCCAAAAAGCCGTTCGATCTCAAGGCCGGCACCTTCGGCGCCATCGAGCTGGCCGCCCGCTACGGCGAGCTGGACATCGACGACGACGCGTTCCCGGTGTTCGCCAATCCCACCAGCGCGGCCAGCAAGGCCAAGGGCCTGGGTCTCGGCGTCAACTGGCATCTGAACAAGCAGATCAAGCTCGTGGTCAGCTACGAGCACACCACGTTCGAGGGCGGCGCAACCGACGGCGACCGCGCCTCGGAGGATTTCGTGGTGACCCGGTTCCAGCACTCGTTCTGATCTCGACCTGACTTCGCATCCATGAGAGGTATCCGGACAACCATGCGCACGCGATTCACTGTTCCCGGCACGATCGCCCTGGCCCTCGCGATGGGTACCACTCCGGGAGTGGCCCAGGGCGCGCCCAAGCCCGTGACGTTGCTCAACGTGTCCTACGACCCGACCCGCGAGCTGTACGAGGAATTCAACCGGCAATTCCAGGCCTACTGGAAGGGCAAGACCGGCCAGGCCGTGACCATCCGCCAGTCGCACGGCGGCTCGGGCAAGCAGGCCCGCTCGGTCATCGACGGGCTCGAGGCCGATGTGGTGACGCTGGCGGTGGCATACGACATCGATCAGATCGCGGAGAAGGGGCGTTGGCTCAAGGCGGACTGGCAGTCCAAGCTGCCCAACAACAGCTCGCCCTACACTTCGACCATCGTGCTCCTGGTCCGCAAAGACAATCCGAAGAGCATCAAGGACTGGGGCGATCTGGTGAAGCCCGGCGTCTCGGTCATCACTCCCAATCCCAAGACCTCGGGCGGGGCCCGCTGGAACTATCTCGCCGCCTGGGCCTGGGCGCTGCGCCAGCCCGGCGGCAACGACGCCACCGCCAAGGCGTTCGTCACCAGGCTCTACAAGAACGTCCCGGTGCTCGACGCCGGTGCCCGGGGCTCCACCACCACCTTCGTGGAGCGCGGCATCGGCGACGTGCTCCTCGCCTGGGAGAACGAGGCCCTGCTCGCCATCAAGGAGCTGGGCCCCGGCAAGTTCGAGATCGTGACCCCATCGATCAGCATCCTGGCCGAGCCGCCGGTGGCGGTGGTGGATAGGGTGGCCGGCAAGCGCGGGACCAAGCCGGTGGCCGAGGCGTACCTGGAATACCTCTACAGCGAGCCGGGTCAGGAGATCGCCGCCAAGAACTTCTACCGCCCGCGCCTCGGGTCGGTGGCGGCGAAGTACCAGTCGCAGTTCCCCAAGGTCGAGTTGATCACCGTCGACGGCGTGTTCGGCGGCTGGAAGAAGGCCCACCAGACCCATTTCGCCGACGGCGCGCTGTTCGATCAGATCTATCAGCCGGGGCGCTAGGTGTCATTCGATTCCACCCCTACGAAGGGATGAGGATGCGGCACAAGTCGCGCAGTGTGCTTCCAGGATTCGGGCTGTCCCTGGGCGTCACCTGCACCTACCTCAGCCTGCTGGTCCTGCTGCCGCTGGCCACGGTCTTCGCCAAGACGACCGAGCTCACGGGCTCGGCCTTCTGGGCCGCGGTCAGCGACCCCCGTGTGGTGGCATCGTACCGGGTCACCTTCGGCGCGTCGTTCGTGGCCGCGCTGATCAATACGGTGTTCGGCCTGCTGGTGGCCTGGGTGCTGGTGCGCTACCGATTCCCTGGGCGCCGGCTGGTGGACGCCATGGTGGACCTGCCCTTCGCGCTTCCCACGGCGGTGGCCGGCATCGCGCTCACCACGCTGTACGTGCCCAACGGCTGGGTCGGCGGCTATCTCGAGCCGCTCGGGATCAAGGTCTCCTACACCTGGCTCGGCATCACCGTGGCGCTGATCTTCATCGGTCTGCCGTTCGTGGTCCGCACGGTGCAGCCGGTGCTCGACGACCTGGAGGTCGAGGTCGAGGAGGCGGCGGCGAGCCTGGGAGCCCGGCGGTGGCAGACGTTCACCCGGGTGATCGTGCCCACCGTGGCGCCCGCGTTGCTCACCGGCTTCGCCCTGGCCTTTGCCCGGGCGATCGGGGAGTACGGCTCGGTGGTCTTCATCTCGGGCAACATGCCGATGAAGACCGAGATCGTGCCGCTGCTCATCATCACCAAGCTGGAGCAATACGACTACGCCGGCGCCACCGCAGTCGCGGTGGTGATGCTGCTGGTGTCGTTCGTCCTGCTCCTCACCATCAATCTCCTCCAGTGGGCGGCCCGGCGCCGCATGGCGGTCTGAGCCATGGCCACGACTGCCGTCATCGGTTCCGCCGCCATCGCCCCTCGCGCGGTCACCCGCGCCACCGGCGAGTCCCGCGCGGTGCGTTGGGCCCTCATCGGCATCGCGCTGGTGTTCCTGGCGCTGGTGCTGCTCCTCCCGCTCGCGCTGGTGTTCGTGCAGGCGCTGGCCAAGGGCATTCCGGCCTACTGGGATGCGATCCGCGAGCCCGACGCGCTCAGCGCGGCCAAGCTGACCCTGCTCATCGCGTCCATCGCGGTGCCCGCCAATCTGATCTTCGGGGTGGCCGCGGCGTGGTGCATCTCCAAGTTCGAGTTTCGGGGCAGGAACATCCTCATCACCCTGATCGACCTGCCGTTCGCGGTTTCACCGGTGATCTCGGGCATGATCTTCGTGCTGCTCTTCGGGGCCCACGGCTGGTTCGGCGACTGGCTCTTCGAGCACGATATCAAGATCATCTTCGCGGTCCCGGGCATGGTCCTCGCCACCACCTTCATCACCGCGCCATTCATCGCCCGGGAGCTGATCCCGCTGATGCAGGAGCAGGGCTCCGAGGAAGAGGAAGCGGCGATCGTGCTGGGAGCGAGCGGCTGGCAGACCTTCTTCCGGGTGACTCTCCCCAACATCAAGTGGGGGCTGCTCTACGGGCTGATTCTCTGTAACGCCCGCGCGATGGGCGAGTTTGGCGCGGTCTCCGTGGTGTCCGGGCACATCCGGGGGGAGACCAACACGCTGCCGCTGCACGTGGAGATCCTGTACAACGAGTACGCCTTCGCCGCCAGCTTCGCGGTGGCGTCGGTGCTCACTCTGCTCGCGCTGGTCACGTTGGCACTCAAGACCCTGGTGGAGTGGCAGCAGCGTCGCTCCGCAGCCGATGAGGCCGCCTCCGACAGTACTTCCGAAAGGATCGCCGCATGAGCATCGAGGTCCGCAACCTGAGCAAGTCGTTCGGCAACTTCGTTGCCCTCGACAACGTGAACCTCGAGGTGCCCGGCGGCGAGCTGGTGGCGCTGCTGGGTCCCTCGGGTTCCGGCAAGACCACGCTGCTCCGCATCATCGCCGGCCTGGAACCGGCCGACCACGGCGTGATCCGCTTCGAAGGGGAGGACGCGACCTCTCAACCGGTGCGGGAGCGCCAGGTGGGCTTCGTGTTTCAGCATTACGCGCTGTTCCGGCACATGAGTGTGTTCGAGAACATCGCCTTCGGCCTCCGGGTGCGGCCCCGCGCGGTGCGGCCCTCCGAGGCGGAGATCCGGGATACGGTGATGAACCTGCTCCGCCTGGTGCAGCTCGAGGCGCTGGGTAAGCGCCGGCCTTCGGAGCTCTCCGGCGGCCAGCGGCAGCGTGTGGCGCTCGCCCGGGCGCTGGCGGTGAAGCCCAAGGTGCTGCTGCTGGACGAGCCGTTCGGCGCGCTCGACGCCAAGGTCCGCAAGGAGCTCCGCCGCTGGCTCCGCCGGCTGCACGAGGAAGTGCACGTCACCAGCGTGTTCGTCACCCACGATCAGGAGGAGGCGCTGGAGGTGTCGGACCGGGTGGTGATCATGAACGAGGGCCGGGTGGAGCAGAGCGGCACGCCGGAGCAGGTGTACGACAAGCCGGCCACGCCTTTCGTCTATGGCTTCCTGGGCGACGTGAACCTGTTCCACGGCCGCATCGACCACGGCCGGGTCAAGGTGGGCGCCAGCGAGCTGGCGGCGCCCGAGTGGGCCGAGGCCCGGGATCAGGCCGGCGTGGCCTACGTGCGGACCTACGACGTGCGGCTGACTCCCTCGCCCGCCGGCAGCTCCAGCATCGAGGCCATCGTGCGCCACATCCGGGCCTTCGGACCCGTGGTCCGGCTGGAGCTGGACGGCACCGAGAACGGGGCCAGCATCGAGGCCCACATTCCCCGTTCCGAGTATGAGAAGCTTGGCCTGGCCAAGGGGGAGCGTGTGTTTGTTTCGCCCACGAGCGTCCGAGTATTTGCCCGACCTTCCGACCCGGGGGCAGCCCGGAGCGCCTGAATCTTTTCCGGGGGGCCTCGGGTAGAGGTTAGAGGCCCACCTTCCCCAGGAGAAGATTCCATGTCCCATCCCACCGCCCGGGCGCGGCGCTTCTCGGCGCTCGCGCTCGCCGCTTTGGCCGCGGCCGTGCCGCCCGCGGCCGCGCAGACGGCGCACTCAGCCGGGAAAGTTCCAATCAGCACCGCCTCCGCCGAAGCCAGAGCCGATTTCATCAAGGGCAGGACCCTGCAGGAAAACCTCCGGGGTCACGAGTCGCGCGAGTACATGATTCGCGCCATCCAGAAAGACCCCAACTTCGCCACGGCCCACCTGAACCTGGCCAACAGCGCCCCGACGGCGAAGGAGTTCTTCGACCACCTCGGCCACGCGGTGGCCCTGGCTGGCAAGGTCTCCAAGGGCGAGAAGCTCACGATTCTGGGCGCCCAGGCCGGCGCCAACGGCGATCCCGCCAAACAGCTCGAGCTGTACCAGCAGCTCGTGGCGGACTTCCCCCAGGACGAGCGGGCCCATTTCCTGTTGGGCGGCACCTATTTCGGCCGCCAGGACTACGACAAGGCCATCGCGGAGTACAACCGGGCTACCGGCATCGCGCCCGATTACGCCCCGGCGTACAACATCGTCGGCTACGCCTATCGCACCGTGGGCAACTATGGCGACGCCGAGAAGGCGTTCAAGAAGTACATCGAGCTCATTCCCAACGACCCCAATCCGTACGACTCCTACGCCGAGCTGTTGATGAAGATGGGTCGCTTCGACGAGTCCATCGCCCAGTATCGCAAGGCCCTGGAGCAGAACCAGCAGTTCGCGCCCTCCTACATCGGGATCTCCACCAACCTGATGTTCCAGGGCAAGTACGACGCCTCACGCGCCGAGGCGAAGAAGCTGTACGACGGCGCCCGGAACGATGGGGAGAAGCGGGCCGCGATGTTCCAGAACACCGTGACCTACGTCGAAGAAGGCAAGACCGACCTCGCGCTGGCTGAGCTGGACAAGCAGTACGCCCTGGGTGAGGGCATCAGCGACGCCGCCGCGATGACGGGCGACGCGACCTTTATGGGCAACGTGCTGCTGGAGTCGGGCAAGCCCGATGCGGCGCTCAAGAAGTTCGAGCAGGCCGTGCAGGTGACCGACGCGTCCGACTTGTCGGCCGAGGTGAAGGAGAACACTCGACTGTTCCACCGGTACAACGCCGCGCGGGTGGCGATCGCCAAGAAGGATCTGGCCACCGCCAAGCGCGAGGGCGATGCCTTCCTGAAGGAGAGCCAGGCGAAGCAGAACCAGTTCCAGATCCGGCTGGGGCACGAGGTGGCGGGGACGATCGCGCTGGCGGAGAAGAACTACGACGGAGCGTTGAGCCATCTGGCCCAGGCGAATCAGCAGGACCCCTACAACCTCTATCGCCAGGGACTGGCCTACCAGGGCAAAGGCGACGCCGGCAAGGCCAAGGAGATGTTCCTGAAGGCGAAGGACTTCAACCAGCTGCCCACGCTGAATTCGGCGTTCGTGCGAGCGAGGCTAGGAAAGCAGAAAGCATAGTCTGTCACCAGCTCACCATTCCACCACCAGCTTGCCGAACGTCTCGTTCGACTCCAGGACCCGGTGGGCTTCGGCCAGCCGGGTCATGGGGTAGCTGGCGTGAAGCACCGGTCGGAGCGGTGCAGCCTGCTCGATCCGGCGGTCGAACAGCGGCAACATCCGCTCAGCGAACTCGGCCGCCAGCGCCTTCCGCTCCTCCGGGCCCCGTACCCGCATCGCGGTACCGATCACCTCCAGCCGCTTCCGCAGGATCGGGCCCAGGTCGGTTGTGGTGCGGCTTCCCGCCAGGAACCCGAGCAGAACCAGGCGTCCCCCCGGCGCCAGGACCGCGAGGTTGTGGTCGAACGCCGGGCCGCCGATGGAGTCCAGTACCACCTGCACCGACTCCCCGATCGCGTCCCTGAACGAGGTCCGGCTGGTGTCGATGCCGGTGTCCACCCCGTACACCACGGCTCGGGCCAGCTTGTCGGCGCTGCGGGACGTGCCGATGACCGTTGCGCCGAGATGCTTGGCGATCTGCGAGGCGGCGGTACCGACCCCGCTCCCGACCGCATGGATCAGGACTCGCTCGCCGGCGCGGAGCCGGCCGCGGGTGACCAGCGCGTCGTAGGCGGTGAGAAAGACCTCGGGGATCGCGGCCGCCTCGGCGAAGGAGATCCCCTCCGGCACGGCCAGCGCCTGCTCCGCGGGCACCACCACCATCTCCGCCTGCGCTCCCCCACCCACCAGGCCCATGACGCGATCGCCCACCCTCCATCGGGTCGTGTCGCGCACCGCCTCGACCTCGCCGGCGTACTCCAGGCCCGGGATGTCGGCCGGCCAGCCGGGCGGGGCGGGATAGTGGCCCCGGCGCTGGAGGAGGTCCGCGCGATTGAGCCCGGCAGCGCGCACCCGCACGCGGATGTATCCCGGTCTCACTTCCGGCTTCGGCACCTCACCGATCGAGATCACCTCGGGACCACCGGCGCCGGTGAAGATCACGGCATGCATGGGAGAAGAGTAACCACCTTCTTTACGAAGTCTTGACGGGTGGCCGCTCGATCCCTAGGCCGCATTGACAGGGCCTCTCATACGTTTCAGCCCCATGATAGACCTCCTGTATCTGGTCGGCAGCATCGCATTCTTCGCGGGCATGCTGGCCTACGTTCGCGGCTGTGAGCGGCTGGGCCGGCACGCCGACCGGGAGCCGACCTGATGGGCGCCGAATCATTGGTGGGGGGCGTGATCGCGATCGCGATTCTGGTGTACCTGGTCTACACCCTGCTCCATCCGGAGAAGTTCTGAGATGACCGGCAACGGCTGGCTTCAGATCGCCATGTTCTCCCTTGCCGTGCTGCTGGTCACCAAGCCGCTGGGGATGTACCTGGTGGCTGTATACGCGGGGCGGGTGCGCTGGCTCGCGCCGGTCGAGCGCGTCTTCTACCGCTTGGCCCGGGTGGATCCCGAGGAGGATCAGCACTGGACCGCGTACGCGGGCGGCATGCTGCTCTTCAGCGCGGCGTCCCTTCTGCTCACCTACGCGGTGCTCCGGCTTCAGCATCTGCTGCCGCTCAACCCGCAGGCTCTGCCGGCGGTGCCTGACCGGCAGGCATTCGAGACCGCCGCCTCGTTCACCAGCAACACGAACTGGCAATCGTACTCGGGCGAGTCGACGATGTCGTACCTCTCCCAGATGACTCAGCTCGCGTTTCATAACTTCACCTCGGCGGCGGTCGGGATCGCGCTGGCGGTGGCGCTGGTACGGGGGATCTCCCGCCGCTCGGCCGGCCGCCTGGGGAACTTCTGGGCCGACTTGGTGCGCGGCACCCTCTACGTGCTGCTTCCGATCTCTCTGCTCATCGCGCTGATCCTGGTCCAACAGGGCGCGATTCAGAACTTCCGACCCTACCTCGAGGTCACCACGCTGGAGGGCGCCAAGCAGACCATTGCGATGGGCCCGGTGGCGAGCCAGGAGGCGATCAAGCAGCTGGGAACCAACGGCGGTGGCTTCTTCAACGCCAACGCGGCCCACCCGTTCGAGAATCCGACGCCATGGTCCAACTTCTGGTCCATGTTCGCGATCTTCATGATCCCCTCCGCCCTCACCTGGCTCCTGGGAAAAATGACTGGTCACCAGCGCCACGGTTGGGCGGTCTGGTCGGCCATGGCGGTGCTGTTCCTGGCCGGTGTGTCCACCGCCTACTGGGCCGAGGCGCGGGGCAACCCGATCCATGCGGAGCGCGGGCTCGACCTCGCCACGACGGCCGACAATCCCGGTGGCAACATGGAGGGCAAGGAAGTCCGCTTCGGGATCGCCAACAGCGCGCTCTACGCCACTGTCACCACCGACGCCTCCTGCGGTGCGGTGAACTCGTTACATGACTCGTTCACGCCGCTGGGAGGAATGGTGCCGCTGGTGAACATCCAGCTGGGCGAAGTCATCTTCGGCGGGGTGGGGGCGGGGCTCTACGGCATGATCGTCATGGTGGTGCTGACGGTGTTCATCGCAGGGCTGATGGTGGGCCGAACGCCGGAATACCTCGGCAAGCGCATCCAGGCGCGCGAGGTCCAGGTCGCGATGCTCTACGTGCTGATCTTCCCGGCGGTCATCCTGACTCTCTCCGCGCTGTCGGCCGTGCTGCCGGTGGGGCTCAAGGGGCTCAATAATGCCGGGCCCCACGGCCTCTCAGAGATCCTCTACGCCTTCAGCTCCACCACCGGCAACAACGGGAGCGCCTTCGCCGGGCTCACCGGCTCGACCTACTACTACAACACGCTGTTCGGCATTGCGATGCTGGTCGGTCGGTTCGCGATGATCGTGCCCATGCTGGCGCTGGGCGGATTCCTGTCGGAGCGCAAGATCGCCCCCGAGACCGCGGGCACCTTTCCGGTCACCACGCCGATCTTCGTGGTTCTCCTGCTGGGCGTCATCCTCATCGTCGGGGCGCTCACCTTCTTCCCCGTCCTCTCGCTGGGGCCGGTGGTGGAGCATTTCCTCATGCAAGCCGGCCATCTCTCCTGACCATGTCAGCCAAGCATCCGCTCTTTCATCCGCCGATCGTTCGGCGCGCACTCTGGGACTCGGTCTACAAGCTCGATCCCCGTCACCTGGTGCGGAATCCGGTCATGTTCGTCGTGCTGATCGGGGCGGCCCTGACGACGCTGGTGCTGATCCGGGACATCGCAGTGGGAGGAGACGATATCTGGTTCACGCTCCAACTGGCGCTGTGGCTCTGGTTCACGGTGCTGTTCGCCAACTTCGCCGAAGCGATGGCCGAGGGACGGGGCAAAGCCCAGGCCGAGGCGCTCCGCGGCACCCGGATGCAAACCCGCGCCAAGCGGATGAAGGAGCCTGGGAATCACCTCGACTTCCTGTCGGTGTTCGCCACCGAGCTGCGTCGGGGCGATTACGTGCTGGTGCAAGCCGGCGATCTCATTCCAGCGGACGGCGACGTCGTCGAAGGGGTCGCCTCGGTGGACGAGTCGGCGGTCACCGGCGAATCGGCCCCCGTGATCCGCGAGGCGGGCGGCGACCGCTCCGCCGTGACCGGCGGGACCCGCGTCCTCTCAGACTGGCTGGTCCTCCGGGTCACGGCCAATCCCGGGGAGACCTTCATCGATCGGATGATCGCGCTGGTCGAAGGCGCCAGCCGGCAGAAGACGCCGAACGAGATCGCGCTCACCATTCTTCTATCCGGCCTGACGGTAGTCTTCCTCCTCGCGGTGGTCACGCTCAAGCCGTTCGCGGTCTACAGCGGCAGCGCCGCCACCGTCCCCGTGCTGATCGCGCTCCTCGTCTGTCTGATTCCGACGACGATCGGCGGCCTCCTCTCTGCGATCGGCATCGCGGGAATGGACCGATTGATTCAGCAGAACGTGATCGCGATGAGTGGCCGCGCGGTCGAAGCCGCCGGTGACGTCAACACCCTGCTGCTCGACAAGACCGGCACGATCACCCTGGGCAACCGCCACGCGGTCGAGTTCCTGCCGGTGGGTGGCGTGCGGGTCGAGGAGCTGGCCGACCGGGCCCAGCTCGCATCCCTCCCCGACGAGACGCCGGAGGGACGCAGCATCGTCGTCCTCGCGAAGGAGCGGTTTGCCCTTCGAGGCCGCAGCGCGACCGGGGCCGACGGCCACGTCGCGATGACGTTCGTACCTTTCTCCGCCGCGACCCGGATGAGTGGGGTCAACATGGCGCAGCATCAGCTGCGAAAAGGCGCGACCGACGCGGTGGGTCGCTGGGTGGCCGAGGGCGGCGGCTCCCTGCCACCTGAGACCAACCGGGTGGTGGAGGGTATCTCGCGGCAGGGTGGCACGCCGCTGGTGGTGGCGGAGCGGGTCGACGGCACTTCCCGGGTGCTGGGCGTCGTCCACTTGAAGGACGTCGTGAAGGGAGGCATGAAGGAGCGCTTCGACCGGCTGCGGGCGATGGGCATCCGGACGGTGATGATCACCGGTGACAACCCCCTCACCGCCGCCGCGATCGCCGCCGAGGCAGGGGTGGACGATTTTCTGGCCGAGGCCACTCCGGAACAGAAGCTGGAACTGATCCGCACGGAACAGGCCGGCGGACGGCTGGTGGCCATGACCGGCGACGGCACCAACGACGCGCCGGCCCTGGCGCAGGCCGACGTGGGCGTTGCGATGAACAGCGGTACCCAGGCCGCGCGCGAGGCTGGGAACATGGTGGACCTCGACTCCAACCCGACCAAGCTCATCGAGATCGTGGAGATCGGAAAGCAGCTCCTGATGACCCGGGGCTCGCTCACCACCTTTTCGATCGCCAATGACGTGGCCAAGTACTTCGCGATCATCCCCGCGATGTTCGTGGCCACCTATCCCCAGCTCGAGGCGCTCAACCTCATGCGGCTGACCTCGCCCCGGTCGGCCATTCTGAGCAGCGTGATCTTCAACGCGCTGATCATCATCGCGCTGATCCCGTTGGCGCTGCGCGGCGTGAGCTACCGGCCGGCGCCAGCAAGCCTGATCTTGCGGCGCAACCTGTTGGTGTACGGCGTGGGCGGGTTGCTCGTGCCGTTTGCCGGGATCAAGTTGATCGACCTCGTCCTCACCGCTATCGGAGTGGTGTGACCATGTTCCAACGCCTGCTTCGCCCGGCTCTCGTGCTCACCCTGCTGCTCTGTGCCCTCACCGGACTGATCTATCCGGGAATCGTCACCGGCCTGGCGCAGCTTCTCTTCCCGCGACAGGCGAACGGATCGATCATCGAAGTGAACGGGAGGGTCGTGGGCAGCGCCCTGATTGGTCAGGCATTCACTCGTCCCGAGTATTTCCATTCCCGTCCCTCCGCCGCCGGCGCGGGGTACGACGCCACGGCGTCGGCCGGAACCAACAAGGGGCCGACCGACCGGAAGCTGGCCGACACCCTGATCGCCGGCGCAGTGGCACAAGTGGTTAAGAAGGACGGGGTCGAGCCGGGGAAGATTCCCACCGACATGGTGACCGCGTCGGCGTCGGGACTGGACCCTCATATCTCGCCCGCCAATGCCGAGGCGCAGGTGGCACGGGTGGCGCAGGCCCGCGGGGTGAATCCCGACCAAGTCCGTGAGCTCGTGGTCCGGCACACCGAGGGCCGGCAATTCGGTGTGTTCGGCGAGCCGAGGGTGAACGTGCTGCTGCTCAACGTGGCGCTCGACTCGGCGGGAGGATCGCGCTGAGGTTTCCTCCCTCCTGAGGTTTCCTCCCTCCCGCCCACCTCCGGGCACCGTAACTTCAACCGCATGTCCGATACCCGCCCAGACCCCGAGGCCCTGCTTCGCCGCCTTCAGGACGAGGAGGCCCGGTCCCGCCGCGGCCGTTTGAAGGTCTTTCTCGGCGCCTCTCCCGGCGTGGGTAAGACCTTCACCATGCTGGAAGCGGCCCGGGCCAAGCAGGCCGAGGGGCTCGACGTGGTCATTGGCGTGGTGGAGACGCACGGGCGGGCCGAGACCGCCCGCCTGCTCGAAGGCCTCGAGGTTCTGCCTCGCCGCAGCGTGGACTATCGCGGCACCCGGCTCGAGGAGTTCGACCTCGATGGCGCGATCGAGCGACAGCCCGCCCTCCTGCTGGTCGATGAGCTGGCACACACCAACGCCCCGGGTTCCCGCCACAGCAAGCGCTGGCAGGACGTGGACGAGCTGCTCAAACGCGGTATCAACGTCTATACCACGCTCAACGTGCAGCACATCGAGAGCCTGAACGACGTGGTGGCCCAGATCACCGGAGTTCAGGTTCGCGAGACGCTTCCCGACTCGGTGCTGGAGCAGGCCGACGAGATCGAGCTGGTCGACGTGACCGCGGACGTGCTCCTGCAGCGCCTGCGCGAGGGGAAGGTATACGTCCCGGACCAGGCATCGCGCGCGATCGAGCGGTTCTTCCGCAAGGGGAACCTCATCGCCCTGCGCGAGCTGGCACTCCGGCGTACCGCCGAGCGGGTGGATGCCCAGATGCGCGGCTACATGGCGGAGCGCGGCATCCGGGAAACCTGGGCGGCGGCGGAGCGACTCCTGGTCTGCATCGGGCCGAGCCGCACCGCGGCGCGGCTGGTGCGCGCCACCCGGCGGATGGCGGCGCGGCTCCACGCGGACTGGGTGGCGCTGCACGTGGAGACCCCCAGCGACCAGCGCCTGACCCCCTTGGACCGCGAGGAGATCCTCCGCGCGCTCGAGCTTGCCGAGCAGCTTGGCGGTCGCGCGGTGACCGTGAGCGGCCAGAGCGTGGCGGACGAGATCCTGGCCTACGCCCGCGCCCACAACGTGAACCGGATCGTGGTGGGCAAGCCGGAGCGGGCCCGCTGGCGCGAGCGGCTGGCCGGATCGTTGCTGGATGCGCTGGTTCGGCGCAGCGAGGCGATCGAGGTGCTCGCCATCAGCGGTGAGGAGGACGCCGATCAGTCGCGGGCGCCGCTGCCGCGTCCGTCAACCTGGGGCGAGTACGCGGCGGCCGCGGCAGTCACCCTGGTGCCGACCGTCATCGGACTTGGCTTGCGCATCGCCGAGATGGAGCTGGCCACCATCGACGCGGCCATGCTCTATCTGCTGGGAGTCGTGGTGGTGGCCAGCCGTTACCGGCAGGGACCCTCGGTGCTGGCCTCGCTCCTCAGCATCGCGCTGTTCGACTTCTGCTTCGTCCCGCCGTTCTTCACCTTCTCGGTCAACGATGCGCGGTATGTGCTCACATTCGGCGTGATGCTTCTGGTCGCACTGGTGATCGGCAACCTGACCGGGCGGATTCGCACCCAGGCCGAGGCTTCCCGCGAACGGGAGCGGCGCACCGCGACCCTCTACGCGATGGCCCGGGACCTCTCCAGCGTGCGGACCCGCGAGGAGCTCACGGCCGCGACCCTCAAGAACCTGCGCGACACGTTCGGGGCGGACGTCACTCTCTTGCTGCCTGACAGCTCCGGTCGGGTGCGTCCCACCGAGCCCTCCCCCTATCCGCTCGACGATCGGGAGATGGGCGTCGCGCAGTGGGCCCACGATCAGCTGCAGCCGGCTGGCCACGAGACCAGCACCCTCCCGGCGGCCGTCGCGCTCTACGTGCCGCTCGGACTGTCCGACCGTTCGGTCGGCGTCCTCGGCATTCGCCCTACGGAACGGCATCAGTTTCGCGACCCCGCCAGACGTCGGTTGCTGGAGGCGTTAGCAGGCCAGGCCGCGGTTGCCTTCGAGCGGGTGGCCCTGGCGGAGCGGAGCCGCCGTACCGAGATCGCGGTCGAGGCCGAGCGGCTCAGGACTGCGCTGCTCAGCTCGCTCTCCCACGATATGCGGACCCCGCTGGCCGCGATCGAAGGTGCCGCGACTACGCTGCTTCAGTCCGGGGGCCCCAGCGACGACGCCACTCGCCGGGAGCTGGCTGGAACCATCGTCCAGGAATCCCAGCGCATGAGCCGGCTGGTCGCCAATCTGCTCGACATGATCCGGGTCGAGAGCGGCGCGCTCGAGGTTCAGAAGGAGTGGCAGCTCCTGTCGGATGTCGCCGGGGTCGCGTTGCTGCGGATGGAGGACCAGCTGGCGGGGCGGCAAGTGACCACCGACTTCCCGCAGACGCTTCCACTGGTACCCGTGGACGAGGTTCTGCTGGAACAGGTGTTCGTGAACTTGTTGGAAAATGCGGCCAAGTATACCCCGACGGGGTCGCCGATCGAGTTGAGCGCGACGGCCAGCGGTGCGAGTGCCGGGCAGGAAGTAGTCGTGACCGTGGCCGACCGAGGGCCCGGGATCCCGGCGGGCGAGGAAGAGCGCATCTTCGAAAAGTTCCAGCGGGCAGGTAGCACCCCTGGCACCGGCGTGGGGCTCGGCCTCACCATCTGCCGGGGCATCGTCGCCGCCCACGGCGGACGGATCTGGGTGGAGCGCCGCCCCGGCGGTGGAGCGCTCTTCCGCTTCACCATTCCCATCGTGGGCACCCCGCCGACCGTCGAGGCCGAGGCGGATGAGGATGGCGAGAGTCTCGAGGCTGCCACGCCGTGGACCGATCCGCCCCACTCATCCTCCTGATCGAGGACGAGCCGCAGATGCGGCGCTTCCTTCGGGCCGCGCTGGGCGCGCAGGACTACCGCCTGGTGGAGGCGACGACCGCCCGCGAAGGCCTCGCCCAGGCGGCGGGGCGCAGTCCTGACGTGATCCTCCTCGACCTCGGCCTGCCCGACCGGGACGGCCTCGAGGTGACCCGCGAGCTCAGGGAGTGGACGACCATCCCGATCATCGTGCTGTCGGCACGGGGCCGGGAACAGGACAAGGTCGCGGCCCTCGACCTCGGTGCCGACGACTATCTCACCAAGCCCTTCGGCGTGGAGGAGCTGCTCGCCCGAATCCGGGTGGCACTCCGCCACGGGGCCCAGCCGCCCGGATCAACGCCAAACCCCGTGTTCGAGGCCGGCGAGGTGCGCGTGGACCTGGCTCGGCGCGAGATCCGCCGGGGGGGCCAGGAGGTCCATCTCACCCCCACTGAGTACAAGCTGCTCACTTTGCTGATCCGCCATGCGGGCAAGGTGCTGACCCATGGCCAGCTGCTGAAGGAGGTGTGGGGAGTGAATTACGCCAACCAGTCGCACTACGTGCGGGTCTATATGGCGCAGTTGCGGCAGAAGCTGGAAGCCGATCCGGCACGGCCGCGGTTGCTGGTGACCGAGCCCGGTGTAGGCTACAGGCTCAAGGTCGAATAAGGAGAATGCTATGCGGTTTGGTCTCGGACTCCACGGCGAGACGGTCGGAGACCCCACTATCAACGGGGCGCCTATTCAAGTGTACGTCGACCCTGACGAGGGCGAGAAGCACCGCCTCACCACTGAGGGTGGTGTGGATGCGTATGACCTCGAATCAGCGCTCGATCCCGACGAGATCGCGCGACTCGAGCTCGGGCCCGGTCGTCTTTCCCTGCTCTGGAAGCGTCCCAAGCGGGCCGCCCTGGCTGAGACTCTGCGATTCGACGTGTCCTCCGTCGGTCTCTTCCTTCAGGCGGATAGGCTCACCTTCGTGCTCAGCGAAGGGCCGATGCCGTTCGGCCCGAGGGATCTCGAGGGGGTATCATCGGTGACCGACGTGATCTTGCGCTTTCTGCTCAGCACGATCCGCCACTACGCGGGGCACCTGAAGGCCATCCGACAGGTGGTCAGCAGCCTGGAAGCAAAGATCAGCTCGTCCATGGAGAACCGGTACCTGCTGCAGATGTTCACGTTCACCGAAAGCCTCACCTACTACCTCAATGCCATCGAGGCCAACGGAAGCGTCCTGGTCAAGCTCCGCACGCTGGCCGAGCGTCTGCCGCTGGGCCCGGACCAGGTGGCCGTGCTCGACGACCTGATCCTCGAGAATACGCAGTGCGCGCGGCAGGCTCAGATTTACAACACGGTCCTGGCCGGGCTCATGGATGCCCGTGGCACCATCGTCAACAACAACATGAACGTGCTGCTCAAGAAGCTCACCCTGATCAACATCATCTTCCTGCCGCTCAACCTGATCGCGAGTATCGGGGGCATGTCCGAGTTCAGCATGATGACCCAGGGCATGGACTGGCGCGTGTCGTACGCCCTGTTCTCGATCGGAATGGTCGTGCTCGGCTGGCTGACGTACGTGCTGGTGGTACGAGCGACGGAGAGGCAACCGGTGCCCGGCAGAAGGCGGAGCCAGGGACGACCGTGACTTACTCGAGGCTCAGCGCCACCGGCTCCTCGCCCCGCGGGCGCAACTGGTCATTGCGGTCCAGCAGCCGGGCGCAGGTGTTCCATCGCAGGATCGACTCATCGTTTCCCGGCGGACGCCGCGCCTCGGCCTGCTCGTACCAGCTCATCGCTTCCCGGAGCCAGTGATAGGCCCGCTCGCCGGAACCGGGTGACCCCGGCCGAAGCTGCGCCTTGGCGCAGCGCTCGCAGATGATTCCCGCGTAGTACGCCCGCTTGTAGTCGTCAGCCAGCCGCGGCAGCACCTCCCGCGCCCGCCGCACGCCCTCGGCTGGCCCCTCGGCGAACTGGTCGGTGATGGCCAACAGGAGCGTCACCAGCGCCTGCTGGTTCTCCGGAACGACCGTCAGCACGTCGAGGCAGATGCTCTCCGCGGACGATGGGTCATTGATGACCCGGTACCGTTCAGCCTTCTGCAGCGCGGCGTCCACGCTGGCGCGGGAGATCGGCTTCAGCTCAAACGTCACGATCCAGCCTCCCTTCGGCTGACGAGCTTCAGCAGCTTCCCCAACGGATCGAAGAACTCATCCACCACCCGCTCCTTGAGCGGAATGATCGCGTTGTCCGTGATCGTGATGTGCTCGGGGCACACGGCGGTACAGCACTTGGTGATGTTGCAGTAGCCGATCCCCTGATCGCGCCGCAAGTCTCCCACCCGGTCCTCCACGTCGAGCGGGTGCATCTCCAAAGCCGCCACGTGAACCAGGAAGCGCGGACCGATGAAATCGGCGTAGCGCTGATGGTCTCGCAGGACGTGGCACACGTCCTGGCACAGGAAGCATTCGATGCACTTGCGGAACTCCTGCACCCGGTCCACGTCCGACTGCGCCATCCGCCAGGTGCCGTCCGGCGCGTCCGGCGGTCGCGGCGTGAACGGCTTGATCCGCCGCTTGACCGCGAAGTTCCAGGAGACGTCGGGAACCAGGTCCTTCACCGGAGGGAAGGCCCGCATCGGCTCCAGGCTGACCGGCTGGTCGAGCGGCAGGTCGCTCAGCCGGGTCATGCACATCAGCTTCGGCATCCCGTTCACTTCGGCCGAGCAGGAGCCGCACTTGCCCGCCTTGCAGTTCCACCGCACGGCCAGATCGTTGGCCTGTTCGGCCTGGATCTGATGGACCGCGTCGAGCACCACCATCCCGGGCGTGACGCTGGTGGTGTAGTCCACCAGCTTGCCGCCGGTCGAGTCGCCCCGCCAGATCCGGAACGTCGCGCGGCCGAGCGGCTCGGGCTGCGGGCTCGGCGACTCGGTGGCCTCGACGGCGCCGGTTTCCTGAAGGTCGGGCTTGAGGACATCAGTGGCCATAATGCTTCTCTTCTGTCATTTCTGCTCCTCGATCACCTTCTTCAGCTCGGCCGGCACCTCCGGGATCGGCTCGCGTGAGAGCTGCATCTCGCCGCCGGTTCCCTTTCGGATCACGATGTTGAACTTCCCGGCTGCCGGATCCTTCTCCGGAAAGTCGTCGCGGAAATGGCCGCCGCGGCTCTCCTTTCGCTCGATGGCCGCCCGGCTGATCGCCTCCGCCACCGTGAGCAGGTTGGCGAGATCGAGCGCCGTGTGCCACCCCGGATTGTATTCCCGGTTTCCGCCGACGGCGACCTGCTTCGCCCGATCCTTGAACCGCCCGATCGCCTCCAGCGCACGCTGCATCTCCGGCTCGGTGCGGACGATCCCGACCAGGTCCTGCATCATCGCCTGAAGCTCCTGCTGCACCTGGTACGGTCCTCGGCCATCGTCCCCGCCATCTCGCTCGAAAGGGGCCAGGGCGGCCTTTGCGCTCGCGTCCACCTCGGATTGGTCGATCTCAGAATGGGGATGCTCGCCGGCGAATGCCGCCGCGAACTCTCCGGCCCGCTTTCCGAAGACCAGCAGGTCCGACAGCGAATTGCCACCCAGCCGGTTGGCGCCGTGCAATCCGGCGGCGCACTCCCCCGCCGCATACAGCCCGGGCAGCGTCGAGCTCTGGGTGTCACCGTCCACCCGAATGCCGCCCATGATGTAGTGCGTGGTGGGCCCGACCTCCATGGGCGTGGTGGTGATGTCGATGTCCGCCAGCTGCTTGAACTGATGGTACATGCTGGGAAGCTTCCTGATGATGTGCTCCCGGGCTCCGGCGAGCTTCTCCTTGATCCAGGAGATGTCGAGGAAGACTCCGCCGTGGGGACTGCCGCGACCCTCCCGCACCTCTCGCAGGATGCAGCGGGCGACATGGTCGCGGGTCAGCAGCTCGGGAGGGCGGCGCGCGCTCTTGTCGCCCTGAGTGTAGCGCCACCCTTCCTCTTCGCTGTCCGCGGTCTGGCTCCGATAGTTCTCGGGGACGTCGTCGAACATGAAGCGCCGGCCGTGACGATTGCGCAGGACCCCACCCTCGCCCCGCACCCCTTCGGTGACCAGGATGCCCCGTACGCTGGGCGGCCAGATCATCCCGGTAGGGTGGAACTGAACGAACTCCATGTCCTGGAGCGCCGCGCCCGCCTGATAAGCGAGCGCGTGGCCGTCTCCGGTGTACTCCCAGCTGTTACTGGTGATGGAATAGGCCCGGCCGACGCCGCCGGTGGCCAGTACGATCGCCTTGCAACGATAGAGTCGGAACCGGCCCCGCTCCCGGTCGTACCCCAGCGCGCCCGCGACGCGGCGTCCGTCGGTGAAGATCCGGAGCACCGTGCACTCCATGTGCACGTCGATTCCCTGGTGAATGCTGTGGTCCTGAAGCGTGCGAATCATCTCCAGGCCGGTCCGGTCTCCCACGTGCGCGAGCCGGGGATACTTATGCCCGCCGAAATTGCGTTGGAGGATGCGGCCGTCCGGAGTCCGATCGAACAGCGCGCCCCACGCCTCCAGCTCCCGCACCCGGTCGGGCGCCTCCTTGGCGTGGAGCTCGGCCATGCGCCAGTTATTCAGGTACTGACCGCCACGCATGGTGTCGGCGAAGTGGACTTGCCAGTTGTC
>DATBJC010000147.1:0-2500 GCA_036556625.1 Gemmatimonadales bacterium
GCCCGCCGGCGGCTGGATGTCGATCTCGGCGTAGCGGTAGATGCCGCTGCCCGCCGGGATCAGGTGGCCGATGATGATGTTCTCCTTGAGGCCCAGGAGGTCGTCCTTGGCCCCGCGGATCGCCGCGTCGGTCAGCACCCGGGTGGTCTCCTGGAACGACGCCGCCGAGATGAACGACTGGGTCGTGAGACTCGCCTTGGTGATGCCCAGCAGCACCGGCTCGGCCTGCGCCGGGGTGCCCTTCCGCTTCTGGACCCGATCGTTCTCGTCCCGGAAGCTCTGCTTGTCTACCGTCTCTCCTTCGAGGAAGTCGGTGTCGCCCGGATCGGTCACCCGCACCTTCTGCAGCATCTGGCGCACGATGACGCCGATGTGCTTGTCGCTGATGCGGACGCCCTGGAGCCGGTAGACCTCCTGCACCTCGTTGAGCAGGTACTCCTGCACCGCTCGCGGACCCTTGATGAGCAGGATGTCGTGCGGGTTCACCGGGCCCTCGGTGAGGCGGTCACCCGCCCGCACCCGGTCGCCCTCGTGGACCCGGAGGTGCTTACCGGCGGGCACCTCGTACAACTGAGGCTCCACGCCCTCCTCCGCCTGGCCCTCCGTCTCCGGGTAGACGTAGATCTCGCGCTTGCCGCGCTTGATCTCGCCGAACTTGACCACGCCGTCCACCTCGGAGATGGTGGCCGGATCCTTGGGGCGCCGGGCCTCGAACAGCTCCGCGATCCGGGGCAGACCGCCCGTGATGTCACGGGTCTTGTAGGCCTGCCGCGGGATCTTGGTGACCGTGATGCCCTTGGTCACCTTGACCGGCGCGGAGAGGAAGACGGTCTTGTCCTTGCTCTCCTTCTTGCTCTTGCTGGGCCATGCCTCGTTGATCGGGCGCTCCTCCACATGGAAGCGGGTGCTCCATGGGTTGGCCTCGTCCGGGATCTCCATCGACCGGCTCACCTGGTCGGTGGGCGAGCCCAGGATGACCCGGCTTCCCTCCGCCAGGGTGTACTCCTGGGGATCCTTGCGGTTGGCGGTGTACACCAGCACGCTGGGATGCAGCTCCCGGTCCGGATCCGCCATCACCACCAGTGACCGCAGACCGGTGCCCTCGTCCAGCTCCTCGCGGAGTGTGACACCGGGCACCAGGTCCTTCCAGCGAAGCTCGCCGTCGGCCTTGATGATGCTGGGATCGTTGTACGGGTCCCAGGTGTAGAGGATGGTCGCCCGGCGCTCGTTGTCGCCCTTGGTGACCTGGTCGCCCTCCTTGACCGCCAGGAGCGCCCCTTCCGGCACCGGGTAGCGATTCAGTACCCGCTTGGGATCCCGGGGGTCCACCACCAGAATGCCTTCCTTGCTCTCGTCCGAGGCCGACTCGTCCTCCCGGGTGAGCACCACCCGGATGGAACCGGTGCTGCCGTCCTCGAACTCGACCGGCACGTCGGCCCACTCGAGCCCCTCGGTGTACTTCACCTTGCCGTCCGAGCGGGCCCGGCGCTCCGCCTCTTCGGCGATCCGGCTCGAGGTACCGCCGATGTGGAAGGTCCGCAGCGTGAGCTGGGTGCCCGGCTCGCCGATGGACTGCGCGGCCAGGATGCCCACCGCCTCGCCCATGTCCACCATGTCCATGGTGGCCAGGTTGCGGCCGTAGCACATCCGGCAGATGCCGCGGCGGGCCTCGCAGGTCAGCACCGACCGGATCTTGACCTTCTCGATTCCGGCATCGTCGATCTGGTTGGCCACCTCCTCGTCGATCAGCTCGCCGGCCATCACCAGCAGCTTGGGATCGCCGTCCTCGTCCAGCTCGTGCGGGTCGAAGACGTCCTCGCTCGCCACGCTGCCCAAAATGCGCTCCCGAAGCGGCTCGATGATGTCCTCGCCCTCCTTGAGCGAGGTCACGTCGAGACCCAGGATGGTGCCGCAGTCCTCTTCGGTGACGGTCACGTCCTGCGCCACGTCCACCAGCCGGCGGGTGAGGTACCCCGCGTCGGCGGTCTTGAGCGCGGTGTCGGCCAGACCCTTCCGGGCGCCGTGGGTGGAGATGAAGTACTCCAGCACGGTGAGCCCTTCCCGGAAGTTCGACTTGATCGGGCTCTCGATGATCTCGCCGATGCCGCCGGTGAGCTTCTTCTGCGGCTTGGCCATCAGGCCGCGCATGCCGGCGAGCTGCCGGATCTGGTCGCGGCTGCCGCGGGACCCGGAGTCGAACATCATGAACACCGGGTTGAACCCGCCGCGAGAGCTCCGCATCGAGTTGATCATCGCCTCGGCCACGTCGTTGTTGGCGTGGGTCCAGGCGTCGATCACCTTGTTGTACCGCTCACCGAAGGTGATCTGGCCGGTGTTGTACGCCTTCTGGAACCGCTTCACCCGGGCGTCGGCTTCGGAGAGCAGCTCGGTCTTCTCGGTCGGAATCTCCAGATCCTCGACCCCGATGGACACGCCGCCCATGGTGGCGAAGCGGAACCCGAAGTCCTTGAGCCGGTCGAGGAAGGTGACCGTGTCGGCC
>DATBJC010000148.1:0-17236 GCA_036556625.1 Gemmatimonadales bacterium
CGGATGTACTCCAGGTCGTAGCGCACCTTGGTGCGCACGTCGTCCAGGGAGCGGTCGTAGTGGTGATAGATCTGCGCCAGCCCGGTGATCCCCGGCTTGGTCCGCTGGCGCAGCGGGTACTCGGCGATGTGCTCCCGCAGCTCGGCGAAGATGGTGGGTCGCTCGGGCCGGGGACCCACGATGTTCATCTCCCCCCGCATGACGTTGATGAGCTGGGGGATCTCGTCCAGCCGGTACTGGCGGAGGAAGCGGCCCACCGGGGTGTTCCGGGGGTCGTTCTGGGTGGCCCATACGGCGCCGGTGGCGCGCTCGGCGTCCACCTGCATCGTGCGGAACTTGTAGATGGTGAAGGGACGACCGCCCAGATCGCGGGTGCGGCCACGGTGATCGCCGTCGCTGGCCGACTTGCGCCGGTCGAGACCGATGCGCTCCTGAGTGTAGAGCACCGGCCCGCGCGAGGTCAGCTTGATCGCCAGCGCGATGAGCAGGAGGAGCGGAAGAGCGATGAACAGGGCCACGGCAGCGATGATGACGTTCATCGCGCGAAGGGCAGCGCCATCCGCCTCCTCCTGCACCACGGCATGCGCGCCGGACACGCGCACTCGCGCCGGGGCCGGCGACATGGTGCCCGTGATCAGTTCATGCGATGCCTGTCGCCGGGGTCCCGAGCTTGCTATGCCCATTCGACTCGTCGGTGTGGCGCGATGGATGACCAACCGCGGTCACGGCTGCACGCCATGCGCGTCCGATCAGGGTAACAGGGGCCCAGGATATTCCCTGTGACCTGTCTCACTATGCGATTCTTCAGCCCGAGCGACCTCGTCTGGTCGACTGCTTGGTCGGACGGAGAATCGGATCTGTCAACTCGCCCAGACCGAACCGGGCGAGCAGACGACTGAAACGGGAGCGCTCGACGCGAAGCTCCGAAGACGGCCGTGCGGCGCCATCATGCGCGGTCTCCGCTGCTGGAAGCGCAGACATGTCGGGAACTGGTCGCTGAGCCATGTAAAACCAATGCTTGAAAGTTGGCATCATCCGGCGCACGAGGCGTCACGTTCAATAATGACGCCGTGAAGCGCCGCTGAGTGGTCAAGTTGAAGTCCTGTTGAGGTCTGGATATCTAAGCCCCTATATTATACACTGTTACGAAGTCATGCCAGTCCCCGGTGCCGGCGGCGGGGTCGGAGCTGAGCGTTGCTCAGGAACCACAAGGGGATGCGCCACTCCACCAGAGCTTTCGAGCGCGGCGGACGTGGCGGACCAGCATCCAAACTGTTGCACTCCTCCACCGACGAGCCTCGCCTCTGTCCCCGGGCTCAGCAAATCAAGCACGTGAGGGATATGGTCTTAGGGATTCCCACCGACTCCGCACGACTCCTGCTGGCAGGGCCTCATGCAGGCCCCGCCTCCCTCTACTCTGGCATTCCACATGGCTAACCGAGACAAGGCCCCGAGCGCGCCCCTGGTGTTGATCGCCAATGATCAGGAATGGTCTGCTCGATCCCTCGAAAGCATTCTGGGACCGAATGGATTCTCGGTCGTGCGAGCCTACACCGGGCAGCAGGCGCTGGAGCGCGCCCGGACCTCTCAGCCTGACCTGATCATCCTCGATGCCCAGATGCCCGATATGCACGGCTTCGATGTGTGCCGCACCCTGCGGAGTGACCCCCGCTTCAGCGCGACCACTCCGATCGTCATCACCACCTCGGGACCCTCCGGGCGCACTCAACGGCTCGACGCGTACCGGGCCGGAGCGTGGGAGTTTCTCGGGCAGCCGCTCGATGGTGAGGCGTTGCTGCTCAAGCTGAACACCTTCCTGCAATGCAAACGTGAGGTGGACGGTCTGCGGGAGGAAAATCTGCTCGATCCCACCGGCCTGTACAACATGCGGGGGATGTCCCGGCGCGCGCGTGAGATCGGGGCCGAGGCCTTCCGTCGAAGAGACCCCGTCGCCTGCGTCGTATTCGCCCCCGACGTCGTCGAGGAGGAATCGGCGGACGAGGAAGAATCCCGGCGAATGTCGGACCAGCTGGCTCTGTTGTTCCGCCAGGCCGGCCGCGCCTCGGATGCGATCGGCCGCCTGGGACAGGCGGAGTACGGCGTGATCGCGCCGGCCACCGGGCCCGAGGCCGCCCTCCGGATGGTTCGCCGTCTCGGCGGGGCGATCGAGGGGGCGCCGATCCCGGTCCGCGGTGGGGAGCGGACGCTGAAGCTGCGTGCAGGCTACTGCGCCGTCCCGGACTTCGCCGAATCGTCGGTGGACGCGATAGAACTCCTGCTAAGAGCCACGACCGCTCTTCGCGACCTCAAGCGGGAAGGTCCCGGGGCCGAAAGGATCCGTGGCTTCGAGCAGACTCCCAGTCGTTTGACCCACTAACTCTCTAAGTGTAGGAGTGGCACAACGATAGGTGTGGGAGCGCCACCGGTTCTGTGGCGCTCCCTCTGCAAGGTGCTTGACACACGCCGCAATTTGTGGCACACATGATGCTCAGAAACAGCACCTGAGGCCATTCTCTGACGGCCGACACCAGTAGCAGGAGTGCCACGCTTCCGACGCGGAAGGGTGGCCGACGTGTGTCCATCTGACCTAGGAGTGCAGGATGGCCAACCCGCTTGTGCAGCCGGAGCGCAGCGCCCCCCCAGCCGCGGAAGCGCCCCGCGATCCCCTCTCCATTCCCAACGAAGTCAAGGCCAGCATCCGGGTGCTCGTGGTGGACGACGAGCGCACGCTGCGGGAGAGCTGCGCCAGTGTCCTGCAGATGGACGGGTACAACGTGACGCTGGTTGGCCGGGGCGAGGAGGCGCTGGAGACCGTCAAGCGGCGCAAGTTCGACGTCATCCTGGTGGACCTCTACATGTCCCAGATCTCCGGTCTGGAGATCCTCCAGGCGGCGCTGGGCGCGTACAAGGACACCATCGTGGTAGTGATGACCGGTAACCCGAGCGTCACCAGCAGCATCGAGGCGCTCCGGGCCGGCGCCTGGGACTATCTCCCGAAGCCCTTCTCCGCCACGCACCTTCAGGTACTGATCGGACGCGCATCCCACGCGGTCATGATGGCCCGCGAGGCTCAGGACCTCCGGGTCCAGCTCATGAAGCAGCATGGGCACAGTGACAAGATCGCCCTGATCGGCATCTCGCCGCTGTTCCGCAAGGCGGTCGAACTGGCCCGCAAGGTCGCGCCCACCGACGCCTCGGTGTTCATCAGCGGTGAGAGTGGCACCGGGAAGGAAGTCATTGCCCAGTTCATCCACCAGAACAGCCGCCGCGGCGGTCGCCCGCTGGTGCCGATCAACTGCGCCGCGCTCCCCGAGCCCCTGCTGGAGAGCGAGATGTTCGGCCACCGGAAGGGGGCCTTCACCGGTGCCGATCGGGACAAGCCGGGCCTGCTCGAAACCGCCAACGGCGGCACCCTGTTCCTGGATGAGCTGACGGAGATGACCATGCCGCTCCAGGCCAAGCTGCTCCGCGTCATCCAGGACGGCGTCGTGCGGCGGGTGGGGAGCGAGCAGCAGGACGCGGTGGTGGATGTCCGCTTCATTTCTGCCACCAACCGGGAACCCCAGGAGGCGGTGGACGCCGGGGTCCTCCGGGGCGATCTCTTCTACCGGCTGCGGGTGGTGCCCATCAAGCTCCCGCCGCTGCGCAAGCGGCCGGAGGATATCCCACTCCTGGCGAATCACTTCCTCACCTACTATTGGCAGCGCCACAGGCAAATGGGCGACCGCGCCCCCCGGCTCAGCGAGGCAAGCGTGAGCTTCTTGCGCTCGCGGCCGTGGCGCGGCAATGTACGGGAACTGCAGAACGTGATCGAGCATGTCGCGGTGCTGGCGGAGGCCGACCAGGTGATCCAGCCGAACGACATCCCGGTCTACGACGACGGTACGGAGTGGCCGGCCGAGAGTCCGGTGCCGGCGGGGGTGATGGACGAGGCCTACCACCCCGCGAAGGATCGCGTCGTCGCTCAGTTCGAGAAGGAGTATCTGACCCGCCTGATCGGCCGCGCTGGCGGGAACATGTCGAAAGCCGCGCGGTTGGCGAGCATCGATCGTACGACGTTGTACCGGTTGATGGATAAACACGAATTCCACCGAGACGAGACTTCCGGATCGACTGAGTGACGGCAGACACCGCCATCTCTGGCGCGACCAGCGGCGAACGCCGACGGGTCTCCCCGGGGTACGCCTCGCCGGCTCCCAAGCTGTGGGATCCGGAGAGCCCGCGACCCGCGGCTATCGGGCCGGCGCTCTGGGACGCCTTGCATCAGGCGGTCCTGACGACCCAGGCCCAGTGGGAGCGGGCGATCGAGCACGCCTCCGGGGCGGAGGAGGTCACCACCCACCTGGCCCAGCTCTCTACCGCCGTGCGGCAGAACCTCATCGGTCCCATCGCCGAGCCGGCCGACCTGCCGAAAACGCCACTGGCTCGGCGGCTGCTCGGTCTCATGCGGGGCGCCTTCCTGGAGCGCGCGCAGGCCCTTCCGGCCGCGCCGGACTCGGGTCAGCTGCTCCGGCTCCTTGCCGCGATGGAGCAGGTCAGCCAACGGCTCGAGGCCGATTGGTCGCAGCACTTCACTGACCGGCTCTCGGCCCCCGACGGACTGGAGCTGGTGGTCGAAGTCGCCCACGATCTGCGCTCACCGCTCACTTCCATCCTGTTCCTGGCCGAAACCCTCCAACGCGGGCGTAGCGGCACGGTCAATCCGGTCCAGGAGCGACAGCTCGGCCTGATCTACAGCGCGGCGTTCGGACTCAGCTCGGTGGCCAGCGACGTGATCGAGCTGGCCCGCGGCGGCGACCGCCTGGTCGATCTGGATCCCATTCCCTTCTCGATCACTGACATCCTCGAGTCGGTCCGCGACATCGTCCAGCCGATCGCCGAGGAGAAGAGCCTGACGGTCCGGCTCTCCACTCCCGAGGCCGACTTCCGGATCGGCCATCCAGTGGCGCTGAGCCGAGTGCTCCTCAACCTCACGACCAACGCCTTGAAGTTCACCGCCGAGGGGTTCGTGGAGGTGGTCGCTCGCCAGACCGGAGCCCGCCGGGTGGAGTTCTCGGTGCGCGATACCGGGCGGGGAATTCCACCGCAATCGATGGCCACGCTCTTCGAGCCGTTCCGCCGCCGGCAGAAGCCGGGGGAATACGCGTTCTCCGGATCGGGTCTCGGCCTTTCCATCTGCCGGAAGCTGGTGGAGGCGATGGGCTCGACCCTCCTGGTCGAGACCGAGCAGGGCGCCGGCACCCGATTCTTCTTCGAGCTTGACCTCCCGCTCGCCGGGGAGGCTCCACTCGGCTAGGCCTCCTGGGGCAGGGTGGGGCCGGAACCCGATCATCGCCCCTACCCCCGCCGTTCAGCCCCCGCTAAATTCTTGGCGCTGGCCATCCTGAGAAGTGTGCTGTTGCGCGAACCGGCGACCCGGCCGGCCGCCGCGCAGCCGACGCCCGGCACCCAATCCATGGTGGCGACAGCGTGACCCCATGGCGGGTCTCCGCCCCCCAGCAACGCTCGCAGACCTGCCGCAGACCGGGTCCGGCCAGGTGTCGCGGGCTACGTGAGGGGGGCGAGGGTCCCGAAACGAGAGAGACGTGAACCGACCGCTGATACGGCCCGGCCGGCACCTGAGCCAGGCCCCCGTGCACGCCCCGAACGCCGCCCTGCTGATCGACTTCGACAATGTCACCCTTGGAATTCAGAAGGACCTGACCAAGGAGCTTCGCACCCTCCTCAACAGCGACATCATCAAGGGTAAGGTCGCGGTCCAACGCGCGTACGCCGACTGGCGCCGCTATCCCCAGTACATCGTCTCCCTGTCCGAATCCTCGATCGATCTCATCTTCGCGCCGGCCTTCGGCTCCACCAAGAAGAACGCCACGGACATCCGCCTGGCGATCGACGCTATCGAGCTGGTCTTCACCCGACCCGAGATCGGCACCTTCATCCTGCTCTCGGGTGACAGCGACTTCTCGACCATGGTGATCAAGCTGAAGGAGTACGGGAAGTACGTGATCGGGGTGGGCATCCGGGAGTCGGCCAGCGATCTGCTGATCCAGAATTGTGACGAGTACTACTCGTACAACGACCTCGCGGGCCTCACCAAGGAAGTGGACACTCCGTCCATCCAGCGGGATCCCTGGGAACTGGCCGGCCAGGCGGTGGCGCAGATGGCCCGCAACGGTGACGTCATGCGCTCCGATCGGCTGAAGCAGGTGATGCAGCAGATCGATCCCAACTTCGACGAGCGCAACGCCGGCTTCAACCGGTTCAGCAAGTTCGTGCTCGAAGCGGGGCAGCGGGGCGTCGTGACGGTGACCAAGCTCGACAACGGACAGTTCGAGGTCGGCCCGGGAACCGCAGCGCCTGCGGCGGCACCGCTCCCCGCGCCGCGCTCGCGGGACGGCGCCGGTGAGCGGGAGAGTCGCGAGGGGCGGGAGGACGGTCGCGGCAGGCGGGGGCGTCGGGGCCGAGGCCGTGGGGAGCGCCCGGCGGAGCGCGAGCCCTCGGGCCGGGAAGGCGGCGGGCGGCACCGGCCCACTGACGGCGCACTGTCGCTGGCTCGGGCGTTCCAGCTGATGACCCAGGCCCTCGGCGAGCTGCGAGGGCCGGTCACCCAAGACGCCCTGCGACTGCGGATGGCGGCGCTGCACGGCCGGGACGACACTTTGCTGGATCCCGCTCGGTTTCCCCGGCTCCTGCGTCAGGCCAACGACGCCGAAATCGCGGACGTGCGAAAGGTGGGTGAGGACGATTACGAGATCTCGCCGCGCCGGCTCGCTGGAATGGCACCGGCCGCGCCTTCCGCCCCCTCCGCCGAGGCACCGGCAACCGAGCCCCTGGAGCCGATCGAGCAGGCTCCACCCTCGACGCCTTCCGAAGCAACCGCCACCGAGTCGTCCGCAGGAGTGCGCGAGAACGGCCAGCGCTTCGGCGTGCGCTTCCGTCGCGGATCACGCGGCGGGCTCCGCAGTGGAGAGATTCCCCTGATCGGGCTGGTGCAGATGGAGCTGCCGGCTGAAACCGCGATCGACCAGGCAGCTCCCAGCGAGCCGGTCGGGCCCGGATCCGAGGAGACCGGCCGGAAGACCGCTCGTCCTCGTCGCGCCCCGCGAAAGCCTGCCCCGAGCCGCGGCGAGGGGAAGGCCAAGGCCGCCGCGGCCAAGGCCGAGAAACCGGCCAAGGCGGAGCTCTCCGCCGCCGACCCGGGGGACGCCCCGGCACCGGCCAAGCGAGGTCGGTCCCGGGCCCGAAAGAAGGCGGAGTGAAGCCGCGACGACGGGCAGCCACGCTGCCCGTCTCGTTTTTCAATCGCCCTGCCGAGGTCGTCGCCCCTGAGCTGCTGGGGGCCCTGGTGGTCTCGCGGATCGGCGGTGTCCTGACCAGTGCCCGGATCGTGGAAACCGAGGCGTACCTGGGCTACCGCGACCCGGCCTCCCACGGCTATCTCCATCGGAGGAACCTGCGCAACGTGGCGCTCTTCGGCCCGCCGGGCTCCTGGTACGTGTACCTGTCGTACGGGGTCCACTGGTGTGCCAACCTGGTGTGCGAGGCGGAGGGGACGGCCAGCGCGGTGCTGCTGCGGGCACTGGAGCCGGTGGAGGGGGTGCGCACGATGCGCCGGCGCAGGGGACGAGTGGACGACCGGGATCTCTGCTCCGGGCCGGGCAAGCTCTGCCAGGCGCTCGCCATCACCCGCGAGAATCTGGACGGCCGGATGATGCCCGAGGCGACCGTCGTAGTGGAGCCACCTCGGGTGAAGCTGCCGTTCGCGGTCCTCACTACGCCCCGCATCGGCATCACCAAGGCTGCCGACTGGCCGCTTCGCTTCGTGGTGGCCGGCAATGTCCACGTATCGGGCCGGGGGTCACCGCGGCGGGCGCGAATCGCTCCCTGACGGTCGAGATGGCGTCACCGGAAACACGACGGGCAGCGCGATGGCGCGCTGCCCGTCGTCTCACTTTGCGGGTACCAGAGCTTACTTGTAACCGCCGGTCTTCACCGACTCGCGAGCGCTACCCAGGCCGAACCGTAGGCCACCGCTGAAGGTGTGGGTCGGGCCCGTGAGCAGCCGGCCGAACGCCACCGGGTTGCCGTCGCCATCGAACACCGTGCTGTTGCCCGGGCTGGTGGTGATCTGGTACTGACCGAACGCCATCAGCCGTCCCACCTGGAAAGTGATGCCGGCCAGGAAGGTGCCGAAGCCACTGCTGCCCAGCTCCTCGGCATCGCTCTGGAAGGCGGTCAGATTGGTCGGGCTCGGGCTCACCGTGTGAATGATGCCGTAGCCCACGCCGAGGTACGGCTGCGCGGCGGCCCTGATCGGAAAGGCCATCAGCACGGCGGAGTACTTCCGGATGTCGTTGAACGTCACGGTCTGCGTGCCGCTCAGATCGCTGTAGGAGCTGGTCTCGTCCGAGCCCACGGCTTCCTCGACCGAGAGCAACAGTCCGGTGCGCCGCGCGACGATCAGCGTCTGACCGCCGAAGCTCGGAATCGCGGTGCGGTCTTGGGTCGGGGTGTCGAACAGCATCACGCCGGCCTGGCCTCCCACATACCACTGGAAGTTGCCGCTGCCGGGCTCCTGCGCGGCTGAGGGGAGCGCCCCCAGGGACAGCGCCAGCGCCGCGACCGGAATGCTTCGAGAGAGCATGCGCATCACAGACTGCCTCCGTAAGGTGTCCGCACCAGGCGGGCCCTGGCGCCTACCGCGTCCCCAGTCGGCGGTACGTCAAAATGCGGGAAGTATGCTGGAAAGCGCGGGAGGGGAGGGGGACCGTGGGCGGTGCTATCTGCTTGATTGTCAGATACTTGCAGATTGCTTCGCCGGGACTCTCCAACCCGTCGGAGGGGGTGCAGGTGCAAGAGGCGGGCCGGGGTGGGAACGGCGGAACGGCGGACGACGGAGCGGCGGAACGAAGGTAGTACCTCGGGGTGAGGCACTTGGGCCTACACTCGTTCCGCCGTTCCGCTCTAGATCAGCCCCAACTGTTTTCCGACCTTGGAGAATGCAGCGAGTGCCTGGTCCAGGTCGTCCTTGGTGTGCGCCGCCGAGATCTGGCAACGCACCCGCGCCTGGCCCTGGGGCACGACCGGATATCCGAATCCGGTGACGAACACGCCCTCGGCCAGCAGGAGGTCGCTCATCCGGATGGCGGCCGCGGTTTCACCCAGGATGACTGGGATGATCGGCGTTTCACCGGGCAGTGGCTTGAAACCGAGCTCGAGCAGTCGCTCCCGGAAATAGCGGGCCTGATCCCGGAGCCGGGTGACTCGATCGGGATGTGCCTCGAGGTATTCGATGCTGGCCAAGGAGCTCGCCGCCACGGTGGGAGGCAGCGCGTTGGAGAAGAGCTGGGGCCGAGCCCGCTGGGTCAGATAGTCGCAGGTTGCCGCCGAGGCTGCGACGAACCCGCCGGCGCTGCCGCCGAGCGCCTTGCCCAGCGTGGACGTGATGATGTCCACCTCGCCCAGCATGCCGAAGTGCTCCGCCGTTCCGCGCCCCTGCTCCCCGAGCACACCGGTGGCATGGGAATCGTCCACCATGAGCACCGCGTGGTGCTTGCGGCAGAGTTCCAGCAGGTCGGGGAGCCGCGCAATGGCACCCTCCATCGAGAACACGCCATCGGTGATCACCAGCCGCACCCGGCGATCGCGCGCCGCCGTGAGCTTCTGCTCCAGGTCGGCGAGATCCCCGTGACGGTACACCGCGCTCTGACACTTGGTGATGGCCTTGGCGAGCCGGATGCCATCGATGATGGACGCGTGATTGAGCTGGTCGCTGATGACGATGTCTTCTTCGCCGAGCAGCGTCCCGGGAACCGCCTCGTTGGCGTTCCAGCAACTGACAAAGCTGAGCGCGGCGGGCGCGCCCACCAGCCGGGCACAGGCCGCCTCGAGTGTCCGGTGGACGGTGAAGGTCCCGCAGATGAAGCGCACCGACGCGGTGCCCGCACCCCACCGGTCCAGGGCTGCCTTGCCCGCCGCGATGACCTCAGGCTGGGCGCTCAGGCCCAGGTAGTTGTTGGAGGAGAGGATGATGACCTCGCCGCGACCCTCCATCCGTACCCGCGGCGCCTGCGGGCTGTCCAGGAAGTTCAGCCGCTTGTACACCCCGTCGCGGATGAACTGTTCCAGCTCGTCTTCCAGCCGCTGCTCCAGCGGATTGCTCATGCGCCGATCTCCAGGATGACCTTCCCGGCCTGGCCCGCCTTGATCACCTGAATCGCATCCCCGATGCACTCGAGGGAAAAGCGATGGGTGATCACCGGCCGGGGGTCGAGCTGTCCGGCCAGGAGAAAGCGACGCATCTGATGCCAAGTCTCGTACATCTTGCGGCCGGTCACACCGTAGAGCGTGAGACCCTTGAAGATGACATCCCGGGCGAAGTCGGTGTCGGTGGTCCGGCTGGGCGTGCCCAGCAGATTGACTCGTCCACCCAGGCGCGCCGCCGCGAAGGCGGTGGCGTGCCCCTCGGGGTGGCCGCTCATCTCGCAGACCAGGTCCACCCCGTTGCCGCCGGTCAGCTCGCGGATCCGGCCCAGGACGTCGTCCCGGCTGGGATCCAGCGTCACCTGCGCCCCCATCGCTCGGGCCAGCTCGAGCCGGCGGGCGTTGAAGTCGCTGGCCACCACCAATGAGGCTCCGGCCGCGCGGGCCACCCCGACGGCGAAGCAGCCGATCGGACCGCAGCCGAGAACGAACACGGTGCTGCCGGGAACCCTGCCCTCGAGCACGGTATGCACCGCGTTGCCCACCGGATCCATGATGGCCCCGATCTCGGTCGGAATCCCGTCGAGCTTCATGACGTTGGAGGCCGGCATGGCGATGTAGTCGGCGAAGGCACCGTCGCGGTCCACCCCGATGATCTGGGTCCGCTGGCACAGATGTGCGTCGCCCAGCCGACACTGGAGACAATGCCCGCAGACGATATGGCCTTCGGCGGTCACCAGGTCGCCGACCGCGAGCAGTCCGGTGACCTCCGCCTCGCGCCCCAGCTCCACGATCTCACCGGCGAACTCGTGGCCCACGATCACCGGCGGCTTGAGTCGCTGGCTGGCCCAGCTGTCCCATTCCCAGATGTGGAGATCGGTGCCGCAGACTCCGGCATGTCGCACCCGGATCAGGACGTCGGTGGAGCCGCAGCTGGGCTTGGGCACCTCGCGCAGCACCATCCCGGGGCCGGGTCCTGCTTTCACCAGAGCGCGCATGGAAGTCGAGGAAGAAGTCGGGGGGGAATATATCAGGAGCTATCAGCCATCAGCTATCAGAGGTGCACGGCTGGGATCTCCTATCCCGGCCTGCACCTCTGATAGCTGACAGCTGACAGCTGAGAGCTCTATTGCGCCGTCGGAACTCGCTGATGCCAGTGATCCTCGGACGCCTCTTCGTCCGCGGCCCACAGATAGGCCCAGAACCGCACCGGCTTGGGAAGGGGTCCACCATTCTTGATCACGATGCCGAGTGGCGTCGAAGGGACGGTGACGGGAAGAGTGGTCACGGGACGGTCCTCACGGGACGAGAAAGCCACGACGGGGTCTCGCCGGAGGAAGGCAGGCCGCATGCCCCGGGGGCGCCGAGGACTAAGACTTTCTGGAGAGGGAACTTGGGCTGACGCTGACGGGAGCGCGAAGTGTCAGATGGACGCGGCGAGCGGACGAACCGCCGCGTCCGGGGGACACGTGGTCTTGGCGAACAGCATGCCATCGGGCCGCCGCGGGTGCGCAGGTCGCTTGCGGCGCACCGGCTCTTCCTCAAGGGTCCATCCGTCGTACAGTGCACGGATCGAATCGGGCGAGAGCCTCCGGCTTCCACCGAGCACCACGTGCACGCCGCCCGGTCGGCTCCGCTGCTGGAGGTCCACAAGCAGCGACTCGCGGGCTCGCGGGGCGAAGCCGGCCAGAGTATCCGGATCGATGACGACGATGTCCACGTTGTCCAGTGCTTCGAGGAAACAGGGCAGGGCCGGCGCGAGTGGTGCGACGAACCCCTCGAACAGACTGGCCAGCGCTTCCGCCGCCATGCGCGACTCCACTCGTTCGACACAGCCGACGTCGCACGCCACGAAGGTCACCGCGGCATCGTGCGCGGCGAGCAGATACGTGGTGGGCTCCGCGCCCGCGCCGATCACCAAGGCGACATCCTGCGCCTCGATCCTGGGCAGCAGCCGGGCGAGGGCGCATCCGCTGTCGAGGCCCCAGTGCACCGGCGTGCGCTGGGCTTCGCGCAGCTTCCGGAACTGCTCCCGCCACCGCCGGTAGGGTCGCAGCGCCAGCCGCTTCATGATGAGGCGATCCACCGTCTCCAGCATGAGCACTTCGGTCAGCACGAACTGTCCCTCGGAGGTGGCCTGCAGCTCGGAGGCAGCCTCGTCGCCCAGCCGCATCAGCTCCTCCCGCCCGATCGAGTTCTTGAAGCCCTCGATCCGCTGCAGGATGTACTCCTGATAGTGCTGCTTGTCCGAGTAGGGCGTGCGCCGGCGCCGCTGAGTGCCGCGAATATCGGTGGCGCTCAGCATGATACCCTGCTCGGCGGAAGGCCGCCCAGGACGACGCGGCCGGTGGCGAGGTTCAATGCCTGCTGTATGAAATGGGGTGGATCGAACGGCGGACCCCACGAGGGCCGCCGGCTTGACGATGGTGCAAATTCATACATCGGGTGAATCGGGTCAAGGCGGGTCGCTCAATCCACCTCCAGAAGGGCCCCCTTGAGATAGCCGGTTTCCGGGATGGTGAGCACTTCCGGGTGATCTTCACCCTGGCCCAGGATCCGACGCACCCGGATGCGCCGGCCGCTGTCGCCGGCCGCTTCGGTGAGCATGGCGAGGAAATCCGGCAGGCGCAGGTGAAAGGAGCAGGACGCCGTGAGCAACACGCCCCCGGGCGCCAGACAGCGCATGGCCCGCAGGTTGATCTCCCGGTAGCCGCGAATGGCATCGGGGACACTGGCCCGGGTCTTGGCGAAGGCAGGCGGGTCCAGCACGACCGTGTCGAACTGCTCGCGGGACCGGGCCATCGCTCGCAGACTCTCGAACGCATCGGCTACCCGCCATTCGATGTTCTCCAGCCGGTTGAGGGCGGCGTTGGCCCTGGCCCGCTCCACTGCCTCGGCACTGGAGTCCAGCGCGATGACGCTGGCGGCCCGCCGGGCCAGATGTAACGCGAACGAACCGTGATAGGCGAAGCAGTCGAGAGCGCGACCTCCCGAGCGGGTGACCTCGCCCGCGAGGATCCGGTTGGACCGCTGGTCCAGAAAAGCTCCGGTCTTCTGGCCTTCCCAGGGCGAGGCGAGATAGCGGACCGCCCCCTCGCGCACCTCGATCTCTCGCGGGACCGATCCGATGACTTCCTCGATCTCACTGGGCAGGCGCTCCCGCCGCCGGGCCGCGACGTCGTGGCGCAACAGAATGCCCTCGGGCCGGAACCGGGCCATCAGTGCGTCGAGAATCTCCGGCCTCATGGTCTCGAGCCCCGCGGAGAGGATCTGCGCCACCAGCCAGCGGTCGTAGCGATCCACTACCAGTGAGGGCATCCCGTCCCCTTCGCCGTGTACCACGCGATAGCCCGACGCGTCGATGCCCGAGCGGCGGTCGGCGGCGGCTTCGATGCGCCGGCGCCACCAGGCCGCATCCACGGTCGTGTCGCTCCGTTCCAGCAGCCGAAGGCGAATCTCGGATGTGGGGGAGAGCAGACCCTGGCCGATGAAACGGCCGCGGGGGTCCTGCACCGGCACCAGACCGGGCTCGGAGGGGTGCTGCGCTACGTCGCTGCGATAGATCCAGGGATGGCCGCGAACCCAACGCTCGGCGCCCCGCGCCGTCACTCGGGCCGGGATCATGCCCGGTCGGGACGCAGGACCGTGGCCCCCCGCAGATAGCAATGCTTGATTTCGCTCCGGCCGCGCCTGGTATAGGCGTGGACCAGCAGCCGGATACAGCGCGGCAGGGAGCCCGGCACCGGAATCTCCGTTGCGTGGAGCAGAGCTACGATATTCCACCCGAATTCCTCGGCGGCGCGTGCCGGGAACGCGGCATCGAGGTCCCGGGTGACGGTGAACAGCGCGCTCACGATATCGTCAGGCTCGAGCTCGTTGCTCTCGATCACCGTGCGCAGCAGCTCGTCGGTCGCGGCCAGGATCTCGGCCGCCTCATTCCGCTCGACGGTGGTGGCGCCGCGGATGCCATGCAGCCGGGGAGCTGGGAGCGTCATGGCCCATAATGTAGCGGCAGTCGTTCGCCTGATGCTGGTCACCGACGACCGGCTGGTGGAAGGCCGCGATTTGGTGGCCCTCGCGCTGGCGGCGGAACGCGGTGGCGCGACCGCAGTGCAGCTGCGGCTGAAGCGGGCATCGCCCCGCGAGCTGGCGGAGAGCGCGCGAGCTTTGATCCAGGTGCTTCGGATCCCGCTGCTGGTGAACGACCGGCCCGATGTCGCGCTCGCCGCCCGCGCGGCGGGCGTGCACCTCGGCCCGGACGATCTCCCGGTCGCGCTCGCGCGCCGGGTAGTACCGCCGGGCTTCATCATCGGCGCATCGGTCGGGTCGATCGAGGAGGCCGCGCAAGCGAGCGACGCGGACTATTGGGGAATCGGGCCTTGGCGGACCAGCAGCAGCAAGGCCGACGCTGGCGAGGCACTCGGGCCGGAGGGATTCGAGCGGCTCACAAGGTCGGCGGCGGGAGCGCCTTGCATCGCGATCGGAGGCGTACGACCGGAGGATGTGGGCGCGGTGCTCGGGGCCGGCGGTGTGGGGGTCGGAGTGGTGTCGGGGATCCTGCGGGAGGAGGACGTCGAGCTCGCAACGCGGAGATATGCAGCGGGTTTGTCATCCTGAGCTTCGCTCAGGCTGACATTCGGACCCCGGATGACACGCTATCTCCCCCTCCGCACCTTCGCGATGGCCCTGAGGTGCTCGTTGTACGTCCGCGAGAACAGGTGCCGCCCATCCGGGCCGGCCACGAAGTACAGGTACGGCACCTTGGCCGGATAGAGCGAGGCCTCGATGCTCCGAAGGCTGGGCGAATTGACCGGACCGGGAGGCAAGCCGGGGTGCAGGTAGGTGTTGTAGGGCGAGCGGAACTGATAGTCCCGGGTAAACAACCGGGGCCGCCGTCTTCCGGTCGCGAGGAAGATGGCATACTGAACCGTGGGGTCGGCCTGAAGCGCCATGCCGATGCGCAGGCGGTTGTGATACACCCCGGCGATCGTCTCGCGCTCGTCGTCGGCCCGGGCCTCGCCTTCGACGATGGAGGCGAAGGTGACCGCCTGCACCTTGCCCCATCCCAGCTCTTTGAGCCGTGCGTCCCAGATCGGCTTCCACGAGGACTGGAAACCCTCCGCCATCAGCTGGACCAGCTCACGTGCGGTGGTGCCCTGGCGGAGCGAGTAGGTCTCCGGGCGCAGGAGACCTTCGAACGACCGCACCGGAGTGCCGATCATGGCGCTGGCGGCGGCGCTGTCGTTGGCGGCCACCATGAGGGACTCCGCCGGGATCCCCAGCTTCTGCTGCGCGAGCGCGGCCAGCTCGGGAATGGTGAGGCCCTCCCGCACGGTAAACCGGGTCGAGACCTCGTCCCCCTTCTCCAGGATGTCCAGTACCTTCCAGGCGGAGAGCCCTGAAGGGAACTGATAGACCCCGGCCCGAGCCGAGCGATCGACTCCTCGCACCCGGGCCAGGAGCTTGAACCAGAGCCGGTTTCCGACCACTCCGTGGGCGACCAGCGTGTCGGTGACGGCGGCGAATGTCGCCCCCTGGGGAAGGGTGACCCGTTCCGCTGAGGAGCTGGGGCCGCAGGCCGCGAGGAGCAGCGCGAGGAGCACCCTATACCGCACGAGCCTTCCTCGCGTCCAGGAAATGCTGCAGCAACACCGCCGCCGCCAAGGCATCCACATCGTCCTTCCGCCCGCGGGTGCTGCCACCCTGGTCCCGGATGGCCGCGAGGGCTCGCGCAGTGCTCATCCGTTCGTCCCACAGCTCGACCGGCAGCCCGCTCTGCTCCGCCAGTGAGCCGGCGAGCGCGCGGGCCGCCGTGGCGCTCTCCTCCTCATCTCCTCCGGCGCCGAGAGGCAGACCGACCACGAGTCCTGTCGGACCGTACTCTGCGACCAGCTCCAGGAATCTGGCCATGGGAAACCGCTTGCCTTTGCGGCGCACCAGCGTCTCCAGCGGAGTGGCCAGGATCTGGGACTCGTCGCTCAGGGCCAGGCCGATGCGGACCTCGCCCCAGTCGACGGCCAGCAACCGGCCGGTATCGGGTAGCGGCATGGGGTGAATAAAGCGTGAAAAGTGAAGCGTGAAAAGTAAAGCGGGGGCCTCCATCCGGCCCCCGCTTCACTCTTCAGGTTTCATCTTCACGCAGGTTCTACTGCGCCATGGTCGAGAAGAATTCCTTGTTGTTCTTGGTCCGCTTCATCCGCTCGAGCAGGAACTCCAGCGCCTCGACCGGCGGCATGTCCGCCAGGAAGTTACGCAGCAGGTAGACCCGGTTGAGCTCGTCCTTGTCCATCAGCAGCTCTTCCTTCCGGGTCGAGGTCCGCTGGATGTCGATGGCGGGATAGATCCGCCGGTCCGCCAGACGGCGGTCGAGCACCAGCTCCGAGTTGCCGGTGCCCTTGAACTCCTCGAAGATGACCTCGTCCATCCGGCTCCCGGTGTCCACCAGGGCGGTGGCGATGATGCTCAGACTCCCGCCCTTGTCGATGTTCCGGGCGGCGCCGAAGAATCGCTTGGGCTTCTGGAGCGCGTTGGCGTCCACGCCGCCGGAGAGGATCTTGCCCGAGTGCGGCACCACCACGTTGTGCGCCCGCGCGAGCCGGGTGATCGAATCGAGCAGGATGACCACATCCCGCCCGTGCTCCACCAGCCGCTTCGACTTCTCGATCACCATATCGGCCACCTGCACGTGACGGTCGGCCGGCTCGTCGAAGGTGGAGGAGATGACCTCCGCCTTGACGTTCTCCTCCATGTCGGTGACTTCCTCCGGCCGCTCGTCGATCAGCAGCACGATGAGGACGATCTCCGGGTGGTTCTCACTGATGGCGTTGGCCAGCTTCTGCATCAGGATGGTCTTGCCCGCCTTGGGCGGCGCCACGATCAGCGCGCGTTGGCCCTTGCCCAGGGGGGCGAGCAGATCCACCACGCGCATGGAGAGATCGCCGTTCTTCCGCTCCAGGCGGATCCGGGCGTCGGGGTACCGGGGACGCAGGTTGTCGAAGGCGATCCGGTGCTTGGTCTTCTCCGGCTCCTCGAA
>DATBJC010000149.1:0-3499 GCA_036556625.1 Gemmatimonadales bacterium
GATCAGCGAGATCACCGGTCGCCAGCTCGAGGTGATGAGTCTCCAGCTCCGCTCCCTCACGCCGGGGAGGGACAGCGTGGGGCAGGTCTTTCTCCAGGTGAAGCTGGACGGCAAGTCACTCTCGGGGCACGGGGCGTCCACCGACATCGTCGAGGCCAGCGCCCGGGCTCTGGTCAACGCGCTCAACAAGGCGCGCCACGCCGACCGGCTGGAGAGCTCGAGCCTGAACTCGGTCTACCTGTGGGGGGTGTGAGTGTCTGAAGGCCTGTCAGGATCCCAGATCCTCTGCCGCACCCTCGTCGAGGAGGGCGTGCGCCTCCTCTTCGGCTATCCCGGCGGCGCGATCATGCCGTTCTATCATGCCTTGCCGGAGTACCCGGAGCTCAGGCACGTGCTGGTGCGGCACGAGCAGGCCGCCGCTCACGCGGCCGACGGATACGCCCGCGCCACCGGCCGCCCCGGTGTCTGCGTGGCAACTTCCGGTCCCGGCGCGACCAACCTCGTGACCGGTCTCGCCACGGCGCACATGGACAGCACCCCCGTCGTCGCGATCACGGGTCAGGTCCCCCGTGCGATGATCGGCCGGGACGCGTTCCAGGAGACCGACATCATCGGCATCACCCAGCCGATCACCAAGCACTCGATCCTGGTCGAACAGGTGGACGACCTGGCCGACGCCGTGCGCGAGGCGCTCGCGGTGGCGACCGAAGGCCGCCCGGGACCGGTGCTGGTGGACATTCCGAAGGACGTGCAGCAGGGGAAGACAGCGTGGACCGGCGGACCGGCGGATCGGCGGACCGGCGGACCGCTCGGCCCGAGACGCGGCGCCGGTAGGTCGAGAACACCTTCCGCCGGTCCGCCGATCGGCCGGTCCGCCGGCCTCCAGTACGCCCTCCGCCTCATCGCCGCCGCCGAGCGTCCGTTGATCATGGCTGGGCACGGGATCATTCAGTCCGGCGGGTACGAGGAGCTGCGGCTCCTGGCCGAGCGCACGGGGATCCCAGTCATTACCACGCTGCTCGGCATCAGCGGGTTTCCTGAGTCGCACCCGCTGCACCTCGGCATGCCTGGGATGCACGGCGAGGTACACGTGAACCGCGCGATTCAGCAGGCGGATCTGATCCTCGGCGTCGGCCTTCGGTTCGACGACCGGGTCACCGGCAACCTCGCCGCCTTCGCCCGTGGCGCGAAGATCATCCATGTGGAGCTGGATCCTTCGGAGATCGGCAAGAACGTCGCGACCGAGGTGGGGCTGGTGGGTGACGCTCGCGAGATCCTGAGCGCGCTGCTGGCCGAGGTGGCGCCCCGGGACTGCGAGGCCTGGCGGGCCGAGATCGCCGGCTTCGTCCGGCCCCGGCAGGAGAGCTATCGGGGCGAGCTCTCGCCGCAGGCCATTCTCGGTGCCATCGATGAGGCGACCGGCGGCCGCTGCACCATCGTCTCCGATGTGGGGCAGCACCAGATGTGGGTGGCCAAGCTCTATCCTTACCAGCGGCCCAACACCCACCTCACCTCGGGCGGGCTCGGTACCATGGGCTTCGCGGTGCCGGCGGCGATGGGCGCCGCGCTCGCCCGCCCGTACGAGCCGGTATGGGCGATCTCGGGCGACGGCGGGTTCCAGATGAACATGCAGGAGATCGCCACGATGGTGCAGGAGGGCATCCCGGTGAAGATGGCCGTCTTCAACAACGGCTATCTCGGGATGGTGCGGCAGTGGCAGCAGTTCTTCCACGGCCGACGCTACTCCGCGACTCCCATCTGGAGCCCGGACTACGTCCGCCTGGCGGAGGCGTATGGCATCTTCGGTCGCCGGGTGGAGTCCGGCGCCGAGGTGAACGATGCAGTCCGGGAGGCCATCGCGCACCCCGGGCCGGCGCTGATCGAGTTCCTCATCGAGCAGGAGGCGAACGTCTTCCCGATGATTCCGCCGGGGGCCTCGCTCTCCGAGCCGATCGAGGGCGAGCCGGCCACTGCGCCTCAGCGGCTGGTACCGGCATGAGCGGGACCCGTGCCGTGACGGTCCTGTTGGAAGATCAGCTCATCACCTTGAATCGCGCCGTCGGGCTCATCCGCCGGCGAAACTTCCCGGTACGCGGCCTGGCGGTCGGGCCGACCGATACGCCGGGCGTCTCGAGGCTGACCATCATGATGCAGTCCGACGCGGCGACGGCCGAACGAGCCGTCCGGCATCTCCAGAAGATCATCGGTGTCCGTGACGCGGTCGCGATTCCGCCGGGCGACGCCGTGGCGCGCGAGATGGCGCTGGTCAAGCTCCGTCCGCCGCCGGACCGCTATGGCGAGCTGCTGGACGTGGTGCAGCTCTACCACGCCACGGTGGTTGACGAGTCGGCCGACACGGTCATCGTCGAGCTCACCGGCTCGGAGGCCTTCGTGCTCTCCTGCCTCCGGGCGCTGGAGCGATTCGACATCATCGAAGTGGCGCGCAGCGGGGCCGTGGCACTGGAGTCCGGCACGCCTGAGCTGGAGATCGGCCCCCCACCTCAACTGGAAGCGGGAACGCAATGAGCCAGGAATCCCTGCGGGTGTACTACGATGCCGACACTGATCGGGCCCGTCTCGACGGTCGCACCTTCGCGATCGTCGGCTACGGCAGCCAGGGCCACGCCCATGCCCTCAACCTGCGCGACAGCGGCGCCACGGTCATCGTCGGCTTGCGGGCAGGGAGCAAGTCCGCCGAGCGGGCCCGGGCGGCACGGCTCGACGTCCGTCCGGTCGCGGGGGCGGCGGCCGCTGCGGACACCATCATGATGTTGGTGCCCGACCAGGATGCCCGGGCGGTGTACGAGGCGGATGTCGCGCCCGGTCTGGCCCGCGGTAAGACCCTGATGTTCGCTCATGGGTTCAACATCCACTACGGCGAGATCGCTCCGCCCGCGGGGGTGGACGTCTCGATGGTGGCTCCCAAGTCACCCGGCCACCTGGTGCGGAGCGAATACGAGGCTGGTCGAGGGGTGCCGGGCCTGGTGGCCGTGCACCAGGACGCCTCAGGCCAGGCGCTCGCCAACGCGCTGGCCTACGCCGGGGGCATCGGCTGCGCCAGGGCCGGGGTCATCGAGACCACCTTCCGCGAGGAGACCGAGACCGATCTCTTCGGCGAGCAGGCCGTGCTCTGCGGCGGAGTCACCGCGCTGGTGAAGGCGGGATTCGAGACGCTCACGTCCGCCGGCTATCGCCCCGAGATGGCGTACTTCGAGTGTCTGCATGAGCTCAAGCTGATCGTGGACCTGATGTATCGTGGCGGAATGCAGTTCATGCGCTACTCCATCAGCGATACTGCGGAGTACGGCGACTACACCCGGGGACCCCGGGTGATCACCGAGCAGACCCGGGCCGAGATGCGGCGGATCCTGGAGCAGGTTCAGGACGGCTCGTTCGCCCGCGAGTGGCTGGCGGAGAACCGGGCCGGGCGGCCTAACTTCGAGCGGCTTCGGCAGGAGGATCGTGATCATCTCATCGAGCAGGTCGGGGCACGGCTGCG
>DATBJC010000150.1:0-31981 GCA_036556625.1 Gemmatimonadales bacterium
GCGGCGATCCGCGGGGCCAAGGACGACCTCCTGGGCCTCAAGGAGAACATCATCATCGGCCACCTGATCCCGGCGGGCAGCGGCATCTACCGCTACGCCGAGATCGACATCCAGCCGCCGGCGGGCTACGAGGCGCCGCCGCCGCGGGTGGAGGAGCCGGCCCAGCCGCAGCTGGTGCCGGCGGGGGTGTCGGAGGACGAACTGTAGGTCACCAAATTGCCGTGCTGAAACACGAAGCGCCCGGGAATGCTCCCGGGCGCTTCGCTTTAGGCTCCTTTGCGCGCTCGCGGCCCTCGAGCGATGGATGTACCAACCCATGGTATGTGAGCCGTCTCACAGCAGCCCCAACGGCGTGGGCCTTGTGTCTCAGGGAACCTCGGCCCCCAGGGCGGGCCCATGTGTGTGGCAGACGCCCCGGGGTCCAGCGCATTTGTGGGAGGTGCAGCACATGATCAACGACTTCTTGCGGCGTGCCGGAAGCTTGGCCCCCCGCCGCCGGGCCTGGATACTCTGGTCCTGTCTCAGCATCGCCGCCGCCGGCGTAGGGTGCAAGGATGACGAGGCGACCGGTCCCGCGGCGGCAAGCGCCTCGCAGTCGGGAGCCACCGTACCGGCGACCATAATGGCCGGCACCTCGATCGAGATCGAGGTGCAGGCCAGGACCGAGGACGGGCAGAATATGACTACCGGCGGTGCGGTCGTTGCCGGGACGATCTCCGGCGCCAACCCCGGGGAACTGTTCGGCACCGATAACGGGAACGGCTCCTATACCGTGAGCTACTCCCCCGTGAACGAGGGCACCGACCAGATCTCGATCACGCTCAATGATGAGCAGATCGGGGATAGCCCGTTCACCGTAACTGTCACCGCCCCGCCGACCGCTCTCCGGAGCCGATGATGGCGGCATAGGGATCGCGAAGTCAGGAGAGGCGAAGCGCCCGGGACTGCTCCCGGGCGCTTCGTGTCTGCTCGTCTCCAACGTGGCCGGCGCCAGGGCTACCATCAAAGAGCCGAGGACGAGGCCCGGTTGAGCAGAGAGGAGGGGTCCAGCTGGAAGGAAAAGTGCACCTCCCCGGCAGCCACACCACCCGGCCCGAAGCTCCGCTCGATGAAGACGACCCTGCCGTCCTGCTGAACCAGCACCACGGTGGAGCAGCGGGTACCATACGACTCGGACACGATGAAGGCCGAGGACAGGAGCTGCTCCCATTCGAGCCCCACTCCGGTGGAGGGCAGCAGGTCGACCGCCGGCCGGGTCCGGTCGCCCAGCAGGGCGAACAGGCTCGCCGTCAACTCCGGGGGCTCGCCATTCATCAGCGCTCCGAAGGTGGCCTTGCTGGATGTGACCTTGGGCCAAGGGCTGTCCAGAAGGTGATTGCTGAGACCGTAGATTCCCGGCCCCAGCGCGCGGAGGCGGTCCTCCCGGTTCGAGTAGTAGAGCACGCCCTCGGAGTCACCGACGAGCAGATTGAAGCCGCTATACTCCCTGGCGGTGCGCTGTACCTGCTGCCAGTGCTCTCTCGCGGTCATCTTCCCCCTGAGAAAGTCGCTGACCAGCCGCCCGCGCGAGCGTGGCGCCTGGTGCTCGCGCTCCCCTTGGCGATAATTGGTGACGGCGGCGAAACGGCCCCGGCGATCGATCCCCAGCCAGGTGCCGCCCGCCGAAAGGTCCCGACCGGCCAATACTCCGGGGGTATCGTTCCAGAACTCCGCCGGCGCGGTCGGCCGGTCGTAGAACTCGTCGCGGTTCGCGGCGAGGATGAAGGGCAGCTCGAGATGGGACTGCAGTCCCAGCAATACCAGACACATGCCAGGCAAGATAGCCGGAGTGGCGGCGTCGCTGTCCTCGCGCCCTGCGGTTTCGCGCAACTCCGGGCGTGGACATCGATCAGGCCGTGCTTTTCCTCCCGTGCGCATCGACCGGAGCGAACCAATATGACGCACATGACACCGACTCATTCCGATGAGCTCGAAGTTGCCGCCTCAGCCAGCTGGACCCAGTCCCATGGCCGTAGCGAGGCCGGCCTGGTGGCCGACGCCCGGACCCTGGCCCCCCTGATTCGCCGGCACGCACCCGAAGCCGAACAAAACCGCCGGCTCTCTCCCGAGGTCATCGTGGCTCTGAGAGAGACCGGGTTCTTCCGCATGCTGCTCCCGCGATCCTTGGGCGGGCTCGAGGTAGACCCCGTCACCTGCTCCCTCGTGATCGAGGAGATCGCCCGGGCCGACAGCGCCGCGGCATGGGCGCTCCAGGCGGGCAATACCGGTGCCTGGTGGGCCGCGCGCCTGCCCAAGGAGGGGGTCGAGGAGATCTACGCCGCCGAACCGAGCACCCTGCAGGCGGCCGCCTTTCACCCCCCGCAGCAGGCGGTGGAGGTTCCCGGCGGGTATCGGATCACCGGCCGCGGGCCGCTGGCCAGCACCATTCACGATGCCGAGTGGCTGTTCCTCTCCGCCATCGTGATGGATGGTGACCAACCCCGGCTGATGGACGGCAGGCCGGTGACGATCGCGCTCGTGATCCGGGCCCGGGAAGCGCGGATCATAGACACCTGGCGGTCGCTCGGGATGCGCGGCACCGACAGCAACGACGTCGCCTTCGAGGACGTCTTCGTCCCCAGCTCCCGGACGTTCCCCTTGATGCCGGCCTTCGAGCCCAATCCCTACTACTCAGGGCCGCTGTACCGCTTTCCCGGGATGGCCACCGTCATCCTGGTGATCGCGCCGGTGGCGCTCGCGGTCGCGCGTGGGGCGGTGGAGGAGTTCCGCGAGCTCGCGGGGCGGAAAGCGGCCTTCGGGTTCACCGTTCCTTTGCGCGAGCGGACGCCGGTCCAGGCGACAGTGGCGAGGGCCGAGGGGATGCTTCGCGCGGCGCGCCTCCTGCTCTACGACACGCTGGCAGGGGTGTGGAGCATCGTGCTCACCGGCGAGTCGGCCACCCTGGAGCAGAGGGCGGATTTGGTGCTCGCCGGCACCCATGCCGCGAGCACGGCTGCCACCGTAGTTGGGATGATGCACCAGCTCGCGGGTACGACAGGCATCTACGAGCGGAGTCCCCTGGAGCGCCACTTCCGGGATGCCAACACTCTACGGCAGCACGGCTTCATGTCCGAGAACCGCTTCGAGACTGTCGGCCAGGTGTACCTGGGCGTGACGCCCGAGTTTCCGTTGATCGCGTTCTGAACTGCTGCGGGCTGGGGGCCACGGTCGCCGGCCGGGAGTCGCTCTGCGGATTCGAGCTTGACACAGTACCGCGGCCGCACGATGGTGTGGACCGAGTGCTGGCCTATCAATCTCTTGCCTGGAGGAGACATGACGCGGTGGACCCTGCTCGTGATCGCCGCGACCGTTGCCTGTGCCGATCGCGGAGATCAACCGCCCGGAGATGCCCCGAGCACCACGATCGCCGACACCGTCCCGCCAGCTGATACTGCAGCGATGGAGTCCAGCTCCACGACTGCGTCCGCTCCCGCTGGCGCGGCGCCGGACAGGCCCTCCGGGGTGAAGAAAACCGGAACTTCCGGCACCGGGGCGACAGAAGATCGCCGCCCGAGCCCCGACGCCGGTCCCGACCGCGGCCCCACGGGGGCGGAAGCCATGGGCGGAGTCCGCGCCCCGACCACCACTGCCGCACCGGGAGCGGCGGCGGCCCCGCAGAATCTCCGGCCGGACCAGGTGAAGCGCCTCCAGGCAGCACTCAACGACGCCGGCTGCAACGCAGGAGCGGTAGACGGGGAAATGGGGAGCGGGACCCGGCGAGGCATCGCGTGCGGGCTGAAGAAGTACCGTCTCAGGAGCGACGATTATCGCGGGCTTTATCAGGCGCTCAACCTGAAGTTCTAGCCCTCAACGGGCTCACCGCAATCGCGGGTGATGTTGGTCACGGAATGCACCGGCCCCTGCGGTCCAGTCTAGACCCGATGCCGGATCTCCCGAAGCCCACCGGGTGGTCTCGGCCGGCAGCGAACTGGAGCAGCTCGAACGAGGAGGTCGGTCATGCTGGAAGCCAAAGACGCCGTAGCTACCATTCCGGTCAGAGACGTGAAAAAGGCACGGAGATTCTACGAGGATACCCTCGGCCTCGAGCCGGCGGACGACACGATGTCCGAAGCACCGGTCTACCGGAGCGGGAGCTCCCGGATTCTGGTGTACCAGTCTCAGTACGCCGGCACCAACAAGGCCACTGCTGCCACTTGGGGCGTGGACGACGATATCGAGGTCATCGTCCCTGCATTGAAGGCCAAGGGAGTCTCCTTCGAGCACTACGACATGCCGGGAATGACCTTGAAGGGGGATGTCCACGTCGGCGAGGGCCTCAAGGCGGCATGGTTCAAGGACCCCGATGGCAACATCCTGGCGCTGGTGAGCGGCAAAGCCTGAGCGTGAGCCGGGACTTCGGACAGGCCCTTCGTCCCGCCGGACCAGCGTGGTCGAGTCTTCCAGGCGGCGTTAAATTTCACCAGTGACCCACCCCGACTATACCACACCTCCGGACGCGACCCTCCGCGACGCCGCCACGCGCAAGGACTTCCTCCGTGAAAAGGTGGCGGCGGACGTGGCGAACGGACGCTTCGGGCGGCCGGTCCATACCCGGTTCCCGCCCGAGCCCAACGGGTTCCTGCACATCGGCCACGCCAAGTCGATCTGCCTGAACTTCGGGATCGCAGCGGAGTTCGCCGGCCGCTGCAACCTGCGGTTCGACGACACCAATCCGACCACCGAAGACCTCCGTTACGTGGAGGCCATCCGAAACGACGTCCGGTGGCTGGGCTTCGCCTGGGACGAGGAGCGATTCGCCAGCGATTACTTCGAGCGGCTCTACGAGATCGCCGAGGCGCTGGTCAGGGAGGGGAAAGCGTACGTGGATTCCCAGAGCGAAGAGGCGATCCGCGAGGGACGTGGTACAGTAATGGTGCCTGGAACTTCGAGCCCGTATCGCGACCGCACCGTGGAGGAGAACCTGGACCTGCTCCGGCGAATGCGGGCCGGAGAGTTTTCCGACGGGGCCCACGTACTCAGAGCCCGGATCGACATGGCGCATCCCAACATGCTGATGCGGGACCCGTTGCTGCTTCGGATCCGGCACGCCGCCCACTATCGTCGCGGCACGGACTGGTGCATCTACCCGCTCTACGACTTCGCCCACGGGCTCTCCGACGCGTTCGAGGGCATCACCCACTCGTTCTGCACCCTCGAGTTCAAGGACAACCGGGAGCTCTACGACTGGCTGGTGCGCGAGGCGGGATTCGAGCGGCCTCCGGAGCAGACCGAGTTCGCCCGGCTGGAGCTGGACTACACGGTCCTCAGCAAGCGGAAACTGCTCAAGCTGGTGACCGAGGGGCACGTGGCGGGCTGGGACGATCCGCGGATGCCCACGCTGGCGGGGCTCCGGCGGCGTGGCGTGACTCCCGAGGCAATTCGCGCTTTTGCGGATCGGATCGGGGTGGCGCGCTCGGACGCGCGGATCGAACTCGCCACCTTCGAGCACGCCATCCGGGACGACCTCAACATGCGGGTCCCTCGGGTCATGGCGGTGACCCGGCCGCTCAAGCTGGTGCTCACCAACTATCCCGCTGACCAGGTCGAGACGTTCGACGCGCCGCTGTACCCGCACGACGTGCCCAAGACCGGATCACGGCCCCTGCCGTTCTCTCGCGAGCTGTGGATCGACCGAGACGATTTCATGGAGGACGCGCCGAAAAAATTCTTCCGGCTGACGCCGGGGCGCGAGGTCCGGCTTCGTTACGGCTACCTGGTCACCTGCACGGGCGCGGTGAAGGACGAGGCTGGCCAGGTGGTGGAGGTGCATGCGACATACGACCCGGCGACCCGCGGCGGCGACGCGCCGGACGGGCGCCGGGTCCAGGGGACCATCCATTGGGTGTCGGCGCGCCAGGCGCTGGACTGCGAGTTCCGGCTGTATGACCGACTGTTCGCCGTCCCGGATCCCGACGCCCTGCCGGAAGGACGCGACTTCGTCTCGGCCCTCAATCCCGACTCGCTCGTCACGCTGCGGGGCAAGATCGAGCCGAGCGTGAGGGCGGACCCAGCGGGCTCGCGTTACCAGTTCGAGCGCGTGGGCTACTTCATCAGCGATCCGGCCGATACCCGCGAGGGTGCCCTCGTCTTCAACCGCACCGTGGCCCTGCGGGACTCCTGGGCCAAGGTCAAGGACAAGTAGCCGGCTACTGCGCCTTGGTGTTCTTGCTCTCCACCACCGGTGCCCACTTCCCGTCAGGTCCCTGGATCTCCAACAGGAAGGTGTACGCGGTCGGCGAGAGCTCCTTGATGGTGACCCGCGACTTGACCTTCTGGCCGCCCATCGTGCTTTCGTCGAGGTAGCTCCAGGTGTTTCCCTGGATGGTGCCCTTGGGAACACTCCCCATGGTCATGGGCGAATTGTCCACGCCGTAGTAGGTATAGACCTTCTCTTCCGTGCTGTAGCCGAGGATGCCCATGCTCTTGGTGGGCCCCGACGGCGTGGTGCCCTCCGATCGGCAGATCACGCTGAACCGGCCCTCATACCACTCACAGGTATCCGTGGACTTGATCTTTCCACCGGGGCCCATCGGGCTGGCCTTGACCTCCCCTTCTCCATTCCACTTGCCGACGAAGTATCCCAGGCGGGCGTGCTCGGGCCCCGGCTTGGCTGCCTGCGGCGCTTGAGCCGCCAGCGACTCCAGCCCGGCGACCGAGACGACGAGACATGCGGCCAGCGCAGTGACGGTGCGAGTCATGATTTCTCCTCCCGTGAACGTTCAGGCAGGCTTACTGGCGGGTGAACATGCAGGAGGGAATCAGGCGCGTCAATGCTGACCGTCGGGTGCTTCAGCTCGTCGTTGCGGTCCCCGTGCTCGCCGAAACGTCGGGTGCCGCCATGACCCGTTGGTCCCAGCGGCGAACCATCGCGGTAAAGGCCGCGGCGAGTTCCGGGTCGAACTCCATGCCGGACCGCTGCTCGATGTACTGCAGCGCGCTCTCGGACTCCCAGGCATCCCGGTACGGTCGCCGGGTCCGCAGGGCGTCGTAGACGTCGCAGACGTGGACCAGCCGACTGCCGTAGTGGGTGTCGCGGGGAGTATGCCTGCAGGGATATCCGCTGCCGTCCATCATCAGGTGGTGCTCGTAGGCTACCACGGCCGCCAGATCCAGCGGCTGATCCCCCGCGAGCAGGATCCGGGCGCCCTCCACCGGATGCCGCTGGATCTCGGCCCGCTCCGCTTCGGTGAGCTTGCCGGGCTTGAGCAGCACTTCCTTCGATACCCGCACCTTGCCGAGGTCGTGGAGCAGGCCGGCTACCCCCACGCCGCGCACCTCGGCCGACCCCAGCGCCAGCGCTTCGGCCAGGGCCATGGCCAGCACGGCGACGTTCATCGAGTGCGTCGTGGTGTACTGGTCGAACTCCTTCAGCTGCAGCAGCGGCAGGACGGTGCCTCGCTCGGCATGCATGGCGACGGACAGCGACTGGACGATCACTTCCGCCTCCAGCAGCGGAATCCGGCCGGAGCGGCTGACCTCATCGTGCACCCAGTGTATGGCCTGACATTCCTCCTGGAGCCCGTAATTCAGGGTCGCGAGCACGCTGGCCGCGGCCGGGGCGATCATCGCGTCGCGCTGCACCGACACGTGGCCGAATCGCAGATGGCCGCTCCCTTCGTGGCGAACCGACGTGCTGTCGAACGGCCGGCCGGCCAGCCGAGCGGCCAGCAGATCGAGGAACTCCTCGAACTCGTCCGCGGTCGCCTGACCGGTGACCTCGATTCTCTGGATGCCGGCCTCGGTGAGGCGCGAGGTCCAGTCCCAGGCGCGCAGCTCGTGCAGGGCTCGCTCCCGGAAGACCACTTCGCCGTCCAGGAACGAAAAGTCGAGCAGGATTCCTTCCGCAGCCTGGAGATCCTGGAGCTGGCGGAAAGCGGCATCGGCCGCGCGCCGGTAGGCGGGGTGGTCCTCCCCGTACAGCACCGACGCCGACAGCGCCTGGGTCAGGCCGGTGAGGAAGCGAAGGGGGTCGCTCATCGGGGCATCGGCGGGGGGGCTGCCGCCGCGCGGATCTCGGGGTCGCGATGTCGTGCCGCCAGCGCGAGCACCGCTGACGCGTCCTCGTGGTCGCCGAAGCTGTCGGTCAGGGCCTTCAGCACGGCGAGGAGCACTGGGGACTTGGGGGCCAGCCGCACGCCGCCCCACCAGCGTCGTTGCCGCGCGATCCTGGCCAGCCGAGTTACCCGGCCGGGGGCAGGACACCCGGCGAGGCCCCGGATGGCGAGCAGCCGGGTCTCGCTGTCCATCGAGGTGTCCTGGGCGATGCGATCGAGCGACGGCAGCGCGCCGGGCGGGCAGGTGGGCAGCGCGGCGCTGAGCACCATGGCGACGATGCCGGCGTCGGGGTCGGCGAGGCCGTCCACGATCGCAGACTCGCGGGTGGCCGGGGAGTCCAGCAGCAGGCGGTAGGCTTCCCGCCGAACCCGAGGCTCGGCGTGCGAGACGTACGCGCTCGGAGTGAAGCCCTCCGGCCAGGTTCCCAGCCGCCCCAACAGCAGCAGCAGGTTCCGTTGAACGAACCACGGGGTGTCCTCCAGCCGGGCAGCGACCGCCGGTGCCGCGGGCGCGCCGACCTCACCCAGAATGCGGAGCAGGTTCCAGCGGGTGGACCGGTCTTCCGAGGCCTCGAGCGCATCCAGCAACGCCTCGCTGGCGTCGCCCTTGAGCCGAGCCACCAGTGCACCCACCACGGTGAAATCCACCGGCTGCTTGGCCAGCTCGCGGGCGAGCAGATCGGTAGAGACGACCCGTCCCCAGATCGCGTCGGTCTGGGCCCCGGCCTGGGCCGCGCCCTCCAGCAGCTCGGTCAGCAGCCGGGTCTTCCCCTCCGCCACCAGACGCTCCGCAGCGACATGGACCCGTGGACCCATCTCTCCCAGCTCCAGACCGATGCGCAGCACCGCTTCCGGCTCGAGGTCGAGGATGGGCGCCGACGAGCTTCCCACCGTGTGGCCTCGACTGCTCCGCACCATGTGCTGAAGCACCGAGGCATAGGCCTCGGGGTTGGGATCCTCCAGGTCCCAGTCGGACACCAGCCGTCCGACATTCTCCCGCAGCGCCGTGTCCGCTGCTGGGGCGACTTCGGCTTCTCCCGATTCGGCGTGCTGCGCCAGCTTGCCCAGCAGCAGCATCAGACTGTCCGAGATGTTGCGGCTGGAAGACTCACCCGCCGCCTGTACGACCTTCAGCACCGCGTCGGCCGCGAGCGTCTGCGAGGCGGCGAGCACCAGTCTCCGCCGATGGACCTCGTTGCCGCCTACCTCGAGCAGCCGCTCGAGCGCCGCGGGGTCGAGGGAGGAGATAAGGCGCGAGAGACGGCGCCGGAGCCAGGCCTGCTCCACCGTCTCGCCTACGGCCACTTCCTCCGCCACCCGGACCAGGTAGCTGACGACCGTCTGGTCGTAGCTGACCTCTCGGATTCGGTGATTGATGGCCGCGGCCAGCACGCCGGGATGGCTGCTGCCGGCAAGGTCCGTCTCCGCGCCGTCAGGCAGTGCCGCCCGGGCCAGTTCGAGCCACAGCTGGACCTCGGTTCCGCTCTCGTTCTCGGCGTCTGCTGTTGGGCCGTCTGACAGCTCCAGACGGCTATACTGGGCGGGATAGACTTCCGCGTTGGACCAGGTTCGCGCGCTTTCCGGTTGCAGTCCCAGGGGGCCCGGTTCCCGCCGCGGATCGGTGCCGACCGCGGCCAGAAGGCTGGTGATCTCGCTCTGCGTGATGCCGCGCTCGAAGCGGAGAGCAGCGACGCGGTGCCGGTGGAATCGTTGGGCCAGGTTGCCGAGAAGCCCGTTCCCGGGGTCGGTGGTCACCCCGTCGATGACGAACTGACGCTTGGCGATGCCGAGGGTGAGGGTGCTCCGACCGGCGAGGACGCCGGCCAGGGCATGGGTCAGGCGCTGCGCCGCGGCGACCAGCACCGGATGACCTTGCGGGTAGGCGGATTGGTGCCCCAGGGCGAGGGAGAACTCGACCAGCAAGTCCGAGAGATCCCGGGCGAGCGTTACCCGCTCCCCGGGAATCAGGTTGGGTGCGGGCTGAGATCCAGTCCTGATGGAACCCGACGCCGACATGTGGCATCACCCTCGTGGCGGTAGTCCCCTCCGCGCGATTCCCCCCTTTCCCCGGCTGACAGCGTCCTGGCAAGCCTGCAGTCAGTCCCAGGGCATTCCCCTGTGGAGGGCAAGACGCGCGCCGGGTCAGGCCACCTAGCCAAGTTGTTGTATGCTATGAGGTTCCGCCGACGTCGCAGGCTGGCTGCCCGGCCCGCTCGTGCGATATGCGGGACGGTTGCCGGCGCTACTCGTTGGGAGCCGAAGACTTAGGGGTAAAAAGTCCAGCGCTTGCGAGGACCGTTCTGCTCGGGGGGAGACTGGGGAGCCGGGCCGGCTTCCTCCGCCGGGGGAGGCGTCTTCGCCGCTTTGGAAGCTTCACGAGGACCAGGCTTCGAGGCCGGTGCACGTGCCGGGGGGGAGGGCGTGCCCCGCGGCGGAGGCTGCGGCGCTGAACGCTTCGGCTTGGCCGTTTCCAGGCGGCGCTTGAGCTCCGTCAGGCCGGAGGTCATTCGCTGGTAGATCCTCGCGGCCTTGTGGGAGATCGGAGGCGTTGGCGCCGGAGCTGGTCTCGCATCCGCCGGACGGGTCGGACTCGAGCTCCCGCCCGCCGGGGCCGCCGGCCCCGGATTGATCACAGGCGGGGAAAAAGGGGCACGCGCGCTGATGAACTTCCGATACTCAGGGTGTTCCGTGATCGAGATCCACTGGGATGTCGCCCGGTGGAAAATCCGGGATTCTGCCGTGATCTGGCCGATCCGCATGGCCTCGCGGAACGCCCACGGCGTCCGATAGAGCAACTCACGTCCCGGCGTTACCTCGACCAGGTAGCCGTGCAAGCTCTTTTCCTCGGAGTCAGAGCCGCCGCTAGACGACGCATGTTTCATGCGCGAAAATCTACCGGGCCGCGCGGACTCCTCAAGGTCAGTTTGGAAAGCGCCTCGCCAGCTCCTTCGCTTCAGTACCCCGGGTTCTGGGTGAGTCCGGGTGCCACGTCGATCTCCGCCTGGGGGATCGGGAACAGAGTCTGGAACTCGGGAATGCCCAGGACTTCCACCGCACGGCCGGTGCGGACCAGGTCGGGCCAGCGGTCGCCCTCGAAGGCCAGTTCCCGCCGGCGCTCCAGTTCGATCGCGGCAAGGACATCGGCTTGGGTAGTCACCTCGGCTCCGAGCGTGTGTGCCGCAAGCCCGGCCCGGGCTCGAAGCTGGTTATAGGTGTCCACCGCGCCGACCAGGTCGTTCTGTCTCGCCAATGCCTCGGCCCTGATCAGCAGAACCTCGGCGAACCGTATGACGTGCATGTCCTCCGCGCCAATCGTGGTGGCCCACTTTGACCCGGAGATCACGTCGTCGCCGACGAAGATGGACCATGCCAGGCGGGCATCGTCCGGCTCGAAGGCGTCGATGAGATTCTGGGAGGGCGCCAGCTCGCCCCGGCCGTCGAAGTCCGCGGCGGTGTAGTAGAAGCCTTCCAGACTGAACTGCTGGGCGTTGAACAGGACCTTGAAGATGTCCTCGTCGGTGTCCTGCCCCTCGGCATCGAACAGGTCGCTGAAAGCAGGAGCGAGAGCGCGGCCCGCGGCGATCACCGCATCCGCGTTGGTCAACGCCGCCGCGTAGTCTCCCCGGTACAGCTGCACCCTGGCCCGGAGCGCGGACACCGCCACTACGGTCGCCCGCGTGGTGGTGTCTGCATCGGTGGGATCGGGGTCGGTAATAAGGGTGCCGGCCTGATCCAGGTCGGACAGGATCTGGGTGTAGACCTCGGCCACGGGGGCGCGCACCGCGTCCGCGGCCTCGTCCAGATTATTCACCGGGACCAGCCGGATGGGCACGTCGCCGTAGAGCTTGACCAGATTGTGATAGTGCAGCGCGCGGAGGAAGAATGCCTCGCCGAGGATCTCGTTCTTCTCCGTCTCGTCGAGATCGGTCAGCGCCGGCACCTTCAGCAGGATGTTGTTGACCCGATTGATCGGGTCGTAGATCGCCGCCCAGATGTCGTAGGCGGTGGCATTGTCGGCCCGGAACTGATTGTCATCGGCCTGCCCGTATGAGGTGAAAGTGCCGGTGTGGTCGGCGTTGTCGCTCGGCAGGTCGCCGAAGAAGACGAAATCCCCGCCGTAGTACGAGTCGCTCTGCAGGCCGGCATAGGCGCCCGCGAGGGCGGCGCGCGCACCCTGGGCGTTGATGATCGCGTCCTCGGCAGGCCCCTGCCCGGTCGGTTCCTGATCCAGAATCGAGCTGCAGCCGACCAGCGACCCGATCAGCGCGAAGGCGACGGCGAAACGAATACGCATCACGAGGCTCCCGTGCGGTGATCGGTGGTGGTTACCAGAGGGCCTGGACGCCGAAGGTCCAGGTGCGGGCCTGGGGATAGGCGTAGAAGTCTGTCCCCAGCTCGAAGGTGGAGAACGAGCCGTTGCTGTTCACGTCCGGCGAGTAGCCGCTGTAGTCGCTGATGGTGAACAGGTTCCGCACCGAGCCGTAGAACCGGGCGTTGCTGAAGCCGAGGGCGCCGGCCCAGCGCTCCGGCAGCCGGTAGCCAAGCGTGAGGTCCTGGAGCCGCCAGTAGGATCCGTCCTCGATGTAGCGGCTGGAAATGACGTCGGCTCCCGACTCGCAATTGAAGCTGGCACGCGGCACGTCGGTCACATCGCCCGGCTGGCGCCAGCGCCGCAGCACGTCGCGGAACTGATTGTCGAAGGAGCAGGCGCCGTTGTCGCTGAAGATCCGCATCGCGTTGAAGACGTCGTTGCCCTGGCTGAACACCAGGAACCCGGTGAGATCCAATCCCTTGTAGGTAAAGGTGCTGGTGAAGCCGCCGGTATAGTCCGGATGGGGGTTGCCGACGATAGTCTCGTCTTCCGAATCGATCGACCCATCGCCGTTGATGTCGTCGAAGATGGCTTCGCCGGTCTCGGGATCGACACCAAGGAAGCGCAGGGTCTGAAAAGCGCCGAGCGGCTGTCCCACCTCAACCCGGTTGATGTCGCGCACGCCGCCGTTGAACGGCTGATCGTCGAACAATGCGGTGATCCGGTTCCGGTTGACGCCCAGGTTCAGGGTGGTGGTCCAGCGGAAGCCGTCGGCTTGTCGGGAGTCGATGTTCACCGTGGTCAGGCTCAGCTCCCAACCCTTGTTGAGCATGTTGCCCACGTTATCGAAGACGCTGGTGAATCCCGAAGTGCCGGAGACCGGGCGATCCACCAGGAGATCGTTGGTGCGCTTCTCGTAGTAATCGAAGCTCGCGCTCACCCTGCCACGCCAGGTTGCCAGGTCGACACCCACGTCGAATTGCTTGGTGGATTCCCATTTGAGGTCGGGGTTGCCCAAGGTGAACGGGGCCGCGCCGGGGGTATCGCCGTAGTTGGCGTCGTCGATGAGCGCCTGGAACGGATAGTCGTCGATGGCCTGATTGCCGGTCAGTCCGTAGCTCCCTCGGAGCTTCAGGAAATCGAAGAACCTGCCCTTGAGGAATGGCTCCTCGCTGATCACCCAGGCCGCCGAGACCGAAGGGAAGGTGCCCCAGCGGTTGTTGTCGCCGAAGCGGGAGGAGCCGTCGGTCCGGATGCCGGCGCCCAGGATGTACTTCCGGTCCAGGGTGTAACTGCCCCGGGCGAAGAAGGAGATCAGGTTGTTTCGACTATTGGTCTGATCTCCGTCCGCGATCCGTGCCGCGTCCCCCACCTGGGTGAAGGCGTCACTGCTGAACCCCTCGCCGCGGACGAAGTTGAGCTCGCGGCGGCTCAGCTCCACGCTCCCACCACCCGTCACCTCGAGCTCGTGGCGGGTGCCGAGATCGGGAAGCAATGTCAGGAAGTTGTCCACCACGTATTTGTCAGCGGTGGAGTAGCCGCTCTTGGCGATGCCGCCGAGACCGCCCGCCTCGCTGCCGTTCACTCGCTGTGACTGGAACTGGTCTTCGCGGAGGTTCACCAGGTCCAACCCGACACGACTGGTCAGCTGGAGGGTCGGGATGATCCGGAACCGACCCTCGACGTTGCCGAGGATGGTGGTCGAGCGGGCCCGCACCGAGTTGAGTGTGGCGAGGGCGATGGGATTGGGGTATGTCAGGCCGTCATCCACGCCGGTGAACTCGCCGTTCGGAAGGAGAACGGGAGTCAGCGGTGATTCTCCCACTACGTTGGTGACGATGCCCTCCAGGCTTCCATCGTTCTCCACTCGGTTGTTGCGATCGCCGGTCACCGCGAGCGAGGTGCTGAAGCCAAGGCGGTCGGACGGATTGAAGTCGAGGTTGAGGCGGCCACCGATCCGCCGGTAGCCCGAGCCCAGAACGATGCCGCCCTGGTCGTACCAGTTGCCCGAGAGCCGGTACCGGAGCCGCTGGTCGCCGGCGCTGAGCGCCAGCTCGGCGTTGCTCACCGGCGCGGACCGGAGCATGGCGTCCTGCCAGTCGGTGGTGACGCTGTCGTCCACCCCGACCACGCCGTAGAAATCGGGGCCCAGTTCGTCGTTCTCCGCGCTCTCGTTGAAGAACTCGAGATACTCGGTCGCGTTGAGCAGCTCGAGCCTCCGGGAGGCCGACTGGGTTCCCACGAAGCTGTTGAAGCTGAGGGTGGACCGTCCTTCCGTACCGCGCTTGGTGGTGATGAGCACCACTCCGTTGGAGCCGCGGGAGCCGTAGATCGACGTGGCGGCCGCATCCTTGAGCACGTCGACCCGGTCGATGTCGTTGGTGCTGAGGCCGGTGATCGCGTTGATACCCTGTCCGCCCAGGCCCAATTGGGAGATGTCTTCGGCGATCATGGGGACGCCGTCCACCACGAACAGCGGATCGTTGAAGGCGGAGACGGACGCCGCGCCCCGGATCCGCATACTCATCCCATTCCCGGGGTTGCCTGCGTTCTGGGTCACCTGGACTCCGGGAGCCTTGCCCTGGAGCGCTCCGTCGATGCTGGCGATCGGCTGCCCCTCGATCTCCTCGGCACTGACCGAGGACACCGCGGTGCTGAGCTCCCCGCGTACCTCCGTGCCGTACCCCACGGCCACGATCTCCTCGAGCTGGGCGACTCCAGGTATCAGAATGAAGTCGGCGGGGGTCTCCCCACCCGCGGGGACCATCACCGACCGCTCAGCCGGTACGTAGCCGATCATCTGAACCCGAATCACCACGCTGCCGGGGGAGATCCCGCTGATCACATACCTGCCGCTGGTGTTGGTCTCGGCCCGATGGGCGGTGCCCACCACCGTCACCAGCGCGCCCTGCACCGGCGCCTGGGTGCTGGAATCGGTCACGGTGCCCCGGATCGAGCCGTTCTGGGCCGCTGCTCGCGCCACGGGGCCGAAGAGGAGGAAGCCGATGATGGCGAAAACCAACCGGACGGATCGAGGTCGATGCATGCGCTCCCCCAGGAAAATCGTGGGTGCCTGCTACCGGGCTGGGATGGTGCCCCGCCCGCTCTTCGGATCGTAAGTGCTGCCCCGCGGCAGGAGATGAACGCGGACACCGGTGGCGCCGAGTTGTACGCCTCCCAGCACCGCGACCCGCGCCTGTCGCGCGTCGTACACCATCACTTCGCTTTCGCCCATCACCTTCCATCGCCCGTCCGGACCGACCTCCAGCGCGGTGCTCTCGTCGATGCCGACGCCGATCAACGTCGGCCGCTCCAGGACCGCGCTCAACAGCCGGTTGTGGCGCTCCCGGCGGATGAAGTGCTGATCCACGATCGCCTCGGGCAGGAACCCCAGCCCGGGCGTCACCTGGATCCGGTGCCGGGCGATAGCGGGGAACTCGTCGCCGTAGTAGCCGGTGGTGTCGCCAGGCGGAGACTGGTTGCCGGTGATCATCGAATCGGACATGATCGCCGCGCCGGCGGAGGTGCCACCCACCACCGCGCCATCGCGGTACCGCTGATGCATCGCGCGGAGCGACGCGGTCCCGCCCAGCGCGCGCGTGAGCCGGGCCTGATCGCCGCCGCCGAACCAGATGCCGGTCACGGAGTCGAGCCGCCGCACGGCGGCCTCCGACTCCGCCTGGCTGCTGTCCACCAGGAATACCAGCGTGTTCGCGCCCAGGCTGTCGAGCTCGGCCGCGAGCTCGCGGCCGGACGCGGCGGCCTCCTCGCTCGCCATGGGCACCACCGCGACCCGAGCCCGGCCATGGCCGCCCGCGAGCTCCACGAACCGGCGCATCATCTCGTCGGTACGTGAGCCGCCCCCGACGATCACCAGCGATCCCTTGGGGCGCGGACCATCGGTTGGAGAGGACGCCGTCGGCGCCAGTGCCAGCAGGGCCGCCGCGGTGATCCAACGGGAGCTGCGGTTCATGTTGCTGTCGACCTGTATACGGCTAGGATGCCCTGCGTCTGGAGTGGGGAAACGCCTGTGTCGGCTCCCATCCGAGCCGCTGCGAGACCCGCGCGGCGGATTCCCGCACCGCCTTGATCAGTCCCGGCAGCCGGGCCGCGGTGAATCGTGTGCTGGGGCCGCCCAGCGAGATGGCGGCGACGATGCTCCCGTCGTGCCGCCGGACCGGGGCTCCCACGGCGACGTAGCCCGCCTCCAGCTCGCCGGTAGCGGTCGAGAAGCCCTGCTTGGACACTCGGGACAGCTCGACGCTCAGCCGGGAGGGCGAGCGGATCGTCGAAGAGGTGAGCCCGCGCAGCCGGCCGCCGGCCCGTCGCGCCATCCGTCGGACGAAATCGCCGTCCTGCTCGACCGCCGCGGCGAGCAGGACTTTCCCGGTGGAGGTCGCGTGCGCCGGCCACCGCGTGCCCACGCTGGGCGAGGTGCCGATGAGGTGGCCCCCCTGGACTTCGTCCAGGATCAGGGTGTCCTCTCCGACCAGCACCTCGACGCTGGAGGTCTCCCCGGTGGCGCGGGTGAGGGCCTCCAGCTCCGGACGGGCCGCGCTGGCCACACTGTTCGCGCGCTGCGCGCGGGCCCCCAGCTCGATCGCGGCGGGCCCCAGCCGATAGACGCCCGCCACCTCCTGCCGCACCACCAGGCCCTCGTGTTCCAGCGCGAGCAGAAGCCGGAAGGCGGTCGGTTTGCTGAGCCCGAGCTCGCGCGAGAGATGGGCGAGACTCCACTCCGGACGCACGTCGCTGAACGCGCGCAGAATGCGCAACGCGCGGACCACGGCCTGCGTGCCGGCGACGCGCCGGACCGACGCAGATTTGAAATGGCGTTTCACTGTACCGGCAATGTTCGGAGTCCGGTCGCGGCTGTCAAGCCGCAACCGGATGGAAGCGGCTAGTTGGGCAGGATCCGGATCAGAAGCTTGGCGTGGCGGAGGGGCTCGATGCCGAAAAAGGACCACCGTCTCCGAGCCGGGGGAGGAGGCGTCGCCTCCGCCTGCCGAGCGGCGAGCTTCTTGTAGGCCGGGTGGACTGTGATCGAGAGCCAGGTGGAAGAAGCGCGGTGGTAGATCCGCGCCTCCGGCCCGATGTCACCGCGCCGGATGGCCGACGCGAGGGCCTCGACCGATGGGTATAACTCTTCGCGACCGGGCTCGAGCTCGACGAGGTACATGGAGGATCCTCAGTGCATCAACGCAGTGCTCCCCACCAGCGATCGGGGTACCCTGACGCACGATCCGAGCCAGCAACCGGCTCCAGCTGGAGCCGGGTCCCAATCGGGTAAATGGTTCCGGCTTCAGGAGTTCGATCGGATGCAATCGGTCTCAGCTGTTGCACATCAGCGCCAGCGAAACAGCCGCACCGCCAGCAGGAAGCTCACTACCAGCCAGGCGGTGATGATCCCTACCTCGGGGCCAAGACGGCTCCAGCCGGCGCCCTCCAGGAGGTTCGCCCGCAGTGCGTCGATCACCGCCGTGAGCGGCAGCGCCTGAATGAAGGGCTGAAGGGCGTCCGGGAATCGGGACGCGGAGAAGAAGACACCGGAGAAGATCCACATCGGGAGCATGACGAGGTTCATCAGTCCCGATACCCCTTCCACCGTGCGGGCCCGGGAAGCGATCAGGAGTCCCAGCGCGCCGAACGAGAGGGCGGACAGCAGGCAGATAGCCAACAGTGTCGCTACCGAGCCGCGGAGCGGCACCCCGAACGCGACGAGCGCGAACCCGAGGAGCACCCCGACCTCGATCACCAGCATCGTGAGCCGGGACAGCACGAAGGACGCCAGGAACTGGGTGCGGGACATCGGGGTCGCGATAAGCCGCTTGAGAAGCTTCTTGCGCCGGGCATCCACGATGGCGAATCCCAGACCCCAGATCCCGCTGCCCATGAGATTCATCCCCAGCAGTCCGGGCACCACGAAATCCACGTAGCGGGACCCCGGCTCACTCACCTGGCGATCTCGTACCGGCACCGGGTCGCCACGTCCCGCGCCCCGCTGGAGCGCATCGTCCGCCAGCAGTCGAGCCGTCCGGCTCTCCGGCCGTTCCTCGTCGAAGCGGTATTCCACGGTGTGAGTGCCGTTCCCGGGCACGACCACCAGCGCCACCTTGCCGGTGCGGAGGGCGGCGCTCGCCGCCGAGTCGGACTGAAGGCTGGCCAGGATATCCGGGCTGCGGCCCAGCGCCTCCAGCACGGCCCGCGAGGCCGCGCCGCGCTCCACCACCGCCACCGGCGTCCGCTCCGGAGCCTGGTTGCGAAACGCGATGCCGAGGCCGGCCGTCAGCAGCACCGGGAAGACGAAGACCCAGAAGACCGCCTCCGGTTCCCGGAAGAACTCCCGGTATCGGACCAGCGTGAGCTGCACCAGTGGGTGACTGCGCCAGCCCACGATCTCACTCGTCACGCAGATGTCTCCCGGTGAGCTCGACGAACACGTCCTCCAGCGAGGCGGAATGGGTGCGCAGCTCGGTGAGCTGGAGGCCCTGCCGGCGGAGCTCCAGCAGCAGTCCGGGCACGGTCCGGTGCAACTCGGCTACCCGGATCCGATAGACGCCGTCCCGCCGGACCGCGGACTCGACGCCTTCGACCGCTCCCAGGGCGCCCTCGTCCAGCAGCCCGCTCTCGCCGATCGAGAATTCCACCACGTGCTCGGCGCTGAGCGAGGCCACCAGCTCGCGCGGAGTGCCCAGAGCGATCACCCGGCCGTGGTCCACGATGGCGACCCGGTCGCACAGGCGCTCGGCCTCTTCCATGTAGTGAGTGGTCAGAAGGATGGCCCGCCCGGCGGCCTTGAAGCGCTCGATCACCTCCCACAGCTGCCGGCGCGACTGCGGGTCGAGGCCGGTGGTCGGCTCGTCGAGGAAGAGCAGGGCGGGGTCGCCCACCAGCGCGCAGGCCAGGGCCAGGCGCTGCCGCTGGCCGCCGGAGAGCTGTCCCACCCGTCCGGTCCGCTTCTCCTGGAGCTGGACGGTGGCGATGACCGATTCGGGCGAAGGGCCCTGGCGGTAGAAGCTCCGAAACAGTCGGATCGTCTCCTCGACGGTGAGCTTCTCGGAGAACTGAGTTTCCTGAAGGGAGATCCCCAGCAGTTCCCGGAGCTCGCGATCGTGCCGGCCCCAGCGGCGCCCGAGGACCAGCACCTCGCCTTCGTCCGCCTCGTTCAGGCCTTCGCAGATCTCGATGGTGGTGGTCTTGCCGGCGCCGTTGGGTCCCAGGAGGCCGAAGCACTCGCCGGACCGGATCTCGAGATCCAGCCCGTCGACCGCGACCACGTCGCCATATCGCTTGCGGAGCCCTCGGACGAGGAGTGGTGGGGAGGGGGCGGTGCCGCTTCCTGTCATGCGGGAAGGTTACCCACCCCCGGGCGGGAGGCTACCCCCGGCGTCGGCGGGTCCAGACCTCCCGCACGGTTTGCCAGGCGCGCTGCCACTCCTCGGGCGCGGTCAGTATGGCATAGCCGCTGAGGATGCCCGCCAGGTAGAGCGCGGTCAGCATGAGGGGCGAAGGATCGGCGGAGGGCATGGTCGTCGTTCCGGTCTACCGGATGGCGGTTGGAGTCTGGATCATCGGCGCCTCGAGGGCGCGGACGATGCGCTCGCGGGAGTCGGCCAGGTGGGCGCGGGTGTACAGGTCGAGTCCCGCGCGGTCGTCGTCGAGGGCGTGAGCCAGCCGCTCCTCGAGATCCACCAGCGCGGCCCGGGCGAGGGCGCGGCCGTCCTCGGGTGTAGCGGGCGCGGGGTTCACCACCATGCGGACCATGGCATTGAGGTGCAGCCTCTGGAGATCGCGCCGCACCGACCCGATGCTGCGCGCGGTACCTTGCCGGCCGCCGGGACGCAGCCCCAGCTCCGCCCAGATGGCCTGGGTAAGTGTGCCGAAGAGCTCCGGAATGCCGAGGGTCTCTTCTCCCGGCACAGCACGCAGCTCGGCGTCCCGGATCCGGGAGAGCACGAGCGGATCGAGCAGTTGGTTGAGCAGGGAGCCCTGCTGGGCCAGGGCCCAGTCGTGGAGCGGGAAGTCGGCCCGACCCTGGGCCGCCGGGGACGAGCCCCAGTGCATCCACCGCTCCGGCGCCAATCGAGTCAACAGCTCGGGACGGAACCGGTAGGCACGCTCACCGAAGCCGCCATCGGCGATGAAAGCGAGGGCTTCTCGCTGGCGGTCGGCCGGCACGGTGGTGATCGCGGGTCGGGCGTCGGGATCCCCCCGGTGGTCGCGAGCGATGGTGGCTCCGCCCAGGTATTTGGTGCTCACCAGCAGCGCGTACCAGCGGTCCGACAACAGATCGGTGAACGCAGCCCGCAGCCGCCCATAGCCCTGTCCGGGAGCCACCACCCGGGTCTCCAGCGAGTCGAACAATCGGTCGATCAAGGTCACTCGCTCGCGGGCCCAGCCCAGAGGGTCGTCGGTCATGTCGTAGCGGGAGACCGTGGGGTCCAGGCCGGCCGCGCCGAATCCCGCGTCCTCGTCGCTGGCATACAGGTTTCCGGGCTCCGCCGCGCGCGAGGCAATGGCCTTGAGGGCATTGATCTCGAGGTCTGGCGTCCACCCCGACCCGTCCCCAGCCGCGCCCTTGCTGCTGCGCGCCCGCAGTCCGGCAGTCTCGCCGGCATCGGCGTAGCCGTAGGTGATGGCCCAGCGGTCGTAGCTGCCGATGGTGGGCGAGTAGAAGAGACCCTGCCGCCGGGGGTCGAGCGACAGCGCGGGCGGCGTGTAATCCATGACCGACACGCCGTGACCGTGCCGTTCGGCATGGGAGGGATCGGCGAGCTCATCCAGGGTGACGCCGGCGGACCCGCGGAAGTTGTGACGCAGTCCGAGCGTGTGTCCCACCTCGTGCATCACCAGAGCCTTGAGTGCCTGGCCGATGAATTCCCGCGGGGCCCCGGTTCCAGCCGGCATCACGCGCCGGGCCGCGAGCAGGGCGCGCGCGAGCGTCCCCTGCCGCTCCAGCCCTTCGCCGAAACGGCAGAAGAGCGACGGGTCCGTACCGACCACCAGCATCGAATCGGCCGCGAAGGCGGACTCCACCGAGGCAAACGGCGAGGTGTACTCGCGCGACTCGCCGCGCCAGGTCTGGATCCAGGAGGCGGAAATCAGGATGTCGGCGTTGAGAATCTCGCCGGTTCGGGGATCCACGTTGGTGGGGCCGACCGCGTAGACCGATCGGTTGGTGGCGGTCCAGCGGACGGTCGAGTACCGCGCATCGGCCGCGCTGTAGACCGAGTCGTCCGGCGCGTCCAGGGCCTGGATCGCCCCGCGGTATCCCGCCTCTTCGAAGGCGCGGTTCCACTCCAGGATGCCGGCCCGGACGTAGGGCCTCCATTCCAGCGGCACCGTGTGGTCGATGTAATAGGTGATCGGCCGTACCGGCTCGCTCGAGGTGGCTCCCGGCTCCCGCTTCTCCAGCCGCCACCGGTTCACGTAGCGAACGAAGAACGTCTCCGCCGTGTCGCGGGAAAAATCCTTGAACGCCGAGATGAAGTAGCCCACCCGCTCGTCCGCGTAGCGGGGCCGCATCGGGGTGGCGGGCAGCTCCAGCAGCGAGTAGTGGACGCCCACCGGGATCGAGCGGTAATCGGAGACCGTCTCCAGCCCCAGGTTGCGCGGGCTCTGAAAGGTGAGCCTGACCTCTGCCTCGAGGTTGGTCGGGAAGAGCCGCAACTCCTGAAGACTGGAGCGCTGGCCGTCCTGGGTGATCGTGGCGGAGACCTTCCGCTGGGTAGCCGCGTTCTGGAGCGTGTTGGCGACGTCGGCCCAATCGGAGAGCAGAAAGGGCGTCAGGTCCACCAGCACCTGGGTCTCTCCCGGCTCGCGCACCGTAGCGATCGCGAAGGACCAGGCCACCGAATGACCGAAGGAGTGGTCCACCGTTCGCGCCATCGGCGAGCCGGCCGGAGCCACGAAGCGGGGGTTCACCACCCAGAGCTCGACCCGGTCTCCCTGTCGGTGAAAACGGATCAGATCCGAGCGCATGGAGGTGCCGCCGTCGAGCCCGAGCTCACCGATGCCCTGCGACAGCTGGGTCACCAGCAGATAGTCGCGATCGAATTGCTCGGGGGTGAGGCCGAGGAGGACCTGATCGCGCTTGTGATAAATGGAGAAGATCCCGCTTCCCCCATCGGCCCCGCTGGTCACCTCGGTGTACGGCTTCCACGGTGCCGCCTGGGCAGCGGTGGTGCCCCAACCGACAACGGCGAGCGCGACGAGAGCAGCGAGAATGCGCGACAGGTGCACGACGGACTCCGCACGACGGGGTTGCAGCCGGACAGGCCATCCGGCGCCGGGCGAAAAGGCAAGGACGGGGCCGTCGTTCCCGGGACTCTAAGCGGAGGCTGGCAATGGGGTTGGGTGGGGCTCGCCTGTCAAAACGCCAAGCCCAAAGGCAAAAGGCGGCAGGCTAGAGCGATTCCAGGTCCAGCTCCCTCCCACAGGAGGTGCAATGGACCCGGCGGGGCAGGTGGAAGGACTTGCCGGCAAGGCCAAGCCGTTGCCGGGTGCCGCAGAAGGGGCAGGGGCCCTCGGCGGCGCGGAAAATCTCCCGCTGAGTCAGCCGCAGGCTGCCCATCACCAGGCCCAGAAGGAGAGATCCCGGGACCAGGGCGAAGTGGACCACGGGAATCGGAAGGGCGATCAGCGCCGCCACCAGCCCCAGACCGGCCACGGCCGCGGCGCGGCGCACCCGCTGGGACCCGGTCAAACGCTCCACCACGACTAGTGCCGAGGTGGGCCGGGCGCCGAAGCCCCTGAGGACGGCGTTCAAGGAGTGCGTCTCCATGGTCACCCCTATAATATATGGGGTCCCATGGAATTGTCCCGGCCCCGCTCGCGAGACCCGATGCGGACCCTTCCGCAGTCCCGACCCGATCTGGCCGGAACACTGGACTCCATCCGGCGAATGCTCCGCGTGCTCCGGCGCTCGGCCGGCCAGAGCGAGCGCCAGCTGGGCATCGGGAGCGCCCAGCTCTTCGTGCTCCAGCAGCTCGCCGACCGGCCCGCTGCGTCGGTGAACGAGCTGGCGGCGCGGACCTACACCGATCAGAGCTCGGTGTCGGTGGTCGTCCGCCGGCTGGCGGCCCAGGGACTGGTGAGTCGCCGCCGCGCCCCCGATGACGGCCGCCGGCGGGAGCTCAGCCTGACCGCGGCGGGGCGGCGACTGGTGGCCCGCGCTCCGGTGCCGGCGCAGGTGCGGTTGATCGAAGGGCTCGGCAGCCTCCGTCGGACCGAGCTCACCGCCCTGCGCCGTCTGCTGGGCAAGGTGGTGCGCGAGATGGGGGCCGCGCACGAGCCGCCCAGCATGTTCTTCAGCGAATCCGGCCGGATCGGCCGATCCAGGGAGCCGAACGTGAAGCGGGTGCTGGCGCGCGACGGGGACGTGTCGCCCTGACCCCAGCAGGCTACTTCGCCCGGCCCCGCTTGACCCAACCCCATTGGACTTCTACATTTGGCGATCTGTGCCCGAACCGGGCGAACCGTTCCTCAGCTCCAGGGTTATGCCGACCATCAATCAGCTCATCCGGCGCGGCCGGAAAGACGTCGAAGCGAAAGACAAAGCGCCCGCCCTTCGCTCCAATCCGCAGAAGCGCGGCGTGTGCACCCGGGTCTACACCACCACCCCGAAGAAGCCGAACTCGGCGCTCCGCAAGGTGGCGCGTGTCCGGCTGGTGAACGGCTTCGAAGTCACGGCGTACATCCCGGGAGAGGGCCATAATCTTCAGGAGCACTCGATCGTGCTCATCAGGGGTGGCCGAGTGAAGGACCTCCCGGGCGTGCGGTATCACATCGTGCGCGGCACGCTGGACTCGGCGGGGGTGAACGATCGGCGGCAGAGCCGCTCCAAGTACGGCGCTAAGCGGCCCAAGGAAGCGGGAGGGAAGAAGTGAGCCGGCGCAATAAGGCGGTGAAGCGGCCGGTGCCGCCGGATCCGCGGTACGACAGCCAGACGGTGTCCAAGTTCGTCAACAACCTGATGTTCGAGGGCAAGAAGAGCGTGGCGGAGGGGATCTTCTACTCGGCCATGGACCTGATCGAGGAGCGCACCGGGCAGCCCGGGGTCGCGGTCTTCAAGCAGGCGGTGAACAACTCCAAGCCCACGCTGGAAGTGAAGAGCCGCCGGGTGGGCGGCGCGTCGCTCCAGGTGCCGGTGGAGGTTCGCCCCGACCGGCGCACCGCGCTGGCGATGCGCTGGCTGATCTCCTTCGCCCGCGCGCGCACCGAGAAGACGATGGCCGAGCGGCTCGCGGCCGAACTGATCCTCGCGTCCAAGGGCGAGGGGAACACGATCAAGAAGAAGGAAGACACCCACCGCATGGCCGAGGCCAACCGGGCGTTCGCCCACTATCGCTGGTAGCGAGCGGCGGAACGGCGGAGTAGCATCGAGGCCCGGTGAAATGCCCGGGCCTCTTCGTTTGCTCTACCGCAGTTCCGCCGTTCCACCCCTCCGCCGATCCGGCGCGCCGAGCAGTGCTTCGATCTCTTTCGCCGCCGCCGCGCGGGCCTCCGCTTCCGCCCGCAGCTCCGTGATCGAATCGGCCAACCCTGATTCGGCCGCCGCCAGATCGGCCGTCTGCCCCTGGAGCTGTCCCAGCACGGTCATGGCCTCGAGCAGCCGCTGCACCAGGGCATCGCGAGCCCGCTCACAGCGGCCGAGCGCGTCCATCGAGCCCGAGGGCCGCGCCGCAAGCCGTTCGCGCTGCCGCTCGAACCGTCCCAGGTTCGCGTCCAGCAGCGCCAGATCGGAGGCGGCGGAAGCGGATGCGACCAGCAGCTCGCCCAGCACGGTGGCGGAGCTCCCCGTGTCGCCGGAGCGCCGCAGGCGGGCATAGAGGCTCTGCCCCATGCGTGTGAGATCGGCCAGGAGATCGCGCGCCGTCCCCGGCGGCAGCTCGGCCAGGGTCGAGAGCAAAGGTCGGGCAACCTCGGCCGGTAGTTCCGTGGCTCGCACTCGGGGTGAGACCAACGGTGTCGCGGCTACCCGACGGGCGCTCACCACCAGCAAGCCGGCAAAAAGCGGCGTCACCCACCGGAGTGTGGGAGCCGCTTGGATACCAGCGGCGGTCCCCGCGACCACCACGGCGGACAGCATGAGAAAGAATCCTACCGGCAGCTCGGTCAGAACCAATCTGGCCGACACCACCCGTGCCGGGAGGTCCCGCCGCGCCAGCACCTCGACAATCCGCTCGGCACCTTCGGTCGATGCCCGGAACAGCGGTCGTTCTCCTCGGATCGCCGATCGCGCTTCGGCAGCGACTGCGGGCAGCACGCTAGTGAGCCGGCTCTCAGCTGCCACCCGCGCCTCGTGCGGGAGGCGCTGGAGATAGACCAGCGAATCGGACGACTCTCCGTCACCACCGCATGCCGGGCAGAGCCCGAGGCCAAGCGGATCGGGTCCGCTGCAGAGCAGGCATCGGGGGGTGGGTGAGGGCGTGTCGGCCACTGACAGCGAGAGCGCTTGGTCGAACGCGGAAGCGGTCGGGAAGCGGTCTTCGGGCGAGGCGGCGGTCGCCCGGGCGACGATGTCGTCGAGCCAGTCGGGAATCGCGGGTGTTACCTGCCGGGGGTGGTGGCCGGCGCCGGCATCCGCCGAGTCCGTGCCCTCATGAGCAGGGAGTTCGCCGGTGAGCGCGAAGTACAGCGTGAGCCCCAGGGCATAGATGTCGGAGCGGGCATCCCCTCGACGACCGCACAGGATCTCCGGAGCAGTGTAGTCCGGGGTTCCCGTGAGCGCACCCGTGGTGGTCACGCCCAGCTGACCGTCAAGCCGGGCGGATCCGAAGTCGGTGAGTCGGTAGCGCCCGTCGGGATCGAGCAGGACATTCTGCGGCTTGACGTCGCGGTGCAGGATGCCGTGCCGGTGAGCGGTGCCGAGCGCCGCCGCGATGTCGCGGCCGAGCCGTACCGCCTGGTCGGCCGTGAGCGCGCCGCGCTCGCGCACCCGGACGTGGAGATCCGGCCCGGCGATGTACTCCATGAGGATAAAGCTCCAGGGCCCCTCCTCGACGAAGTCGTAAACCGCCACGATGTTCTCGTGGGAGAGTCCCCGCACCGCCTGGACCTCGCGCCGCATCCGCTCGCGAGCGAGCTCGGCCGCGGCCGGCGGCGGGACCAGCAGCTTGAGGGCTACCTTCGTGCCGAGCTGTCGGTCTCGGGCCAGGTAGACCACCGAATAGCCGCCGCGGCCGAGCTCGCGCTCGATCTCCCAGCGATTTCCCAGCACCGCCCCGGTCGAGAGATAGGCGCCGCTCATTGGCGCCGGATCCTGCCCAGCACCTCTTTGGCGTTGGACCGCCAGCCGTCCTCGGCGCGGTAGAGCTCGAGGAATCGCTCCAGGTGAGTTTGGGCGTAGTCCAGGTGGCCCAGCATGTATTCCGAGATGCCGGCGTGGTAGAGCGCCATGTAATTGGTGGGTTGGTACTCGACTACGAGACGCATGATCGGTCCGGCGGAGGCGTCGTCGCCGGCGTCAGCCACCGGATGCCCGACCTGGAAGACGATGCCGGCGGCACGCGATCGGTCGCCCGGTGGCAGCGCGTCAATCACCTGGCGAGCGCGGTCGATCTTGCCTGCGAGCGCGTAGCAGGCGGCGGCGTACCCGGCCCCGTCCGAGCCGGCTGGCGGCGGCAGGTGCTGCTGCTGCACTTCCACCTCCACGGCATTGCAGAACGGCTTGATCTGGGCGAACCACGACCCACCGTCGCCGGTGAAGGGTACCGGGGGGCTGGGGGGTTCTCCCGGCACGACGCGGCCCGGCCGGATGGCCAGGAACACGCCACAGACCAACACATAGCCCCAACCGGCTATGGTGACCGTTCGACTCATGGGACCTCTGGCTGGAGCGGACTCGGAACCGGGGCGGCAATGGGCGTGCCCGAGTCTGGGGGATGAGCCAGTGTCCCGGATTGACACAGGCGGTCAGGCGGTCAGTCGTCGTCGCAGGGGCCGCTCAGCGCACGTTGACCAGAACCTTGATCACGCCCTGGCCGGGTCCGGAGAACTCCTGGAGTGCCTTCCCGATCACCGCTCCGAGCATCCGGCTGCGATCAGTGCCCCGCATGGCATGGCCCGGAGTCGAGGCGGTCACCAGGAGGTCTCCCCGTCGGATCGCCCCGTTCTCGGCCGTAACCTTGGTGGGGATCACCCCGATCACGCCGAGCGGCACCATGTCGTGCATGGCGTCATCGATGTTCCGTTCGGTCAGCAACACGCCCGGCCGGACGGCGTAGACGCCGATGACGTGCGCCGAGTACGCCTCCCGCGACTTCTCGACCCTGCGATCGCTCCGGGTCGAGATGGACAGGACGTCCCCGGCCTCGTACTCATGGATGGCTCCCTCCACCTCGAATGCCTCCGCCACGTCCGCGCCGCCAGTCTGGGTGCCGCCGTCGAAGAATCCCTTGCCGGCGCGGTTGAAACGGATCTTGGTGTCCCCGGCGATCTGGAAAGCGGCCAGGGCGCCTGCGGTGCCTCGGTGATTCACGGTGAGGACGGGGCCCTTACCCAGGGAGCTGAACTGTATCGCGGGGACGGTGGAGTTGGGGTTGTTCGCTCGGACGTCCATCGCCGCGGCCAGAGGGCTGGTAGGCGAGGAGACGCCGAGGCTCTGGCTGCTGACGTCCAGCGCGGGGAGGGTATTGCTGGAGTTGGACGTGATGACTACGGCTCCCCGCCCGAGCCCATAGTTCCAGGCGAGCAAGCCATGGCCAGTTCCGCCGTTGACCCCATCCAGCGCGATCGCCGCGCTGTTGGGGTTGGTGATCTCGAATCGGCCGGCGATGCCTCCGCCCTTCTGCTTGATCTCGAAGGCGGGGACGCTGCTGGTCACCGTGTCGGTGTACGGCAAGGGGATCTCGCCCGCGAACGCGGCCGTGTTGCCTGCGGGGGTCTTCGTGGTCGCCCCGCCGGAGCTCGGCGACCCTGGGGCGGTGGGTGAATCGGCCTGACACGCGAAGACCAGGATCGTTGCGATCAGCACAGCCAGAACTGGGCGTCTCATGGCTTCCTCCGGGTGGATCGTGGCCTGCCACTACCTAAAGCGACAATCCGGCGGGGGAAGGCGACATCGCCGTTTCCGCCCCATATCACCAGGAGCTTGACATCGGGAGGTAACCCGCTAGCTTTGCTCGGCTTGGCGGTTTTGGCAGCCGCCAAATGACATCGGATGATGTGGCCGTCCCTCGGGTCTCCACCTCTCATCTTCCGGACGACATCGCGAGGAGACCCCGGGGGTCTCCCCATCCAGGACTCGGGTCCGGATGCGCGCGGAGCGAGACCACCACGACACTCGTGGGTTCGGTCGCCCCGCTTTTTCGCTGGTAAGAGGACCGCAATGGCCCGTCAGACCCCGCTCGAACAGTATCGGAACATCGGCATCATGGCCCACATCGATGCCGGGAAGACGACTACGACCGAGCGCATCCTGTATTACACCGGCAAGAACTACAAGATCGGTGAGGTCCATGAGGGCGCGGCCACCATGGACTGGATGGAGCAGGAGCAGGAGCGGGGCATCACGATCACCTCGGCGGCCACCACCTGCTTCTGGAACCGGAACGGCACCCCCTACCGCATCAACATCATCGACACTCCGGGCCACGTGGACTTCACCGTCGAGGTCGAGCGCTCGCTTCGGGTGCTCGACGGGGCGGTGACCCTGCTGGATTCCGTGGCGGGCGTCGAGCCGCAGACCGAGACCGTGTGGCGTCAGGCCGACCGGTACGGCGTGCCCCGGCTCATCTTCGCCAACAAGATGGACCGGGTGGGTGCGGACTTCGATCGCTGCCTCGCCATGATCCGCGACCGGCTCACCAAGAAGGCCTATCCCATCCAGCTCCCGGTCGGCTCGGGGGAGATGTTCACCGGCCATATCGACGTCCTGCGGCGGGTCGAGGTCATCTTCGACGAGGAGACCTTGGGCAAGACCTTCACCGAGATGCCGGTGCCCGAGGCGTACCGCGAGCGAGTCGAGGCGGCCCGGCACGAGGTGATCGAGGCGGCGGTGGAGCACGACGAGAAGCTGCTGGAGAAGTACCTCGGCGGCGAAGAGCTGTCCTACGACGAGATCCAGCAGGCCATCCGCAAGGCGACGGTGTCAGGGTCGATCGTTCCGGTGCTCTGTGGCGCCTCCTTCAAGAACAAGGGCGTGCAGGCGCTGCTGGACGCGGTGATCGACTACCTGCCGAGCCCGATCGACATTCCGCCCATCAAGGGTCACCTCCCGCTCCACGACGATACCCACATCGAGCGCTGCGCCTCCGACGCCGAGCCGTTCTCCGCGCTGGCGTTCAAGGTCGCCACCGATCCCTACGTGGGCCGGCTGACCTTCTTCCGGGTGTATTCCGGGGTGCTCAAGAGCGGCAGCTACGTCTACAACAGCACCAAGGACAAGAAGGAGCGGATCGGGCGGCTGCTCCAGATGCACGCCAACAAGCGGGACGAGATCGAGGAAGTGCTCGCCGGCGACATCGCGGCGGCCATCGGCCTCAAGGACACCCGCACCGGCGATACCCTGTCCGACGAGGACAAGGCGATCATCCTGGAGGCGATGAAGTTCCCCAATCCGGTGATCGACGTCGCCATCGAGCCCAAGACCAAGGCCGACCAGGACAAGCTCTCCACCGCGCTGCAGAAGCTCCAGGAAGAGGATCCCACCTTCCGGGTACGCTCCGATCAGGAGACCGGGCAGACCATCATCGCCGGCATGGGCGAGCTGCATCTGGAGATCCTGGTGGACCGGATGAAGCGGGAGTTCAAGGTCGAGGCCAACGTCGGCAAGCCGCAGGTGGCGTTCCGCGAGACCATCCGGAAGAAGGTCACCGATGTGGAGGGGAAGTTCATCCGGCAATCGGGCGGCAAGGGCCAGTACGGCCACGTGGTGATCACGCTGGAGCCCACCGAGGCCGGCGCCGGGTTCGTCTTCGAGGACAAGATCGTCGGCGGCGTGATCCCCCGGGAATTCATCAAGCCGGTCGAGGCCGGCATTCGCGAAGCGCTGGAGAACGGCGTGCTGGCGGGCTATCCCATGGTGGACGTCAAGGCGACGCTCACCTTCGGGAGCTACCACGACGTGGACAGCTCCGAGATGGCCTTCAAGATCGCCGGCTCCATGGCGGTGAAGGAGGCGGCCCGGCAGGCCAGCGCGGTGTTGCTCGAGCCGGTGATGGAAGTCGAAGTGGTGACGCCCTCCGACTTCCTGGGCGACGTGATCGGGGACCTCTCCTCCCGCCGGGGGAAGATCGGCGGGATGACCCAGCGTGGCGACGCGCAGGTGGTCGCGGCCGACGTGCCGCTGGCGGAAATGTTCGGCTACTCCACCACGCTGCGCAGCATGACCCAGGGGCGGGCGGTGTACACCATGCAGTTCGATCACTACGAGGAAGTGCCGAAGAACATCGCCGAGACGATCATCAGCAAGGCGAAGGGGTAGGCGATCGGGCGGTCAGTGTGGGTGGAGAACCGCCTGAGCGCCCGAACCCAGGAACTCAACCGGACACCGGAACACCGACATGGCCAAAGCCAAATTCGAGCGGACCAAGCCGCATGTGAACGTGGGGACGATCGGGCACGTGGACCACGGGAAGACCACGCTGACGGCGGCGATCACCAAGGTCCAAGCGAAGCAGGGACTGGCAGACTTCGTGGCGTTCGATCAGATCGACAAGGCGCCGGAGGAGCGGGAGCGGGGGATCACCATCGCCACGGCGCACGTGGAGTACGCCACGGAGAAGCGGCACTACGCTCACGTGGACTGCCCGGGACACGCCGACTACGTGAAGAACATGATCACGGGGGCGGCCCAGATGGACGGCGCGATCCTGGTGGTCTCGGCGGCCGACGGCCCGATGCCGCAGACCCGGGAGCACATCCTGCTGGCCAAGCAGGTGAACGTGCCCTACATCGTGGTCTACCTGAACAAGGTGGACATGGTGGACGACCCGGAGCTGCTGGAGCTGGTGGAGCTGGAGGTGCGGGAGCTGCTCTCGAGCTACGACTTCCCGGGGGACGAGACCCCGATCATCAAAGGGAGCGCCTTGAAGGCGCTGGAGTCGGGTGATCCCAACTCGGAGTGGGGCAAGTCGATCGGAGAGCTGATGGCGGCGTTGGACAGCTACATCCCGGTTCCCAAGCGGGAGGTCGACAAGCCGTTCCTGATGCCGGTGGAGGACGTGTTCTCGATCACGGGCCGGGGCACGGTGGCCACCGGGCGGATCGAGCGGGGGGTGGTGAAGGTGTCGGAGGAGGTGCAGCTGGTGGGCTTCGGGGCCACCAAGAAGACGGTGGTGACCGGGGTGGAGATGTTCCGCAAGCTGTTGGACCAGGGGGAGGCGGGGGACAACGTGGGGCTGTTGTTGCGGGGCATCGAGAAGAACGAGATCGAGCGGGGGATGGTGCTGGCGAAGCCGGGGAGCATCACGCCGCACACCCACTTCGAGGCCGAGGTGTATGTCTTGACCAAGGAGGAGGGGGGTCGGCACACGCCGTTCTTCAAGGGGTACCGGCCGCAGTTCTACTTCCGCACGACCGATGTGACGGGGAGTGTGGAGCTGCCGGCGGGGGTGGAGATGGTGATGCCGGG
>DATBJC010000151.1:0-4784 GCA_036556625.1 Gemmatimonadales bacterium
AGGAGGCCTCGGAAGGGCTGGTCGCCGCGGTGGCCACTGCGGGCCTCGCCAAGGTGGCGGGTGTGGTCGGCGAGAAGCTGCAGGACAAATTCGGCGGCCGGAACGACGAGAAGGGCGATGACCGGCGCGAGGACTTGAAACGTGAGCGTTACGGTTCCGACATCCCGGCCTCGAGCCTCTCGAGCGCCTCGCCGAGCCGCCGGAACTCCTCTCCGTAGCGCGACCAGTCCACCTGCCGATTGGCCTCCAGCGCGGCCTGGTAGCGGCGCCAGGCTTCAGCGATCAGGGCCCGGACGGCCGTGTCGCTGGTCGCCGGCTCCGGCGCTGGCTCTCGGGTGGCGATCGCCGGCGCTCTCTCGCGATCCGGTCCCACCGAGCCGCCGAACAGCTCGGCCAGACCCTGCTCCAGGGTCTCCTGCATCACCACCCGATTCTGATAGGCCACGATGACCCGCTTGAGCTCGGGAATCCGTCCGCCTTCCGCCTGGAGGTAGAGCGGCTGGACGTACACCAGTGATTCCTCGATCGGGATCACCAACAGGTCGCCCCGGATCACCTGGGAGCCCCGTTGGTCCCACAGGGTGATCTGCCGGGCGACCTCGGTGTTCTGGTTGATCCGGTTCTCGATCTGTCGCGGCCCGAACACGAGGCTCTGACGGGAGAGCCGGTACACCAGCAGTTTCCCGTAGACCTCGCCGTCGTTCCGCGCCACCATCCACGCCGCCAGGTTCTCCTTCCCCCGCGGCGTGAACGGCACCATGTAGATGAACTCGGCCCGCGACTCCTCCGGCAGCCGCATGATGATGTGGCGCATGAACGGCACCGCCTCGTCGGCCTTGGTGACCTGAGGGATCTGCCACTGGTCCTCCCGGTGGTAGAAGTCCTCCGGCGCGCCCATGTGATAGGTGGTATAGAGAGTGGTCTGGATCCGGTAGATGTCGTCCGGGTACCGCATGTGCGCGCGCAGGTCGTCTGGCATGCGGTCGAGCGGGACGAAGATGCCGGGGAAGATGCCGGACCAGGTCCGGATCAGCGGATCGGCCGGGGCGCTGACATACGCGGTCAGCGACCCGTCGTAGGCGTCGATGACGAGCTTGACGCTGTTCCGCATATAGGTGGTGCCGTCCGGCAGGCGCTGCGCGTAGGGATACCGGTCGGTGGCGGTGTAGGCGTCGAGCATCCACTTCAGGGTGCCGTCGCCGGCAATGATCAGGTAGGGGTCGCGGTCGAATCGGAGGAACGGCAGTGCCTTCCTCGCCCGGGCGGCGATGTTCCGATAGTAGAGCACCCGGCTCGCGTTGGTGATGTCCTGCGAGAGGAGGACCTTGGAAGAGCGGAACCGGAAGGCGAGCACCAGCCGGCGCCAGAGGTTGCCCACCTCGACGCCGCCGGTGCCGCGGTAGGAGGCGTAGACGTTCGCCTCGCCTGAGGGATGGTCGAACTCGCGCTGCCGGGTGCCCACGAAGACGTGCTCGTTGGCGCTCTCGCCGTAATAGATCTGCGGTCGGGTCACTCGCAGCGACACCGTCGAAACCGGCGGCAGGTCCTTGATGAAGAGGACCGGCAGTCCTTCCACGGTCACCTGGTTGACGGGGCTCAGTGTCAGACCCATCCCGTGGGTGAACGTCAGGTGCTCGTTGATGAAGGTGCGGGTCGGCAGCGAAGCGGCGTTGAGCTCGCGGGGCGAGAGCAGGACCTGCCGGTAGTTGCCGTCGATCCAGTACCGGTCGTCGTCCACCGAGATGAAATCGTAGTAGGTACGGATCTCCTGGAGCTGCCCGAAGGTCCGGAGCAGCGGCTCCCGGTCCCACAGCCGCACGTTCTCGATGGTCGGGGCGTTGGACCGGATGTTGGCCAGGGTGAGGCCGGCCTCGCCGGCCAGCTCGCGGACCTCCACGCTGTCGAGCCCCCACGCCTGCCGGGTGGCGGCGATGTGGTGCCGGAGGTAGGGCGTCTCGCGGGTCAGCTCCGTGGGGGCCACCACGAACTTCTGCATGGCCGCCGGGAAGAGGCCGCGTCCGATGATGGCCACGCCCAAGTAGCCTCCGATCGCCAGGAGTCCGTAGCGCGCCAGGCGGCGCTGGACCGCCCCGATCACGACGGCGACCGCGGCGACGACCGCGACCAGCGCCGAGACCCGCAGCGCGGGGAGCCGGGCGTGCAGGTCGGTATAGCTGGCGCCGATCAGCGGCCCGGTGGTGGAATAGAGCAGCCCGGGGATGTCCACCAGCCACAGTCTCAGCGCGATGAGCAGGAACGCCGCCGCCAGCAGGAGAGCCAGGTGCAGTCCCGCGCTCGGCTCGATCATGAGCCGGCGGGGACCCAGCACGAAATCCCCGCGGATCCAGTAGAGCGGGGCGACCAGGAGCAGTGAGATGACGGCGAGGGTGGTCAGGAAGCCGAGCGCGGCCGCCAGTCCGGGCAGGCTGAAGACGTAGAAGCCGATGTCGCGGGAGAAGACCGGGTCCGCGATCCCGAACGGGGTGCGGTGGATCACCCGGAGCACCAGGTCCCAGGCCGGCGCCGCGGCGAGGCCGGCCAGGAGCCCGAGAGCCAGCGACACCGGCAGCGCCAGGCGGCGAAGCGCCGACGAGATGTCCACCCGCCGGGTTCCGGGCCCTCCAAGCTGCAGCACGATCGGGTCGGGGACCAGGCCGCGCTGCGCGGCCCGCAGATTCAGGTAAAGCACGCCGGCGGTCAGTCCGCCCGCGGCCAGGAAGAGCAGCAGGCGGGTGGTCAGCTCGCGGACGAAGATGACCTGGTAGCCGATCTCGCGGAACCACCACCAGTCGGTGAGCAGGGCGCTGAAGGCCGGAAAGAGGAACAGCGCTCCGACGGCGGCGGTCAGCAGGATCGGCACGAGGCGGCGGCGGAGCACGCTGGGGCGATTTCCTGGAAGAGTTTCCATTTATGACATCCCGTCTCTCCGTTCAATATCGCGGGTCGGCTCCGAAGTGCGGAGACGTGGCAAACGACTTGACTGGTTTGATGCAGCGGATACAGCTAAATTGTACGTATCATACAGCCAAGGGACCACCAATGACGACCCGCAAACCATCCGGTCCCAAGCGCCGGAGCCTGCCCCGATCCGGCCGTGGCCGAAAGAAGACCCTGCTCCTCGATCAGGAGCTGCTCGACCGCGCCCGGCAGGCTCTCGGCGTTCGCACCGAGACCGACGCGGTCACTCGGGCGTTGGAGGCTGTGGTCCGGCGCCAGCAGCAGGTCGAGGGCATCCGGCTTCTGGCCTCCCTTGGTCCCATCGATGTCACCCGGATCGACTGAGCGTCGGTGCCGCCGCCCTACGCCGCCGACACCAATGTCTACGTTCGGGCCGCGAACGAGCCTTTGTTCCGGGAGCGATTCGAGGTCTTCGTTCGGCACCACGGACCGCTCATCGTCAGCTCGGTGGTCGTCGCCGAGATCCTCATCGGCGTCCCTGACCCTGGACGTCACCGGGGCGTGATCGACGCCTTGAGCGCCGGGGCCTCGCCGCTGGCGCCGCAGACCGAGGATTGGCTGGCCGCCTCCGCGGCGGTCGGCCGTCTCGGGGGTGACGCGATCACCAAGAGCCGCTCCTTCCGGAACGACGCGCTCCTTGCAGCCCAATGCGCGCGGCTCAAGACGACTCTGGTGACCTGGAACGTGAGGGACTTTCGCCGGCTGGGGCGACATCTACCGGTGGAGGTGCGGGAGCCGTTCCCCTAGCGGAGGTGGAATCTTTCGAGCCTGCGCCGGCCAGCGAGTGGCTGCCTTATCTGGCCGCGTGCGCGGGCGCAAAGCCACCGATGCGCGTCCCCAAGTGGCTGGCCCGGATGCTGGCCGGTGAAGTGGTGGTGATGATGATGACGGAGGGGCGTGGCTTCTCTAACGCCAAGGCCAGGCGGGCGCTCGGCTGGGAGCTGCGATACCCCTCGTGGCGCAAGGGCTTCACGGATGGGCTGGCGTGACCGCCGCTAAGGCCGCAGCTCAGTCACGATCGTCAGTGCATCGCCGGCCGTGAGCCGGCCGACCTTTCCGCTGGAATACACGGCATGGGCGATCGTGCCGTCGGGTTTGAGTATGAAGGCGGCCGGCTGGATGTGAGGCCGGCCCTCATGATTCCCGGTGTAGCAGCCGATGGTGCGCGACGTGGCCTCCGGGTCAAGGCCGTAGAGCACCCGGAAGTCGAGCCCCAGCCGCTGGACCGTTCCCCACGCATCCTCCTGAGTATCGGACGAGAGGGCCACGATCTCCGCGCTCGAGGCGTCGAACTCCGCGCGGTGCTGCTGGAAGTCAGCCAACTGCTGACGACAGTGGCTTCACCAGTGCCCGCGGTAGAAGAGGAGCACGGCGGGAGCGCCGCGGAGACCGTCCGGTATGCTGAGTGTGCTGCCGTCTACCGCACGCCCTTGAAGCTCGGGAAAGCGCTGCCCGACACGAAGAGATTCCATGGGGCCATCCCTCCTCTTCCATGCAATATCGCCGCCAAACCTCCAGGAGAAAGGCGCAGCAGTGGCGCGGTGGCTACTAGTGATCGACCCCGGCTGCAGCTACCCTCAGCCCATGAGCTTTCTCGGCTGGATGGCACTCGCGGGAGCCGTGCTGCTGCTGATGGCACTGTCCTCCGCGTTCCTGCGGAACCTGCCGGTTTCGACGTCCGCCATCTACCTCGCGATCGGTGTGGCCATCGGCCCGCTCGGCGTCGGCTGGCTCGAGATCGATCTTCGGGCGGAGGTGCCGTGGCTCGAGCGGCTGACCGAGGTGGCGGTGATCGTGGCGCTGTTCGTCGGGGGACTCAAGCTGCG
>DATBJC010000152.1:0-27813 GCA_036556625.1 Gemmatimonadales bacterium
CTCCCCGCCTGCGCCACGATCTCGGCGCTGCCGGCCGTGTCCCAGGCGCTGACCAGCTCGGCCTGGGGAAGGTGCTTCGAGAGCCACTCGCGGCACTGCCCGAGGGCGACGGGATGGGACAGCACCCGCTCGATGCCATCCAGCGTCGCGCCGGGCACGGCCATGAGCGTGTGGTGGACCGGATAGAGGATCTCGTGGGTGAGCCGGAGCGTCCCGTCGCCGAAGGCTTCCTCGAGGAGATCGTACGTAGTGGTGACCGAGCCGATCAGCGAGTTCTCGATCGGCAGACAGCCGGCCTCAGCCCGGCCCTGGCGCACCGCGGCGACCACGTCGGTGGCCTCGCGGCAAGGCAGAGTCTCCAGGCCGGGCCACCGGCGCCGGGCGGCAGCCTCACTGAACGACCCGTGGGTGCCCTGAATCGCAACGCGCATACGTACGCTCCGAGGAGGAAAACAAAAAGCCCCGCCGGCGAATCCGGCGGGGCGTCGGGCGGTCCGGTCGGTGCGCTACACTACGCTACCGACACCGGACGGCGAGAGCGCCGCGCCGGCGGGGGTAAAGTAGAAGAACCAGGAGCTGTGCGAGCGAACCATGGGGCCAAGCTACGGAGCGGCGAGCGGCTTTGTCAAGCTCGGGGCCGGCCGCCCGGCGTTATCTTGCGGCGTGCCGCTCCTCGTCCTGCTGGTCCTGCTGTTCCCGCCGGAGGCCGTGACGGCGCAGGGTCTTCCTCCCTACCGACCGATCAATCCAGTCGCGACCTCACGGAGCAGCATCTCCTTCGAGCCGTTTCATATGCCGCGCCCCGGCCGCTGGGCCGCCGATCTGGGCATCGAATACGCCAGCACCATCGAGTACAACGTGGTGCCCCAGGCATCGTTCTTCCTCGACTCCGAGCTGATGCGGGTCAGGACCACCGTCACGCGCGACGTGGGCGCCAGGACATTCCTTCTCGGCGAGGCGGAGCTGCTGGGCGCCTATGCCGGCGTGCTCGACGGTTTCCTGGAGTGGTATCACCGGCTGCTAGGCATCGACATTCCGGAGCGGGAGCGCCGGCCCCGGAACGAGTTTCTCTACGCCGCGGACCTGCTGGGGCGTGGACCGGTGATCAGGCAGCCCGGCGACTTCTTTCTCGGCGACCTGCGATTGGGGTTCGGAGTGCGGGTGCATCCGGTGGTTCAGACCGTCGCGGTAATGACGCTGCCCACCAACACCGGCCCCGAAGGCTATGGCCGCGGGGTGGTATCGGCCAGCCTTCTCAACACCATCCGTTTCATTCCATCGCCGAAGCTGACCTTCGAGGGCAGCCTGTCCGCCGGCTACACGCCGACCCATGGGCAGCTCGCCCAATGGCAGCGCGAGACGTTCCTCGCGGGCAGTGCGGGAATGCGCTGGCGTTTCTGGGGACGGCAGTCGCTCTACGGGAACCTGTTCCTGCACAGCCCCTCCTACCGCGACGCCGGCGTTCCGTCGCTCGACAACCGCGAGCTCTCTCTCGATTTCGGATGGATCCTGGGGATGGCCGGTGGCAGGGAGCTCCGGCTGGGCATGACGGAGGATCTGGAGCCGGGAGGACCGGCGGTGGATCTGGTATTTCGGGTGGGAGCGAGGCTTTGAGAACTGCCTGAAGAGCGAAGGGTGAAGAGTGAATCGCAAGCAGACGGTCGTACCACTTTACCCTTTACACTTCACGCTTCACGGTGTTGTGGAACAAAAACTGCTCCATATTCTGGAGCAGAAACTCCTTGGCCTTGGGGTCGCGCAGGTTCAGTCCGTAGTGGTTGATGAGCTGTTGCTGGGTCTTGGTCCATTCCGCCCAGCAGGTGCCGCAGATCTGTTGGTAGGCGCGGCGGCCCAGCTCGGTCGGGAAGGGCTGGAAGGCCATCTGTTCCCGGGTCTGGCCGCAGCGCGTGCACTGGAGTGTCGCCATGCGGCAAGATAGGCGGCCCGGGAAATGTGATCCAGTCTACGGGCTCCGACGCGCCAAATCGCTACTATGAATTACGGGGCGAGCCGCCTCAGCTCCACGTCCGCCCGCCGGATCAGACGGGCGCCACTGGCCGTACCCAAGCCGGTGCCAATGCCGAAAGTCATTGCCGTTGCTATCGTTACCAGTGGGAGCAGAGTCAGGGGCCAGGTCACGATCGTCGCGGTCACGGCTGCCACCAGCGGTGCGAAGCGGGATTGCGCCGCGTCCACGAAACGCAGGCGGTGGCTGACGAAGCGACGGGCCATCAGATAGCCGGCCAGGCCGGCGGCAAGCGTCAGGAAGAACTCGGGCATTGTCGTACTCCAAAAGGGGAGACAAAGCGGCTCGCGTTCCAGTACGGAACACCGGGGTGAAAGATTCACCCCCTCCATCGCCCATGGCGACTCTGTCCTTTAACCCACGCATTACCAGGGGAGGAGGGCCAGCGATGCTGAAACGACATCCGACAGTGCAGATACCGGATATCGGTCCGATGGACCATGCCTGGGACCTCTTGGGGGAGTGGCAGGCGGAGTTCGAGTTACCGGAGTCGGAATCTCCGGTACACGGCAAGGTGACCTTCCCATCCTGGGGGCACGCCGAGCTGCAGCTGGATCCGATCGAGGCGGCGATCGCGGGCATTCCATCGAACGTCCGGTTGGAGCGGGCCAGCGAAGTCCACCTCACCGACGCCGGCGGCGGCGCCCTCCAGTGGGTGCTGCACGCGCCGTCCACCAATTGGTCACTCCAGGCCACGATGTGGCCGGGCTCATTACACCTGTTCGTGCACGATCCGGAGGATGAGGAGGAACATCTCTATCGCGCGCGGGCGACGAGGAACAAGGAGTACTACTTGAGGAAGTATCCGCTGCCGTAGACAGCCGGTCAGGCGGTCGGGCGGTGGTAGCCTGTCATCCCCAGCGAAGCGAGGGACCTGTTCCACGGTCATCGAGGCCCGTCGGAGCAGGTCCCTCGGTCGCTTCTCTCCCTCGGGATGAGGTGCTCTCGCTCTCTCTTTCCGCCCGACCGCCTGTCCGCCTACCAAACCACCGCCGCACTCCCCCACAGAAACCCCGACCCGAACGCCGTCAGCACGATCAGATCGCCGTCCTGGATCCGGCCGGCGCGGACACACTCGTCCAGCGCGATGGGGATCGTGGCCGCGGTGGTGTTGCCGTAGTACATGATGTTGTTGTACACCTGATCGTCCCGGAGGCAGAGCGCCCGCTGCATCATCTCGGCGATCCGGAGGTTCGCCTGGTGGGCCACCAGCAGCTTCAAGTCCGCGGTGGTGCGGCCGCAGGCGTCGAGGACCGCGCGCACCGACTCGGGCATCCGGACCACCGCGTGGCGGAATACCTCCTTACCGTCCATGTCGAGGTACTGCCGCCCGGCCTCGATCTGCTCGACCGATACTCTCGGGTGATACATCGAGCCCGGACTGTCCACCCAGAGCTTCTCGGCGTGCTCACCCTCGGAGTGGAGATCGAACGCCAGGATCCCGCGGTCGTCGCGGTCGGTAGGCCCGACCACCGCGGCACCCGCGCCATCGGCGAAGATGACCGACACGTGGCGGCCCTCGGTGGCCATCAGCATTCCGGTGGACTGCACCTCTCCCCCCACGACCAGCACCCGGCGATACTGGCCGGTGCGCACCCAGCCGTCGGCCACCGACAGGCCGTACACGAACCCGCTGCACTGGGTGCGGATGTCGATCGCCGGAATGGTGCCGACACCCAGCGCCCGCTGGAGATAGACCCCGTTCCCCGGGGCGAAGTGATCGGGAGTCGAGGTGGCGTACACGATGGCGTCCAGCGAGGAGGCCGGCACGTCGGCCATCTCCAGCGCGCGCCGGGTGGCGGAGAGGCCCAGGTCCACTCCGGTCTCGCCTTCGCGGACCCAGCGGCGCTCCTGGATGCCGGTGCGGGTACGGATCCACTCGTCGCTGGTATCCATCATCTGAGAGAGGTCGTCGTTGGTGACGACCCGGTCGGGCACGGCAAAGCCGGTCCCGAGGAAGCGGGTGCGTAGCATGGTAGACAATGTACCCGGGGACTGCGATCAGGGTGAGGGCAGATAGCGGGTCCGCCCCACGATCCAGAAGGCCCAGATCCAGACCAGCCACGCCATGGTCATCTCCCACCCCATGCCTCGCCAGGTCTCCCACAGCACCGCCAGCGGGGTGAGCCAGTTGGGCCACCAGTCATCCGGCCGAAGTCGGTGGCGCTCGACTACCCTCACCGCCGGAAACCCTGCCTGCAGCCGCTCCATCACGCCGGCGCAGAGCCGCTCGCGGTCCTCGCGCCCCTCGGCCACCCGCACCAGGCTCCACACCATGCTGGTGGCGCCCCAGCCATGATGGTCGCTCACGCCGACCACGAACTTGTCGCGCTGCCGGGCCAGGGCGATCACGCTGTCGCGGCGGGCGCGGGTGAATTGGTTCGCCTTGGGTGAGGCGTTCACGATCTCGAAGCCGTCGAGCCCCGCGTCCACCAGGGAGTCGAGCCGCCCCCAGTGGTTGCGCTCGTACTCGGGAAGCGACGCCACCGTCAGCGAGCCGTAAATGGAGTCGGCGTCGGCCAGGAGCTGCACCAGTCCGGCCCAGTCACGGCGATAGGGGCCGTGAACCGCCGCCACGTTGCCGCCCAGCAGGACGATGTGGGCCCGCCAGGCGCTCACCTCGCGCCCCCGACAGAGCGCGACGGGCTGGTCGGTGGGCACCAGGCCGGCCGTGGTGTTGTGGTCCGTCACGAACACCGCGTCGAATCCGGCCCGCTCGTGCCATTCCAGGTTCTTCCGGGTGTCGAACCGGGCCATGGCGGTGCCCTTCACGTCGTGGGAGGCGTTGGTATGGCTGTGAAAGTCCACCGCCGCGAGGTCGGGACCCTGGCCCACCAGCTTCACCATGGGTCGGTGCGAGATGAGCCCGCCGCCGATGAAGGCCACCAGGGACGCGAGCGAAACGACCAGCGCACGAAGCTCGCCCCGGATGGAGAAGCGTCCCCGGCGCAGGGCGGAGCGGAGGATCCGCCAGCAGACGAACATGATCGCGAGGCCGAGCAGGAATCCGTGGAGCCGGCTCATGCTCAGCATCGCCACGCCGTCCCACAGCGTATAGATGGGAGCGAGCACCACGTAGGAAGAAGGAGCGATGAGCCGGAGGTCCGGCGGGATGGGAAGCCCGGTGGGATCGGAGAGCGCGGGCGGCGCGGCCAATCGCGCTGCCAGCAGCGCCAGCGTCAGGCCGGCGGGGAGGAAAAGACTAGACGCCCGCGAGCCAGGGATAGCCCTGGTCCTCCCAGTACCCACCGTGGCGGTCGCGGGTGAAGCTCATGGTCGTGACATACTTGGTCATCTTGTACCCCAGCTTCACCGTGGAGTAGAGTCGGAGCGGCGCACCCCGCTCGCGCGGCAGAGGGTGGCCGTTGAATGCATAGGCCAGGATGGTCTGCGGGTGCATTGCGCTCGCGAGGTCCCAGCCATTGGAGTAGCCGCTGTCGAAGGAGTCGAACCGAAGATACCGCGCCTCGGGCAGCGGCCGCACCAGCTCGGTGATCACCGAGACCGGCACGCCGGTCCAGGTGCCGATCGCGGTCCATCCTTCTACGCAATGATGCTTCACGGTGTAGGAGACCCGGGGCAGTCCCTCCAGCATCTCGATGGTGAATCGCCGGGGCGACCGCACCAGGCCGCTCACCTCGAGCTCCCACCCCGCCGGCGCGGCCGGATAGACCCGCTTCTGGTTCCAGGTGATCGAGTAGGCGGGGAAGAGCCGCTCCGGCGTGCGGGCGGAGACCGGATACTCCTTCGCCAGCCGGGAGCGGGACAGGAAGATCTTCTCGCCCACCCAGTCGTTGATCCGGCTGAAGGCGCGGAGCCTGGGCTCCAGCACCCGTCCCCCATCCCACCCGCAGGCCGCCACCAGTGACGCGGGACCGGCGGCGATGCCGAGCCGAAGGAAATCGCGGCGGGTGAGCCCGCCTCGCTCAGTCATGACTGGGGAACCTCCCCCGATACCAGCCGGTGATCATCGCCCGGAGCGAGGGCGGGTCTACCAGCAGAACCAGCAGCACGTGCAGCAGGGTGAATCCGACGAAGATCCACACCGTCACGAAGTGCCAGTAGCGGGCGAGCTCGTACCCGCCGAACAGTGCGGTCAGCCAGGAGAGCTGCACCGGCTTATAGATGGCGAAGCCGCTCAACACCGAAATTGCCCCCAGAACCACGATTCCGGTATAGGCGGCCTTCTGGAGCGCGTTGTGCTTGCCCTGGGGCGGATGCTCCCGCTTGAGCCGGAGGTAGTAAAGCTGCATGTCGAGCGCCGGGCGCAGGTCTCGGAATCGGAAGAGCAGCGCGCGCCACTCGCCGGAGAATGCCAGGAATCCCAGGTAGACCAACCCGGTGATGACGAAGGGCCAGGCCAGCGCGAAGTGCCAGTTGAGCGCGCCGGCCAGCCACCCGCCCAGCCGGGCCCACTCGGGGAAGCCGTCGCCGGCCCAGGGATTGGGGAGCGGATAGGGATCACCCCGCGGCCCGAAGTGGGGGAACGCGGCGTAGATCTGCAGCCCGCTCGCGATCATGCCCACCAGGAACACGGCGTTGAGCCAGTGTGCCAGGCGCACCAGTCCGTGATGCCGTTTGACCGGAGGCCGGTCGCTCACCTACTCGTACCTCAGGGCGACGATGGGATCGAGCACCGCGGCGCGGCGGGCCGGCCAGATCCCGAAGAAGAGTCCCACCAGCGCGCTGAATCCGAAGGCCACGGCGATCGCCATAGGGGAAATGAGCGTGTTCCACTGCATGATCCGGGAGAGCGCCATGGCGGTGCCGATCCCCACCAGGACCCCCAGTAACCCGCCGACCAGGCAGAGGGCCAGCGCCTCCACCAGGAACTGGAGCAGGATGTTGCGCCGGGTAGCGCCGAGCGCCTTGCGCACGCCGATCTCGCGGGTCCGCTCGGTCACCGAGACCAGCATGATGTTCATGATCCCGATGCCGCCCACCACGAGACTCACCGCGGCGATGCTGGCGAGCAGGGTGGTGAAGACCTGAGTGGTCTGCTGCTGGGTCGTGAGGAGATCCTGCGGATTGCGGAACGAGAAGTCGTTCTCACCCCCGGGCCGGATCCGGTGCTCCCGCCGGAGAATCCGCTCCAGATCCACCATGCCCTGCTCGATCGGCACGCCGTCGGCCACCTCCACCGATATGGCGCGGAGCCGGTCGGAGCCGAAGACGCGATACTTGGCGGTCTGGAGCGGGATCAGGATCTGCTCATCCGGGTTGGACCAGCCTCCCGCCGATCCCTTGCTGCTCAGCACGCCGATGATCTCGAAGTTGATCCCTCGGATCTGGAGGGTCTGATGAATCATGCCGGCCGGATTGGCGCCCAGCATCCCCGGCACCGACGCGCCGATCACGGCATAGCGCTGCCTCGCCTCGTCGTCGCCCCGGGTGAACATCCGGCCGTGGGGCACCGTGTAGTTCTTGACCTCCACGTAGTTCGGCGTGGTGCCCACCACCTCGATGTTGCTGTTCTGATTGCCGTACTTCACCTGGAGCGACTGCTGCATCTCGGGCACCACGGCTTTGAGGAGCCGGCCGTCACGGAGCAGTGCATCGTAGTCGTCGGTGCTCAGGATGGTGCGGTCGGTAATCCGGATTCCGCCTCGGCTCGCCTGCCCCGCGCGCACGGTGAAGACGTTGGCCCCCAGGGCGGCGATCCGGTCCTGCACCGCCTTCTGCGCCCCGCTGCCCAGCGCCACCATGGTGATGACCGCGCCGACCCCGATGATGATGCCCAGCATGGTGAGCACCGAGCGGAGCTTGTTCGCCCGGATGGACTGGAACGCGACCGCGACCGTCTCGCCCACCAGCATGGATCAACGGCTCCCCGGCGCGGGCCTGACGCCACTCGGTGGACTGGCCGGCTGCTGCTGCATCCCGGGGAGCCCGCCGCCGCCGGTGATGCGGTTGACCCGCTCCTGTGACTCCCGCTGCGACTGCACCAGGCTGGCGCTGGGCAGGATCAGCACCGAGTCGTTGGCCTGGAGGCCGTCCACCACTTCGCTGTAGTCGAGGTCGGTGAGACCGGTCCGGATCCAGACCGCCTTGGCGCCCCCTGGACGCTTCACAAAGACGATGTAGCGCCCGCCGAACGACGCGTCCACCCGCCGGCGCGCCGGCGCGCCCCCTCCGTCGGTTCCACCCATCCGGGTCCGGCGCGAGATCGTGGTGTCGCGCGAGGAGGTCGTGTCCCGCGCGCGAGTCGTGTCACGCTGGGCCACCTGTCGCGCGGCGGGCCGCTGGGCCGCCAGCTCCCGCTGGACCTGCTCGGCGGAGAGCCCCAGCACTTCGGCGGCGGAGCCCACATCGCGCTGGGTGCGGAGGGCCGAGTTGGGCACGGCGAGCACGTTCTCCCGCTGGCCCACGTGCACCTCGACCTCGCTGTTCATGCCCGGACGAAGCAGCCCGTCGCGGTTGTCGATCCGCACCAGCACCGGGAACATGGTGACGTTCTGCTCGGTCTGGGCCTGGGGCTCGATCTTCAGGACCGAACCCTCGAACGGGCGATTGGGGTAGGCGTCCACCGTCACCGAGGCGCGTTGGCCGACCTGGATCTTCCCGATGTCGGTCTCGTCCACCAGCGTCCGCACCTGCACCAGGCCGAGGTCGGCCATGCGGAGCAGTACGGTGCCGCCGCCCACGTCCCGGGTGGGCGAGGAGATGACCTGGCCCCGCTCCACCAGCTTCTCGATGATGGTGCCGGTGATCGGGGCGAGCACGTTGGTGTCGTCCATCTGGTTGCGCGCGTCGTCCACCGCCACCCTCGCCCGCACCACCTCCGCCCGGGCGTTGGCGTAGTCGAGCAAAGCGTTCTCGTGCTCCTGCTGGGTGATGGACTGCGACTTGAACAGCTCGTCCGCGCGCCGCTTCTGGGAGGTGGCGTTGGTGAGTCTTGCCTCCGCCACCTCGAGATCGGCCTGGGCCTGGGCCAGCAGGTTGCGCGGGTTCCTGGGGTCCACCCGCACCATGAGGGCTCCGCGTTTCACCAGCTGGCCGGTCTCGACCTTGAGCTCCAGGATCTCGCCCGAAGCCTTGGACTTCACCTCGACCACCGTGTCGGGCTGGATGGTGCCCGAGGCGCGGGCGGAGACGATGATGTCGCGCCGCTCGACCGGGACGGCTTCGTAGGCGACCGGAGGTTCTTCCTTCCTGCAGGAGATGGAAGCGATGACGAGCGCCGTCATCCCGCAGCGCGACGCTGTCATCGCGAGCGAAGCGAGGGACCCGCTGCGTCGGGTTCGGGAACCCGTGGAGCAGGTCCCTCGGTCGCTGCGCTTCCTCGGGATGAGGTAGCGTTTGCGCCATACTCCGCCGCTCAGCCTGCCCCTCACGCCGTCCCCCTCTCCGTCCCGAAGTCCCGCTCCACCCGCCCGTCCAGCAGGTGCACCTGCCTCCGGGCGTGCGTGGCGATGTCGTGCTCGTGGGTCACCAGCACGATGGTCTGGCCATCGTCGTGCAGGGTGTCGAAGAGGCCCATGATCTCCTGGCTGGTGGTGCTATCGAGGTTGCCGGTGGGCTCGTCCGCCAGCAGGATGCTGGGGCGGTTGACCAGCGCGCGGGCGATCGCGACCCGCTGCCGCTGCCCGCCCGACAGCTCGTTGGGCTTGTGCTGCACCCGGTCGCTCAGGCCGACCCGGTCGAGCGCCTCCGCCGCCTGGGCGCGACGCTCCCGGGAGCCCATGCCGGCATAGACCAGCGGGAGCTCCACGTTGTGCAGCGCGGTGGCGCGGGGCAGCAGGTTGAAGGTCTGGAACACGAACCCGATCTCCTTGTTCCGGATGCGCGCCAGCTCGTCATCGCCCAGCTCCGACACCCGGTGGCCATTGAGCCAGTACTCTCCCTGGGTGGGACTGTCCAGGCACCCGATCAGGTTCATGAGGGTAGACTTGCCGGAGCCCGAGGGACCCATGACCGCGACGAACTCGTTTTTCCGGATGGTGAGGTCCACTCCCCGGAGCGCGTGGACCACTTCTCCGCCCATGTCGTAATCGCGCTGGAGATTTCGGGTGACGATCACCGCGTCGCGCGGCACGTCCGGAGGGAGCATCGCCATCCGTTCGGCGGTGTCGGCGATCGAGCTGCTCACAGGGTCCGTCCGATCAACGCCTCCAGCGAGGCCTTGGCGCGCAGGTAGTCGAATCGGGCCACCACTACATCCACCTCCGCCTGGTTGAGTGCTTCCTGCGAGGTGAGCACGTCCACGATGGTGGATGCGCCCAGCCGGTAGCGCTCCTGCTGGACCCGAAGGTCCTCGGTCGCGGCGACGACGCTGGTGAGGGTGATCTCGATTTGGGTCCCCGCCGCCTGGAGCTCAGCCAGCCGCGCAGTCAGCTCCGCCGCCACCGCCCGCCGCTCGTCGGCGGCGGTGGCGTCGGCCACCTGGGCCGCCGCCGAGCGCTGTGCGATGGCGAGTTCGCGCTCGAACCCGTCGAACAGGTTCCACCGCAGCCCCAGACTGAGCTGCCGGTCGTTGAAAACGTCGTAATCGCTGGATCGGCTCGCGTTCCATCCGGTGTTGGCCGAAAGCGACAGGCTGGGCCAGTAGCCGGAGCGGGAGGCCTTGAGGCTGGCCTGGGCGGCGTCGGAAGCCGCGTTGGCGCTCTGGATCCGCGGACTCCTGGCCTCGGCTTCGGTCCGGAGCGCGGCGGTGTCCGGCATCGTCAGCACATGATAGAACGCCGAGTCGTCCTCCGCCCGCACCCGTCCGGTCTCACCGATGAGCCGGGCCAGCCCGGCCTCCGCGGTCGCGAGATCGGTCTCGGCCCGGATCAGCTCCAGGCGGGCGTTCCCCAGGGTGACCAGCGACCGGAGCGAGTCCGACCGCGTGGCCGACCCGGCGCGAAGCTTCGCGATGGACGTCTTGAGCTGCTCCTCGGCCCGGCGCACGCTGGTCTGCCGAACCCCGACGAGCTGCCGTCCGGCCAGGGCATCGAGGAACTGGTTCGTGGTCGTCAGAGCCTGCCGGAACCGGGCGTCCACCAGCGACGCCTCCGCGGCCGACTGGCTGGCCCGCGCCGCCCGCGACTGCGCGCCGCGGCGGAAGCCGGTGAAGAGGTCCACGCTGGCGGAAAGCGAGGTGCTCAAGCTCCGGTTGGAGGTGTTGCCGCTGAGCAGCTGTCCGGTGATCGGATCGATCCGCGCCGGCCCCTCGGAGAAGAACGAGTTGGCCGACGAGCTGGCGGTGACCGAGGGCAGGTAGGCACCCCAGGCGCTTCGCCGCTCGGCGGCGGCGGTCTCCAGATCGCCGGCGGCCTGCACCACCGAGGGCTGCACCCGCTCGGACAGCCGGATCGCGTCGGCCAGGGTGACCGAGCGGCTCTGGGCCCAGAGTTGGGGGGTCAGGCCGGCCGGTCCCAGGGCCAGGAGGACGGCGAAGCGACGGATCATGGGCTCCGATCAGGGCGATCAGGGATGCGCTGGAAGACGTGGTTTCCTCTCGAATGCTACTTCCGGGGGGCCCGGAAGGCAGCCCCGGAGGGGATGCGCGGGGTGTGCGGAATGGTCGCAGGCACGGGGGGTCATCCGGCCATGGGTGGATGACATCGCCCCGGCTAGCGATCCGCCCGCCTCCGGAAGGCCTCCCGCCCGGCGCTGAGCGCCAGCCAGGCACAGATCACCCCGAACACGAACGCCATCTCCCGAGGCAGCATGAAGAACAGCACCCCCAGCGCCACGAAGATGACGGTGAGCGGAAGGAACACCGAGCGCCGCGCGTTGCTGGCGATGCCGCGTAGCGCCAGAGCAGCGCGTCGGCGGCGCTCGCGCGGGCTGCGTCTATAGCGGCTCACGGCCACCTCCGGGTCGCTGCGGGTCAGCGCGGTGGGCAACGCCTTACTGATCCGACGCGGACCCCGGATCGGCCGGCGCCGCACTTCGCGGCTTCGGCTGATGTCGAGTCGAAACTGCCGCTCCATGGCGTCGGCCAGCTCGGGATCCTCGACCAGCACATCCAGCTCGTAGTTCCCGATCAGGCTCGAGGGATTGAGATTGCTGGAGCCGATCCGGACCCAGCGTCCGTCGGCCACGATGGACTTGGCGTGCAGCATGGGCCCGTCCCATTCGTAGATCCGGACCCCGCTCCGGAGCAGCTCGCGGTATCCGATGCGGGACAGGTTCCGGATCAGCGGAAGATCACTCGACCCCGGCACCAGCATCCGCACGTCCACCCCGTCGCGCGCGGCGTCGCGCAGCGCCTGGAACAGCCTGGGCGGCGCCACCATGTAGGCATCGGTGATCCACAGGCGCTCCACGCTGCCGGCGGCAAGCAGCTCGATCACCCGGAAGGCCCGCTCCCGGCCCGGCTCGCCCGCGATCACCCGGACTTCACCGTCGCCCTCGGGGGTGACTCGGCCGGCGGCTTCCTCGGCCGGCAGCGGCGGCCCGGCCGCTGCCCACGCTCGCGCGAACGACTGATCCAGCACGGCGGAGGCCGGCCCGGCGATCCGGATGGCGGTGTCCCGCCAGGGATGGCGATTCGCGCCGTCGCCGGTCCATTCGCAGCCGATGCACAGGCCGCCGAGCACCGCATGGGCGCCATCGGCCACCACCAGCTTGCGGTGATCGCGGGCAAAGTTGGTGACGAGGCGGAGCGGTCGCAGGGGATGGAAGGCGCGGACCTCCGCGCCGGCCTGCCGGAGCGAGCGCCACAGCTTGCCGGAGGTGAACATCGAGCCGACGCCGTCGTAGAGCACCCGCACCGGAATGCCCTCGCGCGCTTTGGTCTCGAGGGCCCGCGCGAAGCGCCAGCCTTCCGTGTCGCTTCGGATGATGTAGTTCTCGAAGTGGATCCAGCGGGTGGCGCCGGCGATGAGGTCGAGCATCGCGGCGTAGGTGTCGGGCCCGTCGATCAACAGCCGCACCTGATTGCCGGGGATCGGACGACCGCCGGCCGCGCGATTGATCGCGCTGGCGACCGACTGCGGAGTGCTGTCGGCCGCGGCCCCGGTCATGTCTGCCCCAATCCGAGCATTCGTTCGTGGGGACGAAGCGCGGCGAGCACGAAGGCGATGTGCTCGTCCAGCGGCACGCCCAGCTCGGCCGCGCCCTGAATCACGTCCTCCCGGCTCACGCCCCGGGCGAACGCCTTGTCCTTGAGCTTCTTCTTCACGCTGCTGACCTCGAGGTCCTGGAGGCTCCGGGAGGGGCGAACCAGGGCGCAGGCCACCAGGAAGCCGCAGAGCTCGTCCACCGCGAAGAGCGCCATGGCCATCGGGGTCTCGCGCGGTACTCCGGTGTAGGTGGCGTGGCCCAGAATCGCCCGCTGCGACGGCTCCGGAAGTCCCCGCTCGGCCAGGATCCGCACGCCTTCCGACGGGTGCTCCTGGTGCGGCGCGTGCGCCTCGTTGGGGAATCGCTCGTAGTCGAAGTCGTGCATCAGACCCACGATCCCCCACGCCTCCGGATCCTCGCCCGTCCGCTCGGCCATCGCGCGCATGGCGATCTCGACGGCGTACATGTGCTTTCGCAGCGCGTCGGAGCCGGTGTACTCGTGCATCAAGGCGACGGCATCGGAGCGGGTGAAGACCATGATGGAGTGAGCTGGAGGGGTCAGGCTAGGCGCCCACGACGGCGGCGGTCAACGGGACCCTGCTGGCCAGCTCACCGTCGAGCGTGATCTCGAAGGCATACTGGCCGGGCCGGGGAAGCGGAATGTCGAACACCAGCACGGCCCCGGCCTCCACATCCACTACTCCGGCGGGCGGCTCGCCGAACTGGACCGTGCCCTCGCCGCCGAGCAGCTCGGTGCCGGCCTCGTCCACGAAGCGGATGCGGATGGTGTGGACCCCGATCTCGGTCCGCCGCCCGCGCACCCGAAGCACCAGATGGGTGCGAGGGCACACCGCCGGAAACTTGGTGAGCCAGACATGCTGGAAGATGCCGAGCACGCTGAGCTTGCCCTGCTGATCGATGAGGGCGTAGTCGGCGGTCAGTGCGAAGTCGAGATGCAGATCAGGAGACCCGGATCGAGTTGATGACGTCGTTCTGCCTGATGCCGTTCACTACGTCCATCCCTTGCCGCACCTGGCCGAAGACGGTGTGCACCTTGTCGAGGTGAGCCTGGGGCGAGTGGCAGATGAAGAACTGGCTGCCCCCGGTGTCCTTGCCGGCGTGCGCCATGGAAAGGGTGCCGGCGACGTGCTTGTGGGTGTTGAGGTGCGTCTCGCACTTGATCTTGTAACCGGGCCCACCGGTGCCCACTCGGGGGTTTCCGGGGTCCTTGGAGAGCGGATCTCCGCCCTGGATCATGACGTTCTGGATCACCCGGTGAAACCGGGTGCCGTCGTAGAACTCGCTGTTGGCAAGCTTTTCGAAGTTCGCCACCGTGTTGGGGACCTCGCCGTCGAAGAGGTCGGCCACGATGGTGCCCTTGCTGGTTTCGATGGTCGCGGTCTTGGCCACGCGGGTGTGCTCCTCTGGAATGTGAGACGGAATGTAAGCTATCCCCCTCAGGATGAGGGGGACTCGTGTCTTGCTGTCGCAGCCGCTGCCACCTCCTGCTTCCAGCTCTCCAGCGTCGTAGCCGGCAGGCTGCAGCTCGTCCCGGTACAGGCATACGCCCGCGTCCCCGATCCGGCCGCGAGCATGCCCGCCAGCGCCGGCGGGAGTGTGGTCTCCGCTGCTTGCGCCGGGGTGAGCCGCTGGACCACGCGCCGCGGCGCGAACCCTGCCAAGGCGGCCCGGTGCATCGCGTCCGCGGTCGGGTCGCCCTCGTCGCCGATGACCGCCAGGTGAGTGGAAGGATTGAGGTACCAGTCGAGGGCCAGCAGCAAGGTCGAGCCGTGCAGTCCCAGCTCAATAGTGCCGCCGGCGAACGCCGACACCAGTGCACCGGCGCGCTCCCGCCAACGCGGCTCGCCGGTGAGCTCGTGCAGCCGCATGAGCGTGATGCCGGCGACGCCGTTGGGCGAGGGTGTGGGGGTATCCTGAATCGGCTTGGCCCGCGAGGGCAGCAATCCTTCCTGACCGCTTCGGCCGCGGGCGGTGTCGAAGAGACCGGCTGCGACATCGTCCCAGTAGTCCTTCCAGACCCGTTCCATCAGCCGCTCGGCCCAGGCCAGCCACTCCCGGTTTCCGGTGTACTCGTAGGCATCGAGCGCCGCGGCCGCAGCCTGAACCTGATCGTCCAGCAGTCCGGTGATTCCACCGGGGGTGTGGGGCACGGCGTCGGGGTCGGAACTCTCGCGCCGCAGCAGGTCCAGCGTGGCCAGCGCATGAGCGCCGGCGTCCTGGTCTTCCAGCACCGCCGCCGCCCGCAACATCGCCGACGCCATCATGGCGTTCCAGTTGGTGTATCGGGTCCGATCCACGAAGGGAGCGGGCCGCAGCGCGCGGGCCTCCAGCAGCTTGCGCCGGGCCGACACCAGCAACAGGCGGACGGCATCCTCGGTCAGGCCGGTGAGCCGCGCGACCGCGGGCAGCGCCGCGGCTACGAAGAGCACGTTCTTCCCCGGATTGTGCTGCATCTCGCCCGCGGTGCCGATGTCGTAATACGCCGCGACCACGTCCAGCTCGTCGCCCGAGAGCACCGCCGCCGCTTCGTCCCTGGTCCACGTGAAGTAGTCGCCGTCGTCGTCCAGCCCGACGTCGGCATCCTGGCTCGCCGCGTAGCCCGCCTCGGGGTCCGAAGCCACCTCCCGTACCCATCGTGCAATCCCCCGCGCGACCTCGGCGTACTCCTCGGTGCCGAAGGTGGCATACGCGGCGAGATACGCCTTCAGCAACTCGGAATTGTCGTACGACATCTTCTCGAAGTGGGGGACGATCCACTTGGCGTCCACGCTGTAGCGGTGGAACCCGCCGCCCAGCTGGTCGTACACCCCGCCGCGGGCCATGCCGAGAAGCGTGCGATCGATGATGGCGCGCAGGTCGTCCCTTGGCTGATCGTGCCAGCGGTGGAGCAGGAAGATCACGGCGGCCGGATGGGGAAACTTGGGCTGGCTGCCGAACCCTCCATGTACCGGATCGAACACCCGCGCGATCTGCTCCTCCGCCTGGCTCAACAGCGCCGGGGACGCGTCGCCCGGTGCGCTCTCGTCGAGGTGGGAATCGAGTACCTGCCGGATCGCCAGGGCCTGCGCTTCGACCTGTCCCCGGCGGGAGCGATAGGCGTCGAGCACGCTGCCGAGCACGGTGCGGAACCCGGGCTGGCCGTACTTCCCTTCGGGGGGGAAATAAGTGCCGCCGAAGAACACCTGGCCGTCCGGGGTGAGGAAGGCGGTGAGCGGCCAGCCGCCCTGGCGGGTGAACGCCTGAACCGCGCGCTGGTAGCGGGCGTCCACGTCGGGTCGCTCATCCCGGTCCACCTTGATGCAGACGAAGTTCTCGTTGAGGTAGCGGGCGAGGGTGGGATCCTCGTACGACTCGCCATCCATGACGTGGCACCAGTGGCACCATACGGCACCGATGTCGAGCAGCACTGGACGGTCCTGAGACCGGGCCGCTTCGAAGGCCTCCGATCCCCAGGGATACCAGTGGATCGGCTGATGGGCCGCCGACTGGAGATAGGCCGAGGCGGCCCCGGCGAGACGGTTGGAGGTCATGCTGTGAAATTACGTCGGCGGGACGGGCCGGCGGTGACCGACGGCCCGAATTCGGCGGCTACTTGTGGCTCAGCGAGTAGACGTAGGCCGCCACCGCCTTCACCTCCTCATCGCTGATCGAGCTGCCTCCCTTGGGAGGCATGGCGACGCCCTTCTTGGCCTTCTCCGGGGGCACGCCGGAGGTCACCGTTGCCACGATCCCGTCGTAGGAGCCGTCGCTGTGGAGCCATTCCGCGTCGGTGAGATTGGGACCCACCGCGCCCTTGGCATTGGTGCCGTGACAGGCATAGCACAGGCCCGACTTGTGGAAGATCGAGTCGCCCTTGGCGATCGCCGCCGGGGTCACGGCCGCGGGGCCCGCCGCCTTCTCCTGGGCGGCGAGTTGTCCACTGCCGACCAGTGACACCATAGCGACCACCAGGCCGAGGCGAATACGGAGGTCCATCGTGGGCTCCTAGCGCGTTTCGGGAAGCATCGACGTCGGCGGTTTGAGAATAAGGCTGGGAGGGAAGCGGTCAAGCGGGCACGGGTTACATGACTTCCTCCGGCCCGGCACCGCGATCGGCCGAGGCGGTCTCGGGGCGGAAGATGTCCGGGTCGTAGGCGCTCCGGGGGTTCCACAGCACCCAGGAGTCGAGCCCCAGCTCTTCCGCGGCACGGATCTGTTCCCGCACCATCGCCGGCGTGTAGCGCGGCGCACCGAGAGTGAAGGCCTGGAGATAGGGCCGGATCTCCGCCGACGTGCTCAGCGGCGCGGAGCGGCGCAGCGCGTCCTGCATCGCCCGGCGAATCACCTGGTAGGGCTCGCTGTTGGGATGCTTGAGGTTGTAGACGCCGCGCACGTAGTGGCTGGGATAGACCATGGGCAACACCACGTCGGCGGTGGTGACCAGGTCTTCCCAGTACTGCCCGATCCCCATGTCGCCCCGCGCGCTGGTGGTGAGCCCGAAGACATCGATGGTGAAGGGCACGCCGAGCGGCTTGGTCCGCTCTCGGAGCAGCCGGAGGTTGCGGGTCACGCCCTGGCGCTTGGTCTCGCCGGGCCGGCGACCGCTGAAAAGCGCGCTCGCCAGCTTACTCTCGGGCTCGTCGGGAAACCGCACGTAGTCGTACTGTACCTCGGCGAATCCCATCCGCACTGCTTCCGCCGCCAGCTCCGCGGCGTAGATCCAGACCGAATCGTTGAAGGCGTCCACCCAGGCGAAGTTCAACCGGTCGCGCCAGAGTCCGCCGTCCACGTGCTTCACCGCCCATTCGGATTTCCTCGAGGCGAGCAGCGGATCCTTGGCCACCACGATGCGCGCGATGGGGAAGATCCCGTGCTCCCGCATGATCCGCAGGCGCTCGCGCGTGTCGCGGGCGCGGAGCTGCTGATTGGCACCGATCTCGATGGCGGTGCGCACCTCGGACCGGTACGTGAGGTATCCGGTGTCGTCCTTCACGTCCACCACGAAGGCGTTGACCTCGGTCCGGTCGGCGAGCCGCACCAGCTCGTGGAAGCGCTTGCCCCCGAAGGCCCATGCGTTCACGTAGAGCGCCCGCATGCTGGCAGGAGGCCGATGGAGTGGGGGAGCCGGCCAGCGGATCGGCTGGTCGAGGCCGGGAACGGTGAACCGCGAGTCGGGAATCGCCGGCGCGGGGGGCAGCTCGTCGCCCCACCGGGAGGTACTCTGGGCTGCCAGGGAGGCAACGTGCAGGAAAACCGCCAGAATGCCGAACGCCAACCGTTGCATGGGTCCCGATCCGAGGTAAGAGAACGCCGGAACGATCGATGGTGCGTTCCGGCGTCTCGTACCAGCAAATCAGGGGCCCGGTAGGACGGGCTTGATCTCCACTCTTCGATTGGCCAGCCGACCGCGCGGCGTGTTGTCGGGAGTGAGCGGGAAGGTGCTGCCGTAGCCGCGGGCCTGCACCTGCTGGAAGCCGACGCCCTTGGTCACCAGATAGGTCCGCACCGCGTCCGCCTGGAGGTCGGTGAGATGCTGGTCCTGTGACGGCGTCCCCGTGTTCTCGGTGTGGGCACCGATCTCGACTCGCAGGGTCGTGTCGGCCTGGAGAATCAGGGCGACCGAATCGAGTGCGGCGAAGGACTCCGGCCGCAACCGCGCAGTCCCCGTCGCGAACCCGACGCCCGGCAGCACCCCGGCCACCAGTCGCCCTCGAGCGGTCCTCCCCGTCGGCCCCGCTGCCGCCGCTGCGGTATCGGGTTGAGGCCGAGCCGGTGCAGGGGTGCGTGGTGCCGCTCGCGGTGGCGCAGCGGGTGCCGCGGCGCCCTGTCCCCGGGAGCAACCGGAGGAATTGATCGCTGCTCCGGGAGCGGTTCGCGGGCAGCGGTCGAGACCGTCGAGCACGCCGTCTCCATCCTCGTCGCCCGGGCAGCCCAGCGCATCCACCGTGGCGCCGCGCGGCGTCTCGGAGCAGCGGTCGAGGCCGTCGGAGATGGAGTCACCGTCGCTGTCCTTGGGACAGCCGCTGGGGTCCACCAGCACACCGGACTCGGTATCGGGGCAGCGATCCAGCCCGTCGGCGATGTTGTCTCCGTCGGTATCCCGAGTGCAGCCCGCGCCGTTCACCGAGGCGCCCGGTGCGGTGTTGGCGCAGCGGTCCACTCCGTCCGGCACGCCGTCGCCATCGCTGTCGCTGGGGCAGCCGGTCGCGTCCACCTGCGCGCCCGCCGGCGTGTCGGGGCAGCGGTCCCGATTCTCCAGGACGCCGTCGTTGTCGCTGTCGGGAATCGGCTTGCTCCCCAGCATGTAGCTGAGGCCGAGACTCACTCCGACGTTGACGAAGGAGACCTTAGTCCTGGCACGATTGCGGGTCAGTGTCAGGTCGCCCCGGATGAGCGCGGTCGGCGCGACGCCGATTCTCAGTCCCGCCCCAGCCAGAAGCGCGCTGCTGCTGCCGCAGATGAACGGAGGGAGTGGCGCCCCGGCAGTATCGGGCGGGCAGGCCGGACCATACTTGGTCGTGCCACCACCGGCCTTGAGGTGCGCCCAGGCATTTTGGCCGAGAGGGATGTTGTACAACACCGCGCCGGTAATCGTCCGGGGGCTCCGGCTGGTGGTATCATCCCCTTCAACGTTCCGGGCGTCGGTCCCGACGAAGGCACCTTCGAGCTCCACCGAGAAGTTACTGGGGAGCCAGAGCCCTACCCGGCCGACACCGCCGAAAGCGCTCTCGACCCGGGTGCGCTCGTCGAAGGACTGGTACAGCCCCCCCGCGCCGAGCTCGAGCAGATAACGGCGCTGCTGGGCGTGGAGCGGCGAGCTAACGAGCAGGGTGGCAAGCACACAAAGCGAGGCGAGCCGGGTGGAGCGGCCCCGGAAACGGCGTCGGTAGGTTCGCATGGGTCAAATAGATACGACGCGATGGCAGGGCTGACAAGGAGGCGTGTCACAGGCCCGCTTGCGGCTGGCTTATTCCCCTCGATTCTCCAGCACGCCGTCGTTGTCACTACCGGGGCTCGGCCGGCTGCCTACCATATAACTGAGACCCAAGCTCACGCCGACATTGATGAGACTGCGGCTGGCCGTGCGATTGCGAGTCAGCGCGAGATCAGCTCGAGCAAGAACCGTGGGGGCGATGCCGACCCGGGCTCCGCCGCCCCCGACCAGCGCGAAGGTGCTCCCGCAGATGGTGGCCGGCGGTCCCGCCGGCCCACCGGTGCAAGGATCGCCGAACTTACTCGATCCCGCACCCGCTCTGAGATGCGCCCATGTACTGTTTCCGATCGGGATGTTGTAGAGCAGCGAGCCCGTGATGGTCCGGGTGTTGACACCGATGTTCGAATCCCTGTCCTTTGCCCCAGCGAAGTCGCCCTCGAGCTCCACCGATAACTGATAGGGAAGCCACACGCCGACCCGGGCAACTCCGCCAAAGGCGCTCTTGAGCTCGGTGAGGGAGTGGTACGATTGGTAGAGTCCGCCGGCACCCAGCTCGAACCGATACCGGTTTTGCTGGGCGAAGAGTGTCGAGCTGGAGAACGGCAGGGCAGCGAGCAGACAGCACAGACCGCCCGCCTTCCTCATGGCCGACAAACCGGGTTGATAGGTGCGCATGGCTCAAATAGATACGGCACGAAACCGCAGCTGACAAGAAGCTGGGCACGGGCTCCCGATCCCTCTTGGCTTCGCCCCCGGGGAGCACTACGATTCGCGACGCACACAGGGAGAGATCGTCGCGATGCGGGTGAGCATCCAGTACTGCGTGGTATGAAACTACGAGCCCCGGGCCGCCAGGCTGGCGGCCGAGCTGAAAGAGGCGTTCGCTGACGTCGAGGTGCGCCTCATCCCTTCGTCGGGCGGCGTCTTCGAGGTGCAACTGGACGGCTCGGCGGTCTTCTCCAAGAAGGCCAGCCGGAGGCACGCCGAGCCGGGCGAGGTGGTCGGATTGATCCGCGAACGGCTCGATACCGGCGGCCGCCCAGCCTCCTCCCGCTGATGCGGATCGCGATCTCCACCGGCGGCGGCGACGCCCCCGGGCTCAATGCGGTCATCCGGGCGGTGGTGCTCTCCGCTCACCACCGCGGTTGGCAGTGCTACGGCATCCAGCGGGGCTACGAGGGCCTGCTCTCCTTCAACGGCGTCGTGCCGCTCGGCCCCAGCGAAGTCCGCGGCATCACCCATCTGGGCGGCACCATCCTCGGCACCACCAATCGGGGCAATCCCTTTCGCTACGTGATGCGGGACGGGCACGGGCACGAGTCGGAGATCGACCGCTCCGACGACCTGGTGGCCGCCTTTCAGGCCTGCGGGTTCGACGCGCTGGTGTCGATCGGGGGCGACGGCAGTCTCCAGATCTCCCACCAGCTCTGGTGCAAGGGCCTGCCGGTGGTCTGCGTGCCCAAGACGATCGACAACGACGTCGCCGGCACCCAGCGGAGCTTCGGCTTCGACAGCGCGGTCAGCACGGCCACCGAGGCGCTGGACAAAGTGCACTCGACGGCGGAGAGCCATGACCGGGTGATCGTGGTCGAGCTGATGGGACGGTACGCCGGGTGGATCGCCCTCTACAGCGGGCTCTCAGGCAGCGCCGACGTGATCCTGCTGCCCGAGATCCCGTTCGACATCGAAAAGGTGTGCGACAAGATCCGGGCCCGCGAGGCGGCCGGGCGCCGATTCAGCATCGTGGTGGTGGCCGAAGGCGCCCGGCCGGGCGACGGGGCGATCGAGCTGGTCGAGCGGCGGGGCGTCGGCACGGTAGACCGGCTGGGCGGCATCGCCAGCAAAGTGGCCCGGGCGATCGAGCTCCGGACCGGCAAGGAGACCCGCACGCTGGTGCTGGGCCACCTGCAACGGGGCGGCTCTCCCACCACCTATGACCGGCTGCTCGCCCTCCGCTTCGGCGGCGCCGCCGTGCGGGCGATCGCCGACGGGGCGTTCGGCATCATGGTGGGGCTGAACGGACCGGACATCACCCGGGTGTCGCTGGCGGATGTCGTGGGGCGGGCCAAGAACGTTCCGCTCGATGGCGACATCATCGCCACGGTGCGCGAGCTGGGGATCAGTCTCGGGGACTAGCACAAGATCCCTCGCTTCGCTCGGGATGACACTCGTATGCTCAAGTATCCTCCCACTCCCACATCCGACGCCACGGAAACCCTGCACGGGGAGGCGATCCCCGATCCCTACCGCTGGCTGGAGGACGGCGACAGCGACGGCACTCAGCAGTGGACCGATGCGCAGAACGCGCTGACCCGGAGCTACCTCGACGCGGTGCCGGGGCGGGACCGGCTGCACCGCCGCCTCGACCAGCTGCTGGCGATCGGAGCGATCAGCGTGCCCGCACCGGTCCGTGGGCGCTACTTCTACCAGCGGCGCGACGGGCGCCAGAACCAACCGGTGCTCTACCTGCGCGCGGGGGTGCACGGCGAGGACCGGGTGGTCATCGATCCCAATGCGCTGGATCCGGGCGGCACCGTCGCCCTCGACTGGTACTTCCCCAGCGCTGATGGACGGCTGCTCGCCTACGGCCTGTCGGAGAACGGGAGCGAGCAGAGCGTGCTCCACCTGCTCGACGTGGACTCGGGTGCGACCCTCCCCGACCGGATCCCCCACACCCGTGCGGCGGACCTGGCCTGGCTTCCCGATGCAACCGGGTTCTACTACACCCGCTACCCGGCGCCGGGTGACGCGCCCGAAGGCGAGGAGCACTATCACCGGGCGATCTGGTTTCACCAGGTGGGCTCGGATCCCGCCACCGATCGGCTGGTGTTTCAGCCGGCGGAGAAGGAGCATTGGCCCGGCGTCGGGATCTCGCCGGACGGCCGCTGGCTGGTGATCGGAGTCGCTCGCACCTTCGACCAGACCGATCTGTATCTCCAGGACCTTCGCAGCGGTGCGCCGCCGGTCCCGGTGGCCAAGGATCTGCCCGCCTCGTTCGAGGGTGAGGTGGCGCATGACCGGCTGTTCATGCGCACCAACCTCGAAGCGCCCACGTACCGGCTCTACCTGGTGGACCCCGAGGATTCCGGACGCGAGCGCTGGCGGGAGATCGTGCCCCCGAGGTCCGATGCGGTGCTCGAAGGCGTGCGGATCACCGCCGATCATCTGGCTCTGGCCTATCTGGAGCGCGCGTCCTCGCGTCTGCGCCTGGTGGATCACGAGGGCCGCCATCCGCGTGAGCTCCCTCTGCCCACGCTGGGGAGCCTCTTCGGCACCGGCGCCGAGTGGGACGGCGGAGAACTGTTCTACGGCTTCTCGTCGTACACCGTGCCGCCCGGGATCTACCGCATCGACCTCGCCAGCGGCGCCGGCGAGCTGTGGCGCGCCGTGCAAGCGGATGTGAACCCCTCCGACTTCGAAGTGAGCCAGGTGCCGGTGCGCTCGAAGGACGGCACCGAGGTGTCCATGTTCCTGGTCCATCGCACCGGCCTCGACCGGGACGGGACCAATCCGGTGTACCTCACCGGCTATGGCGGCTTCAACATCAGCATGACACCGGCCTTCTCGCGCTCGCTGCTGCTGTGGCTGGAGCGGGGCGGCGTGGTCGCCATCCCCAACATCCGCGGCGGCGGCGAGTACGGCGAGCGCTGGCACCAGGAGGGCATGCTGGGCCGGAAGCAGAACAGCTTCGACGACTTCATCGCGGCGGCGGAATGGCTGATCGAGCAGGGCTACACCACGCCGGCCCGGCTGGCTGCCGCCGGCGGCTCCAACGGCGGGCTGTTGATGGGCGCGGTGCTCACCCAGCGGCCCGAGCTGTTTGGCGCGCTGGTAGTGCAGGTGCCGTTGCTCGACATGCTCCGGTATCACCGGTTCCTGATCGCACGGCTCTGGATTCCGGAATATGGGTCGGCGGAAGACCCGGCCCAGTACCCCTGGCTGCGGGCCTACAGCCCGTACCACCACGTGCGTGACGGGGTGGCCTATCCCGCCGTTCTCCTCGCCACCGCGGAGAGCGATACTCGGGTGGACCCCATGCACGCGCGCAAGATGGCCGCGCGGCTCCAGGCCGCGACCTCCTCCTCCCGGCCGATCCTGCTCCGGCTGGAGTCGCGCGCCGGTCACGGGGCGGGGAAGCCGCTCAACAAGGTGCTGGAGGAACTCACGGACACCTGGGCGTTTGTGTTTTCGGAGCTTGGGGTGGAGGTTTGAGGAGCTTCGACACCCAGGGGTCGACACTCACCACAGCCGGAGCATGAGATCATGGCCCACAGCGACCGCTCTCCCCTTGCGATGGCGCACGCCGACAAGTGGCTCGCGTTCCTGCGCATCGTGGTGGGACTCTACTTCGTGAAGTCGCTGGTCACGAAGATGAGCATCGTGCTGGCGGGTGGATTCCTGCCCGTACCGGCGGTCTCGGAGCGGTGGATCACGGTCATGCCGAAGATCGTCGCCAAGCAGGCCGCTGAGAATCCGATCGCCGGCTACAAGCAGTTCCTCGAGGGAACGGTGCTGACGCATCCCGAGCTGTTCGCGCAGCTGACCGCCTGGGGAGAGACCGCCGTGGGTCTGGGGCTGACGTTGGGGCTGTTGACCGGAATGGCGTCGCTGGTGGGGCTGATTCTGGTGACCAACTACGGCCTCGCCACCCAGTGGATGTCGCCCGGGCAGCAGGGCTTCCACCTGGTGCTCTTCGCGCTCATGCTGACCTTCTTCATGGCCCGGGCCGGGCGGGTGTGGGGACTCGACCGGCGCATCGCGGCCCGCAACCCCGATTCCGTTCTCGCCCGCCGGCCGCTGAGCTGACGCGGCCGTCGCGCCTCGGGCTCAGCGAACTACCCGGGGACGCGATCGCAGTCCCCCCACCACCCCGTCCGCCTCGCAGTGCGCGCTCCGCTCGCTGTACGCCACGCAGAACACGCCGTCCGACCGCCACCGGTCGTACCACATGCGCATGGCCGTGCGATCCTGCCCCGAGAAGCGCATCGAGGGGCTGTCCTCGGTGTAGAGGACGACGTGGGTGTGGACCGTGCCGCTCCACTCCGGTGGACCACAGCGCTCGATCGAGCCGACGGCCGAGAGGCCCATGGAGTCGGCGGCAACGGCCTCGAGCCGGAGGATCCGGTACACGATCACGGTGTCACCCCGGATCTCCGCCGCCAGGCAGGCTGCCCGCTCCTGCTGCGCCGTCACGCTCTCGCCCCAGAGCGCCCGCAGCGCGGCCCCGGCGTCGGTGGTGAATCGAAAGGTCGGCTCTGACCGAGTGCTCTGCGCCGCAGCGGGCGGCGCGAGCCCGATGACGCCGAGCCACACCACGGCCGCCAGGCGCACGCCGTCGCTCAGTAGGTGGATCGAGGGAAGATCGAGAGCCCTTCCGGGCCGTCGATCTCGCAGTAGGCGTCGGTCGGGGAGAACACCACGCAGAACATGCCTTCGGCGTTCCACTTGTGCCACCAGATCCGATTGACGCCGCGGTCGGCTCCCGAGAACCGGGAGTAGGGACGCCCACCGGAGCGGAGTGCCACGTGGGTATGGACCGTCCCCTGCCAGCGGGGCGGACCACAGGTATCGAGCGACGCCTGTGCGGAGACGCCCAGCGAGTCGGCCCACCCGGCCAGTGGGAGGATGCGGATGACCCTCACGGTGTCGTCGCGGATCTCACCGGCCAGGCAGGCAACCTGCTCGGCCCGGGCCGCGTTGCTGGCGACCCACAATCGGCGGAGCTCGGTCTGGGCATCCGGCTCGAACCGGAAGGCGAGAGGCCGTCCTGCGGCCGCGCCCAGCGCCAGGAGCGCGAGTGCGGCCACCGTACGGCGAGTCACGGAGCTTGGCCCACGGCCACGCCCCAGGGCAGCTCGCCCGCGGGAACCTTCTTCAGCACCTTGAGGGTCTCGGCGTCCACCACCGTGACGTCGTTGGATGGTCCGTTGGCGCTGTAGAGCTTCCGGCCGTCTCGGGTGAGCCCGATGCCCCAGGGACGGACACCTACCGGCACCGTGCCGATGATCGAATCGGTCGCCACGTCCACCACGGAGACCGAGCCGCCGCGGCCATTGGCCACATAGAGCCGCTTCTGATCGGGCGACAGCTCCACGCCCATCGGCTTGGAGCCGTCCGGCATCTTCAACGTCTTGAGGACCTTGTAGGCCTGGGCGTCGATCACCGCCACGGTGCCGCCGGTCTCCGAGCTGACGTAGGCCCGGCTGCCGTCGTCGCTGAATACCAGGTCGCGGGGACGGGTGCCCACGCTGATCTTGGTGACCACCTTGCCGCTGTCGGTATCGAGCACCGTCACGTCGTGATCGGTCTCCCCGGTGACCCAGAAGGTCTTGCCGCTGGGGTGCAGCTCCACGCCTTCGGGCTCCCGGCCGACCGGGACGGTCGCCAGAACCTTGCCGCTGGCGATGTCCACGATGGTGGCGGTGTGCGCATCCTCGTTGGATACGAAGAGCCGGGAGCCGTCCTTGCTGATGTCGAACGTCTCCGGGTCGGATCCGCCGGGGAGCACCTTGGTCACCTTCCGGCTGGCCACGTCGATCACACCGATGCCGTCCTTGCTCTTGTCCGCCTTCAGCTTTTCACACTCCTCGTCGGGCATGGTCGGCGGGCAGCGGGGCGAGCCGCTGAGCGCCACGAAGGCGGTGCGCCCGTCGTCGCTCAACCGGATGCCGCGGGGACGGGTACCGACGGCGATGGTGCCGATCACACTGTCGGTCGAGGTGTCGAGAATGGTGACCTCGCCCGACCCCTCATTGGTTACATACGCGAGCTCCCCCCGTGGGGTGTCGGCCGCGGCCGCGGTGGTGTCGCCGCCCGTGGCGGCGGAGCGCGCACGTTCCCCGCCACAGCCGGCAAGAACGGCGGCGGCCAGTGCGGGCAGCCAGGAAAGAACCCACGCTGGAATGCGATCATTGCTCATCGAAGGTTGCCTTGTCATGGTTGCGGGCCTGGGACAGACCCTGAATCCGCGAGACACCCTTGGCGCCTCGAAAGCTCGCTCCGTCGATGTTCGCCTTCGCCAATCGAACGCCGGTCAGGTCCGCTTGGCCGAAGTCGGTCTGGACCAGATCGGCGTTCTCGAGGTTGGCTCGAGGGAGCTTGGCGCCGGTGAGATTGGCGTGGGAGAAATCGGCCTTGTACAGATTGGCGCCGCTCAGGTCGGCGCCGCTCAGATCGGCGCCCACGAAAGTGGCGCGCATGACGCCCATGGACTGGTTGCCCGGGTCGGCGCCCGCGTTGGCATTCCTGAGGTTCGCGCCGGCCAGGTTGGCGCTGCGGAGATATCCGATGATCCGGGTGCCCGACAGGTCGGCCCCGGCGAGATTGGCCTTCTCCAGGATGGTGGCGAACAGGCTGGCCCCCGCCATCCGGGCGCGCTGGAGATCGGTGCGGCGCAGCACCGTGCCGTCCATGTTCGCCTTGGTCAGCACCGCGTCGCTGGCCACCGCGTCGGTGAGATCGCAACTGAAGAGGTTGGCGCCGGCCAGCTTCGATCCGACCAGCCGCGCGCCGGTGAGGTTGGCCCGCTTGAAGTCCAGGCCGGTGAGGTCGAGGCCGCTGAGGTCCACCCCGGCGAGATCGGGTGGACTGCTCTCCGATGCCGCCGCCAGTCGCTGGTTCAGTTGGGCCGCATCGAGCCGCACCGTCGGTGTGTCGGCCACGACGGGTGCGATCGAGCGAAGCATGCCGACCATCCAGAGGCCCGCAACGATTCCGGTTCCCATGGCGACCTCACCCGGCTCCAGGGTGTATCCAGTGCTCCCACCGGCAGGCGGTGGGCCCGATTCGGGAACATAGGCGCCATCGGCCGAGTTGGCCATGCGAGCCAATACGGCGGTGGGAGGGCCGCGTCACCCAACCG
>DATBJC010000153.1:0-9543 GCA_036556625.1 Gemmatimonadales bacterium
GAGCGAGCGGATCTGGTTCGGGCTGGTGTCGCCTACCGAGACCATCCCCCGGGTCGGGCCGGAGGACGGCTTCGCCGAGGCGGTCGAGGTGGCCCGGCTGGGCAGCGGGGAGACCGAGGTCATCATCCACGCCGACCCCGCGGTCGTCGGCGAGATGCGGGCGGTCGCCATGCCGCTCGCCCTCGGGCTCAGCGTGGTGCTGGAGCTGCGCAGCATCCTGCTCGAGCGGCAGGCCGCGCTGGACGACGCGGTCTTCCAGCTCCGGGCGCTGCGCCAGGTGGCCCGGCTGCTGTCCTCGGTGCACTCCATCGAGGAGACCGAGCAGCTGATCCTGGATTTCATGGCGGAGGTGTTCTTCGCCTGGTGGGCCTGCCTCTACCGGCCTGAAGCCACGGTCTACGCGCCCAAGGTCTTCCGTTCCCTCAACGATCGCCTCCGCCCCGCTCCCATCGACAAAGCCGCTCTCGACCGGGCCCTCCCCACCGGAAGCGCCTCGAGCGGCGCGGACGACGTCGCCGTCGGATCCCTGGTGGGCCCGGGAGCCGAGCTGGTGGTGCCGCTCGACGCGGGCGCCGAGCGAATGGCGGTCCTGGTGCTCGGCTCCCGGATCAGCGACAAGCTGTACGGGCGAGCGGAGCTGGAGCTGGCCGGGACCCTCTCCTTCGCGGCGGCCATCGCGCTCAAGAACTCGGAGCTGGTGGAGCAGCTGCACAGCGCCGCCACCACCGACGAGCTGACCGGGCTCTACAACCGCCGGGCTCTGGAGGAGCGGCTGGGGGCCGAGATCTCCCGCAGCCTCCGCCATCAGCTCCACACCAGCGTGCTCCTGCTCGACCTCGACCGATTCAAGGCGGTGAACGACACCATGGGGCATGCCGCGGGCGACCGGCTGCTGATCCAAGTCGCCCGGATACTCCGGCAGCAGTGTCGCGCGCTCGACGTGGTGGGCCGGCTGGGCGGCGACGAGTTCCTGGTGATCCTCCCGATGACCAAGCCGGCCGAGGCCCAGGTGTTCGTGGGCCGGGTCCAGAACAGCATCCGGGAGATGGAGAAGAACAATCCCGAGTTCGGCCCCTGCACGCTGAGCATGGGCATCGCCGAATCGCCCCGCCACGGCACTACGGTGAGCAGCGTGCTTGCCGCCGCCGACACGGCGCTCTACAAGGCCAAGCGCGCCGGCCGGAACGCCGTCGAGGTCGCGGACGGCTAGCGAGGCACCCGCCGCTGACCGGCCCCGATCCGCGAGTCGCCTTCGACCGCACGCGCGAAGCCCTGGGGGCCCGCTATCGCCTGGAACGCATCGTCGCGTCCTCGGCGGAGCGGGTGCTGTTCCAGGCCCATGACGAGGTGCTCCGCCGCCAGGTGAGCGTGCGGATCAACTTCTACCTCGACGCGGCGGTCCGCGCCTGGTTCATGCGCGAGTCGGAGGCGTTGGGCCGGCTGGACAATCCGGCGATTCTGCACGTCTACGACGCGGGACAGGTCGGCGACCTGGCGTACCGGGTGGGCAACTGGGTGGATGGCGAGAGCCTGGGCGAGGCGGTCCAGCGTGGCCCTCGACCGATCCCCACGGTATTCGCGCTGGCCCGCGACCTCCTCGGCGCGTTGGATCATGCCCATCTGCACGGAATAATCGTGCGGGCGATCTCTCCGCTCTCGGTGCTGGTGAGCGCGGGTGGTCGGGCCACGGTTACCGATCTGCGACACTGCAACTATTGCCTTCCGGTGATTCCGCCCGGTGTGCTGGCGCCTGCACTGGCGTTCATGGCACCGGAGATCCGGCCGGGACCGGAGGGCGATCCGGCCTCGGACATCTACACGGTCGGGGCCCTGCTCTACTACGCCGTCACCGGTCAGGAGCCCCCGCTCGACCCCGGCCAGACTCGGCGGCCCGGCGAGCTCCGCCCGACCTGTCCCCGGGTCATCGAGCGGATCGTGATGCGGGCGTTGCAGCCGGCGCCTGAGGCGCGCTACTTCACCGCCGCCGAAATGCTGGAAGACTTCGCGTCGGACGCCGGGAGCCACACCGTGGCCCCACCCACGCTGGGTGACGCCACGGTGTCGCCCACCGAGGATCGCGCGCGGTGGGAGCAGCGGCTCCGGCGCGCCCTGGGCGACGACTACGAGCTCCTGGCGCTCCTCGGTACCGGTGGGTTCGGCCGGGTCTACCGGGTGCGCGATCTCCAGCTCGAGCGGGAGGTGGCGCTCAAGGTGCTCCACCCGTCGCTGACCCGGGATCCCACCGTGGTGGAGCGCTTCAGGCGGGAGGCCCAGCTGGCCGCGAAGCTCGATCACCCCAACATCGTGAACATCTACGACATCGGTGGCCGGTCGGGGCTGATCTGGTACGCCATGGAGCTGATCGACGGGCCCAACCTGGCCCAGCTGGTGGAACGGGAGGGGCCGCTCCCGCTGGACCGGCTGCTGCGGCTCATGCGGGAGGCGCTGTCGGCCCTGGCCCACGCCCATGGACAGGGACTGGTCCATCGCGACATCAAGCCGGAAAACCTGCTGATCGCCAGTGACGGCAGTCTCAAGATCACCGACTTCGGCCTGGCGCTCGCGCTTCGGGGAAAGTTCGGTGGCGCCACCAGTCAGAGCGGCACCCCCCAGTTTGCCAGTCCCGAGCAGCTCCTGGGGGAGCGGGTGGACCAGCGATCGGATCTCTACAGTCTCGCCGCAGTGGCCTATTACGCCCTGCTGGGACAGCCCCCGTTCCCTGGAATCACCCCGGAGCAGGTCCTCGCTAAACAGACCACCAACCAGCTTCCCGAGGCCACCGAGACTCGGGAGGACGTCAGCGAGACGCTGGAGCGGGTGCTGGATCGGGCGCTGAGTGCGGACGTGGCGCAGCGTTACGCCTCTGCGGCGGAGTTCCTCCAGGCGGTCAACCAGGCCGCGGATGCCACCTCCCGGGAGCCGGTGGCGGACTGGGCCCGGGCTGCCGCCCGGTGGCTCCGCGGCTCCCCCCTTGACTAAACGACGCGGCTATACAGATTTGTCCGCGCGAATCACCCCCTGTGGAGCTCTTAAAGACGCACATTTGGATTCCAAGACCCGGGACTTCGCTGACGGGTCTTTCATTTTTTATGACGCGGGACAGGCCTGCGCTCATAAAAACTCGGCGTGCCGGGAATGCCGGCCCCGACGCAGTCAAACAACACTGGAGTAGGGACACATGGCACGCACCCTCGGCACGGTGAAGTGGTTCAACGACGCAAAAGGCTTTGGTTTCATCACTCCGGAGAATGGGGACAAGGATTGCTTCGTCCACCATACCGCCATCAAGGCGGACGGCTTCCGCAGCCTCTCCGAGGGTGACCGGGTGGAGTTCGACATCGTGCAGGGTGCGAAGGGACCCGCCGCCGAGAACGTCGTGAAGGTGAAGTAAGACGTTGACCACCGAACGAAGCGGGCCGCCCCCACCGGGCGGCCCGTTTTGTTTCTATGCTGTGCGAGCCGATCCCTCGCTACGCTCGGGATGACTCGGCGCCGCGCGCCGAGTCACTTGTGTCGGTAAATCACCCTGCCTCGGGTCAGATCGTACGGAGAGAGCACCACGCTCACGCGGTCGCCTTCCAGCACCCGGATCTTGAACTTGCTCATTTTCCCGGCGGCATACGCCAGGATTTCGTGCCCGTTCTCCAACATGACCCGGTAGTTGCGGTCGGGCAGCACCTCGGTGACCACGCCTTCCATCTCGATGCCTTCTTCTTTCGCCATCCACTCTCTCCGCTGCGGGAAAACAGCTTCACGACGCCGATGAGCCGGGCCGGACGGCGTGGAATCTTGCCCGCCTAAGGCCGGGAAGCAACGTCTTGGCGGCTGTCAGTCCGCCTCAACCCTCCGGCAGCTCGGCGCGGACCCGCTCGATCTCCGCCTCCACCAGCTGCACCAGCTCGCCGATCTTGCGGACGTCGAACGTCAGCTCGGCACCGGCCGCCCGGTAGATCTCGGGCAGGCCCCGCACGGCGCCCAAGGCAAGCGCGCGGCGGTAGTGCGCGACGGCGCCCGCCTGGTCCTTTCGGCTGTTGCGCCACACCTGCAGGGCGCCGATCTGGGCGATGCCATACTCGATGTAGTAGAACGGATACTGGAAGATGTGCAGCTGCCGGTACCACCGTGCCACCCGCTCCCGCTCCAACCCGCTCCAGTCCACGCCCCGCTCGAACCGTTGCCGGATACGGAGCCAGGCGGCATCTCGCGCCGCGGCATCGGCGCCTTCGCCGCTGGTATAGATCCAGGTCTGGAACGCGTCCACCGACGCGATGTGGACCAGGCTCAGGAGGATGTCTTCCAGGTGCTCCAGCCAGGCACTGCGATGCTCTTCCGGAGTGAAATAGCCGACCGGCTTGGGCAGGTGAGGACCGGCCAGCAGCTCCATGGACATGGATGCCAGCTCGGCGGCCTCGGAGCCTGGATGCCGCTGCCAGATCAGCGGCTGCTGGTGGGACGCGAAGGCATGGAAGGCGTGTCCCGCCTCGTGCAACAGCGTCATGACGTCGTCCACCAGGCCGACGGCGTTCATGAAGATGAAGGGACGGCCGCGGTGGTGCAGCGTCTCGCAGTAGCCGCCGGGGGCCTTTCCCTTGCGGCTGTCCAGGTCCAGCAGCCCTTCGTCGATCATGGTCTGGAACTCGGAGCCGAGCGCGGGATCCACCCGGCCGAACACCTCGCGCGCGCGACCGACGAACTCCTCGGACGTCGAGAAGGGGCGGAGTGGATCCTTCCGATAGGGATCGACCGCGAGGTCCCAGGGGCGGAGCACCTCGAGCGACAGGCGCCGGCGACGCACCGCGAGCATCCGCTCGACCGCGGGTGCCGCGGTCTCCTCGATGGCGTGGTGAAAGCGCTCGCAGTCGGCCGGGGAGTAGTCGAAGCGGAACTTGGCGGGAAAGATGTAGTCCCGGAAATTGGCGAACCCGGCGTTGCGCGCGGCGCGCTGCCGCAGCTGGTACATCCGATCGAAGAGCCCGGCCAGCGTGTTGCGCTGCTCCGCATAGGGACCGGCGGCCGCCCGGAACGCCCGCTCCCGCACGGCGCGATCGGGGCTCTTGAGGAAGGGCTGCAGCTGCGGCAGCGGGCGTTCCTGGCCTTCCCATTCCACCGTCATGGAGCCGGTGATGCGCTGGTACCTGGCGCTCAGCTCTTCCAGCTCCGAAAAGATCGGGATGTTGCTCTCCCGGAAGATCTCGATGGAGGTCCGGAAGCGAGCCAGGGTGGTGGCAAGCGCCGGCCTGCGATAGCCGGACTCCACCAGTCGCCGGGCCAGCTCCACGCTCCGCTCCTCCATGCGGGGCAGGATCTCAGTGGAGAAGCGCAGGTGATCGGCCTCCTTCTCGGGGTCGGACGTCTCGATAGTGTAGGCGATCATGGCGAGCGCCGCCGCCTCGGTGACCAGCTCCTCCAGCGTGGACCAGCTCTGGAGCCATCCCTCGATCGTGCCCTCGTCGATAACACGCTCGGCGAGGTCATCGAAGTACGGAGCGATGTCGTCCCAGTGCGCTTTCGCGAGGGCGCTGGGGGTCGAGGGGAGAGCCAGCACGGGCACGCAGAGCTCCTGATGCGGAAAGGAAGTACTGGACTCGACATCCCGAGCGGAGCGAGGGATCGGCCAGGGCATGCGACTGACGCGGCAAAGAGATATAGGCGGAGACGTCGCGGGTCACAATCCCGGCGGCCGCCGCTGGTGAAAATTCGTGCGTTGCTGGTAGCGATGGCCGATCGCGAGGAGCGTGCTCTCGCCCAGTGCCCTGCCGGTGAGCTGAAGACTGGTGGGGAGACCGCTTTCACCCGTGCCGTTCATCAGAAAGATCCCGGGCACGCCGCAAAGATTCGCCGGGCCGCTGATATTGGCACCACCGGAGTAGTCCGGATAGACCTTGTCGAACGCGGCATCGATGGGCCAGGCGACGGTGGGAAGGGTCGGTGCTACCACCGCATCCACCCGGCGGAGTAACCGATCGAGCGCGACGGCTGCGGGCCGACGGAGCCGCAGCGCCCGGATGTAATCCTTCGCCAGCACCACCTGACCCGCGTACCCGCCGATCCGGTCCTCCGGGGCGGTGAGTTCGGTGATACGGCCGCTCTGGAACAGCGGCTCGAACGCGCTGGCCGCCTCGGCGTCGATCACGATCGAGGCCATGGCTTCATAGGGATACTGCGGCAGCTCCAGCCCGTCTTCCAGTTCGGCGAATTCGCGCAGCACGCTGAGAGCGTCCTGGAAGTTCCGGCGAACCTCGGGCTGGGTCTTCTCCAGCGTGCCTTTCAGAATGCCCAGCCGGAAGCGTTTCCGGGATTTCGCGGGGTCGGGATAGACGAACTCTCGGCCCAGGGCCGACGGGTCTGCCGGATCGGGTCCGGCGATCGCCGCCAGCACCGTGCCGCAGTCCTCGGCGGTCCGCGCGAGCGGGCCCAGCTTGTCCATCGTCCAGCTCAGCGCCATGGCGCCGTACCGGCTCACTCGGCCATAGGTGGGCCGAAGACCGGTGACACCGCAGAACGCGGCCGGATACTGGATCGAGCCCCAGGTCTCCGACCCGATGGCAAACGGCACCAGCCCGGCGCCCACGGCCGAGCCCGACCCACTGGAGGAGCCGCCGGACCAGCGCCTCGGGTCCCAGGGTGACCTGCCGGCTCCGGTGAAGCTGGCGAACGCCTGATTGTAGCCCATCCCGCCGGCGAGCTCGACCATGGCGAGCTTGGCGCACAGCACCGCCCCTGCTTCGCGAAGGCGGCGGACCACCGTGGCGTCGCCCTTGAGCATCTGGTCCCGGTACGGCTGCGCCCCCCAGGTGGTCGGGGCGCCCTGGGCAGCGAGCAGGTCCTTGGCCCCATAGGGAATGCCGTGAAGCGGTCCCCGATCGCGGCCCGATGCCAGCTCCGCGTCGCGCACTCGGGCCTCCCTCAGCGCCTGCTGGCGGAGCACGGTCACCACGGCGTTGTACCGAGGTCCCAGCCGCTCGAGACGATCGAGAAAATGCCGGCACAGCTCCACCGCGGACACCTGTCGCGAGCGAAGCAGCCGCCCCAGCTCCGGAAGAGCGAGCCAGGTGAGATCGCTCATCCGGTGAGATCGTCGCGCAGGGCCGAGAACACGAGGTCCGGCTCGTCGCCATTGGCGAGGGGGGTCTTGCGGATCTTTTCCGCTCGCTCGAGCGAGGCCTGGATCTGTCTGGTCACCGTGGCCAGATCGGCCTCGCTCAGCCGCTCACCGAATTGGGCTCGGATCGCGCCGGACAGCGCCTGTGCAAGGGAGCCCGGGTCATAGCCGGCAGCTCCCGCGGCGTCCGCCAGGGAGGCGACCACGGTCGGATTCCACCGGAGCGAACCGGCACCCACACCCAGCATGGGAGCCACTGCCGCAAAGGCGAGCGCTTCCGCGAACTCACGTCGGTTCAGTTCGGTCATGTAGACTCCGGTTCCTGCCTACGGCGCCCGCTCCGACCGATCCTGCCGGTAGTACACATAGGCCAGCGACAGCATCACCAGCGCGAGGAAGAACACCGAGCCGATCCGGTAGAGCGCATCGAGCGACGAGAGATCGAACACGATCACCTTCACCACCGCGAGCCCCGCGACGGCAAGACCGGCCATGCGAATCGGTTTGATCGCATGGCGGAAGCCCAGCAGGATGAGCGCCGAGGCGAAGATCAGCCACCAGGCGCTGACCGCCAGCCCGGCGGCCAGCTCCGCGGTCACTGGCGACAGCGTCTCCAGCGCGAAGTAGCGGCGGATCTCTCCGGTGATCCCGAACAGGATCAGCAGCCCGGCCATGGCCCACAGGCCGGAGCGCACCAGCCGAGCCTCGCCCTCGTCGGGCCGCGCCCGGAACAGCCCGCCGGCCAGCGCCAGCGCCACGGCGGTGCCTCCCCACAGCCCGAGCGCCCACCGCCCCACGAACGCCGCATCGGCCGCGCCGCGGTCGGAGAGCGCGTCGGTGAACAGGAATTGCATCCCCGCCGCCCAGGTGAGGACGCCGTACCAGCGCCCGTCCGAGCGAGCCAGCGGGTGGTCCAGCGCCGGCCAGAGCAGCCCGAGCGCGAGCAGGGACCAGAGTCGGGCCAACCCCTCCCACTGGGCCTGCGCCGCAATCATCGCCGCCACGGCGCCGACCAGCGCGAACGGTGGACGGGGGCGCAGGTAGCCGGCGAGCAGATAGGGAATCGCCACCAGGAGCGGCAGGAGTCCCGGATCGGCGTCGAAACGGCGGGCGGCCAACCCGTACGTCGCCCAGCCCAGCAGCAGCGGGGTCGAAAAGAAGTAGAGCGCTTCACCCACCGACCACCCGTGGGTGCCGGCCCCCAGTCGCAGCGGAAACACCTTGGGCTGACGCAATGCGTGCCACCATACCGGCGCGGACAGGACCAGGCCCGCCAGGAACACCGGCCAGTGCGGGGCCATCCGCTCGCTTGCGGCACCCAGCAGGACCCAGCCGCCGGAGAACGTCAGCAGCCGGGTCTCCCACCATTGCTCGCTGAGCCCGACGTAGAGCCCCGCAGTCCCGCCGATCACCCCGTAGAGCAGCACTGCCCAGGGCTGGGCTGCGTCGCCCGCGCCCGCCGTGCCCACCCCGAAATAGCTCGCGGCCACCACGAACATGGTGAGCCGCCAGCCGCGTCTCGACGCGACCAGGCCGAGCCCGGCTGCCATGCACGCGAGATACAGCAGGAGCAGGTTCGCGTTGGCGCTCTCGCTGCCGAGCAGAACCGGAGCCATGAAGGCGCCCAGGGCGGCCGTGGTGCCCAGCGCCTCGATGTTGATCGCGTAGGCGATCATCGCGAGCGCCACCGACACCAGGGCGAGGCCCACGATACCGGTGGTCGTCGGGATCACCTCGTAGAGCCGGCAGGCGGCCCAGACGCTCAGGTAGATGATTCCCGCTCCGGCGCCGATCAGGGCGGCTCCGTAGGTGCGATAGCGCTGGTGGAGCCGCCAGCCGATGGCCCCCACCGCGAACCCCAGCAGGGCTCCGCCGGTGCAGCGCATCACCGGCGAGATCCAGCCGCGATCGAACGAGAGCTTGAGCAGATAGCCGGTGGCCATCAGCAGCGCGACCACCCCGATCGCCAGAAATCCGCGCTGGCCGATCCAGCGCTCGTCGATGCCGCGAGAGGACGGGACAGCGGGACGGCGGGACGGCGGGACAGTGGGACGGTGGGGCGGTGGGACGCCGGGCTCGGGCGAGGACCGAGTTTCCGAGGGTGGCTCGGGCGCGAGTGCCGCCGTCCCGCCATCCCGCTGTCCCGCCGTCCCGCTCTCCTGCTGTCCGGCCCGAACCAGCGCCTCCAGCACCGCCACCCGTCGTTCCAGCCGATCGAGCCGGTCGTCCGTGCTCACGTCACCCTCGCTTTGTCCTCCGCGGTCGGCCGCGCGGAGACGCTGGGACCGATCTGGACTTGAAGAGCCAGCAGGCCGACGATCGCCACGCAGGCCCCCGCGAGATAGAACGGGGCCGCATGACCGAGTCGCTGAAACGCCGTGGTCGCGAGCAGCGGTGCCGCCACCCGCGCCATCCCGGCGAACGTCTGGGCCACACCCATC
>DATBJC010000154.1:0-63410 GCA_036556625.1 Gemmatimonadales bacterium
CCGCCGTCTTCAGCCTCCGAACAATCTCCGGATATCGTTACTAAACGCGAGTCCCATCAGCAGCACGATCAGCACCATGCCCACGGCGGTGAGTCGCTCCCGCAGCTTGAGGGGCAGCGGACGACGGATCACGGCCTCGGCGAGCAGAAACAGGAATTGGCCGCCGTCCAGCACCGGCACCGGCAGCAGGTTGAGGATCGCGAGATTGATCGAGATCAGGGCCATGAAGGCCAGGAACGGATCCAGCCCCATCCGGGCGCTCTCTCCGGCGAGCTGTCCGATCATGATCGGGCCCCCGACCTCTCGGCGGGAGATCCGGCCGCTGAAGAGGCCTCGCACCGTCCGGACGATCTGAGTCGAGGCGCTCATGGTGGCGTTCCATCCTTCCACCAGCGCCTCACCCGGGCCCAGCGGCTCCGAGCGGGTGTCGAGCTTGACCGCAATGCCGATCCGGCCGACCTTCTGCGGCTTGCCGTCCAGGCCCTCCACCGTCTCCAGGTCGGGCTTCACGGCCACCGACCGGCGGCCACTCGCGCCGCCGACCGTCATCGTGAGCCGCTGGCCGGCGTTGGTCTGTAGCGCCTCCAGCACATCATACCATTGGCTCACGGCGCGTCCGTTCAACGTCAGGATGGTGTCGCCAGATTGGAGCCCGGCGCGCTCCGCCGGGCGGCCTGGCAGCACCTGGCCGATCACTGCCATCCGAAATGGTTGAAGCGCCTGAGCCGCCTTGAGCCGCTGCTCCAAGGCGTCCTGGTGGATGGGAAGCACCACGGTCTCACCATTGTCCAGGTCGATCCGGATCTCCGGGTCCGGCACATTGGCGATGCGATCGGTGACCTCATTCCACGAAGAGACCCGCTGGCCGTTGATGCCGACGATGCGAGCGCCACTGGGAATCTGGCGCAGCGCCTCGCCACCCTCCGGCACCATCTCTTCCAACACCCGGCCCACCGTCGTGGATGGGTCGATCTGGCGACCGTTCTTGGCCGCCAGAAAGGAGAACGCCGCCCAGGCGAACAGCGCGTTCATCGTCACCCCCGCCAGGATGACGATCATGCGTTTCCACACCGGCTTGGCCTCGAACACCCGGTCGGCAGGCACCACCGTCCCCACCTGGCCCCCCTCGAGTGCCGAGCTGGTCACGTCTTCCTCGCGGCTCGCCATTTTCACGTAGCCGCCGAGCGGGAGCCAGGAGATCGAGTACTCGGTCTCCCCCCGGCGGAAGGTGAGCCAGGGAATCGGGGAGCCGAGCCCCAGCGAGAACCGGTGCACATAGATCCCTGCCCACTTGGCCGCGAGGAAGTGCCCGGCCTCATGGATGAAGATCAGCACCCCCAGAACGATGAGGAGCGCGAGAATGGTCGTCAGCACTTGGTCCTCACCAGCTCGCGGGCGCGGGCCCGGGCCCAGCGGTCGGCTTCTCGAACAGCCTCGACCGAGGTGGCCGGCGCGGGGGCGTGCCCCTGGAGCACACCTTCGATGATCTCACTGATTCTGCCGAACGGAATCGCGCCGTCGAGGAAGGCCGCGACCGCCACCTCGTTCGCCGCGTTGAACACCGCCGGCGCGGTGCCGGCCGCTCGTCCGGCCGCCATCCCGGCCTCCAGGGCCCGGAATACCTCGCGGCGCACCGGCTCGAAGGTCAGCGGGCCGGCGGCGACCGGATCCAGCCGTCGCACTCCGGTGTCGGGAAGCCGCCCCGGATGAGTCAGCGCGTAGAGAATCGGAAGCTCCATGGACGGGAATCCCAGCTGGGCGATCACGCTGCCGTCGCAGAACTCGACGAACGCGTGGATGATGCTCTGCGGATGAACCACGACCTCCAGCGCATCGTACGACAGGCGGAAGAGGTAGTGTGCCTCGATCACTTCCAGCGCCTTGTTGGCGAGGGTGGCGCTGTCCACCGTGATCTTCTGCCCCATTCTCCAGGTCGGATGACGCAGTGCCTGCTCGACCGTGGCCTCCCGGATCCGTTCGTGGGACCATTCCCGGAACGGTCCGCCGGAACAGGTGAGGATCAGACGGCCCAACCCCGCGTCCCGCCCGGCGACACACTGCAACACCGCGCTGTGCTCCGAGTCCACCGGCACGATCTCTCCATCCCCGGCACAGGCGGCCTGAACCACGAGATCGCCGGCCATGACCAGGCTTTCCTTGTTGGCCAGCGCGACCCGCTTGCCCGCCCGAAGCGCGGCCAGCGTGGCATCGAGACCCGCGGCGCCGACCACCGCGTTGACCACGATGTCCACGTCGGGATGGGTCGCCGCCTCGACCAGCACGTCGGGGCCGCAGGGCCAACGCTCGTCGGAGCCGGGGACGGCCAGGCCGGCGAACGCGGGGCGCCACTCCGCCACCTGGCTCTCGAACTCTTGGCGGTTCCGGCCGCAGGTGAGCGCGACGACCTCGAAATAATCGCGCTGGCGCCGGAGGACATCGAGCGTGCTGCGCCCGATCGATCCGGTCGAGCCCAGTACCGCTACGCCTCGCCGTCCACCATTGCCACTCACGTGATCACCTCGAAGTACCGATACATCGCCGCGGTCACCGGCACCACGAAATAAAGCGAGTCGAGCCGATCAAGGACCCCCCCGTGGCCCGGGATCAGGCGGCTGGAGTCCTTGACCCCGGCCTCGCGCTTGATGAGCGACTCGGCCAGGTCCCCGACCTGCCCCGCGACCGAAAGGACGCCGGCCACAGCCAGCGCCTGCCAGGGCGAGATCTCGACTCCGACCCGGGGGAAGATCCACCCGGAAAAGAGCGGAGCCACCGCGAGAGCGCCGACCACCCCGATGGCGGTTCCGGACCGGGTTTTTCCCGGACTCACCGTGGGGGCCAGCTTGGGCCCTCCGAAGATCCGGCCGCCGAACATCGCGGCGGTATCGCAGACCCAGGTGACCACCAGCGGGAAGAATACCAGCCAGGCGCCCGCCCAGCTTCGCACCGGATGACCCCCATGGCGGATCAACAGGGCAAAGGCCGGCAGGCCTCCGGTGTAGAGCACCGCCAGCAGGGTCACCGATGCCGCCTCGAGGGGGCGCCCGCTGGGCGAGCGCGCTGTCAGGGTCCAGCTCAGAAGAGCTACCAGCCAGAGCGCGACGAGGTAGTGCCCTGCCCGTTCTACCATGGCTGCCACGGGGGGAGACGACAGGGCGAGCCAGGTGAGCAGCGGAATCGCCGTCGCCGTGGCGATGCCCAGGCCTCGGGCCGGATGCGTGCCGCTGCGCTCCGCCAGCCCGAAGAGCTCGGCGCAGCCCAGCGCTGCCGCCGCCGCCAGCAGCAGGGCGAGAGGCGCTCCCCCATACCAGGTGATGAGGAGCGCGAGCGGAATCGCGACCGCCGCGAACCCGATCCGCCGCGCCAGCTCCGATGCCATCAGGCCGGGACGCGCCCGAACCGACGCTCGCGCCGCTGGAACTCCAGAATGGCCTCGAAGAGATGGCGCCGGGTGAAGTCGGGCCAGAGGACCGGCGTGACGTACAGCTCGGCGTAGGCCAGCTGCCACAGCAGGAAGTTGGAGATCCGCATCTCGCCCGAGGTGCGTATGAGCAGATCGGGATCGGGCCAATCAGCGGTATAGAGACGGCGGCCGAGAGCCGCCTCGTCGATGTCGGCCGGATCGATCCGTCCGGCGGCCGCGTCTTCGGCCAGGAGCCGCGCTGCCCGCACGATCTCGGCGCGCGACCCGTAGGAGATGCACAAGTTGAGCGACAGGCGGCTCCCATTGCGGGTTTCCGCCACGATGCGGTCCACGGCTCGCCGAGCGCCGCCGCTCAGCCGATCCACGTCGCCCAGCACGCGGACCGACACGCCCTGGGCCCGCAGCTCGCTCACTTCCCGGGCGATGTATTCCTCCAGCAGCCGCATCAGGGCCTCGATCTCCCCCGCGGGGCGGTGCCAGTTCTCCTGGCTGAAGGCGAACAGGGTCAGGACCGAGACTTCCGCCTGGAGACAGCCCTCCACGACCTCGCGGACCGAGCTCATGCCGGCGTGATGCCCCAGCGGACGCGGCAGCGCGCGCCCCGCTGCCCAGCGCCCGTTGCCGTCCATGATGATGGCGATGTGCGCCGGGACCAGGCCGTGGACCCTCACCCGCTGGAGCAGGTCGTCGCTCATCCGTCAGACTTCCATGATCTCGGCCTCTTTGGCGTGAATCAGGCCGTCGATCTGTTTGATGTGGTCGTCGGTGAGCTTCTGAATGTCCTTCTCCGCCCGCGTCTTGTCGTCGCCGGAGATGTGCTCGAGCTTCTTCACCCGGGAGAGCGCGTCGGTGCGGGCGTGGCGCACCGCGATCCGACCGTCTTCGGCGAGCTTGTGAATCACCTTCACCAGCTCCTTGCGACGCTCCTCGGAGAGCACCGGGAGGGGGACCCGGATGAGGTTGCCCTGCGTGGCCGGATTGAGACCCAGGCCCGCGTCACGGATGGCTTTTTCGACCGCCGAGGCCAGCGACTTGTCGAATGGCTGGACGGTGAGAAGCCGGGGCTCGGGGGCGGCGACCATCGCGACCTGGTTGATCGGAACGCTGCTGCCGTACGCCTCGACCCGGACCAGGTCGAGCAGGTTGGGACTGGCTTTATTGCTGCGGATGCCGCTGAACTCCCGCTTGGTGCTCTCGACTGCCTTGTGCATCAATTCCCTGGCATGCTTGACCAGCTCGGGTATGGTGCTCATCGGACGATGGTCCCGATGTCCGGGTCGCCCTCGAGAACCCGCCTGATGGCGCCGGGACGGTTGATGTTGAAGACCACGATGGGAAGTTGGTTGGCCTTGCAGAGTCCGAACGCGTTCGCGTCCATGACGGCGTAGTTCTTGACGATGGCTTCCTGGTACGTGAGCTCGCGAAGGAAGGTGGCGCTGGGATCCTTCCTGGGATCGCCGGTGTAGACCCCGTCCACATTGGTCGCCTTCAGGATCACCTGCGCCTCGATCTCCAGGGCCCGGAGCACGCCGGCGGTATCGGTGGAGAAGAAGGGATTGCCGGTCCCCGCGGCGAAGATGACCAGGCGGCCCTTTTCCATGTGGCGGATCGCGCGACGCCGGATGTACGGCTCCGCCACCGATTCCATCCGCACTGCGGTCATCACCCGGGTGTCTACCCCGATTTTCTCCAGGACATCCTGCAGTGCCAGCGCATTGATCACCGTGGCGAGCATGCCCATGTAGTCGGCGGACACCCGGTCCAGCCCTTCCCGGCTCGCCGTGGCACCCCGGATGATGTTGCCGCCCCCCACCACCAGCGAGAGGTGCACGCCGAGCGCGTGCACCGCCTTGATCTCCTCCCCGAAGGATTCGATCATGTGAAAATCAAGCCCGCTTCCCTTCTCCCCCGCCAGCGCCTCGCCCGAGAGCTTGAGCAGGGCGCGGGTATAGGCCAGGGCCATCAGACGGCCCCGATCTGGAACCGGGCGAAGCGGCGGACCGAGATGGCCTCGCCCAACTTGCCGGACGCCTCCTTGATCAGCTCCCCGACGGTGATCTTGTCGTTGCGGACATAGGGCTGTTCCAGGAGTGTCCGCTCCGCGACGAACTTCTTCAGCTTGCCGTCTACGATCTTGGCCCGAATGTTCTCCGGCTTGCCTTCCTTGGCGACCTGATCCTCCGCGATCCGCCGCTCCCGGTCCAGTACTTCCACCGGGATGTCCTCGGGGTTCACCCCGATCGGATCAGCGGAAGCGATGTGAATCGCGATTTCGCGCGCCAGTTGGCCAAAGGCCTCGTTGCGAGCCACGAAGTCGGTCTCCGAATTGAGCTCCAGCAGCACACCCACCTGCTGGTTGTGATGGATGTAGCTCACGATGAGCCCTTGCGACGCCACCCGGCCGGCACGCTTCTCCGCCTTGGTGATGCCTTTCTTGCGGAGAATCTCGGCCGCCTTATCCATGTCGCCGCCCGCCTCTTCCAGCGCCCGCTTGCAATCCATCATGCCGGCGCCGGTGCGGGCCCGCAGCTCGCTCACGTCCTTGGGGGAAATCGTCACGCTTGCCATGCGCTCCTCTGGTCGATCTCGGGCTGAGTAGTAAGACCGCCGCTCACGGCCCACCTGGGCCAGGAGCGGCGGAAACTGTCACCGGTCCGGTCCGCCGCGCTTACGCGCCGGGCTCGCCGGCCCCGGCAGGCGCCGGCGCCTCGGGAGCGCCCTCGGCCTCGGTCTTGAGCCGGGCCGCGATGGCCTCCGGCTTCGGGCGCCGCTTCCGGCGGGGACGCCGGCGCTTGCGGTCGGCGTCGGCATCGCCCTCGGAGCCGGCGTCGGTGCTGTAGGTCTCGGCCTCGAGGTCCTCGGCCACCTCGCGCATCGGCATCTGAGCCCGCGCTTCCTTGATGACGTCGGAGAGCGCCGCGGTGATGAGCGAGACCGACCGGATCGCGTCGTCGTTGCCGGGCACCGGCACGGTGATCACGTCGGGATCGGCGTTGGTGTCCACGATCGCCACCACGGGAATGCCCAGCTTGTTGGCCTCGGCGACGGCGATCTTCTCCTTCTTGGCGTCCACCACGAAAAGCGCGCCCGGCAGCCGGCCGAGCTGCTTGATGCCTTCGAGATTGCGGCTCAGCTTCACCCGCTCGCGCTCGAAGAGCAGCTTTTCCTTCTTGGTGTAGTTCTCGAAGTCGCCGTCGGCCGCGCCCTGCTCCAGCTCCCGGAGCCGGCGGATCTGCTTCTTGAGCGTCTGGAAGTTGGTCAGCATGCCGCCGAGCCAGCGCTCGGTGACATAAAACGCCCCGGCATTCTGGGCTTCGGCCTGCACGATGGCCTTGAGCTGCTTCTTGGTGCAGACGAAGAGCACGCCGTCACCCTTGAGGACGACGCCGCGCAGCAGCTCCTGGGCCTTCTGGATCTGACGGAGGGTCTTCTGGAGATCGATGATGTAGATGCCGGAGCGCTCGGCGAAGATGAACCGACGCATCTTCGGGTTCCACCGGCGGGTCTGGTGGCCGAAATGGACTCCGGCCTCGAGCAGGTCCTGCAGTTGCGGCTGTGCCATGCGGGTACGGCGTCCTTCCATTCGGGTGGTTGATCGTCCACCGGCTTCATCTCCCACCCCAACCCCGTAGGGCACCAGGAGTGGAATCCGCTCGGTGTGTATGATAGTGGGCGGTACCGCTCTTCACCCCGCCTCAGCCCGGCGGTACCCCGCCCATCGTCCTCACAGCCCAGGCGGTAGGGCGGTAGTCGCTCTCAGACGCCCTACCGCCTTACCGCCGGGCTGAGGGGTGCTGCGGGGTGGTATCGCCTAGCGCTTGCTGAACTGGAACCGCTTCCGCGCTCCCGGGCGCCCCGGCTTCTTCCGCTCCACGGAGCGCGGATCCCGGGTAAGCAGGCCCGCCGTCCGCAGCTTGGTGCGGTGTTGCCCGTCGGCCCCGACCAGGGCCCGCGCGATCGCCAGCCGGAGCGCGCCGGCCTGGCCGGCCTGTCCCCCGCCGTCGACATGCGCCTTCACATCGAACGCGCCGAGCGTGTCGGTGGCGGTGAAGGACTGCTGGATGTGCTGCACCAGCGAGGGCCGCGGGAAGTAGTCGCCCAGGGTCCGGCCATTGATGTCCCACTTGCCGGTGCCGGGAGTCAGGTACACTCGGGCCACGCTGGTCTTGCGCCGGCCGACGGCCTGCCAGCGGAATTCGGGTGCCGCGGTCATGCGCTCGCCTTGGAGGGAGTGACGGAGAACTGCTTCGGCTGCTGGGCCGCGTGCGGGTGATCCGCGCCGGCGTAGACCTTGAGCTTGGTGCGGAGCTTCTGCCGGGACAGCGACGTCTTGGGCAGCATGCCGAACACGGCCTTCTCGATCACCCGCTCGGGATGCTTGGCCAGCAGATCGCGAGCCGGCGTGTGCCGCTCGTGGCCCATGTAGCCGGTATGGGAGAAATAGGTCTTGTTCTCCTCTTTCCGGCCGGTGAGCCGAACCTTGGAGGCGTTCACCACCACCACGAAATCGCCGCCGTCCATGTGCGGCGTAAAGGTGGGCTTGTGCTTTCCGCGAATGAGCTGGGCCACGACGCTGGCCAACCGGCCGAGCGGCACCCCCGACGCATCCACGAGATGCCACTCGTGAGTGATGTCGTCGGGTGTGGCCGTATAAGTCTTCATGAGTGCTGCCGCCTTGGGCTTTCCGGAGCCGTCCGAAACAGGGTCAAACCGAAACAGACTCACAAGATAGCCAGTCTCGCCGGAGAGGGTCAAGGGGAGCCGATTCGACCTCACTGGAACTCGACCAGGACCTGGCCCTTCTCGACCGCCTCCCCTGCCTGCGATCGGATCGCGCTGACGGTCCCGCCGGCCGAGGCCTTGAGCTCGTTCTCCATCTTCATCGCCTCGAGGACCACGAGTCCCGTCCCTGCCTCCACTTCCTGGCCCGGCTCGACGAGCACACGCACCACCAACCCCGGCATGGGCGCCCGCAGCGCGGCAGGACCGCGGACCCGCTCACCGCCGGCGGTAAGGCTCCGGATGTGGCGGGTCCGCTCGTCGATGACCTCCACTTCCCAGCGGTCTCCCCCGACGTTCAGCGTCCACTGCCCCCTACCCGCACTCCGCATGGTGAGCGTACGAGGTCGTCCGTCGATCAGGAGCTGTCGGGTCAGTCCATCCCCCGCGGCGCGGAGGGCCGCCGAGTGGCTCCGGCCGCCGACCCGCACCTGCTCGCCCTCCACCTCGACCTCGATGGACCGTCCGGCGATGGACACGATGTATTTCACCCGCGCTCCAGCGTGACCACGGTCTCGACGTGAGCGGTCTGAGGGAACAGGTCGAACGCGATCGCGCCAGTCAACCGGAAGCCAGGCAGCCGGCGCAGATCGCGGGCGAGGGTGGCCGGATCGCAGGAGATGTAGACGATCCGCTCCGGCGCGAGCCGGGAGAGTTCCGCTGTCACTCGCTCGTCCATGCCGGTTCGCGGCGGGTTGGTGATGACGAGATCGGGGCGTTGGAGCCGGCCGAGCAGGTGCTCCACCCGGCCGGCCAGACGAGTGGCGGCCGGCCCGCGAGCCTCCGCTTCCGCCACGGCCCGGGGATCGGACTCGACGCTCTGCACCTGCGCGCCGGCCCGGAGCAGGAGCGCGGTGGTCTCGCCGATCCCGGCATAGAGATCCCACACCCGCCGTCCAGCGACCCGGCCCAGCTCCCCGATCGCGAAGGAGCGGACTCTGTCTCCCATCGCGGGATGCACCTGCTCGAATACGGTCGCGGGGTACGGGTCCGGTTCTCCCACGCGCGCGGCCAGCTGCCGCGGATCTCCCTCCTCCGTCCGGATCCAGAGTGTGGCCTGGAGCCCGCGACTGGCGAGCGCGGCCGCGAGCGGCTCCCCGCCCCGCCACTGCTCCGCTCCGGCGTCCACCACCAGCAGGACATGACGGCCGCCACCGCGGTCGAGCCGCAGCACGAGTTGGCGAAGTGTCGGCGGGAGAAGCGAGCGGCAGGCGCGCAGCTCGGCCCAGAGGACCATCAGCTCGCCGCGAGTGATGTGGCAGCGCTCCAGCTCGAAGACGCGGTCGGGCGCGTCCAGCGGGTGGAGCCCGATACGACGGCCGCCGGCGTCCACCGCGAGCGTGATCTTGCTGCGGTAGTCGAGCTCCTGCGCGGCCGCCACGATCTCTGGATCGGACACGTCGAGGCCGCCGATCCGTCGGAGCGCGTCACCCACGAAACCGCGACGGGCGGATCGCTGCGCCTCGGGATTCAGATGCTGGAGCTGGCAGCCGCCGCAATCGTCGCCGATATAGTGAGGGCAAGGCGGCTCCACCCGATCCGGGGATGGCTCCAGCACGCGGAGGGTACGGGCGCGGGCGAACCGCCGATGCAGGCGGACCTGCGTCAGCTCGACCAGGTCGCCCGCCGCCGTGCGCGGCACGAAGACCGCCCGCCCATCCTCCAGCCGTCCCACCCCCTCTCCACCGGTGGCCAGCCGGAGGATCCGCACTGCCGTCACCGCAGCGCCTCGAGCCTCGCATGGTTGAGCCAGCTGTCCCCGCCGGTGTCGCCATGGGACACCGAAGGCCGCCGCATCGAGCGCGCCTCGTCCTCGGCCAGCGCCGCCGCGATGGCGAGCTCGAGGGCCACCCCGTCGGAGAGCGACGCGTTGGCCAGATCGGCTCGCCGGTCGAGAAACTGGATGTCGATCTCTCCCTCGCGGAACTCCTTGTCCGCCATGAGGCGCCGATGAAAGCCCTGGTTGGTCGCCACTCCCTCGATCGTCAGCTCGTCGAGCGCGCGCGCCATGCGGTCGATGGCCTGGAGACGGTCGGGCGCCCAGACGATGAGCTTGGCCAGCAGCGAGTCGTAGAAGAGAGTGACCTCGTCACCATTCTCTACCCCGCCGTCCCAGCGTACTCCGGGGCCACTGGGGATGCGAAGCCGCTCGAGGCGACCGGTCGAAGGCAGGAACCCGTTGGCCGGGTCCTCGCTGGTGATCCGGCACTCGAGGGCCCACCCGCGCGGCTCCAGCCAGCGCTGCGGCACCCGCATCGCCTCGCCTGCCGCGATGCGCAACTGCTCCCGCACGAGGTCGACACCGTACACCAGCTCGGTAACCGGGTGTTCCACCTGGATCCGGGTGTTCATCTCCAGGAAATAGAACGATCGGTCGGCGGCCAGGAGGAACTCGCAGGTGCCCGCCCCCAGGTATCCGACCGCCTGGGCGGCAGCGACAGCGGCCATGCCCATCCATTCCCGCAGCTCGGCATTCACTGCCGGGGACGGCGCTTCCTCCACCAGCTTCTGATGGCGGCGCTGAATCGAGCATTCCCGCTCGCCGAGATGGACCGTGCGCTCACCATCGGCCAGGACTTGAATCTCAACATGGCGCGGTCGCTCGATGAACTTTTCCAGGTAGACACTGGCGTCACCGAAGGCCTTCCGCGCCTCGGAGGCTGCCGTTTCCAAGGCGGGGGCCAGCTCCCGCGGAGTCCTCACTACCCGCATGCCCTTCCCCCCACCGCCGGCCGAGGCCTTCACCAGCACCGGATACCCGAGCTGCTCGGCCAGACGACTCGCGTCGCCGGGCCCGGTCACCGGCTCGAGCCCCCCGGGGACTACCGGCACGCCGGCATCCCGCATCCGGCGGCGGGCTTCGGTCTTGTCACCCATGGCCCGGATGGCGGAAGCCGCCGGCCCCACGAAGATGAGTCCTGCCTCTTCCACCGCCTGAGCGAAGGGGGCCCGCTCCGCCAGAAAGCCGTAGCCCGGGTGGACCGCATCGGCCCCGCTGTCGAGCGCGGCCTGCACCAGCCGATCTCCCCGGAGGTAACTCTCGGCCGGCGGGGCAGACCCGATCTCGACCGCGCGGTCAGCGGCGCGGACGTGCGCCGCCGCTCGGTCGGCGTTCGAGTAGACCGCGACCGCCTCCAGTCCTTCCTCATGACAGGCGCGAATGATACGGAGGGCGATCTCCCCCCGGTTGGCGACGAGCACCCGCCTCACGGCTGGCAGGCGGGCGGGGGCGTGTCTCCGAAGAGAAGGAGGAGGCTGCTGCAGAGCATCGGGTTGTGGGCCGCGGCGCGATCGTAGACTCCGCGGACCTCGACTACCCAGGCAGAAGGATTCTGGCGCACGGCTTTGAGCAGCTCGGTGATGCTCATGGCTTGCGGATCAGGCGATGCCGGGCGGCTCACCCGGACCAGGCGGTACGGCATCCAGGCCGATACCGGTGCCGCCGCACTGTCGGCCCCCGGGCTGAGACACAAGGTCCGGCGGGGTGCGACATCCCCCAGCGCGCGCTGGACCGGCAATCCGGGGTCCACATCCATGGCCTGCGCCATGCGGAGCCGATAGAGCGAATCGGTGGCGTAGAGGTCGGGGCGGATCGGGAGAACATCGAGGGAAGGTTCTGCCAGGGTACCGTACCACACCGACAGCGCCTCGAGCTCGCCGCCGGTGAGCAGAACACCGCCCGCCGGACACGAGGCGAGCAGGTTCTCCCCCAGTTCGATCACGAAGGACGGCATCCGCGGCGCTCGAGTTCGATCCAGGCTGCTGCGGGCCGGGCCCCAGCCCACTTCCTCCATCGTCGCCTGGGCGCGCTCCAGCTCGGCGACACCCCGGAAAATCACGCCCGAATCCACCGAGAGGCGAATCGCCTGCTCCAGGGCGGTGGCAGCGAAGTCGAGATAGAGCATGCCATCGGGCTCGCTTCGATGCCCATGGACATGCCAGTCCCGCGCGTCGGAGAGATAGAAACGGCCGAGCTGCAACCAGGCTCGGCCATCGTCGGGTGCGGTGGCGAGATAGCGGCCGAGAAGATCGATGGCCATGTGGCGCTCGCCTTCGCGCTCGAGCGCGGCCGCTCGAGGCGCCACGTTGGGATCGATGGCACCCTGCGCGGCGAGTGGAACGATGGCGACGAGCAACGAGAGACCCCCCGCCGCTACGGAGCTGCAGAGTCCCAGCGGGTGGGCCGGCGCGTCCTTGAAGTGCCCGGAGAGCGCGTGCATGGACGTCTCAAAATGATATGGGCGCCAGCCCTTGGCTAGGGGGCGCGGCCCGGCGAGCCCGGACCTTATCAGCTACCCAGAGGGGACGGCGAAGTGGCCGGAAGGCCCACTTGACGCCTGTCAGAACTGGTGGCTCGGGAGGCCGCTAGAGCGGCAGATTGCCGTGTTTCTTGGGAGGGTTCTTGTCCCGCTTGGTCCGGAGCGTCCGAAGGGCGTCGATCAGCCGGGGCCGGGTGTCTCGCGGATCGATCACGTCGTCGATGTAGCCCCGCGCGGCGGCCGCGTACGGGTGGGCGAACTTGGTGGTGTACTCCTCGATCAAGAGCGCGGTGGCCGCCGCCGGGTCTGCCGCCTGGGAGATCTCCTCCTTGAAGAGGATTTCGACCGCTCCCTTGGGCCCCATCACCGCGATCTCCGCGGAGGGCCAGGCGAGATTGATATCGCCCCGGATATGCTTGGAGCTCATGACGTCGTAGGCCCCGCCGTAGGCTTTCCGCGTGATCACCGTGAGCTTGGGGACGATCGCCTCACAGTAGGCGTACAACAGCTTGGCCCCGTGCTTGATGATGCCCCCATGCTCCTGCGCCACGCCGGGCAGGAAACCGGGCACGTCCACGAAGGTCACGACCGGCAGATTGAAACAGTCGCAGAACCGGATGAACCGCGCCGCCTTGATCGAGGCGCTGATGTCCAGCACGCCGGCCAGCACCGCCGGCTGGTTCGCCACCACGCCGACGGGACGGCCGCCCAGCCGGGCGAACCCGGTCACAATGTTGTCGGCATAGCCCCGCTGTACCTCCAGGAACTCCCCGTCATCCACCACCCGTCCGACTACGTCGTGCATGTCGTACGGCTTGTTGGGGCTGTCGGGAATGAGATCGAGGAGATCCTCGTCCCGCCGATCGGGGGGATCGGCCGTGGGCCGCTCGGGAGGGTCGTCCAGGTTGTTGAGCGGAAGAAAGCCGAGAAGCCGGCGAATCGAGAGCAGGCACTCGGCCTCGGTGTCGTGCACGAAGTGCGCGACGCCCGAGGTGCCGCCGTGGACATCGGCCCCGCCCAGGGCGTCGAAGGAGACTTCTTCGTGGGTTACCGTCTTCACTACATTCGGGCCGGTCACGAACATGTAGCTCAGCCCGCGGACCATGAAGATGAAGTCGGTAATCGCCGGACTGTACACCGCGCCGCCGGCGCAGGGGCCCAGGATGGCTGAGATCTGCGGGACTACGCCGGAGGCCAGCGTATTGCGCAGGAAGATGTCGGCATAACCGCCCAGCGAGGCCACGCCCTCCTGAATCCGGGCCCCACCGGAGTCGTTCAGGCCGACCACCGGGGCGCCGTTCCGCAACGCCAGGTCCATCACCTTGCAGATTTTCTCGGCGTGAGCCTCGCTGAGCGACCCTCCGAAGACGGTGAAGTCCTGGGAGAACACGTAGACCAGTCGGCCGTCCACCCGCCCATAGCCGGTCACGACACCGTCGCCGGGAACGACGTGCTGGTCGAGCCCGAAGTCGGTGGAGCGGTGGGTGACGAACCGATCGAGCTCGACGAAGCTGCCTTCGTCGAGCAGCAGGTCGAGCCGCTCGCGGGCGGTGAGCTTGCCCTTCTTGTGCTGCTGGGCGATGCGCTCCGCCCCGCCGCCCTGCTCGGCGAGGGACTGGCGATGGTGCAGCTGTTCCAGGAGTTGTCGGGGATCGGGCATGGACGGAGAAGATAGCGCGCCACGATCCTGTGAGGAACGTCACCCAGGGTGGGCGGTGGGACTCTAAGGCCCACCCTCCACAGCGGTTCGTGCCATTTAGTGAGCCGGACCACGCCTGGTGAGGGAGGTAGGCAGGAGCGTCTTTCCGATGGCCGCGCTATATAGCGCCGCTTGCCAGAATCCGCGCGCAAGGAGGAGAGATGCTGCGAACCATGAGCCTGCTGCTGGCGACACTGGCCGGCGGTACGGTACTGACCATTCCCCGCGGGACCGACATTCCCATCACGCTCGACGAGGATGTCCCGGTCACGGGCGACCGAATCGGCGACAGCTTCGACGCCCGGGTGACCCGCGACGTCGTTGTGAAGGGAGAGGTCGTCATTGCCGCGGGTTCGCCGGCTGAAGTGAAGCTGGTGCGGAGCGAAGAAAAGAGCGACGCGGCCACACTGCGTCTGGCCAAGGTCCACGTGGATGGCGACATGCGTCGAGTCAGCACCGATGCGGCCGAGGCCGACACCGAAGGGCCGAGCTTCAGCACCGGGGAGAAGACGGCGGTCGGTGCCGCGGCCGGAGCGGTGGTCGGTGCGGTGACCGGCGCGGGCGTGCTCGAGGGCGCCGTGGTCGGTGCCGGCGGCGGGCTCGCCTGGGGTCTGCTCGAGAACGACCGGGTCGTGAAGGACGACACGCCGCTCCGGTTCTCGCTGGAGAAGGATCTGGATCTCTAATCGCGGTGAAGCGTGAAGGGTGAAGCGGAAAAGCGGGGAGCCGACCGAAGCTCCCCGCTTTGCGCTTCACCCTTTCCGCGGCACGCAAGCCTACTGCTGGCTGGTCGCCTCTTCCGTCACCGGACGCACCGGCGGAATGATCGGCTCGTCGGGATACGCGGTGACCATCAGCACGATGCGGTGATGGATCGGGTCTACCTCGAGCACCTTGAGATCCACGGCCTGACCTTCTTTCACCGCATCCCCCGGGTTCTCGATGTCGGGGATGCCCAGCTGCGACATCGGCACGAAGCCTTCGATGTCGTTGCCCAGATCCACCACCACGCCCTTGTCCATCAGGCGCACCACGCGGCCCCGCAGCTCCATTCCGATGGGATAGGTCTCCCCGATCCGAAGCCAGGGGTCTTCCTCCGCCTGTTTGAGGCCGAGGGAGATCCGCTTGTTTTCCGCATCGATGTTGAGGATCACGACGTCCACCCCGTCGCCCTTCTTCACCACCTCCGAAGGGTGCTGGACCCGCTTGGTCCAGGACATGTCGGAGATGTGGATCAGGCCGTCGATGCCCGGCTCGATCTCCACGAAGGCGCCGAAGCTGGTGAGGTTCCGGACCTTGCCCTGAATGCGGGTGCCCACCGGATACTTGAGCGGCAGGACCATCCAGGGATCCTGCTCGGTCTGCTTCATGCCGAGGGAGATCTTCTCCTCCGCCTCGTCCACCTTGAGTACCACGGCCTCGATGGTCTCGCCGATGCTCACGATCTTCGACGGATGCCGGACGTTGCGGGTCCAGCTCATCTCGGAGATGTGCACCAGGCCTTCGATGCCGGGCTCGATCTCGACGAACGCGCCGTAGTTGGTGATCGAGACCACCTTGCCCTGCACCCGGGTGCCGACCGGGTACTTGGCGGCCACGTTTTGCCAGGGGTAGCTCTGGAGCTGCTTCATGCCGAGGCTGATGCGCTCGCGCTGCCAGTCGATGTCGAGGATCTTGACCTCGACCTCGCGGCCGATCGCCACCATCTCCGTCGGATGCGAGACCCGGCCGTATGACATGTCGGTGATGTGGAGCAGGCCGTCCACGCCTCCCAGATCGATGAAGGCGCCGAAGTCGGTGATGTTCTTGACCACGCCCTTCCGTACTTGACCGACGGCGAGCTCCTTCATCAGATGCTCGCGCTTGTGGGCCCGCTCGTTCTCCAGGATCACCCGGCGGCTCACCACGATGTTCCGCCGCCGCTTGTTCAGCTTGATGATTTTGAACTCGTAGGTCTGCCCCAGGAGCTCGTCGATATTGGGCACCCGGCGGAGCGCGATCTGGCTGCCGGGCAGGAAGGCGTCGACCCCCATCAGGTTCACCACCACACCGCCCTTGATCTTCTTGACCAGGGTGCCTTCGACCGGCTGATCGCTCTCATGGGCCACGCGGATCTTCTCCCAGACCCGCATGAAGTCGGCCTTCTTCTTGGAGAGGACGACGGCCCCCTCCTGATCTTCCAGGTGTTCCAGGAAGACCTCCACCTCGTCGCCTTCCTTGAGCGACTGGGGGTCCTTGAACTCGTCGAGGGGGACCGAGCCTTCGGACTTGAATCCGACGTCGAGGATGACGGCGTTCTCGGTGACGCGGAGGACCTTGGACTTGACGATTTCGCCCTCCACGATCTGCGCCATGGTGCCCTCGTACATCGAGAGCATCTGCTCATAGTCTTCGTCGGAGTATTCTTCGTCGTAGAGGTCCTGCCGGACGCGGAGGCCGCTGGGCGAGGCGAACTGGTCGGTCGAGGGTTGAAGTTGATCGAGCATCCGAAGCGTACCATCCTGGGTTGTGCGCCACGCCCTGGGGGCCGCGGGCTGGGGTGAACCTCGTTCGCGGGCGGGTGCGCTCGCGAAGTTAGCCAGGAAGAATAGCCCCGCTTTGCCCCCAACGCAAGGCGCCCCAAGTAGTTGGTGCTGGGTCAATTTGATGACCCAATGCCAATTAGTTGGTTTGCCAGTGTGTACCAGCGATCGGCCGGCAGTCCGGACTTTGTAGGTTGGGCGGGTAGAGGGTGATAGCCTACTACAGCCAGAGGAAAGCGGGGTGATCGTGGCCGGTCACGGCTGCGAGGACCCGCTCGTAAACCTTGGGCCCGCCATCACCGTTGGTGAAGGCGACGACGGCCCTGGCGGCGGCCGGGTCGGCAATGACGAAGTTCCGGAAGCTGTTGTTGGCCCCCCAGTGCCAGAGCACCTCCCCGTTCTCATCCCGCTGAATCCCCCATCCCAGACCCCAGAAGAGTGCTCGATTGAGCTGGACCTGCGGCGTCACCATGGCCTTGCGGGAGGCTTCACTCAGGTCGAGTCCGGGCGCCGGGGGCGGAGCCACCAGCCGCAGGAGGAACCGGCTGTAGTCACGGACCGTCGTCAGCAGCGAGCCGGCCGCGCTCGGCATCATGTAGAGCGGCACCGGGGACCACGCAGGGTTCATCAGCGGTACGGCGCGGGCCGCGTCATCGTAGCGCCAGTCCACCAGTGGCGTCCCCCACTCCGCTGCCAGCTCCTCGGCTCGGCGGCCGATCGCGCCCACCACATCCACATCGGCCCCCTCCGCGTCGCGTCCGACCGCTTTCTTGGCGGCGAGCTCAGGCAGCCAGACGAAGCTGCTCCGGGTCATCTCCAGCGGATCGAGCACATGCTCCCGCATGAAGCGGGCAAACGGCCGGTCCGTCAGCTTCTCTACCACCCGCTGGAGGTAGAAGTAGGCGTCGCCCGAGTAGCTGAACTCGGTGCCGGGCTCGGTCGCGGGCAGCAGCGGTCCCGGCTGGGTTCGCCAGTTGGCGAGCCCGGTCGTGTGGCTCAACACGTGGCGGGGCGTGACCCGCCGCATTCGCGGATTGTCGGCGTCGGGAATCGGCAGGTAGTCGTAGAGCGGTCGGTCGAGATCGATCCGGCCGGCATCCACCAGCCTCAGCACGGCGTACGCGAAGAGCGGCTTGCCCAGGGAGACCGCCTCGAACACCGTCTCGCCGGAGACGGGGGTGCGGGGCGTCTCGGTGGCCCGGCCGAATCCTCTGACCCACACCTTGCCGCCCTGAACGATGCCGAGGGCGAGCCCGGGGACTTCAGCCAGCTCGAGCAGGCGGGGAAGCATGCGCAGGATCTGCGAGCTGGGGACCCACCGCGGACCCGGTGTGCTCGGCTTCAGGGCCTGCGGCCACGCGCTCCGCGAGGAGAGGGTGGCCAGCATGGTGCCCGCGGTGACCATGAAGCGCCGGCGGTTGAGAGTGGCTTGCACGATGGGGCTCGCACCTTCGAGTCGACTCGCCGGCGATCCCGATCGCAGGCGAGGACTGCACCGCTTGCTCTACGTGTGCCGGTCGGATGCGTTTCGCACCGATCCGGCGGTTGGCGCTTTCTACTAGATACACGCAGACAGGAAAGAGTTGCGCGAAAAAGACGTTTCAGCATTGCTGAAACGTCTTTCCGTAAACGGACACCGTCCGCAATTGGGATGAGGAAACTCAGCGGAGATTGCGCGGAGCTAAGCGCTCGTCAGGAAGTCCTGGAATTCGCTGGAATCAGCGAGTACCGAAGATCGGTCGGGCCAGCTCTACGATGAAGCGCACCTGGTCGGGGAATGCCATGGTGGTGGTGTCCAGCGGCACTGCGTCGGGCGCGGCCATGAGCGGCGCGACCGCTCGGGTGGAATCGGCCCGGTCGCGCGCGGCGAGTGCGGCGGCCTCGGCCTCCAGCCCGTCCGGGTCCACCGAGCTGCCCCGCTGGTTGATCCGCCGCCCGGCCCGAGCCTCGGCCGACGCGGTGAGAAAGATCTTGAGCTCCGCATCAGGGAAGACCACGGTGCCGATGTCCCGCCCGTCCACCACCACATCACGCCCCGCGCGGACCATCGCCCGCAGCCGGGAGTTGATCCACTCCCGGACCACGGGCACGGCGGAGACCGCTGAGACGCGTGCGGTCACATCGGCCCCGCGGATCTCGGCGTCCACCGGCTCCCCCTCGAGATAGGCCGCGAAGCCGGCGCCGTCCGGCTGCAGCATCAGCCCCCGGTCCTCGGCCGCACGCAGCATGGCCTCGGCGCCCAGCACCGTCAGCGGATCCTCGTCATCGCGCCCGCGTCTCGCCGCTTCCCGAATTCCCACCAGGGTGACGCCCCGGTAGAGCGACCCGGAATCCAGATGGGCGAATCCGAGGGCTTCGGCCACTGCACGGGCGGTGGTGGACTTGCCCGAGGCGGAGGGGCCATCGATCGCGATCACGCCGCCTTTCACCGACGCCGCCCTCCGGCGATCCGGCGCAGCATCTCGGGAAATCCGGGAAAGCTGACGGCGGCACAGCGGAGGTCGTCGACCGCGATCCGCGCGCCCGGCAAGGTGCCCATCACCGCGAATGCCATCGCGATGCGGTGATCGGCCGCGCTGCGCACCCTGCCTCGCGGCGCGAAGTCCCTGCCCTCTACGTGGAGATCGTCCCCTCGCACCTCCGCGAGCCCTCCGACCGCGCGAATGTTCTGGGCGATGAGCCCCAGTCGGTCGCTCTCCTTGACGCGAAGCTCGCCCGCCTCCCGGAAGATCGTCTCGCCGGCGGCGCGAGCCGCCAGGACCGCCAGCAGCGGGATCTCGTCGATCAGCGTCGGGATCTCCTCCGCGGTCACCTCGGTGGCGTGCAGCGTGGCCGGCCTCGCGACCAGATCGGCCACCGGCTCGCCGAAGCTTGTGTCGGTCGCCTCGACCCGTACCGGCGCTCCCATTCGCTCCAGAACCCGGAGAAATCCGGTCCGAGTCGGATTCACCCCGACCCCGGCGATGCGGAGCTCGCCCCCCTCCGCGAGAATCGCCGCACCGATCAGGAACGCGGCCGACGAAGGATCGCCGGGCACCTGGATGTCGAACGGCTCGATGCGGCCTTCAGGGCGAAACTCGATCCACCCATCCACCTCCGAGACGTGATATCCGAAGGTCCGAAGCATCCGCTCGGTATGATCCCGCGAGCGGCTCCGGGGCTCGCGCACGGCGACCGGAACAGCGCCCACCACGCCCGCCAGCAGCAGCGAGCTCTTGATCTGCGCGCTCGACACCGGCATCGCGTAGCGCAACGGCTGCAGCGGGCCGCCTCGAATCGTGAGGGGCAGCCCGTCGCCGGCCCGCTCCTCGAATCGGGCGCCCATCCGGGCGAGAGGCTCGGTCACCCGGCGCATCGGACGACGACGCAGCGAGGCATCCCCGGTGAGCGTCGCGCGGAAGCGGTGCCCGGCCAGCAGGCCCAGCAGCAGTCGAGTCGTGGTCCCTGAATTTCCGCAGTGAAGCGTCCCCTCCGGAGTCCGGAGTCGCCCGCGCCCTCTGACGGTCAGGAAGTCACCCTCACGAATCGGGGTGATCTCGGAGCCCAGTTGCCGCAGCACTCGAGCACTGGATTTGGCATCGAGGGAGGCGAGCGCGCCACCGATGTGACTCAGGCCTCGACCCAGGGCCCCCAGGAGCAGCGCCCGGTGGGTGATGCTCTTGTCTCCGGGCGCGCGGACCGTCCCGGCGACATTCATCGGTCCAGGCCGTGGCGGAAATCCCGAGCGGTCTCGAGGTAGTGCTCGAGGCCCCGGCGATCCCCGGTCTCGATCAGTCCTCGCAGCTCGGCGACACCGTCCTCCATGCGCGCGAGCGCGTCGGCGACATGGTCCCGGTTCTGGAGCAGGATGTCGAGCCAGATGTCCGGGCTGCTGGCGGCAAGCCGGGTGGTGTCGCGAGCCCCGCTCCCGTAGGACACCCCGCCCAGCCGGCGGTCGGCCAGCACCTTGGCGAGCGCGTATGCCAGAGCCTGAGGCAGGTGGCTGGTCCAGGCCAGTTGCCGGTCGTGCGCGGCGGCATCGATGAGAATCGGATGCGCCTCCAGGACATCCTCCCAGAATTGCATGACCCCGCGCGCGACCTGGGGGCCACCGGAGGATGCGCTCTCACAGACGTACACCACGCAACTCCGGAGCCGGTCGGGTCGGGCTCCCTCGAACCCCGAGACATGGGTACCCGCCAATGGGTGGGAGCCGGCGAAGTGGTCACCAATGCCCGACTTGGCGGCCTCGGCCATGACCGGCTGCTTGACGCTGCAGACGTCGGTCAAGGTGGCGCCGGACTCAAGCGATCGGCCCAGACGGCCGATAAGATCAAGGGTCGGAACCGGCGGAACGGCCAGAACTACCAGCTCGGCGCCCTGAACGGCCTTGGTCGGGCTGTCGGCGATCTCGGAGACCGCGGACGCCTTGAGCGCCGCGACGCCCTCGGCACGCGAAGGGGAGTACCCCACCACCCGGCCGACGCCGGCGAGGCGGGACTGCCAGGCCAGGGATCCGCCGATAGCGCCCAGGCCGATCACCGCCAGGGAGGATGGGCGCACGATCAGCGGCGGTTGGAGTTGGTGAGGCAGCGCATGCACCCGCCCGAATGAGGCGGCTGCGGCCGCCAGAGATGACCCCGGAGTAGGTCAGCATTGTACTGACATGGCAATCGATTCTCAACGCGCTCCGCGCGCACATCGAGTAGGCACCGACGATTCGTGGCTGGGCGCCGTCCTGGTCGCGAATGGCGTGTTGACGCCCCGCCAGGCGGAGCGCCTGGCCACGCGGGAGAATGGCTCGCTGTGGACTGCCGCGGTGAGCGATGGCGCCAGTGACGAGGCGATCGTCGCCGCCGTGTCGCGCGCGTACCGGGCATCCCCGGCGGACCTGGCATCCGCCGACGGCCGCACCACCACGCTGATTCCCGAGACCCTGGCCCGGAAGTACCAGGTTGTCCCGCTGTCCGCCGACGACCGAGTGATCCGGGTGGCGACCTCCGATCCCCGCAATCTCGACCTGGAGCAGACCCTCCGGTTCGTCTCCGGCCGCGACGTGGTGTTCCTGATCGCGTCGCCCGGTGCGATCGCCAGCCGGCTGGACGAGCTCTACCGTCCGGAGCGCGCCATCGAGCGCATTCTCGGCGGCCTCGAGCCGGCCCGGATCGAGGCGGTGGATGCCGCCGCGGCGCAGGCCGGTCCGCCCGACACCGCCCTGGACGCTCCGGTCGCCAAGCTGGTGGATGCGATGATCAGCGACGGCGTCCGCGAAGGAGCCAGCGACATTCACGCCGAGCCCACCGAAGGCGGCGTCGTGGTCCGCTACCGGATCGACGGCGTGCTGCGCGAGGTCATGCGGCTGCCGACCTCGGCCGGCGCGGCGTTGGTTCGCCGGGTAAAGGTGTGGGCCAAGCTCGATGTCACCGACCCGCTGCGGCCCCACGACGGCCGGGCGACGGCCCGGGTGGACGAGCAAGTGGTCGACCTGCGGGTCTCCACCATCCCGGTGGCCCGTCGCGGCGAGAAGGTCGTCATCCGGATCCTAGACAAGACCAATCTTCGCGGCACGCTGGGCGACCTGGGCCTTCCCTCCCGCGAGCTCGACGTGCTTCGCCGGCTGCTCGGCCACCGCGAGGGCATGGTGCTGGTCACCGGTCCGACCGGCAGCGGCAAGACCACCACCCTGTACGCCGCCCTCAACGAGCTGCGCACCGGCAAGGTCAACATCGTCACCGTCGAGGATCCGGTCGAGTACGACGTGGCGGGCATCTCCCAAATCCAGGTGAACGAGGCGCAGGGCCTCACCTTCGCCAAGGCGCTCCGGTCGGTGCTGCGGCAGGATCCCGACATCGTGCTGGTGGGCGAGATCCGTGACCTGGAGACCGCCACCACTGCGGTCCAGGCCGGCTTCTCCGGTCATTTCGTGCTCTCCACCCTGCATACCAACGACGCGCCGTCCGCCGTGGTTCGGCTTCGAGATATGGGCATCGAGTCGTTCAAGGTGGCGTCGGTGCTGAAGGGCGTCGTGGCCCAGCGCCTGGTGCGGAAGCTCTGTCCTGCCTGCGCCGAGACCGTACCGGCGTCGACGCTCCCCAGCGACGCTCGGCCACCGAATGGCCGAAAGGGCGCGGTCATCCGGCGAGCGGTGGGCTGCAAGCTCTGCGACGGCATCGGCTATCGAGGTCGAGCGGCGATCCTGGAAGTCATGCCGGTCGATGAGACGGTCAGCCGCCTCATCGATACCGGCGCCATGCCGGAGGCACTCACCGTGGCGGCGCGGCGCGTCGGCATGTACACGCTGTGGGAGAGTGGACTCGAGCGAGTCTGGGACGGCACGACCTCGCTCGAGGAAGTGATCCGCGTGCTGGGCGAGCGGGTGCACGAGGATGGCGGCGGTTCGGCAGGAGCCCGCCAGGGCGGCGGCGCTCTCTTCCCGGCGGGCGCGGATGCGGCGCCGGCGTCCCGGCTACCCGCGGAGGCCGAGCCGGCGCCCGGCCCGATCCGCGTGCTGGTGGCGGATGATGACGCCCAGATGCGCCGGCTCATCCGCCGGGTGCTGGAGCGGGACGGGTTCGAGGTGGTGGAAGCGGGCGACGGGCTCGATTCGCTGGAGGTGGCGCAGCAGGGCGGCGTGGAGCTGGTCATCCTGGATCTCGACATGCCTCGGCTCGACGGCCTGGGCGTGCTGGAAGAGCTGCGCGCCCAGGTCCGGACCGCCTGCCTGCCGGTGATCGTCCTGACTGCACAGCACGGCGAGACCGAGGAAAAGGCCTTGGATCTCGGGGCCCACGACTATCTCAGCAAGCCGGTCCAGACCCGCTCCCTGGTGGCCCGGGTGCGGGCGGTGCTCAAGCGGGTAAATACCTGATTGCCAGCGGGTTCCCTCGAGTGAGCAGGGACAGGCCCTGCTTCGTCCGACCTCAAAATCGGGGCGAGATGGCGTGGATTTTGCCCCCGGAGTGCAAATCGTGGCAAGGATCCTGATCGTCGAGGACAGCCCCGACAACATGAAGCTGTTCCGCACCCTCCTCACGCTGAAAGGGCACGAGGTCACGGGACTGCCGGGAGGAGAAGGGCTGCTGGACACGATCGCCCGCTCCGAGCCCGAGCTGATTCTCATGGACATCCAGCTTCCGGGCAAGGACGGATACGCGCTCCTCGCCGAGGTCCGTGGCTCGGCGCATGCCGATCTTCGGGTGCTGGCACTCACCGCCCACGCGATGAGCGGCGACCGGGAGCGGGCACTGCAGGCCGGATTCGACGGCTACATCACCAAGCCGATCGACATTCGCAGTTTTCCGGATCTGGTGAAACGTGCGCTCGCGGGCGAGACCGTTTCCTACTGATCCGCCGCAGCCAACTCTTTCGCATGGCATGGCCGAGATGACCAAGGAGACGACTGGAACTACCGCGTCGGCAGGCGCCTCCCCTCAGAAGCAGGCGCTGCTGGAGGCGTTCGACAGCGTCTTGAAGAAGCAGGCGGAAGACCGTGAAGCCGAGCAGCGGGAAGCCGCCGCTCGGCGTCGCCGGCAGAACCGGGTGCGCCCCATCATCTGGGCCTTGGCCGCTCTCCCCCTCCTGCTCTGCGTCTATCTCTATCTCGACCGCCCGGAGTGGCTGTTCCCCGCGCCCGCACATCCCGAGTCGGTGGCGATCAAGGAGGCGAGCCTTCGCATCGGAATGGCCAACGCCGCTCAGCACGTGGAGCGATTCCGCCAGCAGACCGGCAAGCTGCCCACAACACTGGCGGAGGCGGGCACGCGGGTGGAAGGCATCGCCTATCAGCCGATCGATTCCGTCGACTGGCGCCTGGTCGGCACCCATGACGATATCGAGCTCAGCCTCTCGTCCCGAGAGCCGCTGCCTCGCTTCCTCGGCAACAGCTATCAACTGATTTCCCGGAGGTCACGATGAGGCGCAGGCGGGGCTTCACCTTCGTGGAAATCCTGATCGTGATCATCGTGCTCTCGATCCTGTCGACCCTGGCGCTGCTCAAGTACATCGATCTCAAGCACAAGGCGCTCTCCGCCAGCGCCACGGCGGATCTTCAGGCGGTGCGCCTGGCGGCCTACAGCGCCTGGTACGAGCATGGAGCCTGGCCGGGCGAGGTCGGCGCCGGCACGGTGCCGCCGGGCATGGTGTCCTATCTGCCGACCGGCTTCACCTTCTCCAAGCCTGAATACACGCTGGACTGGGAGAATTTCGTTCCCCCTTCCGGGGGGCCGTCAGGAGGGATGCAGCTCGGAGTGGTTCTCAGCTCCGGTAACAGCCGGCTGATGAAGACGCTGCAGGACAATCTGGGCAGCAAGGCGCCGTTCTTCGTGGTGGGCGGGACTCTCACCTTCGTCATCATCGGTCCCGACGGAAACATTTAGCGGTCATGCCTTCAGCGCCTTCCGCAGGGCATCGAGCTCGGGCGGAGGGCCGGGGTAACGCGGGTCCATGCGCTCCAGGGTCTCGGTCACTGTCCGGGCCACCAGGAGGTCGCGGACCCGCTTCTCGTCTGCGGGCACCACGTACCAGGGAGCAGCCGCGGTGCTGGTCCGTTGGAGCATCTCCCGGTAGGCCTCGGTATACTCATCCCACAGATCTCGCTCCTTCAAGTCTCCCGCGTTGAACTTCCAGTACTTCTCGGGATCGTCCAGCCGTGCCAGCAGCCGCTCCCGCTGTTCCTCCCGCGAGATGTGCAGCAAGAACTTGAGAATGACGGTCCCGTTCTCGATGAGGATCTGCTCGAACAGGTTGATCTGCTGGTAGCGGGGTCGCCAGACGGCCTCGGGCACCAGCCGGCGGACCCGCACGACCAGTACGTCCTCGTAGTGCGATCGGTTGAAGATCCCGATGCCGCCGCGGGGAGGTACCACCTGATGCACCCGCCAGAGGTAGTCGTGGCGCAGCTCCAGCTCGGAGGGCGCCTTGAAGCTGGTGGTGGCCACACCCAGAGGATCGAGCGGCCCGAACACCCGGCGGAGCGTACCGTCCTTGCCCGAGGCGTCGCGGCCCTGGAGCACGACCAGCAGCGCGCGGGTCCCCTCCGCGTACAGCGCTCGCTGGCCGGCGTCGAGCTGCTCCGTGAGCCGCTCCAGCTCCTCGCTGAGCTTGGTCTTCGATGGCACTTCGTCGGGCAGCCTCGCGTCCTCATCGGTCAGCGGAACGACGGCGCCGGGCGGCACGGGCTGGAGACGCATGCGGGGGACTCCGGTTTCAGGCATCGGGCTCGGAGAGCAACAAGGCGACCGGGAGGATGCCGAAGAGCTCTTTGACCCGCAACCCGCCCGCCGGATCGGAGTGGACGGGACGTCCGCTCAACGCGCAGCGCCACCGCGAAGGCCACTCGGGCGGAAGCGCGAGTGCGACCTCCTCCCACAGCGCGGGATCGGTGAGACTCCCGCCGCTCATCACGTGGCTCGCGACGAACCTCGAGGCAGCCACGACCATCCGCTCCGCTCCCTCGCCGCGACCAAAGGCGATCACCCGGACCGCGCCCGGCCCGGTGGCCTCCAGCGGCACATACCCCCGGGAGCCGAAGACCGCCGGCCGTTGGCGCCGGGCGGCCAGCGCCGCGTGGATCAGGTACAGCTTGAGCCGGCCGTCCTCCGGATTCGCGACCAGCTCCGCCAGATACCGCTCCCGAACCGCGGCATCACCTGCGACGCGCTGCTCGACCTGATCCAGGAGCCGCCGTCGAAGCTCGAAGTCCACCGGCCGGCGATTGTCCGGATCCACCAGCGCGAAGTTCCACAGCTCGTCGCCCTGATAGAGGTCGGGAACGCCGGGCGAGGCGAGGTGCAGCAGCGTCCGGCTCAGCGCATTCCATAATCCGGCCGGACCGATTCGTGCGACGAACCGCTCCAAGTCGTCCAGGAAGCGCGGCGCTCGACCGGGATCGAAGAGCGCCATGATGTCCTCTCCCAGCGCCTGCTCGAAGCCTTCGTCCGGATCGGTCCAGCTGGTCCGGAGCTTGGCCTCGCGCACCGCCTTGACCATGTACTCGCCGATCCGGTCGCGCAGCGCCTCGAGCTGGCCGACCGCCAGGGGGGCGAGCGGCCAGATGCCGACCATGGCCTGGAGCAGATGAATGACCGTGGCCGGGTCGGGGACCCGGCGGCCTTCCACGTTGTGCTTGAGCGGCAGGTTGAGAGTGCGCCACACCCGCAGCCGTTCGGCCCATTCCTGGGGCACCTCACTCAGCACGTCGAGCCGGGCGCGGACATCGGCCGTGCGCTTGGTATCGTGGGTGGTCACGGCGAGCAGGCTGCCTGGCCAGCTGGCTGCTCGCTCCTGGTTTCCGGCATGAAAGCGCGCCACGGCCTCGCTGAGCGAGGCTTCGGGGCTTCCCCCTACCTCGTTGCGCGAGAATAGCGGCGCATAGGCATAGAACGCGGTGTCTTCGACTCCCTTGGCGGTGGCCGGGCCGCTGATCTGCTGAAATCGCTCGACGAACCGGATCCGGAACCGCTCCAGATCGGAACCGCGCATCGGGCCGTCATGGGCCAGCAGCGCGGCCTCCAGAAGATCGAGCGCGGCGCCGCTGCTTCTGCCGCGTCCTCTGGCATCCCGCAGCGCGCTTTCCAGCAGCTCCCGATCCGGGGAACAGGGCACGGGAGTGCGTGCGTCCACGTAGGTGCGATACACCGGCAACGCCACGACGGTGTCCACGGTCGCCCGTTGGAGATCCTGCCGAGATACGGCCGGCAACTGAGAGGTCGGCCCCGCGAGCTTGAGCAGGCGATCCGCCAGTCGGCGAACGCCGGCCGAGAGCCCGGTCTCGAGCACCAGTCGCTTTCCCTGCCGGGCGACGGCCGGAAAGGCCACCGCCTGGCGGATCGCCCGGCGGTAGTCGGCCTCGAGCGCTAGGTATCCCGCCGGTTCGATGAACAGCGCCTCGGCCTGGTTGAGGAAGTCGTAGCCGGTGGTTCCGGCGACTGGCCAGCTCGCCCGGAGGTGCTCGCCGAAGCTGAGGATCTTTTCGACGTACAGCGGTGGGGCAACCTGACTCTCCGGAAAGGCGGAGCCGGCCAGCCGCTGGAAATACCCCAGCGGATCGAGCAAGCCGTCCGGGTGATCGATCCGGAAGCCGTCCACTACTCCGCGACGGCGCCACTCGAGTAGCAATGCGTGGGTCTGGTCGAAGACTTCGGGATCTTCCATGTGCAGCGCCACCAAATCATTCACGTCGAAGAATCGGCGGTAGTTGATCTCCCGGGCCGCACGGCGCCAGTGCGCCAGCCGATACACCTGTACGTCGAGCAATCGTCTCAGCCGGCGGCCGCCCTCCTCCTCGCTGGTGAACGCGGCCGCCGCCTCGTCGATGGCTCGAGTGAGTTCCGGGGCGTGCAGGGCCAGCTCCCGGAGGCGGCCCAGCACCTGCGGAGTCGTCTCGCGCCGGCGGGCCAGACCGCGGACGCTCCGCGTCGTGCGGCGCGGCAGGCGCCGGAGATCGGCCACGATCTCGGCCAGCGCGGTACAGGCGGGATGCTCCTGATGCAGTGTCCGGCGACAGCCTGCCACCGCGCCCTCCAGAACTGCCGGCAAGGTCGAGGGATCGAGCGGAAGGCTGTGCTCGAAGTAGCGGACCCGCGGCACGCCCCCGATCACGTCGAGCGCCAGCTCTCCCCGTTGCAGCACCGTCGTGAGTGGTGCTCCCAGGATCGGCAGGAGCACCCGACCTCGGAGCTCACGCTCGCTCGCGCGCCAGTCGATGTCGAACCAGTGCGCATACGCCGAGGCCGGCCCATTGGCGAGCACGTCGTCCCAGGCGGGATTGTCGCTGGACGTGGCCATGTGATTGGGTACGATATCGACCACGACCCCCATGCCGTGAGCTCGCAGCTCCGCGTGGAATGCCTCCAGCTCGGCGTCATCGCCCAACTCGGGATCGAGGCGTCCGGGATTCACCACGTCGTAGCCGTGGGTGCTTCCCCGCCGCGCCTCGAGCAGGGGAGAGCAGTGAACGTGACTGATGCCGAGACGGTTCAGGTAGGGAACCAGCTCCCGCGCCGCTGACAGGGGGAAGCCGGCGTGCAGCTGCAGCCGGTATGTGGCGCGGATGGCCGGCACCGCGCTATCGCGGCCGCTCGTACCGAAGCAGCATGAGGGAGTGCGCCACCACGCTGACCTTGCCTTGCCGCACCAGCCGGGGCACCGGATGGGCGGTGTTGAGGATCTCGGTCCACGCGCCGGGTGCCTCCATCGTCGGGAGCGTGAACGGCCGCGAGCGGGCGCCACCGTTGGTCAGCAGCAGGATCGCCTCGCCCCGCATCAGGCGTCCGCGCTCATCTACTTCGTCCGTGGCCTCCCCCAGGATCAGCATGCCGAGCACGTGGTTACCGGCATCGGCCCAGTCCGCATCGGTCATCTCGTTCCCGTCGGGCCGAAGCCAGGTGAGATCCTCGGACCCTCCGGGATGGTCCGGCTGGTGACGGAAATAGCTGCGCCGGCGCAGGACCGGGTTCGCCGCCCGGATGGCGAAGACCGCGCGGGCGAACCCGAGGAGCTGCCGCTGCAGCGGCGTGAGCCGCCAGTCCACCCAGGTGAGCGGACTGTCCTGACAGTAGGCGTTGTTGTTGCCCAGCTGGGTCCGGCCGACCTCATCACCGTGCGAGATCATGGGCACGCCCTGGGAGAAGGCCAGGGTCGCCAGGAAATTGCGCTTGATCCGCTCGCGCATGCGGATGACGTGCACCGCCTCGGTGGGACCCTCGACACCCCAGTTGCGGCTCTGATTGTTGTCGCTGCCGTCGCGGTTGTTCTCCCCGTTGGCCTCGTTGTGCTTGGCCTCGTAGCTCACCAGGTCGTGCAGGGTGAAGCCGTCATGACAGGTCACGAAGTTGATGCTGGCCTGGGGACTCCGCTGGCTGGCGGAGAAGAGATCGCTGCTCCCGGCCAGCCGAGACGCGAACTCGCCCACCTGTCCCGGATCGCCTCGCCAGAATCGCCGGGTGGTATCGCGGTACTTGCCGTTCCATTCCCCCCATCCGATGGGGAACCGTCCCACCTGGTAGCCGTTGGGGCCCAGGTCCCAGGGCTCGGCGATCAGCTTGATCCGGGAGACGATGGGGTCCTGGCGTACCACGTCGAAGAACTCCGCGAACGGATTCACCTCCACATCCTCGCGCGCGAGGACCGGCGCGAGATCGAAGCGGAACCCGTCCACGTGCATGTCTTCCACCCAGTAGCGCAGGCTGTCCATCACCAGCTGCATGGTGCGGGAGTGGCGGATGTCCACCGTGTTGCCGGTGCCGGTGTAGTCCACGTAGTAGCGCTGGTTCGCCGCATCGAGCCGGTAGTAGGCGGTGTTGTCGATGCCCCGGAAGCTCAGTGTGGGGCCCAGGTGGTTCCCTTCCGCGGTGTGGTTGTAGACCACGTCCAGGATGACCTCGATCCCCGCACGGTGGAACCGCTTCACCATGGACTTGAACTCGGCCACCTGCTGCCCCAGCCCGCCGGTGGCGTAGCGCACGTCGGGCGCGAAGAAGCCGATGCTGGAATAGCCCCAGTAGTTCACCAGCCCGGCTTCCGCCAGCCGGCGCTCGGTGACGAAGTGATGCACCGGGAGCAGCTCGATCGCGGTGACGCCGAGCGAGAGGAGATGATCGATGATCGGGTCGGTGGCGAGGCCCAGGTAGGTGCCGCGGATCTGCTCCGGCACATCGGGATGCAGCATCGTCATCCCCTTGACGTGCGCCTCGTAGATGACCGTCCGGTTCCAGGGCGTGCGGGGATTCTTGTCATCGCCCCAGCTGAAGGCCGATTCCACCACCACACACTTGGGAAGCCCCGCCGCGCTGTCGGCCGGATCGGGCACCAGGTCCCGGGTCTCCAGCGGCGGGGTCATCGAGTATCCCGAGAGCGCGTCGCTCCAGCGGATCGTGCCGCTGATCGCCTTGGCGTAGGGATCGAGCAGCAGCTTCGCGGAATTGAAGCGATGGCCCTGCTCAGGGGCGTAGGGACCCTGGACTCGGAAGCCGTAGAGTTGGCCCGGGCGAACCTCGGGCAGGTAGGCGTGCCAGATCTGATCGGTGCGCTCGCGCAGCCGGATCCTGGTAGCGTCCTCTCCGTCGTCCGGTCGATGGAAGAGACAGAGATCTACTGCCGTGGCCTGCTCGGAGAAGATGGCGAAATTGGTCCCCTCGCCGTCCCAGCTGGCACCGAGCGGGGCGGGAGAACCGGGCCAGACCCTCATGCGCCGGTCCGGCGCAGCAGGACCGCGGCGCGGCCGGGCAGAGTGAGCTCCTGCGCCAGCGCGGCCTGGCCGGCACCGCCGTAGCCCGGGGCCTCGCTGGAAAACACCAGTTGCCACCGCGACGCATCGCCCACCGGCACGACAGCGGTCTCGGCTGACAGGTTGAAGAGGCCCTCCAGCACCGCTCCCCCTTTTTCATAACGCACCGCGATCCACCCGGCGGCGTCATCCTGGCGAACCCGCACCCCGGCGGCTCCGGGACGCAACACGGGCTCGGAGCGCCGCAGTCGGATCAGGTCCCGATACAGGGCCCTGAGGCGCGATCCCGGCGGCGTGTCGGCCCGCTCCCATCGCGGCCGGGACGCCTCGAAGGTCGCGGGGCTCTGAGGGTCGGGCACGTCCGCCCCCCAGCCGAATGCCGCGAACTCGTGCCGGCGCCCTTCGCGCACCGCCTCGATCAGCCCGGGATCGCCGTGGCTGGTGAAGTACAGGAACGGGTTGGTCTCACCGTGCTCTTCGCCCATGAAGAGGAGCGGCAGATACGGCGAGAGGAGAAGTATAGCGGCCGCGAGTCGCAGCGCTTCGGGCGAGACCAGGGTGGAGAGCCGCTCGCCGCGCGCCCGGTTGCCGACTTGGTCGTGATTCTGGATGCAGGCCACGAACCGATCGGCCGGCACGTCGGCCGCGGGCCGGCCATGGCGTCGGCGGCGATGGGGTGAATAGCGGCCGTCGTTTACATAGCGTTCGGCCAGAACCTTGGCCAGGGCACCGGGAGCGGCGAAGTCGGCGTAGTACCCGCTGCGCTCTCCGGTCAGCGCGACATGGGCCGCGTGATGGAAGTCATCGGCCCAATGGGCATCCAGGCCGTACCCGCCGACGTCCCGGCTGCGTACCCAGCGCGGATCGTTGCTGTCGATCTCGGCGATCACCTGGGCTCGCCGGCCCAGGGCCCCGCCCTGGGCGTGCACGGATTCGCCGATCTCCTCGGCGATGTGCACCGGGCTCAGGTCCACGATGCGATCGGCCGCGTCGAGCCGAAGGCCGTCGATGTGGTATTCCGTGACCCAGTAGACCGCGTTGTCCACCAGGTAGCGCCGCACTTCATCGCTGTGCGGCCCGTCGAGGTTGAACCCCTCGCCCCAGGCCGTTCGAGAGCGGTCGGAAAAGTAGGGCCCGAACTCGGCCAGATAGTTCCCCTCGGGACCGAGGTGGTTGTACACCACATCGAGCACCACGGCGAGGCCGGCCCGATGCGCCGCATCGACCAGGCGCTTGAGTCCATTGGGCCCGCCGTAACTGCTCTGTGCCGCATACAGGGAAACGCCGTCGTAGCCCCAGTTCCGGCTCCCGGGAAATTCGCCGACCGGCATGAGCTCGATCGCGCTGACGCCCAGCTCGCGCAGCGCGGGGAGGCGCTCGATCACACCGTCGAACGTCCCCGCCGAAGTGAAAGTGCCGACGTGCAGCTCGTAGATGATCAGGTCGGCGGTCTCGATCCCGTGCCAGGACCCGTCGCTCCACTGAAAGGCGCCGGGATCCACGATCCTGGTGGGGCCATGCACGCCGTGGGGTCGCCAGCGGCTCACCGGGTCGGGGCGGTCGGGCCCGCCATCCAGGCGGTAGCTGTAATCGGTGCCGACCGGGGCCCGCCGAATCGTCCCGTGGTGGACGCCGTCCCCGCCCGGCGCCAGCGGAAGCCGCTCGACGTCCCCGTTGCGGCGGAGAACCACCTCGACCTGGCGGGCCGCCGGTGCCCACACGGCGAACCGGGAGGAGCCGTCCGGCAGCGGCAGGGCGCCCCGCTCCAGCGTGCGCATCAGCGGAATTCGGAATCGATCAGAGGTCTACTCGGGATCGTAGGCCAGCAGCACGGCACCCAACGGCGGGAGCCCGATGCGAAAGGAGGCGGGCTGGTTCTGCCAGGCTACCGGCTCGGCACGGATCTCGGGCACGAGGCCGAACCCGGCGCCGCCGTATTTCGGATCGTCGCTGGAGAGCAGCAGCGAGTACCGGCCGGCCCGGGGCGCGCCGCTCCGGTAGTCGTGCCGCGGCACCGGGGTGAGGTTCAGATACACCAGCAGGATCTGGTCCTCGTCCCGCCGGAAATATGAGTAGACCGAGCGGTCGCGGTCATCGGCGTCCAGCCAGCTGAAGCCCGGGGGATCGGGATCGGTGCGCCACAGCTCGCTCCGGGAGCGATAGACGCCGCCGAGGTCGGCCAGGAACCGCACCAGGCCACCGTGCAGACCCTCCTGTTCCAGGTGCCAGTCCAGGCTGCCGTCGTGGTTCCATTCCCGCAGCGAGCCGAGCTCGCTACCCATGAACAACAACGGCTTGCCCGGGCGGGTGTACTGATAAGCGAAGAGGGCCCGCAGATTGGCGAAGCGCTGCCACTCATCGCCCGGCATCTTGGCCAGCAGGGTTCCCTTCCCGTGCACTACCTCGTCGTGGGACAGCGGCATGATGAAATGCTCGCTGTATTCGTAGAGCATGGCGAAGGTCAGCCGGTCGTGGTGGTACCGGCGGTGGACGGGATCGTGGGAGAAATAGTCCAGGGTGTCGTGCATCCATCCCATGTTCCACTTGAAGGTGAACCCCAGACCTCCTTCGCGGACCGGTCCCGTGACCCGGGGCCAGGAGGTGGACTCCTCGGCCACGGTGAAGCAGCCCGGGTGCTCCTCGTTCAGGGTGGCGTTGAGCAGCTGGAGGAACTCGACCGCCTCGAGGTCCTCCCTGCCGCCGAAGCGATTGGGAACCCACTGTCCCTCGGGCCGGCTGTAGTCGAGGTAGAGCATGGAGGCCACGGCGTCCACCCGGAGTCCGTCCACGTGGAACTCTTCCAGCCAATAGAGCGCGTTGGCGATGAGGAAGTTCCGCACTTCCCGCCGGCCGTAGTTGAAGATCAGAGTTCCCCACTCGGGATGCTCTCCGCGGCGGGGATCGGCGTGCTCATAGAGCGCGGTGCCGTCGAACAGCCGCAGCGCGAAGTCGTCCTTGGGAAAGTGGGCCGGCACCCAATCCATGATCACGCCGATGCCGGCGGCGTGGCAGGCATCGATGAGAAATCGGAGGTCGTCGGGCGTGCCGTAGCGGGCGGTCGGGGCGAAGTACGCGCTCACCTGGTAGCCCCACGATCCGGTGAAGGGATGCTCGGCCAGCGGCATGAACTCGATGTGGCTGAATCCCAGGCGCTTGACGTGCTCGATCAGGCGGGGCGCGATCTCGCGGTAGGTCAGCGAGCGGTGTCCTTCCTCGACCACGCGGGCCCACGATCCGAGATGCACCTCGTACACTGTGACCGGAGACCGCCGCAGGTCGCGGGTAGGCCGGCTCCCCATCCATTCGGCGTCACCCCATTGATAGGAGGAAGCCGCCACCCGCGAGGCGGTGCCGGGCGGCAGCTCCATCGCCTGGGCGAAGGGATCCGCCTTAATGCGGAGCTCGCCACCCGGGCCGATGACGCGGAACTTGTAGAGCGCGCCCGCCGATACGCCGGGCACGAAGAGCTCGAATACACCCGAGGAGCCCAGCCGTCGCATCGGTAACCGCCGCTCGTCCCACCGGCAGAAGTCTCCCATGACGCTCACGCCCTGGGCATTGGGAGCCCAGACCGCGAAGGAAACCCCATCGATCCCCTCGAGCTGGCGAGGGTGGGCCCCCAGCACCTGCCACAGACGGCGGTGGGTCCCCTCGGAGATCAGGTAGATGTCCATGTCGCCCAGCGAGGGGAGGAAGCGGTAGGGATCGTCCTGCTCCCAGGCTCCACCGCCGGGAAACCGGAACCGGAGCCGGTAGCGCAGCGGCAGCGACCGCCCTTTGAGCAGGGTCCCGAACATCCCCGGCAGGTCGAGCGCGGTCATCGTGACGGCCGAGCCGTCCTCGAGGACGCATTCTGCGGCGGTCGCGTCCGGATGGTATGCCCGCACCACCACACCGGTCTTGACCGGATGGGCGCCCAGGACGCCGTGCGGGTCGCCGTGGCGGCCTGCCGCCAGCCGCGCGAGCTCGGCTGCATCCACCGTGGTCGGCGACCGCGCCGCGGCTCGGGTCACCGCGCCCCCGCGCCCACCATCCGCTCGGGCTCGGCGATCAGCCGGCGGCGGATGCCTTCGAGAGGAATGCCGACCCAGTCCGGCCGGTTGTTGAGCTCGTAGCGCAGCTCGTAGATGGTCTTGTCGAGCAGGTAGAAATCGAGCATGGCGGCGAACGGCTCCTGTCCCTTCGGCAGATAGGCCGCGTCACCCGCGGTACCGAAGTAGCCGCGCAGGAAGCTGGCGGAGGCCCACCGCCGCCACAGCCGGGCCCAGGGCAGCAGCGCCGGCACGTCTTCGGTGCGGGTCGGTCCGTGCCAGACGGCATAAGCCGCCGCGTACTCGAACGAGCGGATCATGCCCGCCAGATCGCGCATGGGGGAGCGCTTGTAGCGGCGCTCGCTGAGGCTCCGGCTGGGCTCGCCCTCCAGGTCCACGATGACGAAGTCCTTGCCGGTAAAGAGCACCTGGCCGAGATGGTAATCGCCGTGGATCCGGAGCCGGAGCATCGGGATCTTCCGCTCCGTCGTCGCGCGCGCCTGCTTGAGCAACTGGTCCTCCAGCGCGAGCACGGCGCGGGCGTCTTCCCGTGCCGACTCCGGCAACGTATCGAGCCGCCGGCGCAACAGGTCGAAGGTGGTGCGCGCGTTGGAGCGCAGCGACTGGTAGATCGAGCGGCGGTAATGCCCGGTGAAGGGCTCCGGCACGAAGGCGGGATCCTCTCGAGCGGCGGCGAGCGCGAGGTGGAACTCCCCGGTCCGCCGGCCCAGCAGGCGGGCGTGGGTCAGGAAGCCCCCCGCGGCCTCCTCCAGTACGGTGGGCGGCTCGCGATCGGCCAGCTCCAGCAGGGAGACCGGCGCGAGCTCCGCCACGCTGGGGTGCAGCGAAGAGACCAGGGCGCGCTCGAAGAATCGGCTCAGCGCGTTGAGGGTGAAAGACCAGGCATCGCCCTCGCTGGGCACGAACTGGTGCAGCACCGCGAGGGTGATCGGCTCCGCGTTGCGGGTGCGAAGCTCCAGCCCTCCCGCGAGGAGCGCCATCCGGCGGAACTCGGTGTACTCGGTGAGATAGCGGCCCAGCTCCAGGTCGGGATTGAGCCCCGGCTCCGCCTTGCGGAACAGCTTGAGCAGCAGGCGGTCGCCCAGGCTCACCGAAGTATTCGACTGCTCGCTCCGCAGTAGCGCGGTGCGGAGCGAGGGGTCCTCTCCGCGGAGATCAGCGAAGGCGTGGGTTCGGCTCCCCACCAGCTCGCCGCGAGGCGCCCGCCACCGCTTCTTTCGACCCATCCCGTCCACCAGCGTGTTGACGAATTCCTCGTCGGCCATGGCGTCGTAGATCACCCCTCCGCCCTCGCGCGAGAGGATGATCGAGTTCGCCGAGTTCACCGAGATCTCGCGCGCCAGTTCACCATCCGCGTAAGCCAGCGGCAGGACATAGTGCTCGAGATCGGCGTCCAGGTAGCGCACTTCGATCAGCGCGATCAGCACGTCCCGCTCGCCCACCGGCACCGGAATAGTCCTGACCACCGTGGCGGCGGTGATCTGGCGGGCCTTCCCCCGGAACCAGCGGCTCCCCTGCAGGTAGTTGGGGAGGACTGTCTCCAGCAACTCGCTCTCCTCGCCTCGCACCAGCTCGTCCCAGCTCCCCGAAAAGCTGACCGCGGGCGCTCTGAACTCCCGGGTCTCCCGCCGGAATCTGTGCGTGAGCTTGGGCAGCAGGAACCAGTAGAACGCATACGGGTTCAGGGTCACCAGGTATGGCGTCGAGCCGATCGGCGGAAACGGAGTGCGGCCGAACATCTCGATGGGCTCGACGCCCTGCATATCCGCCAGCTCCAGCTGCACGGCCTGGGCATAGCGCGACAGGTTGGCGACGACCAGGATCCGCTCATCCTCGTACTCCCGGATGAAGGCCAGCACTCGCCCGTTGTCCGGCAGGAGAAACCGCAGGGTTCCCCGGCCGAAAGCGCGGTACTGCCGCCGGAGGCCGATGATGTGCTTCATCCACCACAGCAGCGAGTGCGGATTGTTCTGCTGGGCGTCCACGTTGAGCGCCTCGTAGTGGTACTCCGGGTCGATGATGACCGGGGAGTACAGCTTCTGCGGATTGGCCTGGGAGAAGCCCGCGTTGCGGTCGGGGCTCCACTGCATCGGCGTCCGCACGCCGTTCCGGTCACCCAGGTAGATGTTGTCACCCATCCCGATCTCGTCGCCGTAGTACACCACCGGGGTGCCGGGCAGGGAGAAGAGCAGCGCGTTCATCAGCTCGATCCGCCGCCGGTCGTTCCCCATCAGCGGCGCCAGTCGGCGCCGGATCCCGAGATTGATCCGGGCTTGCGGGTCGCTGGCGTACATCCGGTACATGTAGTCCCGGTCCTCGTCGGTGACCATTTCCAGCGTGAGCTCGTCGTGGTTCCGGAGAAACACCGCCCATTGCGCCGTCTCCGGAATCGGCGGTGTCTGCTGGAGGATGTCCACCACCGGAAAGCGGTCCTCCATCTGAACCGCCATGAAGAGCCGCGGCATCACCGGGAAGTGGAACGCCATATGGCATTCGTCTCCGCTGCCGAAGTACGCCACCGCGTCTTCCGGCCATTGATTGGCCTCCGCCAGCAGCATCCGGTTGCGGTACTTGGCGTCGAGCCGGCGGCGCAGGTCCTTCAGGAAGGCGTGGGTCTCCGGAAGGTTCTCGCAGCTGGTACCCTCGCGCTCGTAGAGGTAGGGCACCGCATCCAGGCGGAGTCCGTCCACGCCCATCTTGAGCCAGAAATCCAGCGCGGCGAAGGTGGCCTTCTGGACCGTGGGGTTGTCGAAATTGAGGTCGGGCTGGTGGGAGTAGAAGCGATGCCAGTAGTAAGCACCCGCCTCCGGGTCCCAGGTCCAATTGGAGCGCTCGAAGTCCTTGAAGATGATGCGCGCGTCGGTGTAGCGCTCGACGGTCTGGCTCCAGACGTAGAAGTCCCGCGCCCGGGAGCCGGGGCGGGCGCGGCGGGAGCGCTGAAACCAGGGATGCTGGTCCGAGGTGTGGTTGATGACCAGCTCAGTGATCACCTTGAGATTCCGCTTGTGCGCCTCACGGAGGAACCCCCGGAAGTCCTGCAGGGTCCCGTACGACGGGTTGACATCGGCATAGTCCGCGATGTCGTAGCCGTCGTCCTTGAGGGGGCTGGGATAGAACGGCAGCAGCCACAGCGCGGTGACGCCGAGGTCCTTGAGATAGTCGAGCTTCTCGGTGAGCCCGGGAAAGTCACCGATCCCGTCGGCATCGCTGTCCCGGAAGGCCCGGATGTGGAGCTGATAGATGATGGCGTCGCGGTACCAGCCGCTGTCGTCGTTCATCGCTCGCCTCCCCCGCCCTGCACGATCCGCCAGATGTACCCGGCCCGCTGGCCGGGATCGAATCGTACCCGCTGCCGCCTGCCCTGCCACTGGAGTCGCTCGCCGGTGAGCAGGTCCTCCACCGCGATGCCCGGCTCGCCGAGGCCCAGGCGATCGAGGGGCACCTCCAGTTCCGCCGCTACCGGTTGGGACGGATTCAGCGACACCGCGCACAGCAGATCCCGTCCCCAGGCCGCTTTCAGATAGAACAGCACCTCGGGATGTCCGCTCGGGTGAAAGCTCAGATTGGCGAGCCGCTGCAAGGCGGGCTCGCTTCGCCGGATCTGATTGAGCCGCGCGATGTCGGCGTCGAGGTTGCCCGGGGCGCTCCAGTCGCGGGGCCGGATCTGATACTTCTCCGAGTCCAGATACTCCTCGCTTCCCTTCCGCACCGGCACGTTCTCGCTCAGCTCGAAGCCGCTGTAGATGCCGTAGAGCGGTGAGAGAGTTCCCGCGAGGAGGAGGCGGGTGCGGAACGCCGGGCGGCCGCCCTGCTGCAGGTACTCATGGAGGATGTCCGGCGTGTTGGCGAAGAAGTTTCCGCGAAAGTAGTCGGCGATCTCGGGGGCGGCGAGCTCGCTGAGATATTCGCTCAGCTCCGCCGCGGAATTGCGCCAGGTGAAGTAGGTATAGGACTGGGTGAATCCGAGCTGCGCCAGGGTCTGCATCCGCTTGGGTCGGGTGAAGGCCTCGGAGAGGAACACCGTGTCGGGGTGATCCCGCTGCACCTCGCCCAGGGCCCATTCCCAGAAGGCGAACGGCTTGGTGTGCGGGTTGTCCACCCGGAAGGTGCGCACGCCTTGCTCGATCCAGAACAGGAAGATGTCGCGACAGGCGTCCCACAGCTCCTGCCGCTGGTCGCACCAGAAGTTGATGGGGTAGATGTCCTCGTACTTCTTGGGCGGGTTCTCGGCGTACTTGATCGTACCGTCCGGCCGGATGAAGAACCACTCCGGGTGCTCCCGGACCCAGGGGTGGTCGGGCGAGCACTGGAGCGCGTAGTCCAGCGCCACTTCGAGCCCGAGCGAGCGGGCCTTCTCCACGAACCGCCGGAAGTCCGCCAGCGTGCCCAGCTCAGGATTCACCGCCGTATGCCCACCGTGCTCGTTGCCGATGGCCCAGGGGCTGCCGGGGTCTCCCTTGCCGGCGACCAGGGCATTGTTGGGTCCCTTGCGATGCGTGTGCCCGATGGGATGAATCGGCGGGAGATAGACCACATCGAACCCCAGCGCCGCGATGCGGGCCAAGGCGCGCTCGGCGTCCCGGAAGGTCCCGTGCCGTCTGGGATCGGAGGTGGCGGAACGGGGAAAGAACTCGTACCAGGCGGCGAATCCGGCCTCGCGCCGATCGGCCCGCACCCGGTACTCGCGATTGGCCGGGGTCAGTCCGTACGGCTGTCCATACGCGTGCATGAGGCCCTGCAGCTCGGGCGAGAGCCCGGCTGCGACCCGCGCGCCGCGATCGGCCGCCGGGTTGCCCAGCAGGCCGGCAAAGTGGGCCAGGCGGCCGTGGTCGTCGCCGCGGGCGTGCGGCTCCGCCTCGCGCACCTGATCGGCGCCTTCCAGCAGCTCGGAGGCGACGTCCTGCCCCGCCCCCACCTTCTTCTCCAGTTCGCTGCGCCAGGTCGCGAACCGATCGATCCAACCTTCGACCGTGAAGTGCCACTCGCCCACCCGGTCCAGCGGCAGGGTGGCGTACCAGCGATCGTCGTCGAAGGAGTAGGTCATGGGGACCGACGCGGGCCGTCGCTCGCCCGGCGTCCGGTAGAGCACCCGGGCCGCGAGGATGTCGTGTCCGTCGGTGAAGATGTCGGCACCGATCCGCAGCTCATCGCCGACCAGGCGCTTGACGGCATACCGTCCGTCCTGAACGGTCGGTGCGATGCCGCTGACGACCAGGTGGGCTGGCGTACGGTCCGGATCGAGTTCGACCGCACGTCTCGGGTCCATGCGCCCCAACGTAAAGCGATCGGTTACGCGCCACTACCCCCTGGCGGTGGGCGCGCGGGTGACGACCATCACACCGCGCCGGCTCGCTGAGACCGCGGGCTCAGGCCTTGCCGCGACCGCGCAGCGCGCGTATGCGGCCGAGCGACCGAAGCACCACCCACAGCGTGAGCAGCGTCCAGACGGCGGTATAGGCGACCTTGATGGAAGGGCCGGCCGCAGGCACCCGGAACAGGAAGTAGCCGGCGATGAACAGCGCGTCCACCACCGCCACGGCGCCGACCAGGACCAGCAGCTCGCGCTTCACCCGGCCGGCAAGTCGGTGGGCGGACGCAGCAGCTCCGCGCACCACGCCACCTCGATCTCCAGACGCTCGATCTCGGCCTGGTTCTCGGCCAGACATTCCTGGAGATCCCGGCCGCCGGTGGTGGCCCGAAGTGTCTCCATGACCTCCCGGAGCCCTTCCAGCTCGTAGGTGAGGAGCTGGTGGTAACGCGCCGCTGCCTCCGGACGGCTTGGCGCCAACCGACGGAGCTCGGCCTTGCGGTCCAGCGTGTGCTCGATCGAGTGCCGCGCCGCGTAATCCTCGGCCAGAATGCGCGGACGGCGGCGCTCGATCGGCGGGCTGAGAAACCCCAGCCGGCGGCGATGATGGCTTCGGAGCAGGTCGAACGCCTTCCGGAGACGTCGGAGGAGCGGCATGCGACGCTAGCGACGCTCGTGCCAGATGGACCGGAGATACAGCGAGCAGGACACGAGCAGCAGCCCGGCGATGATCGACCCCGGTCCCCCGTAGTTCTCGAAGCTGAAGGGCACCCCGAACGGACCGGCGGCTCCCCGCATCATGTTCAGGACACCGTGCACGATCCCGGTGAGACCGAGGAGGGCGAACAGGAGGAACAGGTGTCGCATCGAATCTCCAGGTGGATGACCGGCGGACGGTGCCTACATGAAACTCAGGCCCACTGCCGCGGGCAAGCCCACCTGATGAGTCAGGGAATGCCGTGGTCGCGATTCGCCTGATCGGCGGCTTGCTCCAGCCTGGCGCTCTGGGAGGAGGAGAGTCCGGTGAGGGGCTGGAGCACTGACAGGCCTACGGTCGAGCGCCCGGTCAGGGCGCCGACCATGACGAGCGCGGCGAGGTAGCTGCCGGCCGGACTGGGATGAAATCCATCGGCCTGGAACATCGGGATCCCCGCCCCGGTCGAATCGATGGCGCGGAGCGCCTCACCGGCGGGAAAGAGGAGGCCGTCCACCGCCACGGCGGCATCGGCATACGACCGGGTGACACCATCCCAGTTGCCGCCTCTCGGCGGCCACACCATGTAGAGCGCGGGCCGGCCGCCCCGCTCGCGGATCTTCTGGGCGAAGCGACCGGCCCACTCGATCAGATGAACCCGGCTGCTCTCCAGCGATGACGGCCCCTGCTGCAACACGACGACGTCCCACCGGGCGGACTCGATGGCCTCGACCGCGCGTCCGTCGGCCCAGTGGTCTTCCAGACTGGCGCCGCCGATCGAGACTTCCTGAAAGGTGAACCGCTCCACGCCCGCGGCCTCGGCCAGCCGGGCGACCATGCCCGGCAGATCGTTCGCCGCCGTGAGGCTGTTGCCCACGAAGAGGACCGAGAGCCCGTCGTCCGGAGGGTCGGGCGCGGTGGAGCCACAGCTCGCCATCCCGATCGCGAGGGAGACGAGCGCCGGCCAACCGAGCAGCTTGAGCGCGCGCAGGGGAGGCCTCCGAAGGAGGTCGTGGCGATGAAGGGGACGATGCTGCGACGGCCGATCACACGGGGGCGGGTGCGCCGAGGTCTACGGGTTGTAGATGGGACCCCCGCCGGAGCGGTACAACTCGAGCACGGCGACCGCCTCATCGCGAAGCACGCCGCGCGCCGTGCGGACGCCCCTTCGCTCGAGATACGCCCAGCTCTCGGCGAACACCGGCCCCTCGTCGAAGCCGACCGCGGTGGCGTCCTCCTTGGCCGCGCCGCAGACCAGGCCGCGCACGCCACTCCACAGGGTGGCGCCGAGGCACATGGCGCAGGGCTCGCAGGAAGTCACCAGCAGGTAGGACTCGCCGCCGGCCGCCCCGAGCGCCCAGGTGCCGAGCTTCGCCTGCGCCAGCATGATCGCGAGGGTCTCGGCATGCAGCACCGAGTTGCCCAGCCGCGTGACGCTGTTGACGCCGGCGGCGACCAGGCGTCCGCCGTTCGATTCGAAGACCCCTGCCCCGAAAGGGCCCCCGCTGCCTCGCAGCACGTTCTGCCGGGCAAGCTCGACCGCCACCCGCATTCGCTCCTCATCGGAGTGATATCGAGCGTGCCAATCCACCATGTCGTCGAGCCAGCCGGGCGGCTCGATGACCAGAGAGGAAGGGCTCACATGGCTCCGTGGCTGGATCAGCTGGAGTGGTCGTGGATGACCCGCCATCCGGCGGCCTGCCGCTCCCAGATGGTAGAGAACCAGCCGCTGTGCTCCGGCTGGCCCCCGCCCTCAAGAACGAAGCGGCCCACTACAAGCGCGTAGCCGGTACCGAGCGGCCGGATGGTCACCTGCTCGAAGCGCAGCTGCTGGATCGGCTTGTCGTCCTTGAAGAAGCTGCGGCGCAACGCGTCGGCGGTCCGGGCCTTGCCCACAATGGGGCCGTTGCGGGTCATGAAGGAGATGGAATCGGCGTTGTCGGCGAGATGCCCCTCGAGGTCGCCTCGATTCCAAGCCGCGACCGATGCGTCGAGCAGCGACTGGATCTCCCGGTGGGCCACCTTCGGCCCTTGGGCCCAGGCGGTGTTGTGAACCACCGCAAGTACCCCAAGCGCCCAGCCGGCTCTCGACCAGATCATGATCTGCCTCCGTTGGATTGCCGGGGGACTGCGACGGTCCGCGCCCTACGGGGCGCCCGGGACGCCGGATTCAGAGACGCAGCGCCTTGCGCAGGAGCCCGATCTGGCCGCCGTGATACGCGGCGTGCTGCGCCAGGCCGGCGACCATGGCGGCGTAGCTCACACCGGTGCCCAGCGGGGCATCCCGCTCGCCACCCACCTGCTCGGTCCAACGGCTCTCCGGAAAGCGGCCCACGGCGTCGGCCAGGCCGGAATGCGCCTCGCTCAATGCGGCGCGCGTACGACCCCAGGCTTCCTCGGAAACTCGACCCACGGCAGGCCAGTCTCCCTCGACGGGCTGTCCGGGACGACCTCCTTGCAGTCGGCGCGCGACTTCTCTGGTCCAGCCGGTCAGGTGCAGCACGATCTCCCAGATGGAGTGCGCCTCCGGTACCGGTCGGGAAGCCGCCTGGGCGGCATCGATCCCGTCGAGATTCTCGGCCAGGGCGGCGCCGTGCCAGGCGGGACCGGCCTCCGCCAACCGGACCTGTTCCGAGAGAAAGGGAGAGAACATGGAGCACTCGAGGTGGAAAGACCGATCGCTCAGGAACCGGGCTTGGTGAAGCCGATCCGAGTATGGTTACCATCGATGGTAGGCGTGGCGAAGCGTAAACGCTACCCGAACTGCAGCGCGATGCACCGTCCGCCACGGAAGCGCATGGATCTTGCCCCTGGGGTACGGAAATCCATTCATCCCCGGGGTCGGCATGCGTTACCTGCTCGCGGTCCTTGCCTTTGCCCTTGCAGCCTGCGGCGGCGCCGGTGATCCGGCTGGTCCCGGAGGTGGAAATCCACCGCCCGGTGGGAACCCTCCGGGCCCTGCGCCGACCGGCCCGCTGCCGAGCCTCGGCGGATGCCAGATCTTCCCGGCGGATAACGCCTGGAATCGCGACGTGAGCGCCGAGCCGGTGCATCCCAATTCCGCCGCACTGCTGGCGGAAATGGTCCCGGACAATTCCATCCATCTGGACCTGGGAACCAGTGAAGAGTTCTACGGCATCCCCTACACCGTGGTGCCCGCGGATCAGGCGCTGGTTCCCATCACGTTCGGCACCGGTGGAGCCGACTACTCCGACGAGAGCGATCCCGGACCGATGCCGATTCCGCTCGACGTGCACATCGAGGGCGGCAGCACTGCCGACCCTGACCCCGCCGCAGGCGACCGCCACGTGCTGGTGGTACGCCAGGGCGACTGCCGGCTCTTCGAGCTGTTCAACACGGTTCGGACCGGCGCGGGGTTTCAGGTGAGCTCATCGGCCGTGTGGGACCTCACTACCAATCACACCAGGCCGCCGGGGTGGACTTCCGCCGATGCGGCCGGGCTGCCGATCCTCCCCGGTCTGCTGAAGTACGAAGAGGTCGCGGCCGACCGGCTGCACCACGCCCTCCGGTTCACCGTGCCCCGGGTGCGCCGGGCCTACACCGCACCCGCGAGCCACTGCGGACAGCATGACGACGCCGCGCTGCCGCCCTACGGGACCCGGGTACGGCTCAAGGCCGGCTTTTCGCTGGATAACTACAGCGGCGACGCGCTGGTGATCCTCAGCGCCATGAAGCGCTTCGGACTCATCCTGGCGGACCAGGGCAGTGCCTGGTATGTCACCGGGACCACCGATCCTGGCTGGGAGAACGCGCTCGATCAGCTGCGGGAGTTCAGAGTGCGAGGCAGCGACTTCGAGGTGCTGGCGTCAGGTCCGGTCACCGTCTGCTGAGCTTCAGGATACACCGGTTCAATCCACCACCGGCCGGGCGCTCGCCAGCTCGGCCGTCCGAACCGCGTCGACGCCGTGCGGGTTGCGGGTGACCAATCGGCGATGATAGTCCACCTGACCGAGATGATAGGCGAAATGGGAAACCAGATGGATCAGGTACTCCCCGGTCGCCACCCGCATGCCGCCCACCACCTCCGGGTAGTCGCGCTCCAGTCCGCTGTCGTTCAGCTTGTCCGCCGCGGCACGCACGGCGCCTCTCGCCGTCTCGATCTGACGCAGCAGGGCCGCGCGCGGCAGGCCCCGAGTGGCGAATTCGGCGGGGCGGTCGCGCACGAACCCGGTGTCCGCCAGTCGCGCGCCGAAGAAGTGCTGGATGTTGCCCGTCAGATGCAGCACCAGCGTGCCGGCGGAATTGACCAATCCCTCGGGGAGCAGCCACAGCGCGTCGTCGTCGGGATAGCCGTTCACCTCGCGGGCCAGAGCCTGCAGATCGCGATCCAGGATCGCGGCCACCGCGTCTACCAGCATCTCGGTCTCCTCCTATCTCCCGGCGCGAACGCTGATCGGCCACTCCACGCGACGGGGCGATGATGGATCGCCCCACAGGGGAAGCAGCCCCGCGGCCAGATCGATCAGTGGATCAGCGGCGGTGCCTTCCCGACAGCGCACGACCGCGGACCAGGTGCCGATGTAGCCGAGCAGCTGTGTCAGGTTCCATTCAGCCACCATCGGAGGCGATTGGATCGGAATCTCGTGGAAAGGGAACCGCAGCGTCCGATATCCGGTCTCCACCCAGCGGCGCTCGGGGGCCCAGTAGCTGCCGACGACCCGATGGTAAAAATCCGCCAGCACCTCGTCCACCGGACCGCCGTCCACCCGCTGATTGCCATAGGTCCAGGCGACCAGCAGACCGCCGGGTCGAAGCACCCGCCGGGCTTCGTCGTAGAACTCCGGAAGCTCCAGCCAGTGCAGCGCCTGGGCCACGGTGATCGTGCCCACCGAGCGCGACCGTAAGGGCACCGCCTCGGCGCGTGCGACGAAGTAGCGAACCCCGGGGCGAGGCGAGGCCGCGAGGACCTGACGGGCACTGGCATCACTGGCGAGGACGAGCTCGAAGTGCCGCGCCAGGCCGTGGGCGGCCTGCCCGGTGCCGGTGGCGCAGTCCCAGACCAGGTCGCGGAATGGACTGGCTTCCGCGATTCCGGCGAACAGCCCTTCGGGATAGGAGGGTCGGTAAGTGGCGTAGCCTGTGGCGACCCGAGAGAAATGATCGGCGAACGCGCGCACGATCACGCTGCCGCAGGGATCAGGGACCGGGCCGTTCGGTGGACGCCACCGCCTTGAGGATCCAACGGTCGTGCGGTTTCTCGTAGACCTCGATCCAGGCATAGACCACGTGCTCCGCCACGGGGCGGCCGGCGCTGTCGGGCGAGGTCAGCTGGACGCGCTTGCGAACGAGCTTGTATGCCATTCGTCCGTCGGGCGAGATCCGCAGCAGCGGCGGCGCGATATCGTCCCATGCCTGAAAGGTAGAGCGGTCGAAGTAGGCCTGGAATCGGGCCTGATTCTCCGCCGGCGAGGTCACCGTCACCTCGCCGTCCGCGACGAAGCGGATGCTGTCGTCGAAGGACGCGACCATCTGGTCGGCCCGTTTTTCCAGATGTGCCGTCCGGGCGAGCTGGTGCATCCGAAGCAGCTCGGCGCGGTCGGCCTCGGTATCGCCGGCGGGAGCGGCACAGGCGGTGAGGAGCACGAGGGGGAAAGCCTGGGATCGCATCTCGTCACTGTCCTCGGTCGAGGCGCACCGCCCAGCGACATTCCCCCGCTCGCCCGGAAGCGAGCCGCGCTATTGCGGTATGGGCTGGACGGCTCCCACGGGAGTGGACGGCTCCACCACTGTAATGGACGCGGCACCATAGGGAACGTTGACACCGCGAAGCACCAGCTTCACCAGGCGTGCGGTTCCTCTGCTGCGCACCTGGATACCGATGCAGCGGCGCGCGGCGTCGATCTCGACCTGGTCCGTGCCCGGAAGGTCGAGCGCCGTCCTGGCCCGAGGAAGCATCTCTTCGAGCGCCGGCACGGCGACCTGGCCACGACATGGCTTGGCGTCCGCGTCCAGCGCTGCGATCAGGGCCAAGCCCGGGAGTGCGATGGAGGAGAGAGCGAGCGAGCGGAGCATGAGATTCTCCAGCTGAAGTGCTTCAACTTACCTGCCGCACGGCCATCCCTCCAGCGCCCCCGCGTTGTCGGCCGGCCCAGTCGGGACCGACACCGGGATTGAGAAACGGGTTTGGGTAGTCGACGTAAGTTGCTGCGGCAAAATGTGATGAAGTCCAGCCATCAAGTTTAATGTCAAGTCGGTTCAGAGGGCGGCGAGACACTCGACCTCCACCCGCGCACCCAGGGCCAGGCCGCTGGCCCCCATCGCACTGCGAGCCGGCAGATGATCCGGGAAGTAGCGGACGTACACTTCATTCATCGCACCCCACTCCTTCATGTCCGCCAGCATCACCAGGCACTTCACCACTCGATCCATCGAAGCGCCGCTCTGCTCCACGACTCGCCGGATGTTCTCCATCGTCTGACGCGTCTCGGGACCGATACCTCCCGGCACCAGCTGGCCGGCGCTGTCGGTACCGATCTGGCCTGAGAGATACAGCATGTCACCCACCCGTACGGCGGCCGAGAACGGCAGCGCGGAGTTCTCGGCCATGGGCACGAAGTGCAGTTCGCGCTTCGCGGCCGGCGCGCGATCGCACCCGCCGAGGAGGGCGGCAGCGAAGACGACGGATGCGGCGGCGGGAGACACGTGGATTCAGGACGGACACCGGGTGGCGCCGACTTCCAGCACCGGGGACAGCAGGATCAGCCGATCCGCCACCGAACGGTCGCCGGCGCCACCTGGCACCCGCAGGTACCACGAGCCGGGTGCCGCGTGCTCGCTGATCCCGACCAGGATCCCCTCCACCTCCGCGGCGACGGCCCCACGCTCCTCCGCGGTGGCGTCCGACCGGAACTTGACGATCAGCAGATCCGACGCCGACCCTTGGAGGTCCAGGCACGTCGCTCGAAGCACGCTGTCCACCGGCTGCCGGGGAGGGGCCGGAGTCGTGTCTCGGGGACCGCCACCCGCGCTGTCGGACGGCATGGTGTCCGCCGGCGCGTCCTGCGGCCGCATACTGTCAGCAGACGCGCTGTAGCCCTGTATGCTGTCCGCCGGCACTGCGGCAACGGTATCGCCGCCGGGAAGTGGAGTTGCGCCGGTCACCTGCGCCCAACAGGGCGCGCCGAGCAGTCCCGTCAGGAGCGCGACGAGTCCAATGGGGATATGCTTTCGCTGATGCCGACCATCCAGCCGAGGTGACATCATGAGCACGCTGCTCCGCACCGCTACCCTCTGCCTGTGGCTCGCCGGTCTTGCCTGTGCTGGAAGCTCCAGCAGTGAACAGCCGACGCCGGAATCCGGTGGAAAGGTTCGGATCGAGAACCGGTCGTCACTGAACATGGACATCTATGTGCGTAAGGCATTCTCGAGCCCTATCCGCATCGGCTACGTGCCGGCCTCGGAAACCGCAGATATACCGTTGCCCCGGGCCATCGTGGCCGGCTCGTCCTCGTTTCGGCTCGAGGCCCGCCCGGCCCGCGGCGCGGGCTCGCGCGAGGTGAGCGAGCCCTTCTCGGCGGGAACGGGGCAACAAGTTTTCTGGTCCATTCCACCGCAATAGCGTTCGCCGCCCACGCTCAAGATGCGCCGGGAACCACACGACCACCAGACTGGGGTGGCTGGCGGACAGGCCGCCCCAGTCGCTCCTCCATCTCGGCGTCCATCTGTCTTCTGAGTCCGGCGAGGCGCTCGGCGTAGCTCTCGAGCGCCCGGTCCACCTCGGTCTCAGGCATCCAGGTCGGCACGCCCGCGGGCTTGCCGTCGGGGCTCAAGGCCACGAAGACCACCACGCAGTGCCCGGTGCGCCGTCGCTGCGTGCTCCTGGGATCCCCGGCGTAGACATCGATCGCGATGTCGAGGCTGGTGCGACCGGTGCGGATGACGAGGGCCCGCAGCTCCACCAACTCTCCCACGTGGATCGGGCCGAGAAAGTGGAGCCCGCCGAGATAGACCGTGACGCAATAGGTGCCGGTCCAGCCGGCTGCACAGGTGTAGCCAGCCTGATCGATCCACTTCATGACGGCGCCGCCGTGGACCTTTCCGCCGAAGTTGACATCGGTCGGCTCGGCCAGAAAGCGCAGCGTGATGCCGCGCTGCCGGTCCGCACCCGGCTGGATCGTCACGGCCTAGCCCAGCACCACGGCGGTGCCGCTGGCGCTGACCATCAGCATGCCCCCGCCGGAGCCGACCTGAATGGTCTCGTAGTCGAGATCCACCGACAGCACGGCGTTGGCGCCCAGCTCGCCGGCCTGCTGTTCCATCTCCTGGAGCGCGATCCCCTTCGCCTTGCGCAGCTCCTGCTCGTAGGCAGCCGAGCGTCCGCCGACGATGTCGCGGATCCCGGCAAAGAAGTCGCGGAAGATGTTGGCGCCGAGGATGGCTTCGCCGGTGACGATACCGAGATAGCGGGTGACCCGCCGCCCCTCGATGGCGGGGGTAGTGACCGAGAGCATGCCTGCCTCCGACTGGAAGGTGAGTCCGGAAGCTAGGTCGGGCCCTGCCCCGCGCCTAGACTGGAACGCCCTCGGTGATCACCAGCTGGGTATCGGCGCAGGATTGTCTGACGGCCTTGGCTGGAGCGTACTCCGGTGAGTCCCACCAGGCCCGGGCCCGCTCCAGAGTGGGAAACTCGAGGATAACCAGACGGGAGGGAGCCCAGCCGCCCTCGCGAACGTCCACCGGAGCTCCGCGCGCCACGTAGCGTCCGCCGTAGGCCGACACGGTCGGAGTGGCCATGCGCTTGTACTCCTCGTACCGAACCGGGTCACGGATGGTGATGTTGACGACGACGTATGCCGCCATGGATGATTCCTTTTAGCGTCTGGTCAAGCGGCGCTCGGAACGTGCCGGTAGGCGCTCCCGTGCACCGTCACCAGCACCACGCCGGCGGCATAGACCAGGAGGTCAGGCTGCCATTCGCCCCGGCCTGTGTGAACCAGAAAGGCACCGGCCAGGGTCAGCAGGAGCAGGGTCCCACCAAGGCGAAGCGTTCGAGGGAACAGAAACGCCACCGCGCCAACTGTCTCGATCGACCCCAGGGCGAGAGCATGCCGATCGGCTGGGCCGAGACGGAGGGCCGCGTGGACACCACCCCAAAGCAAGGCGAGAGCGAGAACGACGTGGAAGACCAGAAAAGCTCGCCGGATTTGCTCAGACGCCGACACACGACCTCCTTCTCATCGAAGCTCTCGGGCGAGAAAGACTGTCTTCACCCGCGCTCCCCTCTTTCGGTCGCAGCATGAAGGAGAACAGTCTGTCCGACCGCCAGTCGACCCGTGCGAGTGACCGCGCCGTAGATGCCCGCGTGATTCTGGTTCGCACGAACGACTGCCTTCAGCACTTCGGGCGCAGGACATGCTGAGTCGGGATCAAGGTTCACCATCGAGCAGCGAGCGTCGCGCATCGTGACAGCAACGGCGGGGGCGTCGTCGCCCTCGCCGAATGAGAGCACACCATCCAACCACTCGTCCTCCTGAAAAGGCGCCGATCGCAGTAAGCGGACTACGACATTTGGGCGAAATCGTCGCACGTCCAGGCTCCGGCCCGCGCACCGCCCGATCTCGCGCACCGTATCGAAGGCGATCACGGAGATGCTCGCTTCATCGAAGATACCCTGATTCAACTGCATCATTTGCACGGGAGCCCCGTGCCGGCGCCCGACCTCCGTGGCCAAGTTCTCCCCGAAAACAGGCATTTCTTCGCCATCCGGCGTGCGAACATGCGTAGGAAGGTCTCCCGGAGCGTGGCGCTGCGGAGCAAAGAGGAGCAGCTCGGGAAGCTTGCTGGCGGTCAGCCACGGGAACCCGCTGCGGTCGTCGAGGCGCCGCAATGCCAGGCGTCTGTCGCCGTCGAGGCCGTGCCAGCCCAGACTGGCGACCTCGAGTCCTTCGCCGGCCATGGACTTCACGGGATACCGGAAGATCGCCTCCACATGTCCGATCTCAACGAGCATGCTTGATCCGTGTCAGTCTGTCGACTTGCCCATCAGTTGCGGCCGTGATGCCCGCGCCCACTTAGGTCCCGCTGCGACGCGGGCGCTGGCCCGTAGGTGGCGCCTGGCCTAGGACGCCGGCTTGGCACTGCTGTTCCAGATGTCCAGATGCATGCGCCAGATGCCCTTGTCACGGCGCCAGACCACCACGTATTTGCCGCGGGACGGACCCCAAGCGATCCCGTCCCGCTCCCCCGCAATTTCAAAGCTGCCATAGTCGTACGCGTGCTCCCCGTCCACGATGATGCGATTCGGGGTCACTACGTGCCGCGTGATGCGGCGCCCTGGGCTCAGAGTCCAGTAGCGGCGAATGGCTTCGCGCCCGGCTATCCACTCCGACCGCTCAGGGAAAATCACAGCGTCGGCGGTGTAGAGATCCGCCATGGCGGCCGCATCGCCCCGCACATAGGCGGCGGAGAACTGGCGACCGAGTTGATGAATGGCGGTGCTGTCAGCTGCGGCCGTCTGGGCGTACAGGACCGGACCGCTGACCAGTGGACCCGGAAGCAGAATGAAACTGGTAACGCACTTCAAGATTGGCATCATCGGGTGTCCCCTCCGCCCGCGATCGCTCTGCGCACATAACGGCTCAACGGCAACATGATCGCTGCCACCACTGCGACCCACACCCAACCCAACCAGGGAGGCGGCGTGAGCTGGGGGAAGGCGGCGGGCCACCAGAGTCCGATGGCGAGTACTGCCGCCACCCAGCCGACGAAGGCGGTATGCCCCCAGCGCCTCAGCTTCCAAAGGCCGACAGCGGCGACCGCGGCGGTCAGGCCGTAGATCAAAGCTCCGACCTGCACGAGCCGCCACCGAGCTCCGGCAGAGACCAGCGTCTCGGCAGTCATGGTCAGGACGAAGGCGCCGATCGCCAGCCCAGCCAGCAGTAGCGCCACAAAGGTGATGCCCAGCGGACGCTTCACCAGATTTCCACCAGGATTCGTGGACCGTCTAACGACTTGCCCATTGGCTGCGGGCCGGCGTGCTCGCGCCCCACCAACCTACGGCCTTGGCGGTGCCATGGGAGGACGACGCCCGAGCGGCGCCCAACACCGCTCCCTCCCGCCGGCTGTTTGCGCGGGTTATAGGCGGCGACTGCCGGCCGATCCCGTCATGCGCGCGAAAGACTCCAAGCGATGAGGATGGCAACCGCTGCTGGCACCGCAAAAACAACCAGGAAGATCGGCGCCTCCTCCGCCACTGAGTACCCGGCCTTGGTCACCCCAACCCACATGTTGATGGCAGCCCCGATGAGCCAGACCGGAACGAACCACCGCGCGGCGGCCACCATCCCGGCTGTTGGATTGCCAGCATGAACGAATCGCGCCGCCAGAACGAACAGGCCCAATAGAAGAAGACCGCCGACGATCACCTTGAGCGTGTGTGACATGGATCGGCTCCTGCCCCATTCCAGGAGTTAGCCGCCGGGCCCCGCGAGGGGGCCTCAGCGTCGAGGCCCTTATGCCGCCTCCAGCGTGTTGTGGAACGCCGCGATCTCCCACCCGTCGGGTTGTCGGGTGAGCACCATGCTGAACCGGGCGGCATGGCGCCCGATCAGGGGACCTTGCGGGGCCTCCAGCAACGAGTGTACGTGCACCAACGCGACTTCTGGCCGCAGCAGGCGAGCAGCTTCGACCGTCATCCGAGTTGTGCTCCCCGCGTAAACAGTGCGGAATATCGCCGCATGGCCAGCGGCGATCGCCGGTCGACCGCGGTTATGCTCCCCCCGGATATTGACGAAGTCGGCGTCCACGGCGAAAGGGGCCGCGAATGCTGCGCCGTCCCCGGCCTTCCAGGCAGCTTCCAGCTGGCTGACAACATCCTCGATTGCGGTTCGATCGCTGGGCCCTAGATCGCCGGGCATTGTTCGTCCTGGGTGAAAGGATTGAGTTGCGGCCCTTACCCCGCTATCAACGCTAGATATGCTCCCACCGGATCCTCAACCACCGCATACACGTTCTCTCCATCTTTGCCTTGCGTCGCCTTGATGACCCTGCCCCCTTCCTCCGGTACACGACGGAGGCTTTCGGGGAGATCGCCTACCGGCAAATACATCATCCAGACCGGCGGCAGTCCCACGTTCACGCCGCGCGCATGGCAGACTCCCGCTGCCGGGCTCCCATCTTCGCGGAGCAGGTTATAGTCGGCGTAACGCTCCCCCCCGGACTCCATCTCGACGCTTTGCACTGACCACTCAACGACCTGCCGATAGAACTCTTGGGTTGTGGAGGCGTCGGGCACCGTCAGGTCGAGCCAGTAGATGTGCCCTACAGGCGCCGCCGAGTCGGGCATTGCAGCGCCGCTACTTGAAGGAATCGCATCCAGAGGAACGACCGGGATAATCCCGAAAGCCGCCGCATTGGGATCGAGCAGTACCGCCCATTGGCTCTTTCCATCGTCCCCTTTGGTATGCATCAGCACGCTCCCGCCCAGCTCGAGCGCACGTTGCACGCTGGCTGCCACATCGGCGACCTGGATGTGCGGCATCCACTGCAGTGGCAGGTGACCATGTTCGGCGCCGCGGGCGCCCACGCCGATGATGGGCATGCCCAGGTTGTTCATCAGATCTTCCCCGCGCCAAAGTGGCTTCTCACCCGTGCTCAGCACGCGCGAGTAGAAGCGCGCCTCTCGCTCGTGGTCGGGAACGGCGATGTCCGCGCTGAAGACGGCGCCGACGCCTGGGACAAATGGTTTGCTCATGGTTTTTCCGTCCGGGTTCGCATCACATTGGTGTGGCATCGGCCAGGATACAGTTCGCTCGATCGACACGATGGCGGCCGGGCCAGGCGCCGTGTGGCTCACTCCCTGCCCTTCTGCAACTCGGCGATCCGTGCGGCCGCCGTCATGATGGGTGTGGCCTCGGCAAGCTCATCTCCGGGACTCGGGATCGGCAGCGGGTGGCAGGCTGCGAATGAAGGTCACCAGGCCGTCCAGTAGAGCGGGAGCGACCGGAAGCGTCGAGTCGCTGTAAGACGCGACCTGTGCCGGGAGCGGCCCAGTAACCAGCTTCAAGACGTGATTCATGCCCGCTACCCTGAAGTACCGCACGTCGGGTCGACTGGCGAGAAAGAGCGCGGCTTCCAGGGTATCCACCTGGACATCGGTTGTGCCCTGGACGACGAGCACGGGCATGGCCAGCCGGGTTACCACCTCGGCCGGGACGATGCGGAACCAGGAAATGAGATAGGGCTGAACGCTCGGCCGAAAGAGTGGTAGGAGCGCCTCTGGCACCGAGTCGGCGCGCACCCCTCGTTCCAAGGCCGACAGAATGCGCTCGCTTTCGACCGCCAGCGGTTTCCTGAGCTTGCCCTGTAGCTGCTGACGTAGGACATCAGAGGCTTTCCGCGCCGGCCCCGCGACCGAGACGTAACCGTCCACCGGTCGCTGGGCGGCTGCCAGCGCAACGATGAGCGCTCCCTCGCTGTGGCCAAGGACCACGACCGCGCCAAACCGCTGGTGGCGCTCGAGGAGGTCGAGCCAGCCGACCGCATCAGCCACGAAGGTCTCGACGCGCAGGTCCGATTCGGCGCTCGCGGCCGCGGCGCTGCCAGCTACCCCTCGCTTGTCGATGCGAAGCGAGGCGATGCCCCGGGCGACCAATCCCTCAGCCAGCAGGCGCAGACTGTTGTTCTTGCCCGGAAGCAACTGACTGTTCCCGTCACGGTCAGTGGGCCCCGAACCGGGATGGATGAGGACGACGGGAATGCGACCCGTATCAGCCGGCACGAGTAGTGTACCACGAAGGATGCCGGTACCGGTCACCAGCTGCCATTCTTCCGCACCGGGCACGGCACTCGCGATCACGGCTTGACCGGCGGCCGCCTGGGAGTCGCCCATCGAGACGAGAGCGACCACGACGCAGCTGGAGAGTCGCAGTCTCACGGATTTCGAGTGCTCCAAGCGATTGTGATGCCCGTTCACGGCCGGTTAGCCAGCAATGATGTACTCGCTCTGCACCATGCCACTCGGGAATGCCCGCGTCGCAACGTGTTTCAGCCGGATATCGTGACGGAGCCGGCCAAACAAGGGAATCCCGTCCCCCAGGAGCACCGGGATGCGGGTGATAATGACGCGCTGGATCAGGCCTGCGTCCAGGAATCGTTGGATGGTGATCCCTCCATCCACGTAGAGATGGGTGAGGCCACGACCGCTCAGCCGTTCCACGATCTCCAATGGGCTGCCGGTCATGAACTCACAGACGGCGCCGGCCGGTGCTGCCCACGCCGAGGGCGTCGAGCTGAGTACTACGACCGGCTTGGCCCCGTAGGGCCACGCCTCGAACGTGAGCACCGTCTCGAACGTCTTCCGTCCGATCACTATGGCATCCACCGTGGCGATGAACTCCTCGTAGCCGTGGGGTTCACCACCCTCGGCCGGAAGCCAGTCCAGCGCGCCGTCGGTCCTTGCAATGAAGCCGTCGAGGCTCGTGGCGATGAATACCGAGGCCTTCATATACGTTTCCCTAACGGCGCCACTGCTGCCGCTCTCTTCTTGACCAACGCCTGGAGACCAGGAGTTCACGATGCAGACTTGATGTCAATCCGGCCCCGCAGTCGCATGAACTCGCCTTTCGCTGGTGTGACCGCGGTGTATGCCTCACCGGACACGAAATCCAGGACATGCACGATCGTGCTTCCGATGTGTTCCCGCCATGAGAGCATCACCAATCCCTCGCGAACGGCGACTGCCTCGTAGTCGACAGTGTCGGCGAAACCGGTATTGTCCCCTGCAACGATTTCTACGGTTAGCCTGCGTTCAGAGTGCACAGTGATCCGCGGTGTGAATGCGGGGAACCTGATCTCGAGCACTTGGTCCACCCGAAGCGATGACACTAGGCTCATCAGCATCCCTAATGTTCTGCGATGTTCGGTGGCATACCTAACGACTTGCGCATCAGCTGCAGGCCCTCGGGGCCGGGCCCGAACAATCTTACTCTCTCATTGATGGCCCCGAGGCGGCTAACTCGCGCGGAGACTTGCTACGAGCGCCCGGAGTTCCCCGAAGAGCCGCACCAGGTCAGGAAGCTGGTGATTCGCATTCAGGCCGCTCGGATTCGGCAAAACCCAAAGCAGGGCCTCGGCAAGCATCACGGGCTGGCGGCCGACAGTCGCTCCGGGCTGGTTGAAGGCCATCCGATATGCGCCGATCCCGAGTACCGCCACCACTTGCGGCCGGAAGCGACGCACCTTCCGCCCGAGCCGCGATCGCCCGGCCCGCAGCTCGTCCTGCTCCAGCTCCGCTGCGCCAGCAGTCGCCCGGGCCACCAGATTCGTGATGCCCAGCCTGTACTCCAGCAGCTGCCTCTCTTCCCAGGGCGGTACTGGACGGTCCGTAAATCCAGCCGCGTGGAGAGCAGGCCAAAAACGGTTGCCGGGTCGAGCGAAGTGATGACCGGTCGCACCGGAGTACAGGCCTGGGTTGATGCCGCAGAAGAGTACAGCCAGCCCGGGAGCGATCACATCCGGGACTGCTCTACCGACCGCAGCAGCGATCTCGGCCTTGGTCGGTCTGGGTTCCATGTCTTACCCGTACCTTCCGCTAGCCGCCTGCCGAATATGCACATCAGCCGCGGTGCATCCGCGGGGTGACCCGTCGCCAGAAACGTCAGCTCAGTCCATGTCCACGCTGAGGTAGAGAACCAGCGCAGCCGCACCTGCCGCCAGGTAAACGAGTCCCAAACTCCGCAGCGCGCCTCGTTCCTGATTGCCGAGCCGCATCGAGTCCACCATGCTTCGCGCGATCACGACACGGCAGCTGTCACAGTCAGGCGGCAGGTGAAAAGGAACGCCGCTCACGGAGTCATGCCCGATGGTCACCGCGTGCAAGACGCGATCCTGACGTCCCCGCCAGAGCTGAACCTGCTCGCGAACCGGCAACGTGCGAGGCGTCGGGTCCTCGATCCGGCGCCAGCCGGCACCACACCCGCCAAGCGCCGAGGATAGAAGAACAGCAGTCGGGATGGCCGAGGCGCAACGCATCGCGATCTCCGTGTTGTGTGTCGCCCCAGCTTCCACGTGACGCGTCCCTTGAGCGTGACCTCCTCAGGCCGGAACACAAGGGCATCTGATGTTCATGAGGCCTCGCTACCGGATGGACCCTGCGTGGGGTCGCCTCTGCCAGTGGCGGAGCTGTAGCTGCCGTGATCGGTGGCCGTCGCGTGGGACCACACTACCCGCCATTGCGCCCCGTGTCGCTCGTACAAATCCGTATGCCAATACCGCTGGCGGGGGATGTGACGGCCCCGCACCACGATTTCAAGTTGTGACCGGTAGCGGATGACCGCGACGTCCCCATAGATGCGGACGGCGATCGGCTCGGGCGCCCAATACAGGTAATGGATCTGCCCGGAGCTGATGCCGTCCAGATACTGCTCCTTGGAGAGCACCCCGCCCAGAGGGTTGATGAGTTGAAAGTCGTCGGTATGCAGCTGGCCCGCTCGCTCAACATCACCCGTGACCAGCGCACGGAGTCGCTCGCGCTCCGTTGAGCGGATGAGCTCCGCGTCCTCATGCTCGCCGCCGGGCGCTCGGTTGAAGCTGGTCATGTTGGCGCCTCCTGGGCACTTGATTTCCTGGCGATTCAGCGGTCTTCTCGATGGCGCCCAAGCCCCGCGCCTGTGGGCGGGTCCTCAGGCACCCGCCCGCGCCCCCCGCTCCATGGGGCGCACGATGATCGTCGAGAGCATGGTGGCAATGAGGGTCCGTGCGTTGGTGCCGGTCGTGATCACCTCGGCCTGGCACACGGTCAGCGTCCGGCCAGGCCGCAGAACGCGGCCGCAGGCCAAAAACCCGTCGCCTCGTGCGGGAGCCAGCAAATTGATTTTGAACTCCACCGCCAGCACGTCGGACTCGGGCGGGGCCAGGGTGTAAGCGGCGTAGCCATTCGCCGAGTCGGCCACGCTGGCGATCGCCCCGGCATGCAGAAAGCCGTTCTGCTGACAGAACTGCGGGGCAAACGGCAGCGCGAGATGCACTTCACCCGGACGGCGCTCTTCTCCGAATGCTATGTGCTGGGTGGCGTCCGCCTCACGGATCCGCGGATCAGCGGCGAGCGTTGAGGTCGGCGCCCACACAAACCTACGTTCCACAGCGTGCTCTGCGAGTGCCGCCACTGGGAGGCTGACACCTCCAGATCCACACCCTTGGATCTCAGTGCAGCGGAACGGATGGGTACTCCCAGCTACGCAATGCTTCCTCCGGGAGCCGGCGGGAGGCCGCCCAGGTGACCTCCTGATCACGGCTGAGCGCCGTGTTCGCTAATACCGCTAACACATCCGCATTGATTCCGGCCTGGGGATCCCGGAGAAGAACCCAGCCCAGCTTCGGGCTCTCGCACTCGCTGCCCGGACAGACCTACGCCTCCTTGCATGGCGGGTTAGGCGGCGCCTTCCAAGATGCAGCGCGTTTGGCAGTTCCCCGGCGTCTGCCGGCTGCATCCGCTCGCAGCCTGAGTCTAACTCCCCGCCGTTGCGGCACATGCGCGGCCCTAGGCCCGCGGCCTGACGGTTGCGCCACAAGGACTCCTCTTCCGTGCCGAGGATAGCTATGCGTTGGGTCGCCGCGTTGGTGCTAACTGCTAATTCGATCGCTCAAGGCGTGGTCCACGCCCAGGCGCTGGATGTGCGGCCAACTCCCTTCACCGAGCCTCGAACTGGCAACCAGGCGCGCCATGGCGAGGTGGTGCTCGGCCAAACCACGTTGTCGGGAACACGGCGGATGTTCGCGGAGCTGCTCAGCTCGGACAGCATCAAGGTAGCCCGCGGTCACCAGGGTAACCCATCGCCCATCCCTGCCGGGACGGTATGGCAGGTGGCCTCGCATCGCGTGCAGCCGAGTTACAAGCTCGATCTGGGTCCGGATCGGTACACGCTGTACTACGATAAGAACGAACGCCTGATCGCCGCGATCGCCCAGGACCTACCCGGCGCGCTCACCAAAGCCGATCTGCTCGTTCGTTATCCCACCCTGCGGAAGGGCCGGCGCTGGTACAGCGGTAATCAAGCCCGAAGTGAGCAGTGGACGACGGCGGTCGAGACCTGCGTGACGTTAGTAGCCAGCCTGCTGCTTCCTCAAGAACGACTCGAGCAGCTCAGCTACATTTACACGTGTCCTACCCAAAAGGGCACGCCGAGACTTTGAGCGTCCCTGACGAACGGCGCATCAGCTGGCCGCCGGCGGCTCAGGGCTCGTACTTGGGGCGAATCCAAGCCCGATACCCGATCTGGTCTCCCCATGGCGGGGTCTCGACATAGATACTGTCCGGCCGCCACTCGAGGAGGGTATTCAGGGCACTTGAAGGCCCGAGTTGCACGATCATCACCGAATCCTCTTTGCCGGCGTTCATGGCTGTATCGCCGAGCAAGACGATTGCATCGATGCTACCCGCTGGCTCAATCCTAAAAGTGTAGGCGCGACCAACTGTACCGGTTCCCAGCCTTGGCAGGCTCGCGACGAGGCCCATTTGCCCATTGACCGTTCGAGCCCCAGGAGCACTCCAGGTGAGCATCAACGCGAGGGAGTCGCCAGCAGGGCGCAGCAGCTCCAATGGTATCGAGATGCGAGAGCCGGCCGGCGCAATGCGGGCGTCGATTTCATCGGCGCCCTGTGCGCGGAGAGAGCCGGCCAGTGTAAGATGGATGGCCAACACATAAGGCCAGAATCTTGCATTCATCGCGATCTCATTCCGAAAGCACTGGACATTATCACGCACCCCGAGGCTGCCGGCAAGGGCCCCCGTCCGAGTTCAAGCTTCGCGCTCATTGTGATTGAGGAGACGCGATGACCGGACATGCGGTGGTGATCGCCGGAGGCGGCCCGACGGGGCTGATGCTGGCGGGCGAACTCGCGCTGGCGAGGATCGACGTTGCCATCGTCGAGCGGCGCGCCAGCCAGGATCTTCCCGGCTCGCGCGCCGGCGGACTGCACGCACGCACCATCGAGGTTTTCGATCAGCGCGGAATCTCCGAGCGATTCCTTGCCGAAGGGAAGAAGGCTCAGGTCGCGGGGTTTGCCGCGACCACGTTCGACATCAGCGACTTTCCCACTCGGCATCCCTACGGACTCGGGCTGTGGCAGAACCATATCGAGCGCATCCTCGCCGGCTGGGTCGGCGAGCTGCCCGTGACGTTCTACCGCGGACGCGAGGTCACCGGCTTCGCGCAGGACGACAGCGGCGTCGACATCGCGCTGTCCGACGGCCAGCGCCTGAGGGCGGAGTATCTCGTCGGATGCGACGGCGGGCGCAGTCTCATCCGTAAGGCGGCGGGCATCGACTTCCCCGGTTGGGATCCGACGACGAGCGCCTTGCTCGCCGAGGTCGAGATGACCGAGGAGCCTCCGCTGGGAATCCGTCGCACTGCCTCCGGCATGCACGCTCTGGGCAAGGTGGAGTACGAGATCAAGGACGGCGAGGTGGTCTACCAGAAGGGCGGGACGGTTGGTGTCATGCTCACCGAATCGCAGATCGGAACCGGCGAGCCTGCGCTGCGCGATCTCAGCGAGGGCCTCGTTGCCGTCTACGGGACGGACTTCGGGATCCATAGTCCCACCTGGATCACCCGGTTCACCGACATGACTCGGCAGGCCGCGACCTATCGCTCGGGACGGGTCTTGCTGGCCGGCGACGCGGCGCACATACATTCCCCGGTCGGCGGACAGGGCCTCAACCTGGGTGTGCAGGACGCGGTGAATCTTGGATGGAAGCTGGCGCAGGTGGTCAAGGGAACATCGCCGGACAGCCTCCTCGATACCTACCACGCCGAACGCCACCCGGTCGCCGCCGGCGTGCTGCGCAACACGATGGCGCAAGTCGCGCTCATGCGCCCCGACGATCGCATCGAGGCGGTGCGCGATGTCGTATCCGAGCTGCTGAGCATGGATGAGCCGCGCAAACGATTCGCCGCGAGAATGTCCGGTCTGGACCTTCACTACGATCTCGGCGAGGGACACCCGCTGATCGGACGCCGCATGCCCGATCTCGACCTCGTCACCTCCCGCGGCCCGCTTCGGGTCTACACCCTGCTGCACGACGCCCGCCCGGTGGTGCTCAACTTCGGTGAGCCCGGCGGCGTCGCGATCGGCCCCTGGGCCGATCGCGTTCAGTCGCTCGACGCTAAATACGATGGCAGGTGGGAGCTTCCGGCAATCGGGACGGTCCCCGCTCCCACCGCCGTGCTGATCCGGCCCGACGGATATGTGGCCTGGGTGGGAGACCTAGCCCAACTTGATCTCGCTGACGTGCTCACCAGGTGGTTCGGATCGCCTACTGCGGCGTAGCGAGCCCGCGTCGGGCGGGACACATGCGCCAGCCAGGTGCTCGCTAGGCGCGAGGCGTGTCCAGCGCTCTCTGCGCCATGGGGAAAGGCCTTACCTGAGTTGCTCGGCAAGCGCGACCATGATGCCCTCAGGGCCGCGAATGTAACATAGCCGGTACGTGTCCTCGTACTGAACGACTTCGCCGATGAGCTCAGCGCCATGGGCGCGCAAGCGCGCCAGTACATCATCGATGTCGTCGACCGCGAACATGATGCGACGTATGCCCAGCGTGTTCACTGGTGCGTTCTTCGGCTCAGCTCCGACCGCCGCGGGCGTGTGGAACTTGTCCAGCTCGAGCCGACCGTGGCCGTCTGGGGTCCGCAACGTCGCGATCTCGCATCGAACGTTCTCGAGCCCGACGAGTAGGTCCACCGAACGTCCCTCGACTGGCATCTCGCCTTCCAGCTCCATACCAAGCTCGACAAAAAACGCCTTGACAGCCTCGAGGTCGTCTACCACGATGAGAACGTTGTCCATCCGCCGAAGTGCCATGGACCTGCCTTCCGTTACTTTGACTGGAAACGCCCAGTGCTGGTCCGCTGCAATGCGCCGGTCAGGCAGCGTGGGCTGTAGCGGCTTCAGCCTGCCGTGTCGTGCCCGAAACAGAGGCGATAACCGTTGCAGTCCTCAATGTCGAAGTCGCGGCACCCGTAAGGCTGGTCGCAAATGTCGCGGGCAATTTTGACGCCCTTTGCCCTCAACTCCGCATTGAGCGCGTCCGCGTTGTCGATCCAGATGTACGCGTCCCAGGCCCCACCCTCCGGATCGACGAGACGGTTGGGTCGCATGACTCCGGAGTGCTCGAGCTGGGCCAGCATGATGACAACGCCGTTGCGTCGAACCATACAGAAGGACGGAGGATCATTCCAGAACCGGTCGTAGCGAAAGCCGAGTTTGTCGCGGTAATAGTTGGCCGTGGCGACGACGTCATCCACGATGAAATAGGGTGCGATGGCCCATTGTGGCCGATCTGTCACGACGTTGCTCGCCATTCCCGCCCTCCGTGCTCGATGGATCACTCAAGGCAAAAACCCTCCCGCCCTGTCGGCTGTATGCCGGGTTCGACGGCGGCCGCCGCTGCTTAGGACTCCGCCGGCCGGTCCTCAGTCGGGGGAAGTTCCCCTTCGATTTGCCCCGGATCCCGAATCGGGATGGGCGCGCCCCCTTGGGGGACCCCGAGTACTACGGTATTGCCGGGCTGCTGGCCGAGCACCTGGAGGAGCCGAAGCTGCATCAGCTGCGGGTTCCGCTGAATCATCTGCGCGGCATTCGCCAGGTTCCGGAGCGCCGCGGTCTCGCCACGAGCCTTTTCAAGCGCAGCCAGACCCTCTTGCCGGGCCTTGACGACTTGACTGAAGATCTTCTTCAGTTCGCCAGGGAATGTAAGATCACGGATCGCGGCGTCGTGCAGCTCGATCCCGATCAACTTGAGCTGATCGCCTGCAACGGCCTTGAGCTGAGCAGAGAGCTCAGGGCGCTTCTCCAGGAGCGCCTCGACGGCCAGTCCCGAGATCACGGCCCGCAGGGCGAGCTGCAGCTCGGTGTGGAGCGCTGTCGGGTAGCTCCCGACTCCCAGGACGGCGCGCTCCGGATCGATCACCTGGTACGTAGCGGCCACACTCGCCTTGACGGCTACGCCGTCGGCGCTGAGAACTTCCTGGCCAGCGACAGCGATCTGTGTGGGCCGGATGTCGATCTTCTGGATCCGCGTGAAACGGGGAAGGTGCCAATAGAGCCCAGGGCCAAGCACCCCGGCGAAGCGGCCGCGGGTGAACCTCAGACCACGCTCGAATTCGTAGATGGTCGTGCTCGTCACCAGGCGCAGAAGCACAACCGCGAGGAGGACGGCGGCGAGGGTGCCGACGAGCCACGCAGGCATCATAGCTTCCGATCGGGAAGGAGGGTTGTCCCACCTTAAGAGGCCTCGGCCGACTCGCGGGGGTCTGAGCCCGCAGAGCGAGGCGGCCGCTGCGTTGCCGCGGGCCCCTTAAGGCGGAACTGGATCGGGAGTCGAACCCGGTTGACCGTGAGGGGAACGGCAACGCGCAGAAGCAGCGGGGCTACGCCCGGCTGCCTGCTTCCGGCTCCCGGCTAACCCTAGCCATTCCTGCTGGGCAGCGCCAGCCCTGGTACCGGCCGCATGGTATT